>CAZBSD010000015.1:0-20950 GCA_964494735.1 uncultured Syntrophomonas sp.
CTGAAAGCAGTGCAAAACGGCGAGATCGTCGGCTCTGTCAGAGCATACGCCGACGACGATACCGTATACATAGGCAAGCTGATGGTTCATCCCGATCATCAGGGCAGGGGCTTGGGTAAACGCCTGTTGGCGGCAATTGAAAGCAAACTCCACCGCAAGCGCTTTGAGCTGTTTACCAGCCTGAAAAGCGACCGGAATTTGCATCTATACGAAAAAGCGGGATATATCCGCTTTAAGGAAGAAACAGTCGGCTCGGGGATCAAATTCGTGTATCTGGAAAAGAAATATGACCACGGCACGGCTTTATCTATAGGAATGTGCTTCGGGATGCTGGCGGGCGTTGTTATTGGTACAATTACAGATAACATCGGCTTATGGTTGCCGATTGGACTGTGTCTAGGTATTTCCGTCGGCACTATATTCGGAGAACAGGCAAAGAAGAAAAAGAAATGAGGAGTCCGTTGTGGTAATGGAATCAGGCGTAATTTTACGCCCATGGAAAATAGAAGACGCTTCTGATTTAGCGGTGGCCATCAACAATAAAAAGATTCTGGTTAACTTGCGGGACGGTATTCCATACCCATACGCCGAAAAGGACGCGGTCGAATTTATCACCGCTACGCTGGACGCCGGAAAGGACACGCAGTATGCATTTGCCGTTACAGTTAACGAAAAAGTTATCGGCAGCATCGGTGTGTTCCGCAAGGAAAACGTCCACCGCCTGACCGCTGAGTTGGGATATTATATCGCGGAACCCTATTGGGGCAAGGGGTTTATGACCGAAGCCGTCCGGCAGATGTGTGCCTATGTTTTTGATAACACCGACATCATCCGCATTTTCGCGGAGCCTTATGCTTTCAATCAGGCATCCTGCCGTGTGCTGGAAAAAGCCGGTTTCCAGTTTGAGGGTATTTTGCGTCAGAACGCGGTCAAAAGCGGGCAATCGGTGGATATGAAAATGTATGCGTTATTGAAAACCGATGAAGAAGCCGGTGGACTGTCAGATATGAAAGACATCATAATCAGCCTTATCGCCGAAAACAAAAAGGATTTCCTGCCGCTTTTGCTTCTTGGCGACGAGCAGGAAAGCCAGATCGACAAATACCTTGAACGCGGTGAGCTGTTCGCCCTGTACGACGGGGATGTTAAAAGCGTGTGCGTTGTCACAGACGAAGGGCGCGGCACTTTGGAAATTCAAAATCTCGCGACGGATCAACGGCATCAGCGGAAGGGAAATGCTTCCCGTCTGATTGAATATATTGCAAACCATTATGCCGGACGGTATGATAAAATCATCCTTGGAACAGGCGATGTTCCGGGAATTCTGGGGTTTTATAAGCGGCGCGGGTTTGCCGTGACCCACCGTATACCGGACTATTTTACCACGCACTACGATCATCCGATGATTGAGGACGACGTATTATTAAAAGATATAGTTTATCTTGAAAGGAAGCTCGTATTCGATATTATAAACCTCACGCTAAGACTCGAACAGCCTGATGAAACCCGCGAAAATGAGAATGTTACACGGGAGGCCTTTTGGAATATTCACGTTCCGGGCTGCGATGAGCATTATCTGCTCCATATCATGCGTGACAGTCCGACGTTTGTACCGGGGCTTAACCTCGTGGCGGTTTATGAGGGCAGGATCATTGGAAATGCCGTTTGCGCTAAATCCGTAATTAGATCGGATGACGGAAACGCCTATGAGATGCTGGGGTTGGGGCCGATTTCGGTTCTTCCCGAATATCAAAGCAAGGGCGTGGGAGGTCGCTTGATTGAACACACGAAACAAATAGCCCGCGATATGGGATACCAAGCCATTTTGCTGTATGGAGACCCCGCCTATTATTCCCGCCATCGCTTTGTTGCCGCCGAAAGTTTTGAAATCAGGACGTCGGATAATATGTACGCCGAAGCGCTCCAGGTCTGTGAGTTGTATGAAAATGCCTTGTCCGATATAACAGGCTGCTATTTTGAGAATGAAGTCTATGAAATCGACGGAGCCGCCGCCGCTGAATTTGACAAGACTTTCCCGCTGAAGGAGAAGGTAAAAGGTACGGCTTCTCAGAAAAGGTTTTCGGAGCTTGTTGACAGAAGGAAGGAGAGGTCATAATTAAAATAAACCGTTTAATTGAAATCATAACCATACTTCTGAACCGTCAAACTGTAACCGCAAAGGAGCTGGCTGACCGTTTCGGCGTTTCCAAGCGCACGATCTATCGTGATGTTGATGCTCTGTCCTCTGCAGGCGTTCCCATTTATACCGACAAAGGCAAGGGCGGCGGGATATCTATTTTAGAGGATTATACGTTAAACAAAGCCCTGCTGTCCAAAAACGAAAGCGAAGGCTTGATCCTTGCGCTGAAAGCGATGGGGGCAACCGATTATCCCGAAGCGGATGCGCTTCTTGAAAAAATCGGCTCCATTTTCAAAACCAATATGGCGCACGACTGGATCGAGGTTGATTTTGAAAGTTGGAGCAGCAAGGTCAATGAGGATAATAAATTCGGCAAAATCAGGGATGCGATTATAAACAGTCTTGTCATCAACTTTGATTATATCAACGCAAGCGGCGTGAAAAGCAACAGAGACGCGGAGCCGGTCAAACTGATATTTAATGCTTATACATGGTATTTGATCGCTTATTGCCACAACAGGCAGGAACACCGTATGTTTCGCCTTTCGAGAATCAAAAATGTACGACTGACGGACAAGCATTTTACCAAGCGCGTGATAACCGAGCAAGAAAAACAAGTCGTTCACGCCCCGCTGGTAGAACTAAAACTGCGTTGTGATGAAAAGGTCTTGAATCATCTATACGATGCCTTTGACGAGCAGTTTATCAGCCAAAATAGTGACAGCAGCTTTGATTTGACCGTTCAAATTCCCGACGAAGAGTGGATTTACGGCTTTGTTTTGTCCTTCGGAAGCTATGCGGAGGTGTTGGCGCCGGAACACATCCGGGAGGAAGTCCGAAAGCGGGCAAAAGAAGTTTTTGAAAAATATTCGTAAAAAGACTTTTATAATATGACACACTGTTGTCAACTTAACCTGCTATACTTAAAGAAAAACGCAGGAGGATTTTTACAGGAACATTGAAACAATCAACAAAGAGGCCGAAAGTGCGGCGGCGGTGAAGTATGACGCGGTGGACTTTTCGAATATGGGATAAGTTATGGGCGAAGGCTATCAAAAACTGTGGGCGTATGTGGCGCAGCGCGGCAAGCAGATGACTGGCGCTCCTTATTGCAAATACATCAATCCCAGCGAGGATTATATGAAATTTGACATTGAATTGGGCGTGCCGGTCAATGAAGCCCTACCCGAAAAAGACGGCATCTATATGGCTAAAACCTGCGATGGTAAAGCGATCACGGCCACGCACAAAGGGGCTTACAAAGATATCGAAAAAACCTACGCGCCCATGATGCAGTACCTCGCGGAGAATAAATTGGAATCGACCGGCGTTTATTATGATTACTATCTCAACAATCCCGCCGACACGTCTGAAAGCGAACTTTTGACGAAAGTGGTATTTATGCTGAAATAAGAACCTCACGCCGCAAAACCGAGGCAAAGCCTCGGGCGGCTTAGAGAACCTTGTTGTCTTCGACAATCAGCGGAAAGGAAGAACAAAAATGAAAGCATCACCTTATTTGATTTTCAACGGAAACTGCTTGGAGGCAATCAAACTCTACGAAAAAGCGTTTAAAACCAAGGCGAATTTCTGCCAATACAAAGATACGCCACCCTCAGATGAATATCCAATCCAACCCGGAACAGAGGAACTTGTGATGCACTGCGTCCTTCCCATAGGCAATGAATCCATTTATCTCGCCGACACAACGCCCGACCAACCTGCCGCCTTTGGCAATGGTTCTTTCCCCTGTGTTGAGCTCGACAACGCCGAAGATGTAAAATCAGCTTTTGAAGTTCTCAAAGAGGGTGGGAAGGTATTCTGTGAGGCGCAGGAAACTTTTTGGAACAAGTGCTATGCGGAGACCCAGGACAAGTTCGGGCTTAAATGGAGCATTATGATCGAAGAGCATTGCACTTGCACCGACGAATGCGCCAGCGGCTACAATCCGAATTGCACTTGTACCGCCAGTGGATGTCATTGCCGAGAAGAGTAACGTTGACATTCAATTCACAGGAGGAATCCCTATGCAGAAAAAAGTCTTAGTAATCATTGATATTCAAAATGATATAACGAAGAATTACAAGGATATCATCGGCAATATCAATAAAGCGATAGATTGGGCGACCAGTCATGATATTCATATCGTTTATATAAGGCATGAAAATTTATCGGCTGGTACAAGGACTTTTAAGCCCAATACGCGTGGGGCTGAATTAGCGCCAGATTTGAAAATAGTATCCAATCATGTTTTTACCAAGAGCAAAGGAAACGCATTAACGAGCGAAGCGTTCGCAAACTTTATTGATAAAAATGAGATCAGTGATTTCTACATAGCAGGGGCAGACGCGATTGCCTGTGTCAAATCAACCTGTTACAACTTGCGCAAAGCAAATTATAGCGTTACTGTCTTATCAGATTGCGTTACCAGTTATGATAAAAGAAAAATTGACGAAATGCTGAAGTATTACGAAAGCAAAGGCAGTACAATAATTTGTTTGAATGGCTTGATAGGTTCTGAGAGTACGCCTTGAAAAGGAATGATTGGGAGCTTTCGTTTTATAGTGTAACCGCCGAAACTTAAAACCAGAATTAGTATTTTATCTGTATGCGTTTTAGTTTCTCCGCGCTGACATGGGAAATCATGTTAACTACCATCTATGGATAAAACCAGGTTTATCGGTGGGTGGTTTTTATATTGCCTGGAAGGCTGTCTACTCCGGTCTTAACCCATGATGAAATCGTCAATATTTTAAGGAACAGTATGGTCTGATCATGGGAGACTGGCCATGAGTGTATTAGGCAGTCATCCCATGGATTTAGCTAAAACATTTCGAGCCTCTGCAATAAGCACAGGCTCTTTTTGTCGGCGTTCTTAAAGAGAATTTCAGAAATCCAGTGATGGCGTCGCTATTGTTAGGTTATTTCGATTATCGATGATAACAAATAACTAACATTGCCTGATTGGGTGGTGCTAGCCGAAAAAAGGAATTTAGCCGGCTGACCAGATTTCTTAAGTAAGGTGCATTCAAAATTCTTGATGAATCCATCCCTACTGATATGGTTGACCAATATATCCCGCTCGCCGAAATCTTGCCAGAGATTAAGCTCCATAACTGTTTTGCCCAGTATTTCTCCGCGATTGTAACCAAGGGTTTTGTTCCAGGCATCGTTGACCTCGATGTAGATGCCGCTAAGCATCCCGGTGATCGCCATTGGTAATGGATTCTGGAGAAATGCTTTAGCAATCAGCAGTAGCTTGTCCTCGGCAAATGTCTGTGTGTATTCATCAATGCTGATTTGTTTGTCTGTATCCATGGATCCTCCTGCAACGAAATTTACGATAGTACTTATTATAGTCGTTCCCCGATTTATTTTACTCTTATGCCATTATTATTTGAAGCACAAAAATAAAAATGAAGGGACGAATCTCTTTGGCTAGTCCGCTGGGTCTGGTATCGATCAACCAAGCCGTCAACTACCGACATAATAAGAGGGCGGTCATGTAATCATACCGCCCTCTCAGACCGTCAAAAAAGGCCCATAGCTGCGTTAATACGGAATCCCCATTCAATGGACGTACCTCACGCCTTGATCACGGGGCTCCCGAATGCCTTGCTCTAAGCCTATTTTGCTCGGTCTGCCTGAATGTAACTTGTTTAGCTTTAATTCAGGCTGCCATTAACATTACTGCGTTTTCTGCAGGTGGCTGCTTCCAATCGAGTTATTACCGGTACAGTTTCTCGATATCCGTCGCAAAGTTCTTCAGAATATTACGGAATTTGAGCTTAAGGGTGGGCGTCATCTCTTCCAGGTCAGGCATGAATACCCGGGCCGACACCAGATAATCCTTGACAGCTTCATATTCCTCCAGTCCCTGGTTAGCTTCTTCGACGTCAAACTCGATCAAGGCCCGGACCCGGGGGTGCTCGCTGAAATCCTGGCCCACCTTGACAGTCATCCCGTCAACCTTCATCATCTGGTTCTCGTCGAAGGTGATGCCTTCCGCCGCCAGGGCTTTTAAAATACGGTCGAACTTGGGCACGATTATGGCCCCGACATACTTCTTGTCGTCAGCTACCGCACATACCTGCTCCACATAATTGGCGGCGGTAAAACGGGACTCCACCTTTTCCCGGGGTACTTTCTTGCCGGTATCCAGAACCATGATGGCCTTCTTGCGGTCGATGATAATATAGTAATCTTTGCCCAGCTGCTGATTATAGACCGTCCGGCCGATATCTCCGGTGTGGAAGAAACCGTCAGCATCAAAGGCTTCCGCGGTGGCTTCCGGGTTGTTGTAATAGCCCAGGAAAACATTGCCGCCGCGGACCAGGATCTCGCCGTCCTCGGCTAGCTTGACTTCGTTAAATGCCGTAGCCGGTCCCATACTGCCCGGCAGGATGGCGGTGGTTACGCTGAAATTGATGGCGTTCATGGTCTCGGTCAGCCCGTATCCTTCAATTATCTTGACCCCCATGGCCATAAACAGCTTGCATAGCCGGGCCGGGAAACTGGCCGAGGCGGAACAGGAATAGCGATAGTTTTTGCCCAGCAGGGCCCGCACCTGGGCGAACACGTTGGCATCCGCCCACTCGTACTGGGCCCGCAGGTCATCGGGCAAACCGTCGAAGAGGGTACGGCCATAACCCAAATTAACGAAACCATCCTCGTCGCTCTGGAAGTCCACTACCCGCAGGCCTATCTCCATGGCTCTTTCAAAACCCATTTTTCCTTCCGGAGTAGCTGAGGCGGCATCCCGCATGGCCACATACAAACGTTCGTATATGCGCGGCACCGCACAGAACCAGGTGGGATTATAAATCTGGATGTCCCGGATCACCGTGGACGCACTTTCAGCATAAGCAATGGTTGCCCCGGTCAAAACGGAATACACCTGGCAGCATTGCCGCTCGTAGGTATGGGATAGGGGCAGGAAGGAAAGCTGGATCTCATGATCGGGATGAACGCCGCCCTCGCCGAAACGCAGGATGTCGGCCGCCGTGGCACTCATAAAGGTCTGATGGGTGTGCATCGCTCCCTTGGGGTTACCAGTGGTGCCTGAAGTATAAACGATAGTAGCCAGGTCCCAGGGTTTGAGAGCGTCAACCGCCTTCTGATAAGCATAGGGATGTTTCTTTTCATACCTTTTGCCCGCTTCCATAACCTGCTCCAAGGTCATGAATTTGTCATTGTCCGGCAGCGAAGCCTGGGCCGAGAATACGATGACCTTTTCCAAGGTCGGCAGGTCATCCAAAATGCCCAGGATCTTTTTGATCCCATCATTGTCGCGCACGAAGACCACCCGGGAACCGGAGTTATTGACGATAAACTTGATTTCATTGGCTGAAAAGGAAGGATAAATGGTTACGGTCACCGCTCCGCATCCCAGGATGGCGAAATCCGCCCATAACCACTGGGGGCAATTGCCGGACATAATCGCTGCCCGGTCACCGGGGGTTATACCCATCGACATCAAGCCGCAGCTCAGGTCTTTGACCTTTATATAGGTCTCGGAATAAGTGAAAAAGGCAGTTTCGGTCGGTTTGGCAGGATCAGGCTGGTACCACTGGGACCTCCGGTTTCCAAAGCGGTAAGCCGATCGGTTGAACATGTCGGGCAAGGTGGAGAAATACAGGCTCTCGGTGAAATTATCGTTACCCATATCCAATATACACCCCCATTATTCTTTTTTTTGTGGAATACCCTTCCATAATCTATTTAAAAACGCAAGAAATATGCCACCTGCAGACGGGTTAACGTCCGTCAGCGTGTTGCAGATAATTAGCGGCTGAGCAGGCTTTTATCACCGCCGGCTCTGGATTTTTCAGGAGGGGTGAAAGCAAAAACAACGTCCCGGTGCTTCAGATTCGCTCGGGGCAATGACGAGTCGCCCAATACCCTTTGGGATGGCAGGGCCATGGCCGGCAGATGATGGGCAGCCAGGGCAGGTATCTTACTGGCACGGTGTGAAGCAAAGTGTAGCAATTTGATACAGTTCATGTTTACCCGGCTCGAATCACTTTGTTCAGCAGATAGTCTGATACCTTTGTGAACACGAACCCCATACCGCCATATTGAGGGAGAAGAACCGACCCTGAACCAGCCGTGGCTGATTATTTTTTGGGGCTGATAACGTGATAGGCATCATATTTGCAATCAATAAAGGAAAAAAACAGACGAGTTTATATTTAACTATGAAGGAGGTTTTGCCAAACGTCACTGAAAGTGCCAGAATTCGGGAGTTATACCCGCTAATGCAGCGGTTTCACCAAACAATATTAGGAGGTATCGAAGATGTCGGCTAATTACGCATATGGAACCAGAGAACTCAAATTCGCCTTAAAAGAATGGTTGCCCATGGAACAGATTTTTGCCTATGACCGGTATAAAGACTATTACACCAAAGACGATATCGACACCATGGTCGACCAGGTCAACAAGATTTCCAAGGAGATGATCGCGCCCACCAATGATGATGTGCCGGTGCGGCTGGAGAATGGTCAGGTTTATGTAAATCCAGAGTTCAGAAAGCTCTTCAAATATGTGCAGGAAAATGGCTGGGGCACCTCCAATATCGACCATCATGGCGAAGGGACCTTACCGATCACCCTGGTTTGCGCCCTGGGTGAAATGATGGGGGCTGCCAATCCCTCGTTCGCACCTTACATCGGCCTGACCACCGGCGCGGCAGGATTGATCCAGTCCTTTGCCGATGAGGATCTGAAAGCGATTTTCCTGCCCAAGATGTTCGACGGAACCTGGTCGGGAACCATGTGCCTGACCGAGCCCACGGCTGGCTCCGATGTAGGCGACATTTTGTCCCGGGCCTATCCCACCGACGATCCCCGGGTCTATAAGATTAAAGGCAGCAAAATATTTATTACCGGCGGGGACGGGGACCATGTCGACAACATCATCCATCTTTACCTGGCGCGGATCGAGGGCGGAAAACCAGGCACCAGCGGCATATCGCTGTTTATAGTGCCCAAATACTGGGTAAATCCAGACGGGAGCCTGGAGCCCAATGATGTGGAGACAGCCGGAGTCGAGCATAAACTGGGAATCAAGGGTTCCTCCACCGCCGCCCTTTCAGTGGGAGAGAACAACAACTGCCGCGGCTGGCTCCTGGGTGCATTCGATAAGGAAACCGGCAAAGGCCAGGGCATGGCCCAGATGTTCCAGATGATGAACGAAGAACGCCATGTCACCGGTATGGCTGCCTACTCGGTGGCTGCCAATGCCTACTGGAATTCAGCGGCTTACTGTAAAGACCGGATCCAGGGCCGCCTGCTCACCAATCCTAAGGGGGGCCGGACCCAGATCATCAACCATGAAGACGTCAAACGGATGCTGCTCCTCAACAAGTCCACCATTGAAGCCAGCCGGGCGATCTGCTTTAAAACCGCCTTCATGATGGACATAGTGGAAAATGAGCCGGATCCCGCCATCAAGAGAGCGGCCAAGGGCAAATGGGAGTGTTTGACCCCGGTGGCCAAGGCTTATCCTTCTGACGAAGCATGGCCATTAGTTGGTGAGGCTATGCAGGCCATGGGTGGTTACGGGTACTCGGAAGAATATCCGGTGGCCCAATCGGCCCGGGACCTCAAAATCTATTCCATCTGGGAAGGGACCAACTTCATCCAGGCTATGGACCTGGTGGGACGCAAATGGACCATGGGCAAGGGGGCCGTATTTGCATCGCTGCTGGACGAGGTTCAACAGTGGATCGCGGCCAACGAAGGCGCGGCAGGATTCCAGAAGGAATTCGGCAATCTTAAGAAGGCCCTCAGTTCTTACCAGAAGATCCAAGTGATCATCGGCGGATTTTTCGCCAACCAGAAGTACGGGCTGGTTCCGACCTATGCGCGCCGCATCCTGACTGCCACCGGACAGTTGCTGGGTGGCTACTGCCTGCTGCAGCAGGGAGTTATTGCCCAACAGCGCATGGATGAACTGGGTAAAGACCACTATGACTACATGTTCTATTATGGCAAACTGTTGTCCTGCCGGTATTATCTGCGCAATGTAGTGCCCAATGTATGGCACCTGCTGGAGATCATTGCCGCTGGCGATCCTACTTGCAGTGAGGCGCCTATCGAGATATTCCAGTACTAAAAGCGCGGTTTGACAAACAAATTAATAGACTAAATTCGAAATCCAGCTTGACTGAACGTAAGTATTGTAATAATTGCAGACTAAATGCTTTGCCCGTAAGTAAAATGAGAATTGGTACTAAATAGCCAATAGTGAAGACAAGGCAGCTGCAGGCCAAAATGGCCTGCAGTCACTTTTATAAGTCAGATATGATCTGCCGTTGAGAGTCCAAACCTCAACGGCATTATTTTTTACCAGGTGTCGATGAAGGGCTTGAATGGCTGGGGCTGGCTGAGGACCGATTTCAATCCCAAGATGATCCACTTGCGGGTATCAGCCGGATCGATAACGGTGTCGATCTCCAGGTAGGAGGCAAGGTTGACGGCTTGGCCCCGTTCGTAGAGCTGGGCCAGGAGGGTGTCATATAATTTGTCCCGTTCGGCGGGGGAGGCGGCCGCTTCCAGTTCGCGCTTGAAGCCCATTTTGACCGCTCCCTCCAAACCCATAGCCCCAAATTCTCCGCTGGGCCAGGCTGCTGTGAAGGAAGATTCGTGGAATCCGCCCTTGGCCATAGCCATGGCCCCCAGGCCGTAGCCTTTGCGCAGGACGACAGTAAAGTAAGGGATGGTTAAATGGGAAGCGGCCACAAACATACGGCAGACATGCCGGACCTGGGCCCGATCTTCCACTTCCGGCCCCACCATAAATCCCGGGGTGTCGCACAGGGAAATTATAGGCAGACGGTGGGCATTGCACAATTGCATGAACCGGGCGGCTTTGTCGGCGTCTTCAGCCTCAATGGCCCCGGAAGAATGCCGGGAGTCATTGGCGATCAAACCGAAGGGGAGCCCTTCGATGCGGACCAGGGCGGTAACCATCCCCGGACCGAAGTCCGGGCGCAATTCCAGCATTGAGCCGGCATCAGCCAGAGTTTGGATTACGGTGCGCACATCATAGATCCTGCGCCGGTTTTCCGGAATCAGGCGGCGCAGCAAACGTTGATCGGTTTCATCCCAAGCCGACAGGGTTCCCTGGAAATAGGACAGGTACTGTTTGGCGACCGCCACCGCTTCCGCTTCATCAGCGACGGCGATATCCACCACCCCGTTACGGGTCTGGGTGCTTAGGGGACCTACCTCTTCAGTACGGTAGACCCCTAACCCGCCGCCTTCGATCATGACCGGGCCGCCCATGCCGATGTTGGCGTTGCGAGTGGCGATTATGACGTCGCAACAGCCCAATAAAGCTGCATTGCCGGCAAAACAGGGCCCTGACACAATGCCCACCAGCGGAACCTTTCCGTTGAGGCCGGCAAAGTTGGCAAATGAAGGCAGATCCAGGCCGGCAATCATGACCCCGGTGGCATCGGTATCCCCCGGACGGCCGCCGCCTCCCTCGGCGAAAAGAATCACTGGCAGTGCCTGCTCATGAGCCAGTTTTAGCATCCGGTCCAGTTTTTTATGGTTGAAAAATCCCTGGGTACCGGCCAGCACCGAATAGTCGTAAGCCAGCACCATGCAGCGCGACCTTTCTTCTCCAACCAGGCCGCCGTTGACTGAGCCGAGGCCGGCAATCATTCCATCGGCCGGGGTATTCTTCATTAATTCTTCCAGTGAACGCCGCTGGCGCTGGGCAGCTACTGCCAGGGCTCCATATTCCGTGAAGCTGCCGGGATCGCACAGATCGTGCACATTGGTGCGGGCCGTGCGCTGGCTGGTCTGGCATCTTTTCTCTACCGCCCCAGGCCGGGACTCATCCAGCCCATAAGCCAGGCGACGGTTTAATTCCGCCAGATCGGGGCGGATAAAATCAAGATCGATCTGTTCATCATCGTCAGCAGATGAATGGGCGAATTCCGCCTCAGTCAGATATACAAGGGGATCGCCGATGGCAACGTTATCATCTGCTTTTACACATATTTCCTGGACATAGCCGCTTTGGCGGGATTTGATTTCAAATTCCATTTTCATGGCCTCGATCACCGCCACCGTCTGTCCGGCCGAGACTAACTCACCTGGTTGGATGCATATTTCTACGATCCGGCCCAACCGGGGCGCGGCTATTACCAGTGTGTCGTCTGGAAGCTGGCCGTCCCCCGGAATGGCTTGATTAAAGCCGACCGTGCCGTTTTCCCCGGCTGGCACCAGTTCAGCGGCATGGTCCTCAATGAAGTAAGTGGAATGGAGGTTTTGGATCACTTCGGGCCGATCCAGAATATTGAGCAGGAAGGGGATATTGGTGGGCACTCCTTCAATGCGAAACTCGCTTAGGGCCCGTCGGGCTTTGGCCACCAGATCTTTAAACCGGGGCGAGCGGCTGGTTACAATCAGCTTGGCCAAAAGGGGATCGAAGGCCGGGTTGGTGGCGTAACCCCCATAACCGTATCCATCGACCCGGATGCCAGGTCCCGATGGTATTTCATAAAGACCGACCGTGCCACTGGCGGGATGGGCATTCCCGGTCGAATCGATAGTTTCCATGTTGATCCGCAGCTGCAGGGCATAAAAACCGGTTGGATGAGGGCTGTCATGATCAAGGCCCAGGTCGGCCAGGGTCTTACCACTGGCCAACTCGATCTGGGTCTGGACCAGATCGATGCCGGTTATTTCTTCGGTGATGGTATGTTCAACCTGCAAGCGGGGATTGGCCTCCATGAAAGCGAAGGTGCACTCATTACCCGCATCTGCTCCTATCAGAAACTCAAACGTGCCCAGCCCAACATATTGTGAGTTTTCCGCCAGGCGCAGGGCAGCTGCCGTGATCTTCTCCCGCAAGCCGGACGTCAGGGTGGGGCAGGGGGTTATCTCCATCAATTTCTGGTGGCGCCTCTGCAGGGTGCAGTCACGTTCGCCCAAATGGACCGCCCGGCTGCCGTCACCGATGACCTGCACCTCGATGTGCCGGGGACGGTGCAGAAGTTGTTCTACATAAACGTCGCCGTTGCCAAAAGCCGCCCGGGCTTCTGACTGGCAGCGGGCGAAGGCTTCATCCAGGTCGGCGATGTTGAGTACCGGCCGCATTCCCCGGCCGCCGCCGCCGCAGACCGCCTTCACCATGACGCTGGCGGACGGCCCCAACTCCGCCATGAAAGCCCGGGCTTCCTCCAGGCTGGTGGCTGTGCTGGTAGCCGGCAAAACCGGGACATTACACCTTTGGGCAAACGCCCGCGCCCGGGGTTTATCGCCGAACAAAGCCAAGAGTTCCGGGGTGGTCCCGATAAAGACCAGGTTTTCCTCCCGGCACCGTTCCGCCAAGGTTATGTTTTCACTTAGAAAACCGTAGCCGGGATGGATGGCATCGCAGTTCATGTTTTTAGCGACGGCTATCATCTGTTCCACATCCAAATAGGCGGCCGCTCCCGATCCCGCCAGAGCCACCGCCTGGTCGGCAGTCCGGAGGTGCAGGGAGTTGGCATCGTCAGTGGAAAACACGGTCACCGTTTCAATGCCGAGGTCAGCCGCCGCCCGAGCGATCCGGATAGCAACTTCGCCGCGGTTGGCAATCAGTATCCTGGTTATCATTTTGTCACCTTTCTTCATTTAGAAATCATTCCTAATTGAGCCTCAGCCGATCGCTGAAACGCATTTTGTCCTTTTGTTTACGCAAATATCATGCCACCCGGTGGCTCAATTTGGGCCAAGGTCAGGTACAAGTGACTGTCAACTGTTAGGGTGTGGTAGGTGCAGTCATCAGATGAATGGCGGGGGGAAGGGGATGAACTGGGCACTGGCACCGACAGGCGAAGTTATGTGGGGCGATGGCATAGTTTTTGCGAATGAATCAAATAACACCCCACAGGCAGATAACTCCAACTAGAAGACTGTATATAAGGAAAAAACAAAACGAGGTGTATTCATAATGACAGCAGAAACAATGAAAGCATTGGTTTACCACGGGCCTAACCAGCTCAGTTTGGATGACGTGCCCATGCCGGTGATAAAGGAGCCTGGCGACGTGATTCTGAAAGTAACCCTGACTACGCCCTGTACCTCGGACGTCCATCTGGCCCACGGCCATATGCCTTTTGTACCGGTCCCGACCGTTTTGGGACATGAGTTTTGCGGCGAAGTGGTGGCGGTAGGCGAGGCGATAACCCGTTTCCAGGTGGGCGACCGGGTCCACGCCATATCGGCGGTGTTCTGCGGTGAGTGCTCGATGTGCCAACAAGGCTATATCAGCTACTGCGAAAAGGGCGGGGTTTTCGGCACGGTACCCGAACTTTTCGGCGCTCTGGCCGAATATATACGGGTTCCCCAGGCGGAGCGGATTCTAATACCGATTCCCACCGGCTTGGCAGACGAAGACGTTTTGCTCCTGGCGGATATGCTGGGAACCGCCTGGTATGGCGTGACCAATGCGGAAGTTAAAGAAGGCGATACGGTCAGCGTGTTCGGGGTTGGGCCGGTGGGGATGTGCGCCTGCCTCCTGGCCAAAAAGGTATTTAAGGCTAAAACGGTCATTGCGGTGGACCTGATCCAGTACCGGCTGGATACGGTCAAGAACCAGGGACTGGCCGACTATATATTTAATCCGGGTGAGGTGGATGTGGTCAAGCAGATCAAGGCGATTACGGGTGGAAAAGGAACCCATGCATCGATTGAGACCGCCGGGGTGCCGGCAACAATCCAGGCTGCCATCCGTTCCACCGGCCACTATGGAATTGTGTCCTCAGTGGCTATCTTTCCCAAACCCATTGAAATCCCCATTAATTTCATGACCTACCGGAACATGCAGTTAAGAACCGGCATTCAACGCTGTGACGGCCTGGAGACCATGATGGAACTGATCCAGTCCGGCCAGATAGACACCCGCTTCATGCAGACCCATCGCAGCCCCTTGAACAATGTCTTGAAGGCGATGGAGATTTTCGGTGGGAACCAGGACAATTGCATCAAGTACGTGATCACCCCTTACCAGAGATAGAGTCTTATTAGGCAGCGGGGGCGCTCCCAACCACGATCCCCGCTATTTCTATGGGTGGATCGATTCTCGGGTTCAGCAATGGGGCGACGATCAGAGTATAAGCGGTTCTCCCGATACGTTCCTTAAAGTCGCCACGCTTCGAAACCACCCCGAAAATGTTGGGCCTGATTATCTGGCACAGACTGTGACATTATAGCACACGGAGGAGTGGCATAACCTGGAATGAACTCCTTAAGGCCGTTGAAATGGGGATTCCAGGTTGTGGTCAAGGGATGGCATGAGAATTGCAATATCTGTTGGCAGCGAGCAATGATCAACAAGGAGGCTTATTCATGAACATAATCGACAAGTTTGATTTGACCGGCAAAACCGCCATCGTCACCGGCGGATCGATCGGACTGGGAGCGCAGATGGCGATGGGCTTGGGCGAAGCCGGGGCCAACGTGGTAATAGCCGCCCGCAAGTATGACCGCTGTGTGGCCATGTGCAACGAGATGGTACAAAAAGGATTCAACGCATTTCCGATCGCCTGCGACGCCAGTAAAGAAGAAGACTGCCAGCGGCTGGTGGATGAAACCATGGCCAAGTACGGCAGTATCGATATTTTGATCAACAATGCCGGTATCACCTGGGGGGCAGATTCACTCGATTTTCCCATGAACCGCTGGAATCAGGTGCTGAATGTCAATCTCACCGGTTTGTTCCAGATGTCGGTGATGGCGGCCCGGGTCATGAAGGAGCAGGGGGGCGGCAAGATCATCAATATCACTTCATTATCCAGCTATGGCGGGACCCTTCCGGAAGATATGAACGCAGTCCCCTATAACGCCAGCAAGGGCGCGGTCAATACCTTGACCAAAGACCTGGCGGTGAAGTGGGCCCAGTACAATATCTATGTCAACGCCATTGCGCCAGGTTTCTTCCCCACTCATATGAGCGAATTCCTGATCGAACAGAATAAGGACCGTTATCTTCCCAGGATTCCGCTGGGACGGTTTGGCGGCGACGAGGACCTGAAAGGAGCCGTGGTTTTCCTGGCTTCTCCAGCCTCTGACTATATCACCGGGCAGATAATCAATCTCGATGGCGGGCAAATGGCTATGGTCCCGTAAGAGATGATTAGCATACTCCTTTATATCAGCATCACTTTGTAAAAGACGTTTAGGACCACCAAATACGACAAAAAGGGAGGGTTGAGCAACACCAAACTTGTACCTGGTAGAATTCTGAATTGCATAAAACAGTATAAAATTAATTCATGACAAGACAAAAAACCAAGATGGGAGGCAATAATCCGTGAAGAAGAGCATAAAAAAAGTAGCAATCCTTGGCTCCGGAACCATGGGAGGTGGCATCGCAGCACAACTGGCCAACGCCGGCATTCCCAGTTATCTGTTGGATATTGTTCCAAGAGAGCTGAATGACAAAGAGAAAGCCGCGGGGCTGACCGAATCAAGCCCGGCCTTCAGGAACCGCATCGCCGAAGCCAACAAGGCTATCCTGTTAAAATCCAAACCTGCCGCTCTGATGAGCAAGGAAGACGCAGCCCTTATCACTACTGGTAACATGGAGGATAATATCGGTTGGTTGGCCGACTGCGACTGGGTAGTCGAAGTTGTCCCGGAAAGAATCGACATCAAAAAGAGCGTATTGAACCAGGTAGCCGCGGCAGTTAAGCCTGGCACCATCGTTACCAGCAATACATCCAGTATCTCCATCAACAAGATTGCTGAAGATCTGCCCCTGGAGTTCCGCCAATACTGGATGGGAACCCATTTCTTCAACCCGGTCCGCTACATGAAATTGTTGGAACTGATCCCCGGCAATGACACCCTGCCGGAAGTAATCCAGTTTATGGCTGACTTCGGGGAGAGGGTCCTGGGCAAGGGCATTGTCTGGGCCAAGGATACGCCCGCTTTTATCGCCAACCGCCTGGGCAACTTCGGTGGCCCCTCCGCCATGAAGCTGATGCTGGAATTAGGTCTTAGTATAGAAGAAGTCGATGCCATCACCGGCACCGCCATCGGACGTCCGGCCATGGGCACCTTCGGGCTATATGACCTGGTGGGTCTGGACATCGGGGTTGCTTCCACCGAAGAAGTAAAACACAATGTCGACGACACGGCTGAAAAAGAAATGTACACCCTGCCCAATTTCTGCTTCGATATGCTGGGCAAAGGCATTTTGGGCAACAAGACCAAGGGCGGATTCTACAAGAAGGCCGGCAAAGAAAAACTGGTCGTGGATATCAATACCTTCGAATACCGGCCCAAGAACGCAGTCCAGTTCGCCAGTTTGGATGCGGCTAAGAAAGCCAAGGGACTGCCGGCGAAAATCACCGCCTTCTTTGAAGGTGATGACAAGGCCGCCGAGTTTACCTGGAAAAACCTGACCGGGCTCTTCCTCTATGCAGCTTCCAAGATCCCGGAAGTAGCCGATGATATAGTCAATATGGACCGGGCCCTGTGCTGGGGTTACAACCACACCAACGGACCGTTCCAGCTGTGGAACGGACTGGATCTGGATAAATACATCGCCCGTATGGAAGCCGAAGGCAAAGTAATTCCCGCCTGGATCAAAGAGATGTTGGCCTTAGGAATCAAATCTTTCTACAGGACCGAAAACGGGATCGATTACTATTACTCCATTCCTGACAAGGGATACAAGGTAATTGAACACAAGCCGGATATGATCGTACTCAAGGAACTGAAAGGTGAGGGCAAGGTAGTCAAAGAGAGCCCGGTGGCCACCCTGTATGATCTGGGCGACAAGGTATTATGTTTGGAACTCCATACCAAGACCTCCGCTATCAACAGCGATTTGATCGACTTTATTGAATTGGCCCAGCAGGAACTTGCCCAGGGAGATTGGGACGGCATGGTCATCGCCGGGTCGGGCAAGAACTTCTGCGTGGGAGCCGACTTAAGTGTCGTAATGCAGATTTCGGCTGAACAGAATTGGGACCTGGCCGCCCAGCTGTTGGGTAAGACCCAAAACGTATACCGGGCCAACAAGTATTCCCCCAAACCGGTAGTAATAGCGGTGCACGGGATGGTATTAGGCGGCGGCTGTGAGATGATGATCCAGGGTTCCGCGATCCAGGCGGCCGGTGAAAGCTACATCGGCCTGGTAGAAGTTGGCGTAGGACTTATCCCCGCTGGCGGAGGAGTAAGAGAAGCCATCCTGAGGACTTACGAAAAGGTCAAAGGCACCACCGCATCCCCGGTGGATCTGATCATGCCTGCTTTCCAGAATATCGCTATGGCCAAGGTTGCCACCAGCGCCAAGGAAGCTGTGGGACTCGGATATCTGCGCCCCACCGACGGAGTGACCTTGAACCAGGATTATCTGATCACCGATGCCAAAAAACGGGTTCTGCAAATGCTCGCCAGTGGTTTCAGACCGCCCATTAAAAAGAATATTCCTACTTTCGGACAGACTGCCATGGCCCTCTTAAAAGTAGGCACCAGGCAGATGCTCCAGGCCGGAGTGATCAGCCCTCATGACTGGCTTATCGCCTGCAGCATTGTAGACATTATGGCCGGGGGAGAACTTGTCCGGGATACCATGGTTCCCGAAGAATACTTTGATAAGCTGGAAGTTGATACATTTATCCGTCTGTGCCAGGAAGATAAGACTCAGGACCGGATCATGCATATGCTGAAGACCGGCAAGCCATTGCGCAACTAGCTGAAAAGCAAAGTCCAATAGATTAGGAGGTAGTAAAAGTGAGAGAAGCTGTGATAGTTTCAGGAGTTCGTACGGCAGGCGGAAAAGCGCCGCGGGGCACCTTCAGGGATACCCGGCCGGAATTCTTAGGTAAACTGTGTATGGAAGAAGCCATCAATAGGTTAGGAGCAAACTTCAAAGCTGACATGATCGATGACGTGATTTGGGGATGTGCCACCCCCGAGCAGGTTTGCGGCATGAATACCGCCCGGATAACCGCCCTTTATGCCGGAATCCCGGACAGCGTACCGGCCGTAACCGTCAACCGGTTCTGTTCCTCCGGACTGCAAGCCATCGCCTTCGGAGCCGAGGCCATTATGAGCGGGCGCTGTGATGTAGTCCTGGCCGGCGGAGTAGAGCATATGAGCCTGATCCCCATGGGGGGAATTATCCGGCCCAATTCCGAAATCGCCCTGGATCCGGTAATCGGCAACGTCTTTACCGGCATGGGCCAGACCGCTGATAACGTAGCCAAGAGATATAATGTCAACCGGGAAGACCAGGATGCCTTTGCGGTAGCCAGCCACCAAAAGGCCGCCGCCGCCATGAAGGAAGGCAAATTCAAGGACGAAATCGTACCCGTGCCGGTTAAAATGACCACTTTAGGTGCTGACGGCGTACCAGTGGCTAAAACCATCAACTACGACTATGAAGAAGGTATCAGAGGCGACGTTACCATTGAAGGCTTGAGCAAACTGAAACCAGCCTTCGTACCGGGCGGGACCGTAACCGCCGGCAACGCCTCCCAGACCACCGACGGAGCTTCGGCGGTGATGATCATGTCGGCTGAAAAGGCTAAAGAACTGGGCTTAAAACCGCGGCTGAAATTCGTCAATTTCGCTGTCCATGGCTGTGCCCCGGATGAAATGGGTATCGGTCCGGTGTTCGCCATCCCCAAGGCCTTGAAAGCAGCCGGGCTGGAACTGAAGGACATTGGTTTGATTGAATTAAACGAAGCCTTTGCATCTCAATCCCTGTACTGCATCAGAGAACTGGGCCTCGATCCCGCCATCGTCAACGTCAACGGCGGAGCCATCGCTCTCGGGCATCCCATGGGCTCCACCGGCTGCAAACTGACGGTTTCCCTGATGAACGAGATGGAAAGAAGAAATGTCAAATATGGCATGGTAAGTATGTGCATCGGCGGAGGCCAAGGCGCTGCCGGTATATTTGAATTGTGTTAATTTAACTTCATTCGCCTCCACTTTTTTGCCGGAGACAAGATTGCTTGTCTCCGGCCTTTTAAAAATGAAATCCGGCCCGAGATCTGGGGAAATCAACCAGTTCGTCCCTGGGCCGCAATGAAAGGATAATGTTGAGATGTCATTTAAATATTCCTACAATACCAGGGACATCAAGTTCATTCTCAAAGAATGGCTGCCCCTGGATGAGGTCCTCAGTTTCAGTCGGTACAAAGAATACTACAGCAAGGACGATGTAGACGCCATCGTCGACCAGGTCCGCAAGGTAGCCGAAGAAGTGGTGGCCCCCACCGCTGAGGATGGCGAAACCATCGGAGCCAAATGGGTGGATGGCCAGGTCTACATCCCGCCTTCCTTCCACAAGGCCCATCGCTTCCTGCAGGATCAGGGCTGGGGAGCCAGCAACTTCGACGTGGAGTCGGACGGCTGTTTGCCTTTCACCATGTTCGGACTCCTGTGGGAAATGCTGTCCGCCGCCAATCCAGCCTTAATGCCTTATGTGGGCAATGCCGGAGCGGTAGCCAACGTGATTGCCCATTTCGCCAGCCAGGAACTGAAAGAAAAATTTATGCCCAAACTGCTGAGCGGGACCTGGGGCGGCACCATGTGCCTGACCGAGCCCGCCGTGGGCAGCGACGTGGGTGATTTGCTCTCCAAGGCTTATCCCACTGATGATCCCCGGATTTACAAGCTCAAAGGCCAGAAGATATTCATTACCGTGGGCGACCGGGACGACGTGGAGAATATAATCCACCTGTACCTGGCCCGGGTCGACGGGGCTGCACCGGGAACCAAAGGTTTATCACTGTTTATAACCCCCAAGTACTGGATCAATGAAGACGGTACCCAGACCGATAAC
>CAZBSD010000015.1:20960-22676 GCA_964494735.1 uncultured Syntrophomonas sp.
ATCCCCCCGATGAGAACGGCGTCGGCCAGGGCATCATCCAGATGTTCAATATGATGAACGAGGCCCGCCTGGATACGGGGCGCCTTTCCACAGCTGTAGCTTCCAACGCCTATTGGGCCGCTAAAGACTACGGCAAGGAGAGGATCCAGGGCCGACTGTTGACCAATCCCAAGGCGGGACGGGTACCCATCAACAAGCATGAAGACGTCAAACGCATGTATATGCTGAACAAGGCCACCACCGAAGCCTGCCGGGCTTTATTAGCCAAATGCTATTACTATGAAGATGTCCGGGAATTCGCCCCTGACAAGGGCCGCCGGAGATGGGGCCAGGCCAGGCTCGATATGCTGACCCCGCTGTGCAAGGCCTATCCCAGTGACGAGGCTTGGGGTCTGGTATCTGAATCCCTGCAAGCCTACGGCGGATACGGCTATTGCGAAGACTATCCCGCTGCCAACTCAGCCCGGGATTGCAAGATCTGGTCTATCTGGGAAGGCACCAATTACATCCAGTCCATGGATCTGATCGGCCGCAAATGGACCCAGGGCAAAGGCGCCATTTTCGCCGATACCTTGAAAGAAGTGGAAGACTTCATCGCCGCCAACATGGGCCAGATGGAAGGTTTGGAGAAGGAACTGGGACACCTGGAAAAAGCCTTGGGCGCTTACCGCAACATTCAAATGCTGATCGGCGGCTATGTCAAGTCCGGCCAGATCGGCCTGATGGCCATTTACGCCCGGCGTATCCTGACCGCCACCGCCCAGCTGTACTGCGGCTATCTGCTGATGGATCAGGCCAAAATCGCCCTGCAAAGGATCAACGAACTGGGCAAGGATCATTTTGATTATACCTTCTACCTGGGTAAGGTCTTGTCCGCCCGCTATTATCTGAACAATGCCGTGCCCAATGTGTGGCACGTCATGGACTTGATCAAAATCGGGGACACCTCGGTTCTGGAAGCCCCCATCGAAATCTTCGACTTTTAGAGCCGGTCAGGGCTGATAAAACGAAGATGCCCTGAAATTTGAATTTATCCGAAAAACCAGCGATGCTGCCCGAGAGGGCAGCATCGCTTTATTCTGAATGTTTGAGGCTGGGGGAAGTCGAACCCCTGTCCCAAAGAAAGACCTGAATAGCATCTCCGAGCGCAGTTCGGGTTTGTGATTCGCTATAAAAGCCATACCCATACCCCAACAAAACTGATGATCAAAAATTAGTTACATTGTTTCAAGCAAGTTCACCCTTTTTGCGGCTGCCTCCAGGTCAATACGAAATTGATCAAGATAATTCAGAGAATATAAGCCATCGATTGATTGGTTGACCCAAGAATCATAAATGCGTCTAAGATCAGCTTTGCGCGAAAGCCATCCAATACCGTCAACTACAGCAAACACATATTGACGCGGAAGGCGTACCCTAGCCATATCTTGGATCTCTTTTACAGCATCAGATAATTTGCTTCCCGTACTGTTAAAGCCTTTCATGGCTACTACAATTCGGGCTTCTACACCCCCGGCGGGGATAGACATATCGCAGGGAGCATCGGCTCCTCCGAGACCCGTAAATCGGGTACGCATTTGATAAGGCAGGGATAACGCTTGAGCAATCTTCTCCACTTCATTCTCCACCGTTCTTCCTTTGCCTACGGAGTTTGCCCCATGTTTACGTGACCATAAGTGCCGTTCCAGAACTACATCACTCAATGTCCACTCTTTA
>CAZBSD010000015.1:22776-49111 GCA_964494735.1 uncultured Syntrophomonas sp.
TTTACGTGACCATAAGTGCCGTTCCAGAACTACATCACTCAATGTCCACTCTTTATTAAGTTGGATGTTGATATGATTGACGAGGTCAAAGTTATCATCAAGAATTTCAACCAGGTAATCAGCCTTAGACCTGGCTAAAGTTTTCCAACCAGCTGTCCCTGTATATAATATAAGCTGGTTCTTCAGCTGCTCCTGACCCAATCCTGCACAAGTAGCAATAATCGGTACCGATTCAGGATGAGATTGAAAGAATCGTGCCAGTGTATCACGGGTAAAATTATGTCTTGCAGGTATGTCGCTAAAAATTTGCTGGATCAATAAATGAGTTTCGTAATCCTCGCGAACCGGAACCCCAAAATTATTTAGAGAGTCTAAAAATCTGTCAAAAGATACTATTGCCATGTTTACCTCGCAATAAAAATATATTCCTCTACCTGTCTACGTGTGGCTAGAGAGTGTGTGCCGAAAGAATAGCGATGAGGAACAGTAATAATTTCAACCGATGATTTAATCTCCTTTAGCAACTTATATATCTCGTCCTTATCTGGAACCGAATTAGAACTATAGGAAAGAACTATTATACTATTGCCAAAATGAGCAAATAAGCGCCGCAGTGCACCACGGATTGTGTTCTTATACGCAAACGGGGTGTAACGCTTGACCAGCTTTTTGGTCTTTGTATTCTCCATGATGTCAAGGCCATCCCAATAACAGGAGAGCCCTTCAAGAAAATGATAGCGCTTAATATAGTCTGCATCATCCTTCGGTGGTGCATATGGAGGATCTAAATAGACAAGATCAAAAGAATATGGATCAACTGCAAAAACATCCGCACATTGAGAACTATTAATCCGGCCATTATCAAAGACAACATTGTTGTAGTCAGCAACGGCTTTAAGGAAACCATCCTTTAATGACATATGCATGGTTTTTCTTCCATCATCGTAGCGGAGGTCGGTAATCGTAAATACTCCTCTAGGCTGTTTACGTGCAGCCGCTAAGCAAAGTGAAGCAATCGCTAAATCTCGCTTATACTCTGGGAGACGATACAAATGTGACCAAACTGCATCGAGAAACATATGATCTGCCTGTGGGAAGTAGAGTCCTTCGAAAGTAGTTTGGATGAACGCCCTGCCATCCTCATTGGGTGAAAGCAAAAGGGCTAAATCATCGGCAGCCAACTTTATGCCAGGATTTGCAATGGTTGCTTTGGCGATGGTAGCAGTAAAGTTTAAAAAGTCATTCGCAGTTACCTGTTTGCCCATTTCTTTCAATGCGAAACCTACCACTCCGCTTCCGCTGAAGGCGTCGATAGCTGTATCGAAATCCAGATTGGAAAAGACTTTCTCCAAATGAGGAACAACCTTGTATTTGGAACCCATGTAGCGAAGCCGCGGATACATCTGAGTCAGAGCAATTTCTTCACTGTATTGAAGGGTTGGCTGTTTCGTCACCATGTTTCACTCCCTCTATATTCATGTTATTCGATATAATGCTATCCTTGTCCTTTTTCCCCCGCATCAAATGTTACTAATTCATGTTCAAATTATATCAAGAGAGCCAGATATTTACAAACATATGTTCTTATTTGGGCAACGACCGATTAAGTCCAGAGTCGGCAATATCCAGAAAACAATAAATGACCCTTCTGGGTCTCAGACCGTCAAAAAAGGCCCATAGCTGCGTTAATACGGAATCCCCATTCAATCGACGCACCTCATGTAGGCCTTAATCACGGGGCTCCCAAATGCCTTGCTCTAAGCCTTTTCTGCTCTGTCTGCCTGAATGCAACTTGTTTGACACCCTCAGGTGATACAAATGCACACCCATGTCCCAATCTTTTAAGGATTCCAGTCAGTGGCTGTATACACTCTTATGTCCGATAAAAAAGGCAATTACATTCTACCCATGGAAAAAGGCCCGGGAATAGTTCCCGCACCTCCAGTATTATTACAAAAAAACCGTTTACACTTTTTTGAGGGTTATCAGGGTGTTTTAATAACAGCGATACAATTAACCATCAGGGTGTGATTAGAACGGTTTCTTCGCCAATAATTGGCCAAGTCCCTGAGGGAAATTAAACACATTTTTCGGGTCGTACTTTCGTTTCACCCGGATCAGCCGCTGCAAATTGCCGTTGTAGAACTTTCTGGGCCAATCTATAATCTCCCGGTCGATATAATTAACATAGGCTCCCACGGTAAAGGGAAGCATTGAACGTCGGAAATTCTCCACCCACTCAATCAGGGCCGGGCCCTCGCTTTCATCATCCCAGTAGGCTTGATACTGCAGGTCGGCACGGGCCCGGCGATAGGGGAAGGCGGTGGCATTAATCCGGCGGTCGGCCACGGCGCCGCCGAAGAGATCGATGGCTACCAGGGCGGCTGCCGACGGTGCCTTGCTTAGGTTCTCAATGATTACGTCGATGGCCCGGTCAGAGAACGGCTCCATTTGAAAGGCCGAACTGTTTTTAAACATCTGTGGGTCCTCCGGAGTTAGCCCGCCGAAGAAGCCAACCGCGTCGATGTAGTTGACATATTGCAGATTCTGCTGACTTGGCGGTACTTCCATAAGCAGCGGCCGCAGTAGAAACCGCATTTCCTCAGGCGGTCCGACGAATTGTCCCACCATACTGATGTGCCCGGTCAATTCCGAGTTGAGGGCTAAAAGGGGTACCACGCGCCGGTCCAGGGTGAAGGGATCAGCCCAATCTTGAAAGGCCTTGATCACTGATCCGATTTCCTTCCATGGCCATCTCAGGCTAAAGGTGGTAACCTTGCCGACAGGGTGTACGTTAAATGTGAATGACGTTACCACTCCGAAGTTACCTCCGCCCCCTCCGCAGGAGGCCCAAAAAAGATCTGCGTTTTTGGTTGGACTCGCTGGGATGATCCGGCCATTGGCGTCGACCATCTCCAGGGCAGCCAGGGCGTCGCAGGTTAGTCCCCAAAGCCGGGAAACCAAGCCGAAACCGCCCCCGAGGGTCAGCCCGGCAATGCCGACACCTCCGCAGGAACCGCCCGGAATTGTGACTTGACCCTGGTTCCATAGTTCGGTATATGCAGTCGTTAGATTGGCTCCGGCCCCGATGGCAGCTTGACCCTTTTTCAAGTCCAGGATCACCTGGTTAAGAGAGCTGACATCGATCACCACTCCGCCGTTCACCAGGGAATAGGCTTCGTAACTGTGCCGCCCGCTGCGTGCCCGAAGAGGCAAGTTGTTTCTCTGCGCCCAACGGATGGCGGTCTGCACATCATGGACATCCTGGGCGTAAACAATGTAGAGCGGATTGAGGGAAAAGCGGGTGTTGAAGTTTGTCCGGGCTTCACTGTAAAGGGGGCTGTACTGGTCCACGACCAGGCCTGTCAGAGTTTTGGGAATCTTCATATCTTCTCACCACCATATATTCAGTTTATGAAGGTCAGCAGGGTAGTGTGTCGATATTAATATTTGTTGTTAATACATCAACCTGATGCTTTAAGGGCGGCATCAACAATAACCTGCTGTTTTTCCTCAGGCAGTACTATAAAATTTTGCAAAGCTCCGACCTCATTCGTTATCCTCGACCGATTTGGTCATTAGGACAAAAAAAACCACCCACTGATAAAATCCATTTTATCAATAGATGGTAGATAACCTGATGGAGGCCCGGGGGAATCCTAATTGTCTTTACTGTCACAAGCTATTCCATTACCGGAGAAGCCCATGCGGAAGCAGCGGTTATCGGATTTGCATTCAGATTTCTGACTTTGCCCAGATTGCCAGCGGTTGATCAGGCCAGGATCTTTAATGAAGGGGCGGCTCATGGCTATGTAATCAGCGATGTCGTTTTCCAAAATATATTCGGACATGGCCAGGGAACGAATACCGCCGACCAGAATTAGGGGTATGTTTATTTGTTTTTTGAACTCCCGGGCCTCTTTAAGGTAATAAGGTTGCTCCTCCGCGGAGGGTTTGGCTGGCCGGGAAGGGGAAAGCTTCACGCTGGTTAACAGGCCGCCGCTGAGCTCTATTCCATCCAGGCCGGCGCCCGCCAGCATCGCTCCAACCCGCAGGGAATCCTCCAACGTCAATCCATTCTCCACGAAATCCTGGCAATTGAGTTTTATCAGGACGGGATAATTTTCGCCGACCGCTTTACGAACGGCGTAATAAACCTCCCGCACAATCCGGGCGCGGTTCTGTATATCCCCGCCATACTCATCGTCACGATGGTTGAATACGGGGGAGAGGAATTGGCTGAGCAAATACCCGTGGGCCGAATGGATTTGAATCCCATCAAAGCCGCCTGCCTGGGCCCTTTGAGCTCCGTCTGCAAAGGCCGCAATTATATTGCCTATGTCCTTGGCGGTGATGATATGACCACCGGGCTTACCATCATCCGAAACTACCCACCGCTGGCGGCCGGTTGATTTCTGGCTGGCAAAACAGCCCGCATGGGATAACTGCATTACTATTTTACCGCCCAGTTTGTGCACCGCCTCAGTCATCAGCTGCAGGGCAGGAATTAATTCATCTTTGTAGGCTCCCAGCTGCCCCGCTACTGCCTGGCCTTCCAGGCTGACATAGGCATGGCTGCTGATGATCAGTCCCACCCCTCCTTTAGCCAGATCTTCCATCTTCTCAATCAAAGCAGGAGTAGGGGATCCGTCGCCGGTTGCCATACCTTCCCAGGTGGCGGAACGCACGAACCGATTAGCCAAGGTCATGCTGTTAATTTCGCTGTTATCAAATAATTCCATGTTGCTCTCCTCTCAAAGTGGGGTGGTATTTACAGGGGTTCTTCTATTCACTAGCTGCGTTCCTGGAAACTGCTGAGCTATCCTGCCAAAAATAACTGCTTGAGTTTTAAACCTTGGCAGTTTCTACTTTAAATATACACGCTTTTTAGAAATCACAGTATACTCTGTGGAGTCGCAACTGCCGGTAAACCTATGATTTGCCTTTTAATAGGGGGCGATACAATTGGCAAAATCCCTGTACAGCCAGTGTAAAGCCCCTCAACACAATTATCAATGGGATGTCAGAGCGAGGCAACATTCAAGATCCGGTTTTGGCCACAACCTGTGCTGATTATCGGTAAACAAAGTGTGCCAGCCTTATGCAAAATATGTTGCGAATATGAAATGGGGTCATGAAGATTAAGTAATAATGGGCATTGGGACCCCGCTCAGCTCTTGGCATCATATTTGCATTCTAGATTGGCAGATGCTTATTGATTTCGTAACCGCGAGTTGGATAAATTCCGCATTCGATTTCTTGGGAGGTGACTTGGCGTAGTTAACATGGACCGTTACGGATAGACAGTGAGCGTGGATAGCCAATTATAAATGGACTGAAGATGTTGGCAGGCCAACCTGGCTTGACCATTGAGATTAACCGAAAATGTTAGGAGGCAGATCAATGAGAACCGCAGAAGAATATTTGGCCAGACTGGCCGCAATGAGACCCAATATTTACCTGGATGGGGAAGTCATCGGACGCGACCATCCCAAGGTGGTCGATGCCAGCAAGGCCATCCAGCTGACTTTCAATATGGTCGATGACCCCAAATATGCGAAGCTTTTAAAGACCACATCCCATATTTCCGGCAAGACCATCAATCGCTTCACCCATATCCACCAGTCCCCGCAGGATCTGTTGGACAAACAGGAAATGACCCGGGTCATGTGCAACCTGATCGGCGGATGTATCCAGCGCTGCATGGGCTGCGACACCATGAACGGGCTGTCGGTCACCACTAAAAATGCCGACCTTAAGTACGGGACCGATTATCATGAACGCTGGCTCAAGTACCTGGAGTATTTCCAGGACAATGACCTGGTCGGGGCAGCCTGCCAAACCGACGCCAAGGGCGACCGGTCGCTGCGGCCCAGTGAACAGGCTGATCCGGACATGTATCTCCACGTGGTGGAACGCCGGCCGGACGGGGTAGTGGTCAGAGGAGCGAAACTGCACAACACCATGGCCCCCTATGCCGACGAACTGATCGTTATTCCTACTCGGGCATTGGGCAAGAATGAAAAGGATTACGCCATCGCCTTTGCCATCCCTGCCGACACCGAGGGCGTTTATCTGATCGGCCGGGAAGCCTTCACGCCCAAGCGGGAACCGGGCATGGAAGCCCCTTATCACGACCTGGGGGATATCGAGAGCTTCACCGTCTTTGATGACGTCTTCGTCCCCAATGATAGAATATTCCTCAATGGCGAAACCGAATTCGGTTCGGAACTGGCCCTGATGTTTGCCCTTTACCACCGCCACAGCTATTGCGGCTGCAAACCCGGCATCGGAGACGTTTTGATGGGCACCACCGCCCTGCTGGCCGACTATAATGGAGTGGAGAATACCGGCAACACCCGGGAGAAACTGGCGGAGATGGCCAGCACCGTAGAGCTGATATTTGCCGCCGGACTGGCCGCCAGTGTCAAGTCTTTCAAGGCGCCCTCGGGGACCCAGATCCCCAATGTTATCTATGCCAACGTGGGACGTAGGCATGCCGGGCACAATATCTACCACGAATATAATATCCTGTGTGAAATAGCCGGCGGGCTGCCCGCGACCCTGCCTTTGAGCAAGGAATACAACAGCCCCGTGGTGGGTGATTTCGTCCGCAAATATACCAAGCGCCGGGAAGGGATTTCCGAAGAAAATCACTATCGCGCCTATCACCTGGCCAGCGACCTCTTGACCTCGGAAATTGCCACCGCCCTGCAGGTAGCCGGGGTCCACGGCGGCGGTTCACCGGTCATGGAGGACATCGCCATCATGGGCACCTACGATATGAAGTCCAAAAAGAACCTGGCCAAATACCTGGCCGGAATAAAAGAATAAGCAGCACGATAAGAATGTAAATGGGGTCCGGTGAAGGTTTTGCCGGACCCCGCAGCTTATGGTCAACCTATTTCTACTGATTGTATTTGGCAGGAATATAAGGCGAGTTGTTTTATTCCCCGCCGGGTAATGGCGGAGGCACCGTAGCAAGTGGATAAGGTAAGTGCATCACCGCTGCAGCCAGCGGTTGTGTCTGATTATCGCAAAAATCTTGAGAGGCAAAGGCGATCAAATTAAAAAAAGGCAAGGAGGAATCAGGCGTGAATTATGAAACCATTACCTACCAGGTGATCGAGAAGGGGCTGGGACACCTTAACCTGAACCGGCCCAAGGTCTACAATGCGGTCAACGTACAGATGATGGAGGAACTGGACCACTTCTGGCGGGAGCGACTGTATGACCTGGAGACCAAGGTTATCATTTTGAGCGGTACGGGCGCCAAGGGATTCTGTGCCGGCCTGGACCTGCAGGAAAATGCAGAATTTATGAAGACCATGACCCCGGAAAAAGCCTACCAGTTCCAAGCCCGGCTGGGCCGGCTGAACCTGGCTATGCGGCGGGCACCCCAGCCCATCATTGCCGCCATCCACGGAGCTGCCGCTGGGGAAGGATTAAGTTTTGCGCTGGCCTCCGACATCCGCATCATTAGCGAAGATGCGCGCTTTTCAGCTGCTTATGTAAATATCGGGCTGGGCGGAGCGGATATGTCCTGCAGTTATTTCCTGCCGCGCTTGATAGGGGCCGGCCGGGCCTATGAATTCATGTATACGGGCAATTTCATGTCCGCTGAGGAAGCTTTGGGATTAGGGCTGGTGAGCCGCGTGGTCAAAGCCGAGAAGCTGCACGAAACCGCGCTGGAATTGGCCCGGGTGTTGCTCGGCAAGAATCAGTTTGGCCTGCGGCTTACCAAAGAGGCCATCAACATGAATATCGATGCGGGAGGATTGGAACAGGCGTTGTGCATGGAAGACCGCAACCAGATTCTCCTGGCAGTAGCATCCATGTACAGACCGCCTGCCTCTAAATAAGAACCGAGCTATTCCTCAATATTGAAGTCGGCCAAACGCCGGTATAGGGTTCGCCTGGATATACCCAGGGCGGTGGCCACTTTGGATTTGTTGTATTTGTATTTTTCCAGGTAGTCCAGGATCATCTGTTTTTCCAGGTCCTGGACGGTGGAATCGGCTACCGGGGCTGGGGCCGGGGCAACAGGCTGCGCTTTGGGCATGAAGAATCCGCCGATCATGTCCAGGGTGATAACCTGGCCAGCCGACAGCTGGATCGCTCCCTCCAGCAGATTCTGCATCTCCCGGATGTTGCCCGGCCATCCATAATTCTTGAAGGCTTCCGCTACCTCCGGAGACAAGGTCATGATCGGCCGGTTGAGCCGGTCGCATATCTTGCGGACAAAATACTCCGCCAGGAGCAGGATATCGTCGCGCCGATTGCGCAAGGCCGGGATATTGATGCGGATGACCCCCAGGCGGTAGAACAGGTCGCGCCGGAAACGGTTTTCCTCCATCATCGATTCCAGGTTCTGGTTGGTGGCAGCGATGATCCGCACATTGATGGGAATCATTTTGCTCCCCCCCAAGCGCATGACCGTCTTTTCCTCCAACACCCGCAACAGCGAGGCCTGCAGATCCAGGGGCATATCGCCGATTTCATCCAAAAATATGGTGCCCTGGTCAGCCAATTCAAATTTACCCATGTTGCCGCCTTTGCGGGCTCCTGTAAAAGCCCCGTCTTCATAACCGAAAAGTTCGCTGGCGATGAGTTCCCGGGGCAGGGCCGCGCAGTTTATGGCCAGGTAGGGATTGTTGCGGCGGGGGCTGGCGTTGTGCATGGCCTGGGCAAAAATATCCTTACCGGTACCGCTCTCACCTAGCAGCAGGATGTTGGAATCGGAAGAGGCAGCTATCTCGGCAGTGCGCAGGGAACGCCGGAAGTCCGGGTTTTGCCCGACGATATTGTCGAAGGTGATTTTAGCCTCACCGCCGATGAAGTTGCGGACCAGCCGTTTGATGCGCTGGCTTTCCCGGACCAGAACCACTGCGCCGTCAGGCGAAGGCGGGCTCTTGAACGGGTTGCAGGTTACACTGAAATGATGGGATTCGCCGTTAAAGGAAAGGGTGAAGTTTTCGTCAGTGGTCCTCCGCCCGGAGGTGATCTTCTGGATAAAATAATGGTTCTTTTCATTATGGCCCAGCAGGTCGCCAATATTCTGGCCGATGGTCAATTCCGGGGACAGCCTGAAAAAACGGGCGCAGTTTTCATTCATGAAGGTAATTTCGCCATTGACATCGATGGCGAACAACCCCTCCTGGATGGAGTTCATCAGTACGGAATGATAATTCTTGACCCTTTCGGCGGCCATTTTGTATTTGATATGCTTGGTGGAGGCCACAACCATACCCAGGGTGTGATTGGTCAGCCGGTTATACGGCGCGATCATTCCCAGACAACCGCAGATCTTGCCCTGGTCGATGATGGGGGCGCAGGAGCAGGCCGCCACCTGGGAGAAAAGGCAGAAATGTTCGTACCCATAAACCGAGATGGGACGGTTCAAGGCCACCGCCAGAGCCCCCGAATTGGTACCCACCAGGTCCTCTGACCACAAGGCGCCCTGCCACAGGTTGGCCTTTTTGGCAAAATCCATCGCCTCGGCATCACCAATGATTTTTACCACACATAGATCGGCGTCTGAAAGGGCCACCACAAACCCGGTGTCTGCTACAAATTGATACAGTCCCTCCATTACCGAACTGCTGGTTTCTATCAGCAGACTAGCTTTATCCTGGCGCTCTCTGAGTTCTGTCTGGGTCAAGATAAATGAGTTTTCGCGCAGGTAACGGTTTACCCCGGTGGCATAACACCTCTCCCAGGAATCTCTGATTTCGGGGCGCAGAGTGTTGCGCAGCGCAGGATCGGCGTGTAGTTGTTTCCATTTTTCGCGGATTCCCAGAATGGTCACAGTAACTCCCCCCTCCGTTTTCATTATTACACGAATTATTCATTGGCACAATGTGAGCAGCGAAAAAATCTGTTCTTTGTATACAAAAATAGCAATGGGATCTAAAACCTACTAATTGTGACCAAACTGAGACACGTTATCAAAAATATTTGCCTCGGCAAAATAAAACCGCCGCCCAAATCAACTAGAATACTTTGCAAGACATTTTTTCGTGTCCTGCTGGCACAGTCTGAGTACCTGCCTGCACACTATTCCGTTCCGGGCTGCCCAGCCGATAAGACCGGCTGGACGGGGAAATGGGCATAAAACAACCCAGCCATAAGTATTTACCGGTGGTGATGGGGAGGCGTCGAAATTTGGCTGGTGGGACCAGTGAATGGGCTTGAATTAGGGCATGGCGAGTACAAACGGGATAGCTGCGGCTAAACAACGAGTGATGGCACATAATTTGCATCGAACTTAAAGTAACGGGCTCGTGCGGAGATGTCCGTGATACAATGACGCCGACTGTAACATCAAAGAAGGAGCGATATGGCATGGATTTTAATTTGAGCCCGGAGCAGTCCCGTATCCAAAAGCTAGCCCGGGAATTTGTTGACCAGGTTATCAACCCGGTGGCTGCACAAATCGACCGGGAAAACCGATTGCCCCCGCAGGTGAACCAGGGTCTGGCCGAACTTGGTTTCTTCGGTCTTCCCTTCAATACCTCCTATGGCGGAACCGCAGCCGGGTACGACTGCTACGTACTGGCCATGGAACAGGTTGCCCGGGCTTCCACGGGACCGGCAATGATGATTTCAGCCCACTCCCTGGCCCTGGGCGCCATCGATAAGTTCGGCACCGAAGAGCAAAAAATCAAATGGATGACTTCAGCCTGCCAGGGTAAGACGGTAGCCTCCTTCGCCTTTACCGAACCGGAGACCGGGTCCGATCCCAAGCAGATAACCACCACCGCGGTAGAGGATGGTGACAGTTACATAATCAACGGCAACAAACGGTTTATTTCCAACGCAGATTATCCCGGCCCCCTGGTGGTATTTGCCCGGGACAGCGTCAGCGGCAAACCCACCGCCTTAATCGTGGAAAAATTGTGCCCGGGCTATTCTCTTTCTGCTCCCTGGCACAAGATCGGACTGCATGGGGGCAGCCTCCTGGATATTTACCTGAAAGACGTCCGGGTTCCCAAAAGCCAGCTCCTGGGCAGCCTGGGCGGGGGATACCCGATCCTGCAGTTTGCCATTTCCTTCGGCAAGATAGGCGTTAGCTCGGTGTCACTGGGGGGGATGCTGGCGGCTCTGGAAGCTTCGGTCCAGTATGCCCGGGAAAAAACCGAAGGCGGTGTACCGATCGCCGCTCTCCAGCATATCCAACTCAAAATAGCTGATATTGCCGGCAAATATGAAGCCGCCCGCTGGCTTGCCTATCGCCTGGGGTGTTTGGGCAATAACCCCGGCCATCCGATGGTGTTTGCCAAGGAAGCCGCTCTGACCAAGACCTTCGTTTGTGATTCGGCAGTGGATGCAGCCCGGATCGCTATGGAGATCCAGGGTCCGGACGGCCTGCTGGAAGGCAACCCGGTAGCCCGGATTTACCGCGATGCTATCATGGGACCCCAGGTGGAAGGAGTCAGCGACATGCAGAAAATGATCACCGCCGGCGTTGTATTAGCCTGATGAATTACCCGCGAAAAAATGTTTGATGAAGTTACGGTCACGGGCCAAAATTAAAAATAGGAGGAAGAAATAATGAGTAGATGGGAAGAAATGTATCAGCAGAAATTATCCAGTGCAGACGAATGCGCCAAATTGTTGCAGGACGGCGATGGTATTTATGCTCCCTTGGGCAATGGGCAGCCATCGGCCATAATGAATGCTATTGCCAAGCGGGTTAGGGAAAATAGCCTGAAGGGCATTATTTACACCGGCGGGGTAGATGTCAAACCTATCGGTACCCTGGCTCCGGACATCCAGGACCGGATGCAGATGAACAGCGGATTTGTCGGCGTAGCCGTCCGCCAGGGGTGCCAGATGGGCCTGTATACTTACACCTCCAACCGGTTAGGGCACAGTGTTGACATCATGGTTGACCTGACCCCCCATGTCCCTAAATCCGTCATCACCGCTGTAGTATCCCCGATGGATGAACACGGCTTTTTCAGTTCCGGCAGCCACGCCGACCTGGCTTGGGGTGCATGGAAAAGCGGCAAATTCAGGAACCTCCTGCTGGAGGTCAATGAACATATGCCCCGGACCTTTGGCAACAATCACTTCCATATCAGCGAAGTCACTGCTTTAACCGAAAATAACGTTCCTTTGGTTGAACTTCAGGAGGAACCCATCAATAGCCGGGATGAGGCTATTGGCCAGTTGATTGCCGACCGGGTGCCGGACGGCGCCTGCATTCAGATCGGCATCGGCGGCATGCCCAATGCGGTAGCCAATCATCTCATGGACAAGAAGGACCTGGGAGTCCATTCGGAAATGCTGACCGACTCTATGGTAGATCTCTATTATGCCGGGGTAATAACCTGTGCCCGCAAGAACTACAACCGTTTTAAAATGATCGGCTCCTTCGCGCTGGGATCGAAAAAACTCTATGACTTCATTAACAATAATCCTATGGTGGAAATGCATTGCACCTCGGTGGTGAACGAGCCCTACTACATTGGTCTGAATGACAACCTGGTCTCCGTCAACGCAACTCTCGAAGTCGATCTGACCGGGCAATGCTGTTCCGAATCGATGGGCTACAAGCAGTATTCAGGGGTTGGCGGCCAGCTGGACTTTGTCCAGGGTGCCTGGCGCTCCAAAGGCGGCCAGTCTTTCCTGACCCTTTATTCAACCTACACCGATAAAGAAGGCAAGATGCACTCCAACATCAAGCCTATGCTGACCCCGGGCGCCATCGTCACCACCGCCCGCAGCGAAGTGGATCATATTGTAACCGAATATGGAATTGCGCAACTGAAAGGCAACGAAATCAGAAAGAATGTCCAGTCCTTAATAGGTATCGCCCATCCTGATTTCCGCGACGAACTGACCTTCGCCGCCCGTCAGATGAACTATATGCGTTAAATCTGAACTTTCAACTAAATCAACTAACCTTCTTCAAGGGCGGTATCCAATCGGGTGCCGCCTTCAGATTTTAATGTGCGGCGAATATGAATTTGCCAGCGTGATGGCCAATACGACTTGTAACCTTTTGACAAAACAGTGGTGACACAGTATGAGACACACTGTGCGCCCAGGGTGCTTACGAGTTAAAAACAGTTCTTTGATGAAATAGCCGGCGGCCGGCCGTTTGGCCATTGAACCGGTTCCTGTTCGGGGGAGGGGCAGCCCCGCCTCATTGGCATTATATTTGCATTTAAATGGAATGAACAGGTGTGCACAAAATTATTACGCCTGATTGGTATAAGGGGAAGAAGATTACGGCCTAGTCGGCCTGCTGATAAAAAGATACAGGATGGTCTGGCTGTTGAATCCAAAATGCGAAAAATGCTGGGAGGAGCCGCAGATGGGTTATTCGATTACCCGCGCAGTGGTCATAGGAGCCGGGGTCATGGGAGCCGGTATCGCAGCCCATTTGGCTAATTGCGGGCTGAAGGTGCTGCTCTTGGACATGGTCCCGGCTGGTTTATCCAAGGCCGACATGGCCAAGGGATGGCGGGAAGACATGCCCGAATGGAGAAACTCCATCGCCAGCTCCAATTTCGCCCATATGGCCAGCATATCGGGACCAAACTTTGTTTCCCCGGCCAGCCGGGATAATATCAGATTCGGCAATATGGAAGACAATATCCACGAAATCGCCAAGTTTGACTGGATCATCGAAACCATTGTCGAAGACCTGGAAGTCAAGGCCTGCCTGTATTCCACCATCGAACTCCACCGCCGGCCGGAAACGATTGTGACCACCAACACCTCGGGGATTCCCATCGGCCACATCGGCCGGGAATTTTCGGATGAAATGGCCCAGCATTTCCTGGGTACTCATTTTTTCAATCCCACCAATTACATTCCATTGATAGAGGTAATCTCCGGGCCGGAAACGCCGGCCGAGCTGACTGATTTCATGGTCCGTTTCCTGCGGGAACGGCTGGGCAAGCGACCCTTGGTGGTCAGGGATTCACCCAATTTCATCTGTAACCGTCTGGCGATAGCCTCGGCCCTGACCGCGTTTCAACGGGGCCGGGAACGGGGTTTCATGGTCGAGGAAATCGACGCCCTGTGCGGCAAGGCCTTGGGCCGGAGCCGGGGGGCGGTGTTTCATACGGCCGATATGGTGGGCTTGGATACCGTTGCTCTGGTCACTCGCAACCTCAGGGAAAATGTGCCCTTCGATGAAAAACGGGCCAGTTTCGTGATCCCTGATTATATCCAACAGATGATCGACCAAAACCTGCTGGGGAATAAAACCGGGCAAGGGTTTTACAGAACCACCAGTAAAGAGAACGGGTCCCAGGTCATCAACCTATACACGCTGGAATACCGGCCCTTGGTTAAACCGGTCTTCCCCTGCCTCGAAGCCGGTGAACAAGCCGGCGATCTGGCCGGAAAAATACAGGCTACGGTGTGGGGAGATGATCCCGGGTCCAGGTTTGCCTGGGAGATACTGGCCAGCGACTTGAACTATGCGGCCAACCGGCTGGGCGAAATCGCCGACAGCGTGGAAGTCGTCGACAAAGCCATGCGGTGGGGTTATGCATGGCAGCTGGGACCCTTTGAATGCTGGGACGCCATCGGGGTGGAGCCATCAGTGGAACGGATGAAAAAAGAAGGTCTGCGGGTGGCCCGTTATGTGGAAGAGATGCTGCGGTTCGGTTGTCCCAGTTTTTATATTAGCCGACCAGACGGGGCCAGGTATTACTACGATTTCCGGACCTATTCCTATCAGCCCTGCCAGCTCAATTAAAGGCTGCGATGACAGGATCGAGAAGCCGGGGGAATATCATCAGTTTATTGGCCAGAAAAACCAGAAAGGCCCGCTCAAGAGGGGCCAGCAGATGAAAGGGGAGAATGAAGTAGTGTCGTACCAAGTCCAAATCGAGGATCAAATCGCGGTGTTCACCTTCACTGCCCCCACCGGCGCCGTGTCCGGTGAGACCCTCCGGGGGCTGGGGGAGATCCTGGCCCGGGTCGAAGCGGAATATGACTTGAAGGGCCTGATCCTGACCGGGGTGGGGAAAATTTTCTCCAGCGGTTTTGACCTCAAGACCTTCACCAGTTTCCGGGATGAACAGGATATTATCGAATGGTTTAAGTATGAAGAAGAGCTGATGTATAAGCTGTTCACCTGTTCCAAGCCGGTCATCGCTGCTGTCAACGGGCATGCCACCGCCGCCGGAATGATCCTCTGCATGGCCTGTGATTACCGGCTGGCCCTGGATCAGGAGAAGATCAAAATCGGAATGACGGAGATCAAAATCGGGTTGTCCCTGACCCCGGCCGAAGGCGAGATCATGCGCTTCGGACTGGATACAGACAAGAATTACCGGGATATGATCATGGGCGGGATATTGGTCAGCCCTCAGACCGCCGTGGCCAGGGGATTCTTCGACGAACTGGCCTCCACCCCCGAGGAACTTATGCAAAAGGCCAAAGAGAAGATCTGCGACCTGATCGATACCCCCGGCCGGCCTTTTATCGAGCTGAAAAAGACGGAGAAAAAACATACCGCCGCCCATATCGTCAGCGAAGTGGAAGCATTTAACTGGAACATCCTGACCAGCAAATTCACCAACCCCAAGATTGTGGCTTTCCTGGCCCAGGTCCAGGCGGGCATGGATGGGAAAACCAATTAGTGTTTGGCCACCAGGGCTTCCAGTTCACTGCGCCTGATCTGCCCGCCATGGGCGGGCAGGAACAGACGGCAGCCGGTGTCCAACAGTTTACGCCAGCTGATTACCAGTTGATCAGGGTTGTCGGCGAAAGCCGGGGAACTGTGGCCGGGTACGTAACCCACCAGGGTGTCGCCCACCAGGGCGATCTCGTTATCGACTACCACGGTCAGGGAGCCGGCTGTATGTCCGGGGGTATGTAAGGCGTAGGCGTCAAAACCCAGGCCCTGGAAATCGAAATGATCATTGATTAATATATCGCCCTGGATCGAATAAAATCCCTGGAAAGGATATTTGATCTTGCGGACCAGGTCCATCAGGGTTTTATTATACCACTGGGTTCCGCGGGGGAGGGGGCTCCAGCCGCTTTCCAGGTATTTGGCTTCTTTCTCCTGGACGATGATTTGCGGGTCAAATGCTTCCCGTACCCGATCCGTATTCATAGCATGGTCGAAATGGGTATGGGTCAATACCAAGGCTTCGACCGGTTTTCCCTGGCAGACCCGCTCCACCCGCCGGCGCAGGCTTTTCCAGCGCCAGCTGATGCCGTTGTCCACCATCAAACAGCTTGATTCATTAGTCAATAAATATATATTACAGCCGTGGTTGGGCAAGCGATAAAGTACATTACCGCTCCCCGTAGTCCATTGTTTCACTTGCTCGACCTTCCTTGCCTAACCGGATTAATTTGCCAAACTTTATTGTAGTCACTTTGCCATCCCATTGCAAACCAATTATCCCGGCGGAGATGCGGGGAATAGCCCGAATTGGGACGGGTGGCGCGAAGAGACCAAATTTTACCGTTTATCCGCACCAATTGGTTCTGAATGCCGCTATTCCAATGAAAAGAGAATATTTCTACCGGAAGGAGAGACGCAAATGGTTGAATGGAGAAAAGACGGGACAGTAGCCATCCTGATCATGAACAACGGAGAAAACCGGCAAAATCCCGATTGGACCGAAGCCATGCTGGCCATCTATGCCGAAATCATTGCCGATCTGGATATCAAATCGATCGTACTGACTTCCAGCGATCCGCGTAATTTCAGCCTGGGGGTGGACACCGACTGGCTGAAGGTCAGGATGCAAGCTCAGGATTTTGATGGCCTCAGCCGCTGGCTGTACCGCAACAACGAGGTGTTCCGGTCCATGCTGATGGCCCCGGTGCCCACCATCGCTGCTGTTACCGGACATGCCTTCGGCAACGGCGCCATGCTGGCCGGTGCCTGCGATTTCCGCTTCATGCGGGCCGACCGGGGTTTCCTGTGTTTGCCGGAAGTGGACCTGGGCATCCAATTTTCACCGTCCATGACCGAATGGATGAAGCGCATCATGCCCTACCACCTGTTTGTCCGGCTGCAGTACACCGGTGCCAAGATCGGGGCGGCGGAATTGGAGAAGTACGGGGTGATTGTAAAAGCCTGCGTGGATGCGGAAAAGACCCTGGAGGAGGCGGTGGCCTTCGCCCGGACCCTGACCAAACCGCGGGTAACCCTGGCCGAGATGAAACGGCGCACCTACAAGCACATCATCGACAAGATGGAGAAAGAGGATCCGGCCTATTTGGATTACAAACCCGAGGCCATGAAAGAGGGGCGCCTGCCGGTCTTCATGCTGACCCCGGGTAAATAGCCCCAGCTGCCCTTTGACGACGAAGATTGGAAAGGAGACCGATTATGAGCCTCTTATTAAATCCCAAGCAGTATAAGGACCGCAATTACCCCGATGCCCGGTCCAAGGAGATCATGCTCAAAACCATCGACTGGTTCGAGGCCAAAGGGCTGGCCCGCCAGAAAGAGCAGTACCACAGCCGCGAATTTGCCGAGGACTTCCAGAAGTTCATGACCGAAGAAGGCATCTTCGAGTACCTGTTCCTGCCCTCCGGCTATGGGACCGACCCCAACCAGTTTTACAGCACTTATCGCATGTACGAGTTCTCCGAGATCTGCGGTTTTTACGGCACCGCCTACTGGTACTGCTACCACGTCTCCACCCTGGGCCTGGACCCGGTCCTGATGGGGGACAACGAGGCAGCCAAGCACCGGGCCGCCGCCAAGCTCAAGGAGAACGCCTACTGCGCCTTCGGCTTGTCCGAAAAGGAACATGGGGCCGACATCTATTCCTCAGAGATGACTTTATATCCCCAGCCGGACGGCACTTACCTGGCCAACGGCAGCAAATACTATATCGGCAACGGCAACGTAGCCGGCACCGTGACTGTCTTCGGCAAAATGGCCGACACCGGCGATTACGTCTTTTTCATGGTTGATTCGGCCCACCCCAACTATGAATGCGTTAAGAACATTGTCGACTACAACCAGCAGTACGTAGCCGAATTTGCCCTGCATGACTATCCCATCACCGAAGCCGACATCCTCACCAAAGGACCCAAAGCCTGGGATGATATGCTCAACACCATCAACCTGTGCAAATTCAATATCGGCTCTGGATCCACCGGGATCGTGACCCATTCTTTCTATGAAGCACTGAACCACGCGGCCCACCGCCATTTATACGGCAAGACGGTCATCGATTTTCCCCACGTCAAGCGGCTGTTTATGGATGCCTGGCTGCGATTGACGGGGATGAAGCTGTTCGGCTTGCGGGCCACCGATTACGTCCGGGTGGCCAATGAAAATGACAAGCGCTACCTGCTCTACAACCCCATCATGAAGATGAAGGTTTCCATCCAGGGGGAAGAGGTCCACGAACTGTTGTGGGACATTATCGCCGCCAGGGGATTTGAAAAGGATACCTATTTCGAGCAGGCGGTCAACGAACTGCGGGGCTTTCCCAAACTGGAAGGCACCCGCCACGTCAACATGGCCCTGATTGCCAAGCTGATCCCCAGCTACATGTTTATGCCGGCCCCGTTTGCGGAGATAGGTCGGATCACCGACGACCGCAACGAAGACTATATGTTCCGCCAGGGCAAGACCCGGGGTTACGCCCAGACGAAATTTCACGATTTCAACCTGGCTTACAACACCCTGGCCCATCTGCCCAACGTCCAGGTCTTCCGCGCCCAGATCGCTGCCTACCAGGATTACCTGATGACCTCCAGTAAAGTCATTGAGGAACAGATGAAGGATTTCGACTACTTGTTGGCGGTGGGCGAACTTTTCACCATGGTGGCCTATGGGCAGCTGATCATTGAGAGCGCCCGGATCGAAGAGGTCCGCGACGAGATACTGAACCAGATGTTTGATGTTTATATCCGGGATTTCAGCAAATACGCCCTGGAGCTATACGGCAAGCCCCAGAACAGCGAAGCCCAACTGGAGAAGATCCTGAAGATGATCAAGCGGCCGGTTCCCAACCCGGAAGAGTTCAAGGACGTTTTGATGACCGACGTCTACAGCCTGATCGACGCCTATATCCAAAATCCGTAATCCCGCTACAGCGGGGACATCTCCAGGCCCGTTTGAAGCCGCGGAGTGTCGCCCGGTCAGCTACAGCCCGGTTCAGTTGCCGGTAAATTACGCAAACGGCTAGATACAGGCAAGGACACAAGGGTATCGTGGGGCTGAGTCAAACAAACTAAAATAGACTGGCCCGGCATACTTTTTAGTAAAGAGGTAGTTCACTGACTCACTGTCTGACTGTTGCACATGTGCCTACTGTCACGGTTTGTGTCAAATTGGCATATCCTGTCATATTTGTGATATCGGTAACAATGTTAAGGGCGCAAATGCAGGTATATTCGGCAGTTCTTTAGGCGGGCATGGAATTTGCAATCATATAATTTATCCCCGGATGTGAACTGGTTGTGGCATGGGGACTTCGGCTCCAGCGGCTGCAGCGGCTGGGAGTGCCGGTGTTTAAAGCGAAAGGCAGGTGCATTGGGTGGATACTAAAAAGGGAATGGTCTATGATGACGTGCAGAAATGCGTTGACGAAGTCATCAACTACGTGGGCAAGGATATCGTTTATGGAATGACCCTGGCCTTGGGCAAACCGATGCTGTTCATCAACGAGCTGTACCGACGGGCCAAAGAGGACCCGGAGATCAACCTGACCATTATTACCTCCCTGGCTTTGGAGCGGCCCAGGGGACATACGGACCTCGAAAAACGGTTCCTGCATCCTTTGGGGGAGCGGATTTTCGACGGGGTGCCCGAGTTTGACTATATGCTCGATTTCCGGGACGGAAAACTTCCCGCCAACGTTCAATTCTTTGAAAACTTCAGTAAGGCCGGAGGTTATCTCAATGACCCGGTGGCCCAGCAGAACCATATCAGTTCCAACTACACCCACTGCGCCCGGGATGCCGTCAACAACGGCCTGAACGTCCTGGGGCAGCTCATCGGCTACCGTGAGATCGACGGCCAAACCAAATATTCCATGGCCTGCAACCCGGACATCGTCATCGAGGCTATCACCACCATGAAAGAGCTGCGCGCCCAGGGCAAGAAAATGGCGGTGGTCGGCGAGGCTAACCGCAACATGCCCTTCATGTACGGGGATGCGGTGATGGAGCCGGACATGTATGACATCATCCTGCAGGGTCCGCAGTATGACTACAACCTCTTCTGCCCGCCCAAGGACGCAGTGGCTCTGGCCGACTACATGATCGGCCTCAACGTCAGCTCCCTCATCAAAGACGGCGGCACCATCCAGGTGGGAATCGGTGCCCTGGGGGATGCTATTGTGTCGGGGCTGATCATGCGTAATGAACATAATGATCTGTACCGGGAGATCCTGGATAAAACCGGGACCAAGCGCCGCAATGAAGACCTGATCGCCAACTGGGGCGGCCTAGGGGTGTTCAAAGAGGGACTTTACGGCGCCTCGGAGATGTTCGTGGACGCCTTTATGCAGATGTACAAAAAAGGGATCATCAAGCGCAAGGTGTTTGACAGCGTCCCCTTGATGAAGCTGATCAACGCCGGCAAATTGTCGGCTGATCACGTTCCCGCCGACATCGTCGACCAGCTGGTGGCCATGGAAGCGGTTAACGCCCGGCTCACGGCTAAAGACTTCGCTTTCCTGCAGCAATTCGGCATATTAAAAGACGGCCTTGAATATAAAGACGGTTTTATTATCGACGGCGAAAACCGTTATTCAGCGGATATGAGGGAAGAGCCAAGCCGCATCGCCATTCAAAGCCTTCTCGGCGCGAAGCTCAAAGGCGGCACGGTCTTGATGGGGGCCTTCTTCATCGGCCCCAAAGCCTTCTACCAGGACCTGAACGACATGAGCGAAGAGGAACGGCAGCAGTTCAGCATGTGCGGGGTGGAAAAGGTGAACCAGCTTTACGGTGACGAGGAACTGCGCACCCTTCAACGCAAGGACGGCCGTTTCGTGAATACCGGCATGGTAGTGAGCCTCCTGGGACAGGTGGCTTCCGATGCCCTGGAGGACGGCCGGGTGATCAGCGGCATCGGCGGGCAGTACAACTTCGCGGCCATGGCCCACGCCCTGAAAGACGGACGGCTGATCATGATGATCAAGAGCACCAAAGGGGCGGGCAAGAATCTCAAGTCCAATATCGTATTCAGCTACGGCTATTGCTCGGTACCCCGGCACCTGCGGGATATAGTCGTCACCGAGTACGGGATCGCTGATTTGCGCGGCAAACCGGACAAGGAAGTGATCGCCCGGCTGATCAACATCGCCGATTCCCGTTTTCAAGCGAAGCTGTTGGAGCAAGCCAAGCAAGCCAAGAAAATCCCGGCGGATTATGAGATCCCGGCCGAATACCGGAACAATTACCCGGAAATGATCCATGCCGTCCTCCATCCTTATCAGCACCAGGGGCATTTTCAGCCCTACCCCTTCGGGACCGACCTGACCATGAACGAAATGATGCTGGGCGGGGCCCTGAAAGGATTCAAGGCCTTGGCTACCGGCTCGCCCAGCAAGATGATCAGGCAGCTCTTGGCAGAGATGTTCAAACCGGTGCCGAAAGCGGCGGATAAATTTTTACAGATGATGAAGCTGGACCAGCCGGCTTCGATACAAGAAAGGGTCCTCAGAAAAACCGTGGTTTTGGCTTTAAGGAACGCCAACCGGCTGGATGAGGATCCGGGAACCAACGTCACCACCCCCGGGGGCGGCGCCGCTGTTAGTGGTTAAGATATGGGTTTGGGGGGGGAGGGGACGGTTTTTTTGCCTGAATACTTGCGGACTGTCCCCAAGCTATTTGAAACGATTCACCGGCACAGAATAAATGGATAATCCCGGCAACCGACATCGGTACGGACGGAGCGCGGCCCGCAGTTTATGAAGGAAAGGCAGGAACATGGATGGACACCAAACGCGGCATGATTTACGACGATGTACAGAAATGCGTGGACGAACTCATCAACCACGTTGGTAAGGAGATCAGTTTTTGCATGACCCTGGCTCTGGGCAAGCCGGTCCTCCTGATCAATGAGCTGTACCGGCGAGCCAAGAACGACCCGGAGATCAAACTGAAGATCTATACCGCCCTGGCCCTGGAGAAGCCCACCGGCCATACCGACCTGGAAAAGCGGTTCTTAAAGCCCTTGGCGGAGCGGATCTTTGCCGGGGTGCCTGATTTTGAATATATGCTGGACTACCGGGCCGGATTACTGCCAGCCAATGTGGAGATATTCGAGAATTACAGCAAAGCCGGGACTTACCTGGATAATCCGGTCTCCCAGCAGAACCACATCGCCTGCCATTACACCCATACCGCCCGGGATGTGATGGCGGCGGGGGTAAACGTCCTGGGGCAGCTGATCAGCAGCCACGATTGCGACGGTAAAACCATGTACTCCATGGGCTGTAACCCGGACATCTGTATCGAAATCAGCGACTCCCTGAAAAAACAGCGGGAACAGGGCCGCAAAGTAGCCGTCATCGCCGAATGCAACTCCAACCTGCCCTTCATGTACGGTGATGCGGTGGTGGAGGCGGACACCTATGACATCATCCTGAAGGGTGCGCCCTTCGACTATAACCTCTTCGGCCCGCCCAAGGACGCGGTCAGCCTGTCCGATTACATGATCGGCCTCAACGTCAGCGCCCTGATCAAAGACGGCGGCACCATCCAGGTGGGCATCGGCGCCCTGGGGGACGCCATCGTAGCCGGACTGATCATGCGCAACGAGCATAATGATTTGTACCGGGAGATTCTCGATAAAGGCGGGGTACTGCAGCGGAATGCCGGCCTGATCGCCAGATGGGGCGGTACCGGGGTATTTGAGCAGGGTCTCTACGGCGCTTCGGAAATGTTTGTGGACGCATTTATGCAAATGTATAAAAAGGGGATTATCAAACGCCAGGTGTTTGACAGCGTTCCCCTCATGAAGCTCATCAACGCGGGCCAACTGTCGGCTGACAATATCCCGGCGGACATCGTCGACCAGCTGGTGGCCATGCATGCGGTCCACTCCTGGTTAACTCCCAAAGATTTCGCCTTCCTGCAGCAATTCGGCATCCTCAAAGACGGCCTCACCTATGAAGACGGATTTATCATCGATGGCAGCCAGCGCTATTCGGCCGATATGAATGATGAGGCCCACCGCACTGCCATCAGGCAACTGCTGGGGTCCAAGCTGAAAGGCGGCACAGTTTTACAGGGGGCTTTCTTTATCGGCCCCAAAGCCTTCTACCAGGCTTTAAACGACATGAGCGAAGAAGAACGCCAGCTGTTCGACATGTGCGGAGTGGAAGTGGTCAACCAGCTGTACGGCGGCGAGGAACTGCGCACCCTGCAGCGCAAAGACGGGCGCTTCGTCAATGCCGGCATGGTAGCCAGCCTCCTGGGGGCCGTCGCTTCCGATACCCTGGAGGACGGCCGGGTGGTCAGCGGGATCGGCGGGCAGTACAATTTCGCGGCCATGGCCCATGCCCTGAAAGACGGGCGGCTGATCATGATGATCAAGAGCACCAAGGGCTCGGGGAAGAAACTCAAATCCAATATCGCCTTCAGCTACGGGACCTGCTCCGTGCCCCGGCATTTGCGGGATATTATTGTCACCGAATACGGGATCGCCGACGTGCGCGGCCAGGCCGACAAAGAGGTCATCGCCCGCATCCTCAACATCACCGATTCCCGGTTCCAGGCCCAGCTTTTGGAAGAGGCCAAGAAGGCTAAAAAGATCCCGGCTGATTATGAGATCCCGGCCGAATACCGCAACAACTACCCGGAAAAAATCCACGCTCTGCTCCATCCCTACCAGCATCAGGGGCATTTCCAGCCCTACCCCTTCGGGACCGATCTGACCATGGAAGAGATGGTTTTGGGCGGGGCTCTGAAAGGATTCAAGGGGCTGGCTACTGGCTCACCCGGTAAGCTGCTCACCGGTATGCTGGCGGAATTTTTCCGGCCGATACCTAAAAAGGCCGATGTTTACCTACAGATGATGGAACTGGACCACCCGGCTTCGCTGAACGAAAGGTTCCTCAGAAAAACAGTGGTATTGGCCCTGCGCCACGCTGGCCGGCTGGAAGAGAATAAAAACGCCCCAGTGGCTACTCCTGGGGGCGGCGCGGCGGTAAGCGGGTAAATAACTTGGGGACAGTCCCCAAGTTATACTAGTTGAAGCGGCATGGGGACGTTGATTATACTTCTTTCCAAAACGGTATCCCCGGATTATCCTTTTAGATGAAGCAATACAGGAGGAAAGATCATGCAGACACGAATGACCGAGCTGTTTAATATCAAATACCCGATCATGTGCGGGGGGATGCTGTGGTTGTGCAAACCGGAGCTGTGCGCGGCGGTCTCCAATGCCGGCGGCCTGGGCAACATCACCGCCGCCAATTACGATACCGGGGAAGAACTCCGTGCGGCCATAAAAGAGGCCAAAATGCTGACCGATAAGCCCTTTGGGATCAATATCACCTTGATGCCGGCTTTCCGGCTCACGCCCTCGACCTTCGACGACTATTTCCGGGTCTGCTGCGAGGAGCAGGTGGCCGCCATCGAAGTTTCCGGCGCTCCGGCGGGCAAGTATATAGATATGGTCCACGAGGCGGGCGTCAAAATCATGCATAAGGTAGGAGCGGTGCGCCATGCCCTTAACTGCCAGAAACTAGGCTACGATGCGGTGCTGGCGGCCGGTATTGAGGAAGGCGGACACCCCTTGGACGATGATGTGTCCACCATGGTCTTGACCCCAAGGATGGTGGAGTCCCTGGATATCCCGGTGATCACCACCGGCGGGATCGCCGATGGGCGGGGATTGGCTGCTGCCCTGGCCCTGGGTGCGGAAGGAGTCATGATGGCTACCCGGTTCATCGCCACCCACGAGTGTGTGGTGCATCCCAACATCCGGGCCGAGATATTAAAGCGCCAGGAAAACGACACCACCTTGATCACCAAATCCCTAGGCATGCAGGGCAGGGCGCTTAAGAATACCCTGGTGGCTCAGATATTAGAGGTCGAGGCTCGCGGCAACAAGGATGAATTATGGCCGCTCTTGACCGGACAAAGGGTTAAGCAGGCCTGGCAAACCGGCGATGTAGAATCAGCCGCTTTTTATGTGGGCCAATCCATTGGCCTGGTGCATGAGATATGCAGCTGCCAGGAACTCCTGGATGGGATGATGCGGGAGGCAGAAGCGATTTTAAAGAGCAGCCTGGAGAAGTTCGGCCGCTAAACGGAAGGAGATCATCCTGACCGGGATTTAATTATATTGGAGGTAGAGTCATGCAGAATGGAAAATACCTGGCCTTCAGCCAGGACAAGAACGTGGGCATTTTAACCTTTAACCGGCCCGACCTCATGAATGTGGTGAGCTGGGAGCTCTTGGAGGAACTGGAGCAGTTCCAGAAACAGATCGAAAAGGACCCCACCATCAAAGCCCTGGTAATAAACGCTAACGGGGACCACTTTTCGGCCGGGATCGACCTGAAGACTCTGCAGCAGGCTAGTTCTGCCTTTGTCATGGAAAAACTCACCTGGCTGCAGAATGTATACAGCCGCTGGCAGGAGTGGTGGATACCGGTTATCGCCGCCGTGCATGGCCTTTGTTACGGCTCGGCCATGGAATTGATCCTGGGCTGCGACATCCGCATCGCCGCGGAAAATGCTCGGTTCTCAATCCCTGAAGTCCGGTTTGCCTTGGCTCCGGATATGGGGGGAACCACCCGCCTGACCCGTCTGGTGGGCACCGGCCAGGCCAAGCGCATGATCATGTGCTGTGAAGAGATTGATGCGGCGGAAGCCCTGCGCATGGGGCTGGTAGAAATTGTGGTGCCCCGGGAAAAATTGTTGGACCGGGCCATGAAAATGGCCCATAAAATGAATAACCTGCCCCCGGTGGCGATCCGCTTTGCCAAGAAGGGGATCAACGTAGCTGCCGAGAGCAGCGTGGCTGCCGGCCTCCTGTTCGAGCAGGCCCAGTCCACTTTCTGCTGCGGCACCGATGACCAGAAGGAAGCCATCGCCGCCTTTTTCGAGAAGCGCCCGCCGGTATTCCAGGGGAAGTAGTGGAAGCCAGGGGACGTACTCGCTTTCAGATAAATTAGCAATTAGCAGGTTCAATCAGCCGCCTATTGATAAATAAGCTTTTATCAGTGGGCGGTTTTGTTTTGCCCTTAAAAAGCGCGGCTGGCCGAACCTTTGACGATTTGAAAGCCGCGGAAAAATGGCTGCTGGAGGAGGATTAAGGATGGCTTCCATTTATAAAAGCGAAGCCGGCCGGCAGAAGATAATGGCTGAATACCAGAATATCCTGGCCGCCTGGCCGGTGGCCAATAAGCAGTATAAA
>CAZBSD010000016.1:0-49038 GCA_964494735.1 uncultured Syntrophomonas sp.
TATTCAACTTTTGATGATCTTTCTAAAGTGGCTGAAGATAGCTGTAGTCAGCTTGTAATTACAAGTAAAACAGTGTTCAAAGGCCGAATCAAGGTGATACTTGTTGGAGAAAGTTTAGGTTTTTAGGTTAATATGCCATCTCGTTTTGGAACTATAAAGATTTCTGGAGAAAGATATGAACAAGTTTTCTTATAGTGCAAATAAATAATGGTCAAAAGTGGTTTACTTCAAAGGGTAAGCTAGCTATTTATCAATTTTAGAGGAACAGATGATGGAGACAGTTTGTTGCTCACGAGGAGAAGGGTATAAGAAGTGAATATAAAGAATGAACAGACACCGTCCAGAGCATTGGACCCCGGACCTTTTTACCACGGTACAAAAGCCGACTTAAATCTAGGGGATTTGCTGGAACCTGGCTTTAGCTCTAATTATGGCGAGCGAAAGAAGGCAAACTTCATCTATTTTACCGCAACCATGGATGCAGCTATATGGGGAGCAGAGCTTGCGATGGGCGACACACGTGGTCGGATCTATCAAGTAGAGCCCACCGGTAACTTCGTGAATGATCCTAATTTGACTGATAAAAAATTCCCAGGAAATCCGACAAGGTCTTACCGCACCAAGCACCCGCTGCGAGTAGTGGGCGAAGTCTTGGAATGGGAGGGACACTCTCCGGAGGCGCTCCAGAACATGCGAGATCGTCTTGACGAGCTTAAACGGCTCGGTATAGCGGTGATTTTGGATTAAGCTTCCACATCCACCGTCACACCAGACTTGAATTCCACAGTGAATTTGTCATCGAAGATAGTGGCCCGTTCAATCAGCCGCCGGACAAGTAGCTCGTCATACTGGGTTATGGGCGGTGGGTTATTCTTTCAGAAAGATATCCATTTCGGCAATCTGTTTTTTCAGTTCATCCCATCGGTAGGGGCTTTGCCCCTTACCCCGGAGTTTAACGCTTTTCGTCTGCCTTTCCGGATGTTAAATAGAAAAAGGACAGCACCGGCGGCTGTCCTAATCCGTATACGGTTGTGTGAACAGGTTGGATGTTGTATAAGGAATGTAATCACATAGGTTAGAAAATTCATATTTTGGATAGGAGGATTTTGTTATGGAAAAAGTGCTTTGGGTTATCAGTGCCATAAAATCATTGGGTGCAAAAGGTGATGATGGTTTGAAAGAGGTAAACGATTACCTGGAAAAGGGCTGGTCAGTGAAACTTATTTCTGCTTGCGCCATGGGTGATAATGGGGCTATGGGTCAAGCGTACATTGTTATAGAGAAAAATGATTAAGAAATCAAAAACTAAGGCGCCCCATGCCAATTTCACATGGAGCGCCTTGTTAAGCCGGACTTCGTATTTACCAGAGCGAAAATAGTGGTCTTCTGTGATGGTGACTTTTGGCACGGACACAACTGGGCTATCCGAGGGCAGGCTTCTATAGAGGATGAGTTTAAACGATACACGCAGTACTGGCGCGACAAAATCCTCGGCAAAGACCTCACTTGCCTCGACCCTCCGCAAGTGCGAGAAGATTCAGGAGGGCGGCAAGCTGCAATCCTCGCAGAAAACCCTGAACGACAGGCGGGTGAACGCCCTGCGGATTGCGCTGGCTCTTATTGAGAAAGAAATGAGGTGCAACGATGCCGATTGACTATAAGAAAACCGAAAAGGAACTCTACCAGCCCAAGACCACGCCGTCAATCATCGAAGTGCCGGAGATGAAGTTCCTTACCGTTGACGGCAAGGGTGACCCTAATACGAGCGAGGAATACGCCGCCGCAGTCGAGTTGCTCTACGGGCTATCCTACGCCGTCAAGATGGGCAACAAGGTGGTATTGGAATACGTCGTGCCGCCGCTTGAGGGTTTCTGGGAAGTAGCGGACGATTTCAAGGGCGGCGGCGCGGCTATAACCGACAAGAGCAAGTTCGTCTGGACGATGCTCATACGTCAGCCTGAGTTCGTGACCGCCGAGGTGTTTGAGAACGCCAAATCCACACTCGCTAAGAAGAAGCCCGACATTGATGTTTCAAAGGCTCAGCTCGAAACAATCACCGAAGGCTTGTGCGTTCAGGTGATGCACATCGGCTCCTATGACGATGAACCAGCTACGGTTGCGTCACTTGACCGTTTCGCGGTCGATAACGGCTATGCTATTGATATGAGCGGCAACCGCCGCCACCACGAGATTTACTTATCCGACCCGCGCAAGGTCGCGCCGGAGAAGCTGAAGACGGTGCTTCGGCATCCGGTACGGAGGGCTTGAACATGAGCAAATATGAGTCACTATGGAAGCACCTGCAAGCCGACGGGCGGGACACGTTTAAGATGACCTGCGACGAGATTAAAGCCGTCCTCGGCTTTGATATAGACCACTCTTTCCTGAACGCCAAGAAGGAAGCGGTGCAGTTTGGATACACGGTCGGCAAAATCTCAATGAAGGATAAAACCATAATTTTCAATAGAGCGGAGAATGCAAAATGAAATACATTGCAAATCTCATAGTAGTAACGGACTTGGAGCGGTCAAAAGCGTTTTACAAGAAGGTTCTCGGTCAGGATGTCATTGTCGACTATGGAGCCAACGTAACACTGTCGGGCGGGTTCAGTTTGCAGACACTCGAATCGTGGCAGGGTTTCATCGGCGGTCTTGACGTGAGTTTCAAAGGCAACAATGGCGAACTGTACTTTGAAGCTGAGGACTTCGATGCTTTCGCCAAAAACCTCGATGTCGTGGAATTTGTCAATCCCCCTTATGAACAACCGTGGGGACAGCGGTGCGCCCGTTTCTATGACCCGGACGGGCATATTATCGAGGTCGGAGAAGACATGGCGGCTGCACCGCGACGTTTCGCAGCAAGCGGCATGACCATACCCGAAATAGCCGCCCGTATGGATGTGAAAGAAGAATACGTGCGGAAATGGCTTGGGGAGGACAAGACTTGAATATGACCACTAAAACAATCGGCGACATCGCCGTTATCCATAGCGACACGCCGCTCATCACCGACGCGAAGTCCGCGCTCGACCTGATTGCGTCCGTCGGCTTCGAGACAAGCGCGACGAAAATCGCAATCAACAAAACCGCCATCAGCGAGGACTTCTTTCGGCTGTCCACGGGTTTTGCGGGCGAGGTTGTGCAGAAGTTCGTCAACTACGGTTATCGGCTCGCTATCATCGGCGACTTTTCGGGATACACAGGCAAACCGCTTCGCGACTACATCTACGAGTGCAACAACGGAAAGCATCTGAACTTCGCAGCTGACGGGGAAGAAGCGGTTAGGAAATTGGGAGGATAAGGCTATGGCAGGATTGAACCACCCAACAATCGGTTGTTGCGGTATAGACTGTGGCCTTTGTCCCCGGCACTATACCGACGGGTCTTCACGTTGCCCCGGTTGCGGTGGCGAGGGCTTCAAAGAAGTCCACCCTGCTTGCGGATACCTGACTTGTTGCGTGGAAAAGCGTGGGTTAGCGGTATGCGGTCAATGTGATGATTATCCGTGCAAACGCTTTGACAAAGAGACTGGCGAGCGTGACTCCTTTGTCCTTCATAGGCGTGTGATACCAAATCAAGAGGACATACGGGAAAACGGACTCGATGTCTTTTTAGCCCATCAGTCTGAACGCATATTTTTCCTTGAATCGGCCCTCGAAAAGTACGACGATGGTCGCAGCAAGAACCTCTTTTGCATCGCCGCCGCCTTACTTTCCATAGAGAGCCTGAATGAAGCGCTACGTAGGGCGGGTGGCGGTGAGGATATAAAGGTAGTCCTGAAAGCCTACGCCGAAGCCGAGGGGCAAGAATTGAAATTGAGAAAATGAACTTTTTTATTTCACCCAGCAGGGGTGTGCATAAGCGGTGCAAGTTTTAACGATTTGCTCTGAGGCGGTGCATTTTATCAATAAGTGATTACTTTGCCACCGGAGATGACAGGATTTGAACCCGTAATATATACTGACTTATTCTCGAGAACTAATAAAAACCGTTGAACTGTTCCCTCGAACAGAGGGTACCCCTAAAATCCACTATCGACCTATTCCCGCGAACGAGCAAAAGCTGTAAAACGCTGTTGCCGTATTTCCTTGTACGAGAAAATGCAAAAATACACTCAAGACATCAATATGAACGGTTTGAGCCACGTGGAAACAGTAGTATTGATGGAAAGGGGTGGAGAAGTAAGTGCGCTGAAAAGCCTGTAAATAACGGGGTATGGAGATTTGCAGGTTGAAAGCTATAACTTCAACCCCCCTTTGTATCTCTCCGCACCCTTGTCATTACTACTAAAGCGAAAATTAGGATGGCTACCGAAAGGACACCGAATTGAAATTGAATAGAATCTTGATTAGCCGTTTTACTTATGGTGTCTAATACTAGTGGCGATAAAAACTGCCCCGAAAATATAAATGTGGTAGCAACTGCAATCGTTTTATCAGTTTGGTGCAATTCCACGATATTTAGAGCCCGCATGGTGAGATCCGGAAATAAAGCACCTTGGGCAAAGCCGATAAAACAGACGCTGATCAGGACAAGTGGTATGCTTTCTGTAAGTGCCAGTACCAAAAAGGGTATGCCCATGGATAATAGCATTATGGGGACAAAATACTTGTCCAAGATTCCCATAACTTGAACTAAGAATAAACTCGTAGTCATCCCGCCAACCGCAGCAAAAGCAACGATCATACCAGCAAGTGCAGGTCCCCCTAAATTAGTTTGTTCTAAGTAAAGGGCTATGTTGGTTGCTACAGCACAATAGGCTAACATGATGGCACCCTGCGCAATAGAGTAACCATAAACAGCTAACGGGATCTTTGAATTGCGTTCATGATGTGGAGGTAGGTGAATCTTTTCCTTAGGTAAATAGAATAAGACTAATATAAAAATGATGACCCCTAATAGATAAACATCAAAAGGGAGTTGCCATCCAAATGTAGCAAGCCACCCGGCTATTAGCATCGTAATAATGCCACCAAAGTTGCTAAAGGCGGCATTATAGCCCATCATCTTCGTTCGTTCCCTACCCGTAAAATAGTCATAAATAAGGGATTCCGACAAAGGCATAAGTATTCCAACACCTGCTCCTAAGACTAATCGAAATAAAAGAAGTAACTCGATTGTTGGCATGAATTGCGGCCCAATGCCACCGATTATGTAGACACCTAATCCAATTATGACCACAGTACGTTTTGGCAACTTGGTAGTTAAAAAGCTTGCTAAAAATGTAAAAGGAATGATCGTGAGTGCTGGTGCCGTTAAGATCAGTTTTATCATTGTTAGACTTGCTTCAGGAAAAGCTTTTGCAATTACTCCAAGAGCAGGTGAAATGGCGGCACCAGCCATCACCGTTGCCATTGAAATTGAGATAATGGTTGGTTTAAGCATTTCGTTATTAACGTAGATCACTTCCGTTCAGTAACAAAACGATACTTGGGCTTTTCCACCCGGCAATATACCACAGGTCTAAACCCTGCGTCAAGCATGGCAAGAGAACTACGGCCACGGTTTCCACTTCGGGAAAGGCTGCCACCACTTGTTCGTAGACAGTATCAAAGACCAGGCTATCATGGGTATTGCCCGCACTCATCGGAGGCATCCGATATGGCTCAAACATAATTTGCGGTAGCATTTTAGAAATAAGATGCTGCCGTTTTTTTGTTTCTGCCCAAAGCGGGCGACAGCTGGGCGGAAAAATCCCGCTTTAGGGAGTAATGTTGACTGAACTGCTAGAATCAGTGTTTTAAGCTTCAAACCATATTGACCGAATCGGTTAATGGGGTTATTATGAAATTGACCGAATCGGTTAATTAAAATATGAGGTGAGTCGGTTGGAAAACTTTTTAGCCTTACCTTTAGAAAAACAAAAAACAATTGTTGATGCATCCCTTACATGTTTCGGCACTAACGGATACAAAAAAACGTCCGTGAGCGATATTGCAGCTGCAGCGGGGATTTCAAAAGCATTGGTATTTCATTACTTTGGTACTAAAAAGACTCTATATTTATACCTCATTGATTTATGTACCCATATTATTATCAATGCGCTCGATGAAAAGTTTGATAATACAGTTACTGATTTTTTTGCAAGAATTGAGCTGGCAACCAACATCGAAATATCGGTTATGAAAAGACATCCTGCCATCCTTTCCTTTTTAGACAGTGTGTATTTTGAAAATGATGATGAAGTGCAAGCGGACATAAAAGCTATTCTTGCAAGTGGTGAAATCGAAATTTTGAGAAGCAAAATTGTTTTTGAAGGTACTGACACTTCAAAATTTAAAGATGATATTGATCCAAAGCTGGTCATGAAAATACTAACCTTGCTTACAGATGGGTATTTAAGTAAAATGCCCAAATTAGGGATTGATCTTGACGCATTATGCGAAGAATTTAACGAATATATAAATCTATTTAAAAGGAATTTTTACAAGTAGAAATGCCTGTAACCTAAATGTGATTTGCTTAAAGCGCTTCATTAATAAATTACCCGTAAATAGAGAGGAGAATATGTATGGATTCTTATGTACTTGGTTTTCAGGAAATTGATAAAACCAAGCTTTCGATGGTCGGGGGCAAAGGCGCCAACCTGGGGGAGCTATCCAGGATTGACGAAATACGGGTGCCTGAGGGCTTTTGCGTTACTACCGAAGCGTATAAAAAGATTATTGGGAATAACGAGGAGTATAATTCGCTGCTGAATCAGTTGCTCCTTCTAAAAGCGGATAATAGGGAAGGTATCAGTGAAATCAGTGCCAAAATCCGCCAGGTCATCGAAAGAACAGCTATTCCGAAAGGTATCGATAATGAGATTACCCGCCATCTTGCCCAACTTGGTGAAAAAAACGCTTATGCGGTAAGATCCAGCGCCACAGCGGAGGATCTGGCGACAGCCTCTTTCGCGGGTCAGCAGGATACTTATCTGAATATTATTGGAAAAGAAACGATCCTGAGACATATCAGCAAATGCTGGGCATCGCTGTTTACCGACCGTGCTGTTACCTACCGCATCCAAAATGGCTTCGACCACGGCAAAGTCTATTTGTCCGTCGTCATTCAGAAGATGGTTTTTCCGGAGGCTGCGGGGATCATGTTCACGGCCGATCCAATTACAATGAACAGGAAAATTACCTCCATCGACGCAAGCTTCGGTCTTGGAGAAGCGCTGGTCTCCGGCTTGGTTAACGCAGATAATTATAAAGTGCGTGACGGCAGAATTGTTGATAAGAAGATATCAACAAAGGAGCTGGCGATTTATGCCCTAAAAGAAGGTGGTACGGAGGAGAAAAAGATCGAGGCCGACCGTCAGAACAGGCAGACGCTGACCGACGAACAGATTCTGGAGCTTGAGAAAACAGGCAGACGGATAGAAGCATATTTCGGCAGCCCCCGGGATATTGAATGGTGTCTGTATGAAAATGAAATCTTTATCGTTCAGTGCCGTCCTATTACTACCCTTTACCCCATTCCGGATGTACGGGATGGAAAGGCCCATGTATATATGTCCTTCAGCCATCAACAGATGATGACTGATGTCATGAAACCGTTGGGGCTGTCTTTATTTCAATTAGGGTTTGACGGTACTCCCTTAATTCCAGTCGGCGGAAGACTGTTTATCGATCTGTCGTACGATCTGGCTTCTCCCACGGGGCGAAAGATAGTGCTTGCTTCTATGGGCAAAATTGATCCCCTCATGGATAAAGCGATCAAAAGCTTAATGAAGCGGGAAGGCTTTATAAAATCACTAGCGCGCGGCGGCAAAAAATATTTCAGTATGGGTTCGGGATATTTCTCATGGGCGCTGATTGCCCAGATAATCAAGATATCCCGTAACAACGACGCATCTGTTGTTAAATCTTTAATGTCCCGGAACGAGGTCTCTCACAGAGATTTGCAGCAAAGAATTGCAAACCTGTCCGGAAATGAACTGCTTACCCTGATTGAAAAAGAGCAGAAGCAATTACAAAAAGCCATGTATGATCCGCAAAGCATGGGAGCGGTTTATGTCGGGACATTAGCTTCTAGCTGGATCAATAAGAACATGGAAAAGTGGTTGGGTGAAAAAAACGCGGCTGATTTGCTTTCCAAATCGGTAGCCGACAATGTAACCTCTGAAATGGGTCTGGAGCTGCTCGATGTGGCGGACATTGTCCGCCAATATCCGGCGGTGATGGAGTATTTGGGACACGCCGCTGATGAGACGTTTTTTGATGACCTGGCCAAATTGGAAGGCGGCAATGCTGTCAGCAAATCCATACGGACGTATCTTGAAAAATACGGCATGCGCTGCTCCGGTGAGATTGATATCACCAGGCCCCGCTTCAGCGAACAACCTACCGCGCTCATACCCATGATTCTCAGCAACATCAAGAACTTTGAGCCGAACGCTCATAAAGCCTTATTCGAGCGTGGCTTGTTGGAAGCAACGCAAAAAGCGCAGGATCTGCTAAATCATCTGGAACAGTTACCCCGCGGAAAACAAAAGGCTAAAAAGGCAAAGCAGAAGATCAACCTCTGGCGTAATTTTGCCGGATATCGGGAATACCCGAAGTATATCATGGTTGGGCACTACTGGATTATCAAGCAGGCTTTGCTGAAAGAGGCTGCCCGGCTAGTACAAAATGGGATTCTCCAGAATAAGGAAGATATATACTATCTGTCTTTTGAGGAACTGCGGGAGGCTGTGCGTACAAACCAGCTGGATTACGGCATCATAGCGAAACGGAAAGACGAATACGACACTTATGAGAAATTTACACCTCCCCGTATAATTACTTCTGAAGGTGAAGTTTTATCCGGTGAATACGATACCGGCAACATCCCGAAGGGTGCTTTGGCGGGCATACCTGCTTCATCCGGAACGATTGAAGGCCGGGCACGGGTCGTTCTTAGAATGGAGGATGCCACCTTGGAGGAAGGCGATATTCTGGTCACGCCATTTACCGATCCCAGTTGGACGCCGGTTTTTGTATCCGTTAAAGGCTTAGTGACGGAAGTGGGCGGGATGATGACCCACGGTTCGGTAGTTGCCAGAGAATACGGCCTCCCTGCGGTCGTTGGCGTGGGAGACGCTACCAGGTTGATTAAAGACGGGCAAAGGATTCGCGTAAATGGAACGGAAGGCTATGTGCAAATCCTGTGAGGCACTCAGACGATATTTCAGAATCCGGGAGTTTCGGAAGAAGGGGATGGAATAAATGAACTCTGACATCGTTGCTTTCAAGAAACAACTGGAGAATAGCGGAACGAAAGGGTTAGTAATAGACATTGATGAGACACTTTCGTGGACAGTCTATTACATGGCTGGCGAACTTGCGAAGCTCTATGGAAATCCTCTAAATCTATCAGTAGGGGAACTATGTGAACGAATGATGGCTCGTGATGTTCCTTTTTGGAATGTTGATGAAATTCGAAAGTGGGGGCTGCTCGCGCTGGAATCAGAAGAAATGGCGGAAGCATATCCGATCATTGAAGGTGCCGATAAAGCGGTTGAGAAAATTGATCATGTTATTCCTGTAGTAGGCTACCTTACTTTAAGACAGACGTCAATCATAGATGCTACAAAGAGATGGCTTAAGAAGCATGGCTTCCCCGATGCAGCGGTGATAACCAGGCCTGCCGACTTATTGCTTGAGGAAGGAATGAAATGGAAAGCAGATACGTTAGTCTATCTCTATCCTCAAGTAATCGGTTCGATCGACGATACCCTTGATATATTCAACTATTTACCAGTCAGTTATAAGGGAACTATTTTCCTATATGGTCAAATGGATTACCCCAATAGTGATCTGAACATTATTCCCTGTAAAACTTGGGATGACGTTTTCAAGAAAGTAGTAGAATACAAGAAAGGGCTGAAATAATTTGAAGAAAAACCAATTTATCATGAATATTCCCAATGCGGAGAGCGTGAACCTGGGAAGTTTGGTGGAGTACCAAAGTGGACAGTTGGTTAGCCTTGCGATAGCCCAATCGCCCCACATCAATATTATATTATTTGCCATAGACCAAGGAGCCCAGGGGGAAGCGGGTAACGCTCACAGCGCGCCGGGAGATGCCCTGTTACAGATCCTGGACGGGGCTGCGGAGTTCACTATCGGTGAGAAAACTTTCACCGTCAAAAAAGGGGAATCTGCAGTCATGCCAGCCAATGTGCCGCATGCCTTGGCAGCAAAAGAACGATTTAAGATGCTGATGACCTTTATTAAGTGATCGATCAGTTTTATAGTAATGTGGATGCCGATACACAGAAACGCCTTGATTCATGACGTGCTAAAAAATCAAATCAAGTGTTATAAAAAATTAACAGAGAAGTCCAATTAATCTTAGTTTGTTGCTCACGAGTAGAAGGCTATAAGAAGTCTAAGGGATCCGTATTGGGCCAACCTAAAACCGGTCATCTTGGCGGCATATATTGTAGCGATATATTCCATAATAAAACCAACTACGATTGGCCTGCACCATTGTTGAAGAAGATGATTGAAACCGCTATGGTTATTCTTGCGGGTGCCGGCCAGATTTCTATGAAGAGCTGAAGCGATACATGGGGTAAGGAAATATACAGGAGTGTGATTATGCAAGGATATTTTGCATTAGCCACGATATTTTTACTGATGGCATTAGTGTTGCTGCGAGTATACCTATTGCATAAAGTGGGCATTAAGGCCATGAAATTCGGAGAAACAGATAAAAAAGATTTTTTGATACCTCCATTTGCTTTGTTGTTCTTTTATCTTATACTGGCCAGCGCTCTAGATCTGCCAAAATTGGGAACAGAGTTATTTGGCAGCGAAGTTATCGGCTGGATCGGTGTAGGGTTGTGTATGTTTGGATTAGTATTCTTTTTACTGAGCCTGATTTCATTCGGAAAAAGCTTTCGAGTTGGTTTGGATGAAGATCACCCGAGTACTTTAGTAACGACGGGACCCTTTGCTATTAGTCGCAATCCCATATATACTGCATTTGGATTGATTCTGCTGGGTATTTTTCTGATCTTCCCAAATTGGATATTACTGGTGTATCTTTTTGCAGGTATATGGCTTTTCAACCGCCAGGTACTTCTCGAAGAAGAATCCTTGCAAAAGATTTATGGTGAGGAATACGCGCGGTATTGTAAAAAAGTCCGGCGGTATCTTTAACCCGTTATCAGGAGACATCGGGTTGGGATTAAAAGTAACATGAGCAAGTGTTCTCTGGCGGTACAGAATTCATGGAATGCTGGCTGGAAATTCGGCAGTGCATGGAAGGACCGACAATGTTATAAAATAGAGGAAGGGTTGTTACTCTTCCTCATCTTTTTGGATTATTTTAAGCGTTCAAATATTGCTGGTTTCAGCCAACGGCATGCGTTAAAACCAGGTAAAACTTATCTCAATCTGAAAGCATGGGGAAATCTTAAAATTTGGAGGGATAAATGTGACCAAACCAAAAAGGAATCTATCCAGTCAACAGGGTGAGCGCCTGCTGGCTATATTGCAAGCCCGTTTTGAGAACAACGTGAACCGCCATATAGGGATTGAATGGTCTGAAGTTAAGGCAAAGCTGGAAAATGACCCGGAGAAACTGTGGTCACTCAATGAAATGGAAACAACCGGTGGTGAACCAGACGTTATCGCTCACGATAAAAAGACCGGGGTATATGTTTTTTATGATTGTTGTGGGGAAAGTCCCAAAGGCCGCCGAAATGTCTGTTATGACCGGGAGGCCCAGGAATCACGGAAGGCCAATAAACCCCAAAATAATGCTATTGATATGGCTGCCGACATGGGTATCGAAATATTGACAGAAGAAAAATACCGGGGGCTGCAAAAGCTGGGAAGTTTCGATACCAAAACATCCAGTTGGGTGAAAACCCCGGCTGACATCAGAAGTCTGGGCGGGGCTCTCTTTTGTGATCGCCGCTACGACACGGTCTTTGTGTACCACAATGGAGCGGAGTCCTACTATGCAGCCAGGGGATTCCGGGGTTGGTTAAGCGTCTAAATTATGAAGGAGAAAAATGGGTGAGACGAAGAATACTGTCGGCCTTGTTGGGCGGCGCCATTCTAATGGTACTGGGACTTGTCCTGGGGTTGATAGTCGGCGCAGATATCGGCGGCAACTATTTTACCGATTTCGAATTGGGCGGCTTGCGTGGTTATGAGGCGGTCGGTAACATAGGTGCTTGGGCGGGCGCGGTTATTGGTGCTTTGCTGGGAGCTATCCTGGGTGTTAAAATGTCGGATAAAAGGGGGCCGAAAATATGAGTGAGGTTTTAATCATGCCCTGCCTGGATATGAAAGATGGCCGGGTCGTCAAAGGGGTCAGTTTTATCAACCTGAAGGATGCTGGCGATCCCGTGGACTGTGCCCGTATCTACTGTGAAAACGGAGCCGATGAACTTGCTTTCCTGGATATCGCTGCCACCATTGAAAATAGGAAGACCACCCTGGCAGCAGTCCGGCGAGTCGCCCAGGTGACAACCATCCCTTTCACGGTAGGGGGTGGGATAGCCTCGGTGGGTGATGCGGAGGCGGTATTGGAGGCCGGGGCCGACCGCGTATCCATAAGCAGTGCCGCTTTTCGCACCCCGGTTCTGATCGACCAGGCGGCAGCCAAATTCGGGCCATCCAAGCTGGTGGTAGCCATCGATGTGGATAGAAACCCGGCGCTTCCGTCCGGATACGAGGTATATATCGACGGGGGCAACACCGCCACCGGAAAAGATGCCATCCAATGGGCCCAGGAGGCAGAAGCCCGGGGTGCCGGGTATCTACTGCCCACCAGTAAAACCCGCGATGGAGCAAAAACCGGTTATGACATTCCCCTGATAAGAGGCATAAAGGAGGTGGTCAAGGTGCCGGTCATCGCCTCTGGTGGGGCCGGAACGATGGAGCATTTCCTGGAAGCCGCCCAGGATGGGAAGGCGGACATACTGCTGGCAGCATCGGTTTTCCACTTCGGTGAGATCAACATTTTGGAGCTAAAAAAGTATCTGCGTGACCATGGAGTCGCCGCGCCAGACCGCCACTAGGAGTTCCGGAAAAGTGCTGGGATGGTCATTGAAGGGACGGTGATCACTTTGGGTAACCTATTGATAAAAAGGATTTATGATCAGGCCCAAGAGGGAGACGGATACCGCATTCTGGTAGACCGGATTTGGCCGCGGGGAAAGAGCAAGGACGAAGTGAAACTGGATGATTGGGCTAAGGATATGGCTCCCTCGACGGAGACTCGCAAAGCCTTTAATCATGAACCGGCCAAGATGGAATCGTTCCGAGAAGACTATGTTAAGGAACTTAATAGCAACCCTGCCGCCGCGGAGTTCTTAAAGCTGGTATCGGAAAAAACCGGAGAGGGTAATGTCACTCTTCTTTATGGGGCAAAAAGTGAAATCTATAACCAGGCGGCGGTATTAAGAGATTGGATAATAGATCGATTTCAAGCCAAGAACAGGGCAGGGGATTAAGGGTCAATCCGGCATCATGATCTGAATGACGCCCGCATATCACAAGTTGGATGGCGGCAATAAATAGAGTCAGGGGAGAGGGCAAATGATAAGATTCGAGAGTGATTATACCGAGGGGGCCCACAGCAGGATTATGGAACGGTTGCTGGCCACCAATCTGGAACAGACACCTGGATATGGTACCGATGTCCATTGCGAAAAGGCCCGCCAGTACATAAAACAGGCATGTGAAAACGACCAAATAGATGTCCACTTCCTGGTGGGAGGGACCCAGACCAATACAACGGTCATCGCATCTATCCTCCGCCCTCACCAGGGGGTCATTTCAGCCCAAACCGGTCATATCAATGCCCATGAAACGGGAGCGATCGAAGCCACCGGACATAAAGTCCTGGTGGTGGACAGCAGCGACGGGAAGATCACCGCGGCTCAGGTACGGCAGACCTATGATGATCACTGGGCCGCTTCCGACCACGAACACACAGTCCAACCGGGGATGGTATATATATCCCACCCATCCGAAAATGGTACCACCTATTCCAAAAATGAGCTACAGGAGATCAGCACCGTAAGCCGGGAATTACAGCTGCCCCTTTTCCTTGACGGTGCCCGGTTGGGATATGCACTGGCGGCGGAGGGGAATGACCTGAGCCTGGCCGATATCACCCGGCTGTGTGATGTTTTCTATATCGGCGGCACCAAGGTGGGGGCCCTGTTCGGTGAAGCGCTGGTCATAACCAACGACAGCCTGAAAAAGGATTTTCGCTATCATATCAAACAAAGAGGCGGCATGCTGGCGAAAGGAAGGCTGTTGGGCATCCAGTTTGAGACTCTCTTTGAAGATGGACTCTATTTTGAGGTAGGTGAACATGCGGTTAAATTGGCGATGCGGATCCGGCGTGCTTTTGCGGCCAAAGGCTTTGATTTCATGTATGATTCAACCACTAACCAACAGTTCCCGATTCTACCCAGGAGGGTGCTGGAAAAACTATCGATCCGTTATTCTTACAGTCCATGGGCCACAATCGGCCAAGATCATATGGCGGTTCGTTTTTGTACCAGTTGGGCCACAAGGGAAGAAAACGTGAACCTGCTTATCGATGATATCGAAGCACTGTGATAATGCCTTCTATATATGATGGTTTGGGTCTCGGGGACGGATATCCATCCGGGGCCTTTCTTATTGGCGGAGGGAAGGTTGCTCCAAACAAGTATTCTGTATACAACCATGTTGCAGTCAGCAACTATAGACATCAATCAGTTATACTTTATTTTGAAAATATTCGACTTTAAGGAGGCAAATTTCCAATGACAGCATCACCGACCTACAATCCTTATGAGAACGCCCAGGCCCAATTTGACCGGGTTGCGGAAGTCATCGGCCTTGATGAAGCTACCCGCCAATTACTGCGCCAGCCCATGAAGGAATACCATTTTACTATTCCGGTCAGAATGGACGATGGCAGCACCCGGATATTCAATGGGTACCGGGTCAAACATAATGATGCGCGGGGCCCGGCCAAAGGCGGAATCCGTTTCCACCCGGAAGAGACCATAGACACGGTGAGGGCTTTGTCCATGTGGATGACTTGGAAGTGTGCGGTGGTCGATATCCCTCTGGGTGGCGGCAAAGGGGGAGTCATTTGCAATCCCCGCGACCTGTCCGAAGGAGAGCAGGAGAGGTTGTGCCGCGGTTGGGTCCGCCAGGTAGCCAGGGATGTAGGTCCGGTCATTGATGTACCCGCACCGGATGTCATGACCAATGCCAAACACATGTTGTGGATGCTGGATGAATTCGAAATGCTGCATGGAGGAAGATATCCCGGTTTCATTACCGGCAAACCGGTCGAGATGGGCGGGTCACTGGGACGGACGGAAGCCACCGGTTATGGTGTAGTCTACACCATCCGGGAGGCGCTGGAGGGAATGGGGATCGACATCAAGAATACCTCCGCCAGTATACAGGGCTGCGGCAACGTAGCTCAATATGCGGCCCAGTTGTACCAGGAACTGGGTGGCAATGTAGTGGCTATATCCTGTTGGGACCATACCGATCAGATGGCAGTTTCCTACACCAATGACGATGGACTGGATGCCCGTGAACTGCCTAATATTACCGACATGTATGGCAGCATCGATAAATCTAAAGCCTTAGATCTAGGCTGTAAGGTTGCTCCCCAGAACTCATGGTTGGAGCAGGATGTCGATATTCTAATTCCAGCCGCCATGGAAAACCAGATAAACTTGGATAACGTGGGTAAGATAAGCAAACAGGTCAAGATCATCGCCGAAGGAGCCAATGGACCCATAAATACCTCCGCCGATGAAATTATCCGGCAAAGCGGGATTTTCGTAATACCTGATTTTCTGGCCAATGCCGGCGGAGTAACCTGCAGTTACTTTGAACAGGTTCAATCCAACGCCAACTATTACTGGGAGAAGGAAGAGGTACTCCAGAAGCTGGACCAGAAGATGACCTCAGCTTTCCGGGCTGTGCGGGATCTTTCCGAGCGCCACAAAATGTACACCCGCGACGCCGCCTATGTGATTTCCATCAACCGGGTGGCCCACGCCGCCAAGATGCGCGGTTGGGTTTAGAACCGAAGCTGATAGTCAATAATCGCGACGACAGACCATAGGTGAATCCGATGGATGAGTACGATCTGGGGAATGAATACAATCTGGCCAGTCTCAAGGAGAGGGCCAAGGAGCTCAACTGCCTGTATCAGGTCGATGAGATTCTCAATAACGAGCGGTTGTCCCTGCCGGAGATATTCCAGCAGATAACCCTCGTTATGCCCTCGGGCTGGCAATTCCCGCAGTTGTGCGGGGCGACCATCGTCTACGACAACTGCTGCTATATCACCCCTGGATTTGTCAGTTCGCAATGGTCTGACACCGCCCCCATCAAGGTGGGCGGGAAAGAAGCAGGGCGGATAACGGTGGTCTATCTGACCAAGGTGCAGCGCAGCCCGGAAGGTTACTTCCTGGAGAAGGAACGCAAGCTGCTCCGTACCATCGCCGAACGAATCGGCCGGACCATTCAGCACCGCTACATGGAGCAGGTCATCAGCGAGTGGAATACCTCCAAAAGCGGCTTGTATCTCAGCGGGGAGCCACTCAACGAGTGGATGATCATCCTGGATTTGATAGGGCGTACCGACCAGAGCATGCTCCTGCACCTATGCCGGAAGATGATAAATTACTTGTATCTGAGCGGGGTCAAAGAGGCGGAGGAGGTGCTGTGGGCTTTCGGTGAAGGAACGCGTCTTTACACCGATACGGTAGAACAGAATTATCCTACCGAAAAATTCCCCCTTGGCAACCTGATCAGTATCACCAATCATACCTTCCAGATAGCGGCCCGCCATCTGAGTGATGCGGAGATAGCGACCCGGGTCAGGAAATGGCTGCAGGAAGAGAAAGCTTATCCCCTGATCAAAGAGGTTGACCGCATAAATGCCTCAGTGGCGGAGATCTGCAGATTGATAATCCGCTACCGGAATTCGGAGGACGGCAATGCCCTGCGCTATTCGCCCATGGAACACTGGTTGGTGGTAGCCCTGATAGCCCGCTTCCTATCCGACAAGCTGGAATTCATCAATATCGCCCGATCTGTTTTTGAGATAAACGACTTCTATGATATCGCCAGCCACTTGATTTACCCGGAAGGGAGCCATGGCAAGATCGGCGGCAAAGGCACCGGCCTGTTTCTAGCCCAGCAGATAATGGAGAAATCCAGCCAGGAAAATCCGGCTTTAAGCGGCATCAAGGTTCCCAAGACATGGTACATGGCTACCGACGCTTTGAAGGAATTTTTGCACCATAACCGGCTGGAGGAGCTGCGGGTGCAGAAGTATAAAGAGCTCTACGAGGTCCGACTTGACTACCCCAACATAGTTCATATCATGAAGAATTCGGAGTTTCCCACCGGGATCATCAAGAGTCTGGCCATGGCCCTGGATGATTTTGGCGAGGTGCCTTTGATCGTGCGCAGCTCCAGCTTGTTGGAAGACCAACTGGGAGCTGTCTTCTCCGGTAAATACAAGAGCCTCTTCCTGGCCAACCAGGGCAGCAAGCAGGAACGCCTGGAAAACCTCATCGACGCTATCATCGAGGTTTACGCTTCTGTATATAGTCCCAGTTCCATACAATACCGGGCTGAGCGCGGGCTGCTGGATTATCCTGAAGAGATGGGGATCCTCATCCAGGAGGTGGTAGGGACCCGGGTAGGACCATATTTCTTCCCGGTCTATTCCGGGGTAGCCTTCAGCAACAATGAGTTTCGCTGGTCCTCGCGTATTAAGCGTGAAGATGGATTGGTACGGATGGTGATGGGCCTGGGAACTCGGGCGGTGGACCGCCTCACCGATGATTTCCCGGTACTGGTGTCTCCCGGCCGGCCCCGCCTGCCGGTCAATACGGTGCCAGAGGAGATAAGGCGCTATGCGCCCAAAAAGGCGGATGTCATCAACCTGGAGAAGAACATAGTGGAGACAGTAGAAATATCAACGCTCTTAAGAGAATGGGGGCAATTGATTCCGCAGGTTCATAAGGTAACGTCGGTCTATGAGCAGGATTATGTGCGTAAGGCCACCGTTTTCAGCGTGGACTTCGCCCAGGATGAGTTACTGGTGACCTTCGATGGGCTGGTCTCCGATACCCCTTTTATGAAACAGATGCATCTTATGATGAAAGTGCTGCAGGACAAAATAGGAGTCCCAGTGGACATCGAGTTTGCGTCCGATGGTGAACATTTCTACCTTCTGCAGTGCCGTCCGCAGAGTTTCAGCAAGGCCATTGCGCCAGCTGCTATTCCTAAAGACATCCCCAACCGTGATATATTGTTTTCCGCCCATCGGTATGTCTCCAACGGCTATATCAGAGACATATCGCATATCGTCTATATCGACCCGGACGGTTACAACCAGCTGCAGAAGCTGGAGGACCTGATCAACGTGGGACGGGCGGTGGGCAAACTCAACCTGCTTTTGCCCAAGCACCACTTCGTGTTGATGGGGCCGGGACGCTGGGGCAGCCGCGGCGATATCCGCCTGGGGGTTCAGGTTAGCTACGCTGATATAAACAATACCGCGGCTTTGATCGAGATAGCCCGCCAGAAATTAAGATACATGCCGGAATTATCGTTTGGCACTCATTTCTTCCAGGACCTGGTGGAGTCCAACATACGCTATCTGCCATTATATCCAGACAGTGATGAAGTCATATTCAAAGAATCCTTTTTCCGCCGCTCCGACAACCTGCTGCGCTGGCTGTTGCCGGAGTTTGCCTATCTGGATGAGGTGATCAGGGTCATCGATGTGCCGGCCGAGTATGAGGGTCAGGTGGTAAACATCGCTATGAACTCCGAACTGGAGGAGGCTATTGCCTATCTGGGGCCGACCTTTGCGCGCGAAGACAGCGTCGCCCCAGCGGATTTTCCGATTCTGGAGAAACGGCCCGATGCGATTAGAGACGAAAAATATTGGCGCTGGCGTCATCACATGGCGGAGCGCATCGCCGCCACCTTGGACATGGAGCGCTTTGGAATCAGGGCCATCTATTTGTTCGGGAGTACCAGCAGCGGGGAAGCCGGTCCCGGCAGCGATATTGATCTGATTATCCATTTCCGGGGATCTGAGACCCAACAGGAGGCCCTGATGTTGTGGATGGACGGTTGGAGCCGCAGTCTGGCCGAGATGAATTATCTGAAGACGGGTTATACCTCAAAGGGATTGTTGGATATCCATATCGTCACCGATGAAGATATCGCCAACAAATCGTCCTACGCTATCAAGATAGGAGCCATCACTGATCCGGCTTATTTGCTGAGAGAGCGCGTCGATTCCTGAAGATCCGATATCAGGGATAAGGATCAGTATATCGCAATGAACAAGAGGCTGTCTCCGATCCGGAAAGGGATCGAGGGCAGCCTTCTTGGTCTTGGTAAGTTTAAGCCCTGCAGCTCTTAAACCAGCTGACGGATGATGTCATCCGGCTCGCCGTACATAAAATCGATAATGGGAATCTGGATCATGGTGTAGGCACCTGGTTTCTGCTTCAAACTGGCCCGGGCGGCCGCCACCATGATCTGGGCGGTCAGGGCCGGATTATTTATCTTCATACCAAAACTGAGCAATTGATTATGGGTCAATCCCGAAACCCCTTTGCGTTCCATGTTCACCCCATGGCCCATATCCAGCAACATCTCCACGTCCGCTACCTGATTCACGATGGTCTCATCCTTGGTGAAATAAGCATCTCGCTTGATAGCAGCGGCAACTTCCTCAAACTCCGCCCCTGGTTCCAGCTGCACATAAACCATCCGGCGATGTACTCCGGTGCCCACCGGAATAGTCATGGAAAGGGCATTGGCTACCCCGGGAATGGCCTTGGCTGCCACCGAGTGGCCCATGCTCATGCCGGGTCCGAAGTTGGTATACGTTAAACCGCGGGGAACCATGAATTCGAACATGCAGCGGACCATGGAATCGGAGCCGGGGTCCCATCCGGCCGAATTCACGGCTACCGCATCATGGGCCTTGGCTATTTGGTCCAACTGAAGCCGGAGGTCAGCCAATTGGCCGTGGATATCGTAGCTGTCGACGGTGTTGATACCCATAGTCAGCAAACGGGGAGCGACTTGGGGGACGGCTCGGGTCGGGATACACAACAGGGCCACATCGACATCGCCCAGCTCCTCGATGGCGGAGACCAGGTTGTGTTGGCGGGCTATGGATAGGAACGGTTCCTTCAATGCACCTGATTGTTCGACGATCCCAGCCAGCTCCATGTCAGGTGATGCCTGCACCGCCTCCGCCGCATATCTGCCCACATTGCCAAATCCCAAGACTGCTGCCTTAATCTTGTTTATCATCAATACACCCCTGTTCAACAATATTATTACATCCATAGCATATAAAAATGTATCCACTGATGGCAAGAAATTATACTGTATACATCATGGCGAGTGCCTACACGTCTATAGTATGGCCGGGCTGCGCCGATAGTCTTTGTAACATAATTCCATATGCATTAGAATCTATCTAAAGGGATGTTCTTGGTGAACACCGCTAACCAGAGAGGTTGGCACTGACTCTTTATAAATGGGAGGAGAATCCGGTATGGCTGTGAAGGTAGTAACTGATAGCACCGCTTATTTGGGCCACCACCAGCAACAAGAACTGGGTATCCGGGTCATACCACTTAGCGTGCACTTCAACGATGAATCGTTGGTGGAGACGGAGACGGATTATGACTATTTCTATGCGAAGATCGAAAGGACCGGGGAAATACCAACTTCCTCCCAACCTTCCAGCGGTGAACTTAATAGAATTTTCAAAGAGATAGTAGAGTCCGGAGACCAAGTACTGGCAATCTTTATCTCCTCAGCTATGAGCGGAACCTACGATACGGCAGTGAGCGTGAAAGAACAGCTTACCCAGGAGATACCGGGTGCCAGGATAGAGGTGATCGACTCCTGTACCAATTGCATGGCGTTGGGATTACAGGTACTGGCGGCGGCCCGCTGCAGTCAGGCCGGGGGGGACATGGAAAGCGCGATAAGGGCCGCGGGGTCTGTTCGGGAGAGAGTGAACTTTTATTTTGTACCGGAGACCCTGGAATATCTGAGGAAGGGTGGCCGCATTGGGACCGCTTCGGCGTTATTGGGCACCCTATTGAAGATCCGCCCCATTTTGACAGTGGATATGGGCAACGGGATGACTCACTTGTGGGGCAAGGCCCGCGGAACATCAGCAGCCGTGCAGAGGATGCTGGAACTGTTGGAAGCCGATGCCCGGCGATATGGTTTGCAGGAGATAATCATCCATCACATCAATGCTCTGGGGCGGGCCGAGGAGTTAAAAAGCCGGTTAGCGGCGGATTATCGGTGCCCCATCACTCTATGTACGATCGGGCCGGTGATAGGACTGCATACCGGATTGGGGACGGTCGGGGTGGTGTATACTACTGAATCGGCACCAGACGTGACAGCAATTGCTGGGACGACTAAATGAATATTAAGAACCAGGTTGGACCAAGCATTTATCCAAGGCTGCGCTATAAGCTGGCAGCGTGTTGGGGCCAAAGGGATTAACCGATAAAGAAATGATGCGTGACCGGATGATGAATCGATGCGGCTTATGGGGAACGCTGCTATCGAGAGGAAGATTGAAAAGTTATAGGGGATGGCGGAACAATACTCTGCCATCCCTCAGACCGTCAAAAAAAGGCCCATAGCTGCGTTAATACGAAATCCCCGTTCAATCGACGTACCTCATGTACGCCTTAATCACGGGGCTCCCGAATGCCTTGCTCTAAGCCTTTTTTGCTCGGTCTGCCTGAATGTAACTTATTTGACACCCTGAGGGGATGGCAGAAAGATACTCTGCCATCCCCTGGTCACTTAAGGTGGTTACTGCAAAGGCTGTTGGAAGTTCTGGGTTTGCTGGTCCTGGATCTTCTTTATGCCTTGCTGTACATAGTCCTCCTGACCAGGATCGAGCATCATCATCAATTGCTGCAGTTCTCCAACGTGGCGCCTTTCCTCGTTGGCGATATGGGTCAGTATCTTTTTTACCCTTTGGTCGTCGGTGGCCTGGATATGGGACTCATAACCCATGATGGCCTCCAGTTCTCCGGCCATGTCCACCCGCAGGGCTTGCAGCAGCTCGGGGGTGCTAAGTTGCCTGGGGATGTTACCAACAAAGGGATCTCCTAACAGGGCCAAAATCTATCACCTCTCTTTTGCCTATTATTCTGCCCCAAGGAGCGCTTAATATTGCGGCACCCCAAATCTTTTCGAAAAGAATGATATTGATGGCGGGCAGTATCTGACTGGCCCGAGTGTTTATGCTATTATGCAAGTGATTATCTTGCAGACTGATGATTCCCAGGAGAGACAACATGATCAAGCTTTCGATCCGGCAATTGGTGGAAATGATATTGCGCAGCGGGGATATTGACAGTCGTTTTGTGTCCGGGGACCGGATGCATGAGGGGGCTCGTGTCCATCGCGTCCTGCAGAAGAACAACCGCGAGAACCATACCGACTACCGCAGCGAAGTGTTTCTCTCCGGGCAATACTGGTGTGACGGGGAGGAATATGTTTTGGAGGGTCGCGCCGATGGGGTCTACAGCCAGGAAGGCGTCTATACCTTGGAGGAGATCAAGACTACCGTGCTGCCCATGAGCAGGATCAGTGAAGATCATGACCTCGCCCATTGGGGCCAGGCCCAATGCTACGCTCATATCTTCGCCGTGCAGAACCAACTGGAGGAGATATCGGTCCAGCTCACCTATTTCAACCCGGAAACCAATGATACCAAGAAATTTGTCCGTATTTTTGATATTTCCCAGCTGGAAGAATTCGTAAATCAACTCATATACGAGTACTCGGTGGGGGCCAAGTTGGCAGCCGCATGGATGACGGCCCGCAATGACTCGATTCGCAGCCTGCAGTTTCCTTTTCCCATCTACCGAAAGGGGCAGCGGCAACTGGCGGTGGCGGCTTATCGCACCATTGCCAGCCGCGGCAAGTTATTTGTGCAGGCCCCCACCGGGGTAGGCAAGACGGTTTCGCTCCTTTTCCCGGCTGTTAAGGCTATGGGGGAGGGCTTTGCATCCAAGATTTTTTATCTCACCGCCAAGACTATCACCCGGCAGGTGGTTGAGGAGGCGATGGGCCGAATGCGTGAGGGCGGACTGAGGATCAAGACCCTGACCCTGACTGCCAAAGAAAAAATATGCTTCTGTGAAAGGGCGGTCTGCCGTCCCGACTACTGCCATTTCGCCAGGGGGCATTATGACCGTGTCAACCAAGCGGTATTGGATGCCATCCAAGGCGGTGACGATCTGGACCGCACTGCCATCGAGGCATACGCGCGCCAACATCAGGTCTGTCCGTTCGAACTGTCCCTCGACCTGTCCCTGCTGGCTGACTGTGTGATCTGCGATTACAACTACGTGTTCGATCCCAGGGCCTATCTGCGCCGCTTTTTCGCTTCGGGCGGATCGGGTGATTACGTGTTCCTCATTGATGAGGCCCATAACCTGGTCGACCGTTCCCGGGAGATGTTTTCCGCCCAGATCCGCAAGACCAGCTTCTACAAGGTGAAGCAGGAGCACAAAGGCCGCAGCAAGTCGTTGGACAAGGTGCTCAATGCGATCAATCGCTATATGGTCAGGCTGCGCAAGCAGAGTTCCGAACAAGGTGGCAGTCTGGTCAGCGCCGACAAGCCGGAAGAACTTATCGACCTGGTGGGTACATTTACGGCCGCTGGGGAGGCGATGCTCAAGGACAGCCGGGAATTGGGCGAGGACAATGCTTTTTTGCAGCTTTACTTCGACGCCACGGGCTTTATGAGCATTGCCGATATCTATGACCAACGCTACATGACCCTGGTGGAGGCGGAGCGTAATGAGGTGACAGTGAAACTGTTTTGCCTGGATCCATCCCATCTGTTGGCCGAGGCCTTGCAGCGAGGGGGTTCCGCCATCCTGTTCTCGGCCACCCTAACCCCGCTTCCTTACTTCCGGGCGATTTTGGGCGGCCAAGATGAGGACGCCGTGCTGTCACTGGCCTCTCCCTTCGATCCCGGCAAGCTGTGCATAATGGTGGCCGACCGGGTCTCCACCAGGTTTAAGGACCGGGAACGGACCCGGGCTGAGGTGGCCAACCTGATCGGCGCATTCGTCTCTGGCCGGACCGGCAATTACATAGTATATTTTCCGTCCTACCGATATATGAGTGAGGTTGGGGAAGAATTCAGAGCCGCATTTCCACACATCCGTTCCACCGTTCAACAAACCGGTATGACCGAGCCTGACCGGGAGTTGTTCCTGGCCGGGTTCGAAGAACATCCATCTCAGACCCTGGTCGCCTTCTGCGTGTTGGGGGGGATATTTGCAGAAGGCATTGACCTTACCGGCAGCCGCTTGATAGGGGCAGTGGTGGTGGGGGTAGGGTTGCCCCAATTGAATATTCAGCAGGATACAATAATGGACTATTTCCATCAAAACGGGGGCCAGGGTTACGAATATGCCTACCGGTATCCGGGCATGAACAAAGTCCTCCAAGCCGCGGGCCGGGTGATCCGCTCCGAGGACGACCGCGGAGCAGTATTGCTTATAGATGAGCGCTACGGTCACCGCAGTTATAAGGAACTTTTCCCCCGTCATTGGTGCCAGCGGCTGATCGTCCGAGACGCCCGGGCCGTGAGGACCACTTTGGAGGTCTTCTGGCGCAGGGGAGAGGACCAATAAGAATACTTCGCCGTCCATTTGCTTAATTATGCGGCTATTGCTATATATTAGATAGAGGAGCCAGACCAGGTATGATGGGTCGATGCGGCGGAACGATCTTGCCGGCGCCGCCGGCAGACGAGTAGGAGTATATTTGCGGTGATCAGGCATGAGGGACAAAGGAGGAGGGAATCCTATATGACAACCAACTACTGATCTGCTGCGCCGCAGCCTGCAGGCCAGGAAAACCAGCCGGGAACCAGAAAAGACACCCAAACCGACCAGAGCGCGGAGGAAGGTGTAAGCAGGGCGCGGAGGAAAGTGTAAGTGGGGGAGTCTCAGGATAGAGTATTGGGTCAGATAACCGAGGAGGGAGCAAGCGGAGGAATATGCGCAAGCCAGATCCACTCAATCCTTACCAGGCGAAAAGGAATTTCACCGTCACCCCTGAACCATCCGGCTGCGGCAGTGGGGCGGAACAGGGCTGGGCATTCGTAGTTCAGAAGCATGATGCCCGCAGCACCCATTATGATCTGCGGCTGGAACTGGACGGGGTTCTCAAAAGCTGGGCGGTGCCTAAAGGGCCTAGTCTCCAGACCGGTGAAAAACGTTTGGCGGTGCATGTGGAGGATCATCCCCTGGATTATGTGAATTTTGAGGGGACCATTCCCGCCCATCAATATGGTGCCGGCACTGTCTTCATCTGGGATCGGGGCACCTGGGAACCGGTCGGAGATCCTCGTCAGGGCTTGGAATCCGGCCACCTCAAATTCACCCTGCACGGGGAAAAGCTAAAAGGCGCCTGGGTCCTGGTGCAGATGCGCCGTAAAACCGGTGCGGAAAAAGACTGGTTGTTAATCAAGGAACGTGATACCGCTCCCCCGGTGGAGTCAGAACAACCCTTGGCGCAACCTTCACCAAACCCAGCCGCGGGAGACGCCATGCTCCTTTCCTTACCTTCCGGTGCCCAACCAGGACCAGTCCCTGATCGGCTGGCCCCTCAATTGGCGACCCTGACAGACCAACCGCCCCCCGGCGGCGATTGGACTTATGAGATAAAATTTGACGGCTATCGGATGTTGACCCGTTTCGATTCGGATGCGGTCACCATATTTACCCGCAATGGCCATGACTGGACGGCCAAACTGGCCAGCCTGGTTGAGCCCCTGAAACAACTCCCAGTTGCCCCCGGGTGGCTGGATGGGGAGATAGTGCTGCTGGGAGACGACGGCAGGCCGGATTTCGGTGCCCTTCAATCGGCCTTCGACGCTGCCCGCACCGGTGAGATAGTCTATTTCATTTTTGATATGCCTTTCTATGCCGGTTACGATTTGCGCCAGGCCAGTCTGGCTGCCCGCCGGGTTTTGCTGGCTGATGTCCTGCAACCGTCAACATCTTCCCGGATCCGATTCAGTGAAGATTTTACCGGCAGTGGCCCGGATATTCTCCACAGCGCCTGCAGTATGGGGCTGGAAGGGGTAATAGGGAAAAGAAAAGGTTCAGCGTATGTGTCCGGCCGGTCGCCCAACTGGATAAAATTGAAATGCAACCAGCGGCAGGAGTTCGTCATCGTCGGATTCACTTCCCCGACCTCGCCAATCAGGGGTTTCAAGTCGCTGCTGCTGGCGATGTACGACCAGGATGCCCAGCTGCGTTATGCGGGCAAAGTGGGCACCGGTTTCAATGCCCGCAATTCTCCTGCCATCACAGCCAACCTGAATCGCCTGGCAGCTGACAAGCCCCCCCTATTCGAGGTGCCCAAGGGCATAACCGCCAACTGGGTACGCCCGGAATTGGTGGCCGAGGTCTCTTTCACCGAGTGGACCAAGGACGGATTGGTAAGGCATGGGGTTTTCCACGGCCTGCGCAGCGATAAATCACCCGATAAAATTACCCGCGAGAAACCGGCTGTTGATATCCCGGCGGCTACTACACAAAATGAACCAGGTTCTGATCAGCCCGTCCCAGTTGCAACCGTAAAAAACGGATCAAAGCCGCGCCGGTCGGTCCAAACTGCAACCCGGAACCAGACCATCAGTAATCCGGACCGGGTAGTAGATCCTACTACCTCCCTGACCAAAATGGATCTGGCCAACTATTATCGCTTGGCAGCCGGCAGGATGCTGCCCCATCTCCAGGACCGCCCGGTGTCCTTCTTGCGGGCTCCGGAGGGGATCAGCGGTGATTTCTTCTTTCAGAAGCATGGGGAGAAACTGAAGATCCCGGGCTTGAAACTTCTGGACCCGGCCCTGACCCCGGGGCATCCGGCCATGATGTCCATAGATACAGAAGAAGCCTTGATAGGCGCTGTACAGATGAATGTGATTGAGTTTCATACCTGGAATGGTACCGTCAAAAATATTGAAAAGCCGGACCGGATGGTATTTGACCTGGATCCCGGCGAAGGGGTGGGCTGGGCGATGATAATCGAGGCGGCCGAATTGACCCGCACCCTGCTGGAGGAATTGGAGTTGCAGAGCTTTCTGAAAACCAGCGGCGGCAAGGGTTTGCACGTGGTGGTACCACTGAAGCCGCGTGATGATTGGGATACCGTGAAAGCCTTCTCCAAAGGAGTGGCCAGTCACCTGGCCCGGATCATACCCGACTATTTTACCGCCATAAGCGGGCCGCGTAACCGGGTCGGCAAGATCTTCATAGACTACAACCGCAACGGCCGCGGTGCCACCACGGCAGCGGCCTTTTCTGCCCGGGCCCGGGCTGGTCTGGGGGTTTCCATGCCCTGTTCCTGGTCGGAGCTGAAGACACTCACCAGCGGTTCGCAGTGGACTATCAACAACGGTCATATTCGCCTGGAGAGCGATCATGACCCCTGGCAAGACTATGGCCGCAACAAACAGATATTGAAGGCCAGCAGCAAGAGACTCATGGTTGAGCGGTGAACTGTTGGGGTGACATGACCCAAGCTGGAACCGATATCCGGGAACGACTGATAGGGAAGCGAAAGGCCACATAAGGAAGATCAACAGTCTTTATGATAATTTATTCGCACGATATGGGAGACACCCTGCGTATAAATAAGAGAGGACAAAACGAGCCGCGCTGGTGCGGGCGAAATTCAGATGTTTGAGAAAAAAGAAGTAAAAATATAAAACGAGCCGCGCTGGTGCGGGCGAAATATTGGTTCAGGAGATACGAAGGTCGTACTGGATAACTGAACAAGTTCAACGACTAATCGATTTTAGGAGTTCTACATACTCTTGACAAAGGCAAACCCGTCGAAAGGCGGGGACGCAAAGCCACGGGTCTAAGGCCGCAAGGTAATGACAGCCGGGTTGCCGGGAGCAGAAGATTGGTGTATACCGACCTGCTGGGGCTACGGCTTGAGCAGGTTTTTTGTTGGTCCGGCCGCAGAATAATGATGGAAAGAAGTAATGATGGATGATAACTAGAAGGACAAAGTATCAACCGGTATTCTTCCTGGGGCTGGTTTTGGTGGCCAGCCTGGTGCTGGCAGGTCTTCCCTTCCAGGCTCAGTTCCGACTCCAAGCCCATCAGGCTGCGGCCGTAGCGGCCGATAAAGTGGTGATCAGCGGAGACAAACTGCAGATAGACAACCAGACCCTGGACATACAGGCCCGGCCGGCCCTCTTCATCGACTCATCCTGCCTGGAGCTGCTCCCGGACATCCTCCTCATAGCCGAAGAACGGCGCCCCTATGTGATCGTGAGGGCTGCATTCCCACCGGACTTCATGCCCGAGGGGATCTCTTATTATTGGGCAGCCGATACCGGGACTATATCACCGGCCCTGGTCTGGTATGATAACAAGCTGATCGGATACATGTATTCGGCGGTAGAACCGGAACTGTATAAACTCAGTTATCCCCGCTTGATAGGGGAGGGCCAGGTGGACAATCGTATCCACGCTGATGGCACCAACCAAAATGCGGTGCGGGCGGCTCAGCAGATCAGCCGAACCGAATTGGCGCCGGGGGAGACATTCTCCTTTTACGACCATGTGGCACCATCGCCCGCCAATGGATATGTAGAGGGATTGACCCTATTCAATACCGAGGAGGGACCTCAGTGGCAGCCGGATATAGGCGGGGGTATATGCCGCACCGCGACGGCTCTGAATTTCGCCGTGCAGCAAGCCGATATGGAGATAGTGGAGAGACACTACCATTCCGAAGCCGTTTCATATGCCGAAAAGGGTGAGGATACGGCGGTGGCCCGCAGTTCAGGATGGGACTATCGCTTTAGGAATACCAGCGATAAGAGAGTCAGGATAGTCGGGGTCCAACAACAGGATACCCTGATATTCCGGATTTATGAACTCTTGGAGCAGCCCTGATCCGGGCGGTACCGCCTTGAAGATCGAGATAGAGGACAAAAACAACCACGACTGGGAATTGCCCTGGTGAATTTGATTATGACAATTCAATACAGATATTGCTAAGATATAAGTGCTGGTATGAATGACATATGACATACGAGCACTTTTTAGCACCCGGGGAAGGATTACACCAACAACAACAGACCGGGTGCCGATGCGGGCGAAATCCCATTTAGACCGGATAGAAACATAATCATGATCTGGAGGGTACCATGGATTATATCATTCAACATAAAAAACGAGTGACTTGGGCCGCGGCGCTGATATTGGGGATTCTATTGCTGTGGCTTATATTCAGGCCCCGAACCGTTCCGGCTTATGAGGTAGTGAAACAGGATTATGTGCCCTCCCTGCTGCTTAGCGGCGAGGTCATAACCGAGCGCAGCATCCTATTGTCGGCCCAGAATTCGGGCCAGGTAACTGCCGCTCCGGTGAAAAAGGGTAATAAGATCAGCCAGGGTCAGTTGCTGGTCCAGATCGACGATACCCAACCGCGGCTCAACCGGGACCGGGCGGCGGCGGCTGTAAACATGGCCAGTTCCCAGCTGCAAAAGGCGGCTACCGTCACCTTGGAGGAAGCCCGGGCCAGCAGCGTCCAGGCCGACCTGGCCAGGGATAAAGCGGAATTGGAATATGAGCGTATAAAAGCCTTGAATGAAGCCGGTGCGGTGAGCCAGACGGCGTTGGAGGAAGCGGAAAGAAATCGGATCATAGCCCAGGAGAAGGCCCGCTCGGCTCGGACCCTGAGGGATTCTCTGCAGCAGGGAGGTTCCAACATCGCCATACTGCAGGCCGAATTAAAGCAGAGGCAGGTGGACCTGGCAGAGAAGGAGATACTGGTGGAGCAATGCCAGATATTGAGTCCCGCCGACGGAGAGCTGCTGGACATCTATGTTGCTCCGGGTGAATTGTTGACGGTGGGCAGTCAGACAGCACTGATTGCCGCTGGAGACGGAATGAGGATCAAGATCCAGCCTGACCAGCGTTATGCGGGCCTGGCAGCGACCGGAAACCGGGCTGAAGTATGGATAAACAATGCTGCCGATACCAAATGGGAGGCCCGGGTGGTGGCCACCGAACCGGTAGCCAATGCCGAGCAGGGTTCACTAACGGCTGAACTGGAGTTTACCGCGGTTACACCGCCGCTGTCACCGGGACAGCTGCTCTCGGTACAATTATTCGGACCGGCACAGCCCCTGGCGATAATAATACCGGAGAAATATCTGGCGGTTGAGGGCGGCGTCAGCGGGGTATGGTTGACTGATGACAACCGGGCCCATTTCAGGGCGGTGCAGATGGGGACCAGGACCGTAGATGGGGTGGTAATCACGGCAGGCCTGCAACAAGGCGACGTCATTGTGGAACCTTTGGGAGTCAAAGAGGGAGAGCGGTTGTCACCGCGCCAGGAAAAGAGTCAGCCATGAACAAAGGTATGCTTTTCGAGATGAGTCTGGCCCGTCGCTTCCTGGAAGAAAACCGGGCCCAGACGTTCCTGATAATCCTGGGGATAGCCATCGGAGTGGCGGTCATGGTCTTCCTCAGCGCCCTGATCGATGGTTTGCAGGCCAATCTCATCCAAAAGACAGTAGGCAGTTCCCCCCATATTGTGATCAGCAACGGCGAAAATGCTGCCGCAGATGCGGGCTCCAGTGTGGATGGCAACCGGACATTGGTCCAGGATGCTGCCCAGATGAGTATGCGGCCTATTGTCGATTGGCGTAACCTGGTCACCGTGCTGAGGGCTGATGGTCGTATCGAGACAGTACTGCCGGGTGTGGATGGTTCCGGCTTGATCAGGCGGGGGCAGGTCAGCCGGGCCATATTGCTGAAGGGTTTTGAGCTGGAGCAGGCTGACCGTATCTATGATATCAGTAATTCCATAATTGCCGGCAATCCTAATCCCTCCGACGGAGCCGTGCTAATAGGCAAGAGTCTGGCCGAAGACCTGAGCATTAGTGCTGGTGATCCCATACAGTTGGAACTTCCCGGCCGGGAACCCCTGATAGTGATGGTCGACGGCGTGTTCGACCTGGGGGTCGCGGCCATCAACCAGCGCTGGCTGGTCATGGACCAGCGTCGGGCGGCAGCCTTGCTGGGCACCGGGGATCGGGTCAATAGCATCGAAATACAGGTGTATGATGTTTTGGGAGCAGAGTTGCTGGCCCGCGAGTGGGGCGCCCGCCTGCCTGATCTGCAGGTGGAGAGTTGGCAGGAGAGCAATGCCTCCCTGTTGGCCGCCCTGAGCAGCCAAAGCAGTTCCAGTTACACCATCCAGTTTTTCGTATTACTGGCGGTAACCTTGGGGGTAGCCTCGGTATTGGCCATCAGCGCGGTGCAGAAATCCAAGGAGATAGGTATACTCAAGGCGATAGGTATACGTACCGGCAGCGTGTCGCGGGTATTTATGCTGCAGGGCCTGGTCCTGGGGAGCCTGGGAACGTTGCTGGGTATCGCTCTGGGTCTGGCCATGAGCCAGGCGTTTGTGGTTTTTGCCCACCAGGATTACGGTCTGTTGCTGAAGCCAGTTACCACCGCGGTTATAGTCATCACCACCATCCTGGCCGCCACCTTGTCAGCCTACCTGCCGGCCCGCAAGGTTTCCCGGATAAATCCGATCGAGGTGATTCGCAATGGCTAGTGGATTGATTCAAGTCACCGACCTGGTAAAAGATTACGGTCAGGCAGAAGCCCGGACCAGGGTATTGAAAGGAATAAACCTGGAATTTCAATGCGGTGAATTTGCTTCTCTCATCGGTTCATCGGGATCGGGCAAAAGTACCCTGCTCAACTTAATCGGGGCTTTGGATCGAGCCACCGGCGGTCGGGTAACCATCGACGGAACCGACCTGACCGAGCTCAATGATGACGAACTGGCATTTTTCCGCAACCGCACCCTGGGTTTCGTATTCCAGTTCCATTTCCTGCTGCCCCAGTTTACGGTGCTCGAAAACATACTCATCCCCTACCTGATCCACGCCGGGCGGACCACCCCAGCCGTGGAGATGCGGGCTCTGGAATTGCTGGACCGGGTGGGACTGAGTCATCGCCGCGATAACCGGGCCAACGCCATATCCGGTGGGGAACAGCAGAGGGTGGCGATAGCCCGGGCTTTGATCAACCAACCGCGGATAATCCTGGCCGACGAACCCACCGGCAACCTGGACACAGTCAACACGGAGAAGGTGTTCAGCCTGCTGCGGGAGTTGAACGGCCAATTCTGCACTAGTATGATAATGGTGACCCATGACCGTGAACTGGCCCGGCGGGGTGATCGGGTAGTGGAGATAAGCGACGGTATGGTTATCAGCGATGTTTCCCAAGGACAGTTCGAGGCCTAGATCAACCAGTTTGGTTTCGCCCCTGAGGCAATTGGAATTAAGCTGTTATAATGTTGTTATCCCAACATATTCCACCTCAATCTAACAGCGAAGGAGTAAAAGGCCATGACTTTGAAAGAAGCTCTGCAATTATCGATCGAAGCCGAGAAAAATGCCATGGAACGCTATAACAACCTGGCCAAGGAAGTCGAAGACCCCGAGACCAGGTTGATGCTGGAACAGATCGCCCGGGAAGAAGCAGGCCACCTTAAGAAACTGAAAGAAAGACTGAAAGCCATCTCCCTATTGGACTGATCAATGGGCTGGCGCCGGGGGTTGGATCCCCGGGGTCAGGTTGGCGGACCAGGTACCGAGAATGATGGCCAGCAGGATGATGGCCAGGACTATGCCGATTAATATCAGTCTTCGGCGCACATGGGGATCACCCTGCAAAAATTCGGATAAATAGTGGGTAGCTGCCACAGTGGTGCCCGAGAAGAGGAAAACAAAGATGAACTTGAGCCAGCCGGGAATTACTGCCGCCGCCACCGGTGCCACATTGGTCCAGATGGAAAGACTGTAGTAGGCCAGAATGATAAACTCGATCAATCCCGCCGCAAACTGGTAAACCAGGCTTTGCTTCTGCATTTCGAGGTTTATATGCAATAGCTCCCGGATCTGCTCCTGGGTCTCCAGATTGGTGCGGCTGTTCATCACCTGGATTTTGCTCTGGACAACGTTGATGGCCGCCTGGTAATTCTCCTCCGCCACGACCAAATCTTCATGCAGGTCATACAGATCCCGGACGCGATTATGATAAGCTGCCAGGATGGCGTCCACCGCCTCTTTATCCAGCCGCAGAGCCGCTTCGTTCAAGAATTTCCGCTGGGCTCCTTTCAGCATCACTTCCATCCGCCGGATACCATCACTGACCAGCTTTTTGTCCGATACCAGTTTGGCATAAGCCGTAGCCAGCCCCTCGATTTCGTTTTCCAATTCCTTATTGGCATCCATGGCGGGTTGGTTCATCACCAGCTTGGTGTGGAGGATGCGGATCAATTGCTGGCTCAAATCCTCCCGCTCGATGCAGATGGTATTGTCGCGGTCACGCAGCACCGCGTTCAACTCGCTGAGGTATATCATTTGGGCATGTAGATTAGGCAGACGGCGTCCCAGCAAACCATCGGCCGCCGTATCCCCTGATGGACTGCGGAGAATATAGACGGCCTGACTGTCCCTCCTGTCTATGGGCAGTTTGACCAGGGGGGCTTCACCAGATGGGTAGGAAGCTGCCCGAATGGGGAGGAAGGGAACGGCGCTCGTCAGGTATTCACCCGGGCTATGATCCGAACTCACCAATACGGTCAGCTTTCCAACCAGGTCCTCGTTACACAATCCGGATTGGATCTCCCAATCCTGCAAGCTCTTCAAAGCGGCCGTCCAGTCTCCCTCCACGGCCGGTGTCTTGACCGCCAGAATGGCCATCTTGCCCGAATTATCGGTCAGATGCCAATAGAAGCCCGCCGGGCTGGTGAAATCCACAGCGGTTTTGGCGGCCACCTCCGTGAACTCGTTCTGGTTCAGAATGCTGGCCAGGGATTGGTTGGGACCGGCATCGTCCGTCAGGCAATAATAGTATCGCGCCACAAAACTGGACAAATCCCTCAACTCCACATTATCAATTTATGTATAATACGATAATAATTGGCCGGGGCAGATATGGCAAACTGAAATTAGATCTGGATTTGGCTTACCCGCCGATCTGGGTGCCAGGTGGGGTGGTGCTTATATTTGGTCTTGACGGGACTGCTGCAATAAAAGAAAATGAAAATTGGTCGAAGAAAGTCGCGGGGGGTATATCTCCCCGGCTGATACCTGCATGGGTCCGGGAGGTTGGGAATTGAAAAGAAAGGTCATCGAAGGCAGGAACCTGGCTAAGGAATTTTCCGGGCAGCGCGTGGTGGATGATTTCAACTTCTGCGTTTGGTCGGAAGATTTTCTGACCATATTGGGGCCCAGCGGTTGCGGCAAGACCACCTTGCTGCGAATGATCGGCGGTTTCGAAATGCCTACCCAAGGTGACATCCTTTTTGAAGATAAAATCATCACCTCAGTGCCTCCCTATCAAAGGCCCATCAACACTGTTTTCCAGAAGTATGCCCTTTTCCCCCATATGGATGTCTACGAGAACATCGCCTTCGGATTGCGGCTGAAAAAGACTGGTGAACAGGAGATTCAGAAACGGGTAGGGCGGATGCTTGAACTCGTCAATCTCAGTGGTTTTGAAAGACGGGCAGTAGACTCTCTGAGTGGCGGGCAACAGCAACGGGTAGCCATCGCCCGGGCTTTGGTCAACGAACCAAAAGTGCTGCTGCTCGATGAACCACTGGGGGCTTTAGATCTGAAACTTAGAAAAGAGATGCAGGTGGAGCTTAAGTACATGCAGCAGGAACTGGGCATCACCTTCATCTATGTTACTCATGACCAGGAAGAAGCTCTCACCATGTCCAACCAGATCATCGTGATGAACCAGGGACGGATAGAACAGTACGGTACCCCGGTCAATATCTACAACGAGCCGGTCAACGCCTTTGTGGCCGACTTTATCGGCGAGAGCAATATCCTGGATGGGATCATGTACGGAGACTATGACGTTGGCTTTGCCGGTCAGCGTTTCCGCTGCGTCGACACCGGTTTTGGCAGGGAACAACCGGTCGAGGTGGTCATCCGACCCGAGGATATCAAGATCGTTCCCCCGGATGAAGGGATGCTGCGGGGGATAGTCGATTCGATAGTGTTTAAAGGGGTCCACTACGAGATAGTGGTCCTTGAAGATAACCGCCAATGGCTGATCCACAGCACCTTAAGCGCCCCCGAGGACACTGAGGTGGGGATACGTTTCGGTCCCGATGATATACACATCATGAAGAAACAGGAGCGGCGGGGAGATGCTTAGGCGATTCAGCACCGCACCATACCTGCTGTGGAGTATCTTGTTCATCCTGGTCCCGTTGTTTATGGTCCTCTTCTACAGTCTTTTTGCATCCACTGCCAGCGGCTACGTGCTCAACCCGGCTGGATATCGCAAATTCATGGACCCTCTCTACCTGGAAGTGTTGTGGCGTTCGGTGGTCATCGCGGTCAAATCGACTGTGCTATGTCTGCTGGTGGGCTATCCGCTGGCTTTGATACTGTCCCGCATGGCGCCGCGGTGGCAGAAGACCCTGGTGATGCTGATCATCTTGCCGATGTGGATGAATTTCCTATTGCGTACTTATGCCTGGATCCCCATCCTGGGGCGCAACGGTCTCATCAACACCATCCTGGGTTCCCTGGGGGTGGCTCCGCTCAACCTGCTTTTCAATGAGAACGCGGTCTTGCTGGGGATGGTCTACAATTTCCTGCCTTTCATGGTCTTGCCCATCTATACCGTATTGATGAAGATCGACCGCCACCTTATCGAAGCGGCCGAGGATCTGGGCGCCGATCGGATGGTGGTCTTCCGGCGGATAATATTGCCGCTCTCAATACCTGGTCTTATATCCGGGATAATGATGGTCTTCATGCCGGCGGTCAGCACCTTCGTGATCTCCGATCTGCTGGGAGGTTCCCAGATCACCCTTATCGGCAACCTTATCAAAGACCAATTCCAGACCGTCTATGATTGGAATTTCGGCTCGGCCATCTCCATGATACTGATGGTCATCATTCTCTTGTCCATGGGCATCCTCAACCGTTATGACAAACGTGCCGGGGAGGTGAACATGGGGTGAGCAAGCAGATGCAGAGGATTTATGTATTCCTGGTTTTGTTGTTTCTCTATGCCCCCATCGTGGTATTGATCGTATTCTCTTTCAATGCCTCCAAATCCACAGCCAACTGGGCTGGTTTCTCACTGGAATGGTACGCGGCGCTGTTCCGGGACCGGCAGATAATGAAGGCCCTTTACTACACCCTCACCATCGCGGTTACGGCTTCAGTGGCAGCCACGGTGATCGGTACCATGGCCGCCTGGGGAATAACCAATATGAGAGCCTGGCCTAAAAGGGCTACTTTGGCGTTGAACAATATTCCCATCCTGAATCCGGATATCGTGACCGGCATAGCGCTGTTGTCCATGTTTACCTTTATAAACATGCCGCTTGGATTCGTAACCATGCTGCTGGCTCATATCACCTTCGCCACCCCCTTTGTGATCCTGTCAGTATTGCCCAAGTTCAGGCAACTGCCCCAGGACATACTGGAGGCGGCTATGGACTTGGGGGCCACTCCGGCCTATGCTTTCTTCAAGGTGATCCTCCCCGAGATAATGCCGGGCATAGTGACTGGTTTTCTGATCGCCTTCACCCTTTCGGTGGATGATTTCGTCATCAGTTTCTTTACCACCGGGGGAGGCGTTACTAATTTATCTATTGAGATATATTCCATGGCACGGCGCGGAATCAAGCCAACCATCAATGCTCTTTCCACGCTTATGTTTGTAACCGTACTGGTGATGATGCTGATAATAAACCTGCGGATGGACAGGGATGCCTCCGGCAAACAGCAGGGGGAAAGGGCTTTCCTGCCCGGTCCGGGAGCGGGGAGTGGCTAAGAATATATTGGGACAGCCATCCAAACCATCATAAGATGTGTTAAAATCAAGCAGGAAAAAGGTTGAGCGGCTAGTCCTGAGCCCGTTGGGAAACTCGATTGGAACGGGGCTGGACCAAGCGCAACCCTATTTTCTGGGGCAAGAACAATGAGGGGATGTGGAACTGGATTGAAAAAGACTTTGACAATGGTATTGATCATGGTGTTTTCCTTGGGTATCTTGAGCGGATGCGGCCCGGCCAAACAAGCTGACCAACCGCAGGAGTCAGCCAAACTGTACGTCTATAACTGGGGCGACTATATCGACGAGACCATAGTGGCCGATTTCGAAAAAGAATTCAATTGTGAGGTCATCTACGACGAGTATGCTACCAATGAGGATATGTACGTTAAAATCAAGCAGGGCGGAACCAAATATGACATAGCCGTCCCTTCCGACTATATGATAGAGAAGATGATCCGGGAAGACATGCTGGAACCGATCGACCTGGCCAAGATAACCAACTTCAGCAAGATCAACGCTCGGTTTAAAAACCTGGCGTTCGACCCCGGCAACAGATATTCGGTCCCATATATGTGGGGTACCATGGGCATTATCTATAATACCAGCATGATCGAGGATGAGATCGACAGTTGGGATGCGCTGTGGGACAAGAAATACGCCAAGCAGATATTGATGATCGACAGCCAGCGCGAAACCCTGGCCGTAACTTTGAAGAAGAGCGGCTATTCCATGAACTCGACCGATCCGGCCGAACTGGAAACGGCCAAAAAAGCTCTCCTGCAGCAGAAGCCCTTGGTGCTGGCTTATGCCGGTGACAACTACAAAGACATGATGATCGGCGGGGAAGCGGCCATGGCGGTTGCCTGGTCGGGTGATGCGGTGTTCATGATGGAGGAGAACGAAGACCTGACCTATGTGGTGCCCAAAGAGGGCAGCAATCTGTGGTTTGACAACATGATTATCCCCAAAGGAGCCAAAAATATAGCCCTGGCCCATAAGTTCATCGATTTTATGACCCGCCCCGATATCGGCAAACGCAATGTCGAATATATTGGTTACTCGACTCCCAACACCGAGACCCTGGCCCTGCTCTCTCCAGATATATCCGGCGACACGTCGGCCTACCCGAAGGAGGAGGTTCTGGCCAAGTGCGAGGTATTCGTCGATCCCGGTACTGCCATAGAGCTTTACAACCGCATCTGGACCGAGGTCAAATCGGCTAAATAATCTTATCGATCGGCATTTGACCCACCCTTGCAATGACCAAACAGGGGTGGGTTTATACTTGTCACCTATTGACCGGAAATATGCAGAAACTATGAAATCTTGGTAACACTCCCGTAGCCCATGACTTTGCGGCTGGGGTTCTAAAGAAAGACCAGCTGGCTTGATTATGGTTAGGGCGATGATAAACTAGGGACGGGGATCAATGGAAAGAAAAGCGAGGGTTAATTATGGCAATCACAGAGGTCCGCGAATATTTTCGGCAGCGGGGAAGGGAGAAGGACATATTGGAGTTCGATATCTCCAGCGCTACGGTGGAATTGGCTTCGCGAGCGCTGGATATCGAGCCGGCCCGGATAGCCAAGACTTTGTCCTTCCAAGATGAAGCAGGAGCCATGCTGGTGGTGGCGGCCGGAGACGCCAAAGTCGACAGCAGCAGGTTCAAGGCGGAGTTTGGCTTCAAGGCCAGGATGTTGAAAGCGGAAGAGGTATTGGAATACACCGGGCATGCGGTGGGCGGAGTCTGCCCCTTTGGATTAAAGGATCAGCTGCCGGTCTACCTGGATATATCACTGCAAAGGTTTGAGTCGGTTTTCCCGGCCTGCGGGAGCGGCAATTCGGCCATCAAGCTGACCCTCCCCGAACTCGAAGAGTTTTCCTCCAGCCGGCGCTGGATAGACGTCTGCAAGAACTGGCAGACGGCCCAAAAAGCATGCAGTTAGAAGGAGCATGATCCATTGCTCATAACCAGCTGGCCATGCTGGGATTATAGCCGGGCTTGGCAAAAAGGCCAGCCCCATTCAATCACGGGAACAGGAATACAACAAAAAAGGCTGTTGGTGTTGTATTATTAAGTAGGCGGCAGGCAACAATCGGAATGAATATCTATTAAGGGAGTAATTACTGTGAGTGGATTCTTCGGGGTGGTTTCCAAACAAGATTGCGTCACGGATGTATTTTTCGGTACCGATTACCACTCCCATCTGGGCACCAGCCGGGGTGGGATGGCCATCTGGACTGGCAATGGGTTTAACAGCTCCATCCATAATATAGAGAACACCCAGTTTAGGACCAAGTTCCAGGCGGAGATGGCCAACATGAAAGGGAACATGGGAATAGGCTGTATTAGTGACACCGAACCGCAGCCTTTGACGGTGCGTTCACACTTGGGTCAGTATGCCATATGTACGGTGGGCAGGATAAACAACCTGGCGGAATTGACCGATCAGGCTTTTAATATCCGCAACATGCATTTCCTGGAGACCAGTAAAGGGGCCATCAATCCCACTGAACTGGTGTCGGTTATCATCGACCAGGAAAACTCTTTCGAGGAGGGATTATTGAAAGCCCAGGAACTGATAGAGGGTTCCTGTTCTATCCTGCTGCTGACCCCCAAGGGGTTATATGCATCGCGGGATAAATATGGTCGCACGCCGATAGTGGCGGGCGAAAAAGAGGGGGCCTTGTGCGTCTCCTTCGAGTCCTGCACTTTCACCAACCTGGGCTACATTTTTAAGTATGAACTGGGGCCGGGAGAGATAGTACTGCTTACCGCCGAGGGCATCGAAAAGGTATCACCGCCGCGGGAGGAGATGAAGATATGCGCTTTCCTGTGGGTCTATTATGGATACCCGTCGTCCTCCTATGAGGGCATGAATGTGGAACTGATGCGTTATCGGAATGGAGCCGCCATGGCCCGGCACGATGATGTCGACATAGAGCTGGTGGCGGGTATTCCAGATTCGGGGGTGGGACATGCCATCGGCTATTCCAATGAATCAAAGGTGCCCTATGCCCGTCCGTTTATCAAGTATACTCCCACCTGGGCGAGGAGTTTTATGCCCCAGGAACAGAACATGAGAAATCTGGTGGCCAAGATGAAGCTGATGCCAGTGCCTGAACTGGTGGCGGATAAACGGCTGCTGTTCTGTGATGATTCCATCGTCAGGGGCACTCAGCTGCGGGAGACGGTTGACCTCCTCTATAAATGCAAAGCTCGGGAGGTGCATATCAGATCGGCCTGTCCGCCACTGGTATTCGGCTGTAAGTACCTCAATTTCTCCACCTCCCGATCGGAGATGGACCTGGTGGCCCGGCAGGCTATCATCGACCTGGAAGGCAAGGAGCCGGAATCGTTCTCCGAATATTGCGATCCCGCCAATGAGAAATACGACTGCATGGTGGATTGCATCAAAAAGAAACTGAATTTCTCCGGCCTGAAGTACCAGAACATGAACGATATGCTGGATGCGATCGGAATAGACAAAAGCAAGATATGCACTTATTGTTGGAACGGCAAAGAGTAGGCGAGACTATAGATGGCGAAAAACAAAACGGTCTGAGTCCCATTTGTGAGGGGCCCAGACCGTTTTTTATCTGCTGCTTTAATTCTTGCGGAAGAATCCGAATCTTTTTTGGGCCGGCTGCTCGGCGGGAATCGATTTGGTGAGCAGATTGATCCGCATTTGCTGAATCACGTCTTCACCTTTCAACATTTCGTCTAATTCAGAGTTTCTCCCGCTCAACTGGGCAATGACCGACTCGTCTTCCGAGATGGCCAGTTCTTTTAGAATGAGATCCTTCATAATCAGATTATCTTCCAGGATGTTAAAGAAATAGCCTGCCACTTTATCGTCTTTGGGTTCGATAAAATCGAAGGGAAAGACGTCGTTGAGCAAGACATCACCATATGGCGCCAGGGTAGAGGTGATGGTGTTCAGAACATGGCTGTGGATAGCGTGGACAGCCGCCTCTGGAACCTCTACCTGCACCTGCAGATGCCAGTGATGACTGTGTTTTTTGCGATGCCAGCTCTTGGTGGAGCTATGATGCTGTATGGTGATATCAGTTTCCAGGCACATAATTTCGGTAGTTGATCCGATCTCGTCTTTCGCAGTGACCGGTTTTGACCCGATATTATCAGCGCTCCCATCCAGCGCCAGATCCGTCGGAGGCTCAAGCCCGGTTTCCTCATCTTGAGACTGCTCCAGAATCTGTACCGGTTCCGGGAGATCCGGGTTTAATTCTTCCTCCACCGCAGGAACCGCAAAAACCGCCGCTATCACATCCAACGCCGCGGTCCCATCCACGCTGAAGGCAGTCTCCATTTGCATCTCCGGCACATAAATGGATTTAACCGGTTCGATGTGGATGGGCATGCTGACGATATGAGCAGGGCTGAATACCTGCGGCTCAGGTATGGACTCGATCAAGGCTGTTTCCAGATCGGGTATGGTTAGGTCGGCACCTGTCTCCCGACGTAGTTCCGCTATCCTCATCTCCAACTCGGCAATCTGGGCCTTTTGGGGAGCCACTATACGCTGGGTGCGAGCTTCCACCGCCTGGATCCGCTCCTCAGCATCATGGCTTATCGCGGCGGCCAGTTTCCGACTCTCCTCCAATGCCTCATCCAAATAGCGCTGCCGATTTTCCCGGATAGATATCTGTTCCGTCAGGTCCGATGATTTGTTCAAAACCACTTCGACGCGGGCCAGGATGTCCTGGAGTTCGGCTGACATATTCATCAATACGTTATTGTTGTCTCCCGGATGCTGACCTATGGCCATCGCGTTCTCCATACCCCTCACTCCTTCCAAGTCAATTTGGCTGCATCACCCGATCTGTTTGTGGCCGCTATTGGTTTCACTGCCGACCAGAACCGGGGTGAACGACACATCATCGCCCATCGACATGATCTTTTCCACCGATGTCTTGCATTGCTCCAGCTTGCCGAAGATTTCTTCCCGGAAGAGATGGGCTTTCATCTGCAGCAATTCCAGTTCCTGTTGCTTGAGCCTCACTTCCGCCTCGGTCTCCTGCAGGATGACCTCGGCGCGGGCGCGCGCTTGGGCTTCGGTCTTTTGGGCACTGATCTGGGCGGCGATCATCACCTCGGCTATCTGCCTTTCTTTGCCGGCATAATCATCCAGACGCTTTTGCAGATCGACCATCTTGGCTCCGGATTCCATCAGTTTTTTGCGGGCTTGAGTTATTTCTGCTTGCAGCATTTCCACCTGCGCACTGATTTCATAACTGGTTCCGGTCATCTCAACACCAACTTCCTTTGGATTACTAGTGTACATTTGAACACCCACGCCGTCACCCCTCTTCAATGTTGGAAAAAAATCATCCACGGGACTGGTTTAGTACCCCGAAAAAAGAGAATAAAAAAACCTGCATATGCCAAGTTGCATTGCAGGCTGATATATACCATATCTTCCCGGCAACCTGGCAGTCATAACCTCACGGCTTTAGACCCATGGCTTTGCGTCCTCGCCTTTCGACGAGTTTGCCTTTTTCAAGAGTTGTGGATAGCCTAACTTATCGTCCGAATTATGTCAAGCCTTTTTCGAAAATTCTTTTGTTGCAGGGAAATATCTGTATCGAAGTCGAAAAAACAATATAATGGTATGTAATTGGAACGGATACATATTTATGACAGGATACGAAATGGGTGATCAGGGATATCCAGAAGGAAAGATAATATATCAAAGGGAGTAAGTTATGAGCCAGATTATAACTATAGCTACCCAAAAGGGCGGAACCGGTAAAACCACCACAGCGGGGGCGATGGCAGCAGCCTTGAATCTTAAAGGCGCCCGGGTATTGATGGTGGACATGGACCCCCAGACCAATCTCACTTTTGCCATGCGGGCCGAACAACAGGCTGATACCACCTATGAGCTGTTGATGGGGAAAGTTGCGGCAGCCGGCACCATCTACCGTTTCCCGAAAACCGGATCGAATCCATCGGCTAAAGCGACAGCCATATCCAAAGAGGGTGGGAATCTGGCCATAATCCCGGCTTCGGCAGCTTTGAGTGGGGCCGATCTGGAGATGACGGCCATCGGCAAGGAGTATCGCTTGCAGGAAGCCCTCCAGCCGCTGCGCGATGATTACGACTATATAATAATCGACACTCCGCCCAGCCTGGGTATTTTGACTATAAATGCCCTGACAGCCAGCGACAAGGTGGTAATTACGGCTCAAGCCGACGCCTACAGTCTGCAGGGTATCTGGCAGCTTTTCAACACCATCCAGGCCGTACAGCGCTATACCAATCCCGGATTGAGCTTGAAAGGGATACTGCTGACCCGCCACAATCCCAGGAGCATTCTGAGCCGTGACCTTACTGAGATGATAGAAGATGCCGCCCGGGATATGCAGACTTTCGTTTACCGCACTGCCATCCGCGAAGGGGTGGCGGTAAGAGAGGCCCAGGCATCCCGCCAGGATCTGTTCAGTTATGCGCCCAAGAGCAAGGCGGCTATCGATTATATGGCTTTTACCGATGAATTTATAGAGAGGGGATAGGAGGATGGCCCGTAAGAGTTTTAAGGACAGTCCGGCCATGAAGTTTATCAATACGGCGGAGTCCCGTTTAGACAGCCAAGCTTCACCACCAGATGCCGGACCTGAGCAGGACCAGTCGGCCCAAACTGCCTCGGAACGGGGAGAGCGGGAGAAATCCCGCATCAACCTGGCGTTTACCCCGGATGAATTCCAGTACCTTCAGGCCATCACCCGCCAGGACGGATTGTCGATAACCGAATATCTCAACCGCCTGATCTCAGCCGACCGCAAGACCAGGGTGGATGAGTTGAAAAGGGCTTAAACAACTGAGCCGGAATTGGTTGGAATTATATTTTTCGCCCCTTTCCCAGGTGCTTTGTAAACTAAGGGTTTATAAAGTATGATGGAAGAAAAGGGGTGATTTTGTGTACAGAAAACCTTTGATGATGGTGCTGATCGTAGCACTGGGAATTCTGCTGATATACTCGATACCCAGACTCAATGGCTCGAAGGAGTACATTTACGATAACGATGCCAGGATCATCCAGCCGGCGGACAGCTATTCTTTCTCCGAGCGCATGGGGAGAACGATAGGCAACCAATTGTCGGTATCGTTTGCTGATTTCACTGGTAAGCAAACCATTTGGATGATAGCGGCGGGACAAGATTCTGTTCTGGAACTGAACATGATGAACGACATCAACAAAGGAAAATTCAAGGTGTGCCTGATAGATCCCAGCCGCAAGGTGAAGATCATCAGCGAAGGTTCCCATTCCGGAATTGCCAACCTGGAAGTAAGAAGCGGAGAAAATGTGTTGGTAATCGTGGGCAGCGGAGCGGCTGGCGAGATCGACATGACCCTCAGATATGATGCCAGGGTCTCCATCATACCTTATGAGCAGCTACTGCGCTGAACCCGGCAAGCGGGCTGAATAATTTGTGGCAGCCAAACCAAGACGCAAGAAATGAACGATGAGCAGGTATTATTAACAGGGGAAAGGTGGAGTCGATATGTTCAAAAAGATTCTGGTAGCCTATGATGAAGGCGGAGTGGCAGGCAAAGCCCTTGAGGCGGCGATTGAGTTGGCCAGGCTCTCATCCGGGGAGATCTACATTGCTTCGGCTTACCTGACTGATGATAATCCCCACCGCTTTGAATTCCTGGCCAAGATTCAGTCGGAGGCGGCCGCCAAGGTTACAGGACAGGGCATCGTCGCCCATAGAAAGATGGAAGCTGGCAGCCGGTCGTTGGGCAAAATCATCGCCAAGATCGCCGCGGACAACCAGGTTGATGTTGTGGTAATGGGGACCAACAACCGGGGGGCGGTAGGGCGATTTCTGTTTGGCAGCGTATCCGAGTACCTGCTCCATAACTTAACTTGCCCAGTCTTGCTGGTCAAGTAATCGGGGCCCATTTTTCATGGGATGATGGATTTGAAGATTTCCAGAACATGATGTGGAAGGATAGTGAGGAGGTTGTTGAAGTGCGCAGTTGTAGAAGGTTGGCGATCAGCGGATTACTCGCGGCTCTATGGTTGGTTCTGGTTATGACCGGATGCGCAGGCGCCGCCAGTCCACCGGCGGTTTCATTGGAACAGGCTATCCAGGCGGTACGCCAGAACTTCGTTATCCCGGCGGATTATAGTGACTTTTCCTCCAGTCTCAACCAAAATGATGGGGGACCGGTCTGGTACCTGGCCTGGAATAATCCTGACGGATCAGGTGGTAACTTCAATGCCCAGGTGGACGCGGTCAGCGGTGAGGTGACGGGGATGAATACCTGGCAGCCACCCAAGACCAGCTCCAGCCGTATTCCGGTAATCTCGTGGGCCGATGCCCGGCAGACATCAGCGCAGCTTTTGCAGCGTCTTGTACCACGACGGATGGCGTCCCTGGTCATGATTGAGGACCCGGAACCCAGCCCCCTAAGCTCCTCCGGACAAATCTCCTATACCGTGAACTGGCGCCGGGTCGCTAATCAACTGCCGGTGGACGGGATAGCAGCCTGGGTCAATATCAATGCTGCCAATGGAGAGGTTCAGGGCTACAGCCTCAACTGGTCGCCCCTGCCCCTGCCCAATGCCCAAGGAGTCATCAGCCCTGCTGCCGCCCAGCAGAGCTTTATCAGCAATGAAATTATCAAATTGGAATACAAACCCCCCCAGCAGAACATCCCTTATAATGAAAAAGGACCCAGCCAGCCTATGCTGGTCTACATTGTCGATCATCCCTCCGAGGGCGCTATCGATGCTTTCACCGGGAAGCCGCTGGTAAATTCCTGGGAAGGCCGGGTAACCGGTTTCGGCGGGAAAGAGCTGGGCGGCATGGGGGATCAAGCCAAGTCCACGGCACCGGTCCCGCTCACCCCTGAAGAGCAGGCGGAGATAGAGAATACTTCTGGACTCCTGAGCCAGCAACAGGCCGCCGATATTGTCATGAATTGGGCGGCAGTTACTCCGAACCTGGCCCTGCGTTCGGCCAGCCTGGACAAAGACTGGCGTTACCGGGAGATGCGCATCTGGAGCCTCAACTGGTTCTCGCCAGGCAGCGAAGGCAAGTCGGCCCATTATCTATACGGGCGGGTAAACGCCCGTACCGGTGAGTTGCTGAGTTTTAATATGGGATTACCAGCACCTGATACAGCTGGTTCCAGCCTAAGCCAGGACCAGGCCCGCGGCCGGGCCGACGATTTACTGCGGCGCATACAGGGAACTCGTTTTGCCGAGTTTCGATTGGATCCATCCGCAGCAGGAACAATTGATACCCGGCTGCCGGTCACAGAAATGCCGGTCTGGAACTTCCGCTATATCCGCGTAGCCAACGACATCCCGTTCCCGGCCAATGGGGCTGAAATCGTATTCGACCGATTGCAGAACCGGATAACATCATACAACCTCAACTGGGATTACTCCGAATTGCCGAAAGCACGGGGAGTGGCAGGGCTGGAAGAGGCCAACCGCATCTATCTGCAGAACGCTCCCCTTACCCTGACCTATGCCCCCTATTATTCCAGGGAGAAGAACGCCACTGAGATGCGGCTGGTGTATATGCCCAAAGTGCCCGACGGCCGGCCTGGATTCCATATGATGGATGCCTTCAGCGGAGGGCTTCTGGATTACCAGGGTAAACCGGCGGCGGCGGTTGCTTCGGCCCGTGTATTCAACGATATTGCCGGCAGTTACGCGGAGAAGGAAATAACCCTGCTGGGCAAGGCGGGGTTGATGACCGAATACGGCGATACCTTCCACCCAGCCGAACCGGTTCAATTGGTTGATCTGCTGCGGGCCATGGTAGGCATATACCAGGGGCCGGAGACGATACGGTCCATAACCGACAGCGATGTTATGCAGCGGGCCCTGGCCCAGGGATGGCTGAAAGAGGCCCTGCCGCCCCAGTCTGTTGTCCAGAGGGGATTGATGGCCCAGATCATGATCCGGTCCCTGGGATTGGAGTACCTGGCGGAGATAGGGGAGATCTATCAACTTCCTTACCGGGATGCGGCCTTGATTACAAAGGATCTTAAAGGATATGCGGCCCTGAGTTGGGGATTGGGTATAATAAGGGCTGACGGCGTGAGGTTCGCTCCGCAGCATACCGTCACCCGAGCGGAAGCGGCCGCCGCGCTGGTCCATTCCCTGGCAGTCAAACGCTGAGAATTATACGGGGCACCAATTAAATAATGGTTCACGTACGAATTCGATAATCCTGAGCCGTCCCGGCTATTTCCGGGGCGGCTTTCTGCTTGAATAGACTCTTTTGTTTTATAAGGCGCAAGATGGTAGAGCCAGGAAAATAATGTGAATTCGAGGCAAAGATAAAGAAGGGGCCGGATATCGACGGCATTATCCTGTATATACCCTTCGACGTTAAAGCCCAATTCGGCAAGGGCCGGGTGTTGGTCCCGCCACATTCAATGGGAAGTTTTGCAGCGCTTATACATTGTTCGGTGATTGCTCAAACTAAACAGAATTAAAACTTGTGTTAAAAGGAGTGATCAAGAATAAACGGCGATAAATATTTGGAGAAAAACAATCCCTATTGGCTGGACTCAACCTCGCGGCCGCAGTTTCCCAGGCTGGAGGAGGATATCGAGGTTGACGTGGCCATCATCGGGGGCGGAATGGTGGGCATCACCTGCGCCTATCTGCTGGGCCAGGATAAAATGAACATGGTCATAATCGAGGCTGATCGCATCCTGCGGGGTACTACCGGGCACACCACCGCCAAGATCACCTCCCAGCATTCGCTCATCTATGCGGAGCTCAAAAAAAAGCTCGGGGAGGAAAAAGCCGGTCAGTACGCTGAGGCCAATCAGGCCGCCGTCCACACCATCGGCAGCATTGTCAAGGAAAACGGCATCGAGTGTGATTTCGCCGAATTGCCCGCTTATGTCTACACCCAATCGGACCAATACCGGCAGGACATCGAAGACGAGGTCCGGGCAGCCTGCAGCCTGGGCATCAAGGCCGAATTCACCGAGGAACTGCACCTGCCCTTCCCGGTCAAGGCGGCGGTCCGTTTTCACAACCAGGCCCAGTTCCATCCCCTTAAATACCTCGACTTCCTGACCGGGAAAATAAACGCAAGCGGTACCCGGATATTCGAGCAGACCCGGGCCATAAACATCGAGAAGGAAGGCCAGGGGAGATACTTGATAATAACCCATGGAGGGAAAAAGGTCAGGGCTGGCAAGGTAATTATCGCCACCCATTTCCCCTTCTATGATGGCGGCGGTGTCTACTTAGCCCGAATGTATGTTTCCCGTTCCTACGCTTTGGGGGTCACCATGGAATGCCAACTTCCCCAGGGTATGTATATCTCCGCCGAGGATCCGGTGCGTTCTCTGCGCTCCCAGGCGTACCAGGATGGGGAATTGGTTTTGGTAGGCGGCGGCAGTCACAAAACCGGGCAGGAGGCTGACACCTACCAACATTACGCCGATCTGGTGCAATGGACCCGGGAGAATTTCCCGGTCACCGGCATACCCTATCGATGGTCCACCCAGGATTGCATGACCCTGGATTATGTCCCCTATGTGGGACGATTGACCCGGTCGGAGCCGGATATCTATGTGGCCACCGGTTTCAACAAATGGGGTATGACCAATAGCACCGTATCAGCCATGCTGATCCGGGATCTGATCATAAAAGGGGAAAATCCCTGGACCGAGGTCTACAATCCCGCCCGCTTCCCCAATCTGGGCGAACTGGTGGTACAGAATGCCGATGTGGCCAAGCAATATGTGACCGGCAAGATCAGTATGTCCCCCAAAGAGGCTGACATCGCGCCCGGCCAAGGTATGGTTATCAGCTGGCATGGGGAAAAGACGGGAGCCTATCGCGATGATGACAACCAGATGCACATGGTCGATATTACCTGTACCCATTTAGGTTGTGAGCTGGGCTGGAATACTGCGGAAAGAACCTGGGACTGTCCCTGTCATGGATCCAGATTTACACCAGAAGGGGAGATAGTGGAGGGGCCGGCCCTCAATCAGCTCAAGCCGGTGCAGGAAAGCCGCAACGATGTGGAACCCAATGTGTTCCAGTAGACATCTGAGTATCG
>CAZBSD010000017.1:0-45869 GCA_964494735.1 uncultured Syntrophomonas sp.
TAAGTCTGTCGCTTTTCTTTCGTCGGCAGGGATTATTATGTGGCGGTTCATACTGTTCGGAGAATTTCGTATATTCGGAGGTGTTTACCTATGGATGTGAGTCAAATTTCCACTTTTTCAAACCCTACGGAATCAATGTTAAAAGCGTTAGCGCGTTTCTATCCAAAACCAACCAAATGGCCAGAAATCGTTAAGCTTTTCGATCAAAAAAACTTATTTATCTCCGATCTCATGAAAATATTAAATATTGAAATGAACTCAATTCCTTATATCAGAGCCTATTGGGATGGCCTTGGATTCTGCCAAGTGACTTTGCGTGGCCTAGCCATGTTGTATGAGGCAATCGACTGCGGACTAATAGAAATAGAAACCTATGACATTTCTTTTGATGATTCAGAAGAGGAAAAAACCGGGCACGGACCGGATAAGCATAGAATACTTATTCGAAAAGTTGTTGATTACCTCAAACAATTAGGTATCTCATCAGAGGATATCGAGGTAGAATCAACTGGTTTTGGAGGACGTGCGGACATAGTGGTCGAAAATAGAGGTTTATATGTTGAATGTGGTAACTCTAGACCAGAAAAAACTCTCAAGACTTTATCCAATGGAGGATACCAATTGTTAGTTCCTTATCCGAATGAGGATATGGTTTCTGTAAGTTATTATTTTAAGCCTGTTAAAGACTTTAAGGTTCAGATTAATCCTTATGGATATATAGTGCCATTCGATCCGACTAGTATCACAGCTGATGAGAACGTATTTCTTACCGATGAAGAATATGATGCCTTATTAAATACCATAAATACTAATTGTCGTACGGGACTTAGGAACTATTGTATGCTCTTACTGTTTGGTACAACTGCTTTACGGGTATCGGAGGTAATTAATCTTAGGGAAGAAGATATCGATTTTAGCAATAAAAAACTAGTCATTCGACCAGATGGCGCTTATCGTAGAGATAGAACAATTATTGTGCCAGATGTTATAATGGAAAGCCTTGATAAATGGAACAGGAAGCGGCCTCCGAGCGATAACTTTTTTAGTACGATAAAAGGTCAACCGATAGCTCCAAGGTATGTGCTCCAACTATTGGAGAGAAAAGCTGCCGAAGCAAACATTCAGAAGAAGGTTAATAGCCTATTATTGAGACAGCGTGCAATAATTTCAATGATAAAGAATGGAGATACAACAGAAGAAATCATCACTAAAACTCACGTTAATCCTCATATTTTTAATAGGATACAGACAACAGTTAATATCCTTGACCTGTGATTTTTGGTTCAAAGACAATTGGATTGGGGCGTAAACACTGCTGGTTAGGAGGCCGATGATTGTGACAAAGCAATACGTTGGTAATATTTCGTTTGATGAGGATCAGAGTATTTGGAGATATATGGATTTGGCCAAATTCTGTAGCCTAATAATGTTCAAAAAGCTTTATTTTTGCAGAATTGATAAATTGAGCGATCCATTTGAGGGTATGCGTTCCAAACCCACATTGGAGTGGGTAAATAAGGTGTATGAATCAACGCCTCTAGGCGCGGTAAAGGAAAATATAGAACTAATGTATAAGATGGCAAGACGTTACTATCTTGTGAATTGTTGGCACAAGAATTCTAATGAATCCGATGCAATGTGGAAAACATACAGTGGAAATAGTATTGCAGTAAAATCATCGATTAGGAGACTCTTTGAGTGTTTATCAGATGATCCGTTAAGGGAGTTCTATTTTGGAAGTGTGGAGTATATTGATTATTTGAAGCAACCTTCTTCTTCTCAACCAAGCGTAGAGCTTTTCTTAAATAAACAATTATGTTTCGAGCATGAGCGCGAATTCAGGGTCATTACATATGCAACCGCTCACCAGGTCGATAAAAATGGATTGAACAAACCGGTAGATAGTGGACTGTACTATAGCGTTGATGTTAATAGACTTATTGAAACAGTGTATATTTCCCCGATTGCCGAAAAGTGGATAAGATCTTTGCTTGAGAAAATTCTACATGATTATGGTTATCAAGATATTGCAGTTCTTGATTCAAGCATTCTAACCCATTGCCCTTACTAGGAATAAAAATGGATCGCATAATAGAAGAACCCCCACATCCCTAGATATAGGGGTTATCTGTTGTTAACCTTGCCTACGATTTGCCTACGGTGAAGAAGATTTTTTAAGTATCAATAAGGGAAAAAAAGTATCTTAAAATTCTACTCACTCAATAATGTTCCCGATTTTTAGGGATAATAAAACAATAAATTATGAAAAAGTATCTTAAAATTATGTCTAACTATATGGCGAGCATGTGGGAACGATCATTTATCAAGATAGGTAGAAATCCGCTAGTATGAATGCGCTTTGGTAAATTGGGGCTGTCCACCGGGCAGCCTTTTTCGTTCTTGGCTAGAAACAGCGGATGGTCAGAAGTAGACTCAAGCAGGTAGGAAAGCTATATTTAAAGTGTGGGTTAAAATCGGTAACGATTTTCCACGCAGAAATAGAATTTAGTGATGTATGCCCATGACTTTGAGGAGTGAGGTAATTCCGTGAGTACAGGTCCGGATTTGGAAACGAAAATGAATAGGATGACCTCAGTTCTGGAGATGACCAATGGATTATTTCTTATTTACGACTATGAGGGCACCTTGAAATATGTAAATCATAAGCTGGCTGATTTGTTGGGTTATACCCGCGATGGGTTACAAGGGATGCATGTAACAGAGCTGGTTATAAAAAGACGCAAACGACGGATAGGGGAAGTCTTACGCTGGAAAATGCGCCAAGGACGGGAACACACCGCGGAAATGTCGCTGCGGGGACAGGATGGAAAGGAACTGTTCGTCATCGCCAGGACGGCTCCCATCTATGACCGGCAACAGGTGGTGGCTGAAGTAGTGCTTGTCGAGGATATCACCGACAGGAAGAGGACTGAAACGGAGTTGCGGGAATCACAACGGAGTGTGGCGGATATCATCGAGTCCTTACCGGATGCAGCGGTAGTAATCGACCAAGCGGGTTGTATCTTGTACTGGAATCGGGAGATGGTCCAGTTGACTGGTTTTCCAGCATCAAGCATGGTTGGCCGGGATAATTATGAACACGGGCGGGTTTTTTATAATGGCGATCGCCGTCCCATACTGGTAGATTTGATTGTGAATCCTGAATTGGAAATCGGGGACTGGTATACTGATTTTCGCAAAGAAGGAGACATATTGATAACAGACAATAATTTAGCCTTCTTAAAGGGTAAGCAAAAGATCACGTGGGGCCGGGCTGCTCCCATATATAATAATCAGGGAGATGTTGTGGGGGCAGTCGAAACGATACGGGACATAACAGAGCGCCGGCACCAGGAAGAGGAACTGCAACGGAACCACGACAAGTTGAAACACATATTGGAGAGCACCGTCCGGGCTCTTGCTACCACCACCGAAAAGCGCGACCGGTTTACGGCCGGGCACCAAGAGCGGGTAGCGTCTTTGGCTGGCGCCATCGCCCAGGAGATGGGCCTGTCGGAGGAACTCAGGGATGCCCTCATTATAGCTGGAACTCTGCATGATATCGGCAAACTCTATGTCCCCCTGGATATATTGAGCCAAACCGGAAAATTGACTGACATCGAGCTCTTGTTCGTTAAGACCCACCCCGCTGCCGGGTATGATATCCTGAAAAGTATTCCCTTCGAAGCGCCCATAGCCGATATCGTCCTGCAGCATCATGAGCGGCTGGATGGATCGGGCTACCCTAGGGGATTGAGGGAGAAGGATATTCTGATGCTGGCCAAGATCCTGGCAGTAGCAGATGTAGTGGAAGCCATGATGTCTCACCGACCCTATCGTCCGGCTATGGGGATTGAGCAGGCCATGGAGGAGATACAGGGGAATTCAGGGAAGCTTTACGATGCCGATGTGGTTGAGGCTTGTGTTCGTATATTTCGAAACAATAGTTTCAATTTTAATGGTAAAGTGTAGACAATAACAAAGCTGTGGAACGAGCCGGTGGAAAGGGGGTTGTGGTGATGGTGACTATGGACGACAGTTTTACCAACCGGGATGGAAAACCTGATCAGGAGATCACCCTCGACGTACTGGAAGAGGTTTTCGACCAGGTCAATGGAATGTTCTGCGTCTATGATGCGGAAGGCCAGATAAAATTCATGAACCAGAAGTTTAGGGATCTGCTCCATTTCCCTGAGGAGATCCTATACAGGATGAATATCAGCGGGCTGGCCCTTGAACGCCATCAAAAGCGCGTCCGTGATAGAATCAAGTCTCAAATCAAGGAGGGCCGGGAGCGTACCTGGGAGATGCCCATACGCGGTGGGGATAGAAGCGAGTTCACTATAATATGCCGTACTTCGCCTTTTTATCAGGGAGGCTCGATAGTAGGTGAGATCTTATTGGTGGAGGACATCACTGAACGTAAACAGGCTGAAGCAGAGCTTAGGGAATCCCAGCGACGTATGGCTGATATCATAGAGTCCTTGCCGGATGCTACCGTGGTAATCGATAAAGCAGGCCGGGTCCTGTATTGGAACCGGGAGATGGTTGATCTGACTGGATTTCCGGCCTCGAGTATGGTAGGCCATGACAATTATGAATACGCCATACCTTTCTATGGCATCCGCCGACCCATCCTGGTCGATATGATCGTGGATGATACCGTCCACTTTGATAAAGAGTATGTATATGTGCGCCGTGACGGAGACGTCCTTTATACCGAAACCAAGACCGGCCAGCTGAAGGGCAAACAGAGAATACTATGGGGCAGAGCGGCTCCTCTGTACAATACCAAGGGCGAGATTGTTGGTGCTATCGAGTCGATCCGGGATATCTCCGATCGCAAACAGGCTGAAGAAGACCTCATTAAAAGCCATGAAAGGCTTGAAGCTATTTTCAGCGGGACCGTCAATGCGCTGGCGGTCACCACCGAAAAGAGAGATCAATATACCGCTGGTCATCAGCACCGGGTAGCCACGCTGGCCTGTGAAATCGCCCGCGAGATGGGACTACCCGAAAAAACCATCGAGGATATCCGTATCGCAGGGATTCTGCATGATATAGGCAAACTGTACGTACCGCTGGATATCCTCAGTCAACCGGGGCGGCTGTCCGACATCGAATACCTTTTTATCAAGACCCACCCGACCGCTGGTTATGACATTCTTAAGAGTATACCGTTCGACGCCCCCATCGCTGATATAATAATGCAGCATCATGAGCGGGTGGACGGTACAGGTTATCCTAAGGGCTTAAAAGGTGAGGAAATCCTTTTACCCGCCCGAATAATTGCGGTAGCCGATGTATTTGAGGCTATGGCATCGCACCGGCCTTATCGTGCCTCGCTGGGCATAGACAAAGCGCTGGATGAGATACAGGGGAATGCTGGGCATCTTTACGACCCGGAGGTGGTCGAGGCATGCATCCGAGTAGTCAAGGACAAGGATTTTGAATCAATTTTTAAAGAACAATGATCGATATCTGACCGTGGAGAGCTAGATATTGCGCCAATATTTACGATCCAGGCTGCGGTATTGTATGGCTTCTCCGATATGTTCGACTTTGATTCTATCACTCCCCTCCAGATCAGCGATGGTACGGGCCACTTTGACGACTCGGTCATAAGACCTGGCACTAAAACCGAATTTATTAAAAGCGAGTTTGAGAATCTGCTGCGATTCATCGTCCAAAATACAGTGACGCATGGTTGCACTGCTGTTCATCCGGGAATTGAAGGAAAAATTATATCCCGAGAAGCGTTGGTTCTGGATATCCCTGGCCACACCTACCTTGGCCCGCATGTCCTGTGAGCTTTCGATATTAACGATTTCGGTAAGTTCTTCGTATTTAATGCGGGGAACCTCCACATGCAGATCCATCCTATCCAGCAACGGCCCTGAAATTCTGCTTAGGTACCGGTGAATTTGCAGCGGTGTGCAGCGACATTCCTGATCGGAGCCATAATTTCCGCAGGGACATGGATTCATGCTGGCGATAAGGGAGAAATTGGCCGGATAGGTTACAGTGGATTGAGCCCGGGCGATGGTGACCACTTTATCCTCCAGGGGCTGACGCAGAGCTTCCAGCAGATCGCGGCTGAACTCCGGCAATTCATCCAGGAAAAGCACCCCGTTCTGAGCCAGACTGATCTCCCCCGGGCGAGGTATGCGTCCGCCCCCGATGATACTTGCCGCCGAAGCATTTTTGTGGGCAGTCCTAAAAGGCCGGTTGGTAATCAGTGGATTGGCACTATCCAGAAGGTTGGCGACTGAATAGATACGGGTAGTTTCCAAAATTTCCTGGCGGCTCATCTCCGGCATAATCCCGGGCAGGCGACAGGCCAGCATGGTTTTCCCGCCGCCGGGAGGGCCTATCAATAATACGTTGTGCAAGCCGGCTGCAGCTATCTGCAGAGCCCGTTTGGCATGGGCCTGTCCTCTGACCTCGGCAAAGTCAGGTTGATGACTTTGCATTAGGTATCCGCCATAATGCTCCATCGACACTGGGGTGAGGGGATGGCCCTCATTGATGAAGGAGCCGATTTCTTTGAGATGCGATACTCGAAATGAGGTTACCTCGCGGACCATGGCTGCTTCCAGATTATTTCCGGCCGGTACCACCAGACAGGAACCGGGAAAAGAGGCTTCCAGTTCGAGCGCCATGGGCAGAATTCCTGGCACAGCCTTGACAGCACCGTTTAACGAGAGTTCACCGGCCAGAAATAATGTGCCAGGCAACTCTGCCTTTAACTGGCCGGTAGCTATCAAAATCCCCACCGCCACCGCCAAATCAAAGTGACTGCCTTCCTTTTTGAAATCAGCGGGCGCCAGGTTGACGATAATCTTACGATTGGGAAAATCGAATCCCGAATTTTTGATAGCAGAACGGGTTCTTTCACGGGCTTCTTTTATAGCGGCCGATGCCAGGCCCACGATCTCGAAGGCCGGCAGACCGTTCTGGATATCCACTTCCACTTGGACCGCTTTGGCCTCAACACCAGTAAGTGCCAGGGTATTTATGACAGATAACATAACGGATGGCTCCCTAAAAAGTATGATACTACAATGTTCACCAGAAATTGTAAATATCCTGCCGGAATTTGTGGTTAAGCACGTATCGTTGAAATGGAAGACGAGTAAGCTAAATACATTGATATTTATACGGCAATAAAGGTACAATCATAGCTGAAAGCAATGGAAGTATGCATGACATGCTGAGGAGGTTTGTATGCTTAATCTCGGACCCTGGGAAGTGGGGCTTATCCTGATAGTGGCTTTGATCGTGGTAGGACCAGGCAAATTGCCGGAGGTAGCGAAAGCTATTGGAAAAGGAATGAATGAGTTCAAGAAGGTTACGGCTGGATATAAGAAAGATTTTCAGGAAGCTATCAACAGCATAGAGGAAACCGTGAAGGAAACAGAGAAGAGCGACAAGGCGCCCAAACCTGAGGGAGCCGTTGCGGTTATTTCTGCCGACAACCCCGGGGGTGGGGAAACGGCTCAGGGTAAGGGTCCAGAGGACTGATATTGGGTGGGATCAGCATCTCAAGAAATTAGGTGACAGCAGTTATAAAGAATGGTACTATACTATAGATTAAAGTTAAACGAATAGACTCTTATCAAGAGTGGTGGAGGGACGGGCCCGATGAAACCCGGCAACCGACGGTTAATGTACGGTGCCACATCCTGCAGGATCAAATCCTGGAAGATAAGAGGGAAGAAAAGATAAAGCCCTCTTTTGATTTGGAAGAGGGCTTTTCATATATTGGGTGACGGGAGTGGTTTTGTGATCAAGGATTTGGAAGGGATACTCCGGGACAGGGTTCTGGTACTCGATGGTGCCATAGGCACAATTCTGCAGCAAAGGGGAATGTTGCCCGGGCAATGCCCCGAATTATATGGGGTCCAGCGTCCATCCATACTGGAGGAGATCCATCGGCAGTATGTGGACGCCGGGGCAGATATCATCGAAACCTTTACCTTTGGCGGCAACAGTTATAAACTGGCCGAATATGGTTTGGAGAATAGAGTCGAAGAAATAAATGGCGATGCGGTGAGATTGGCACGGTCAGCGGCCGGAAGCAGAGCCTTGGTGGCTGGCTGCATCGGTCCGACCGGACGCTTACTGCGCCCGATGGGCAATGTGGACTTCGATGATCTATACGCATCATTTGCCCAGCAAGCCATAGCTCTGGAAAAGGCCGGTGCTGACCTGATCTCTATCGAGACCATGACCGATATCGGCGAAATGAGGGCAGCGTTGATCGCTGCGAAACAGGTAACCCGCCTGCCGGTGATCGCTCACATGACATTTGAATCTGGGGGCAGGACCATGACCGGAACCGACCCCCGGACAGCCGCCGTAATCCTGGGAGCACTACAACCCCTGGCGATGGGTGCCAATTGTTCCGGGGGAGCGATGGACCTGCTGCCGATCATAGAAATAATGGGCAGATATAGTAAAGGTTTCGTCTCCGTGGAACCGAATGCCGGCCTGCCGCGCCTTATTGGAGATAAAACCGTTTTTCCCGCCCTCCCGGAGGAAATGGCCGAACATGCACTGCGGCTTAAAGACGCGGGAGCCAATATCATCGGCGGCTGCTGCGGCACAACCCCCCAACATGTTGCAGCCATCGCGGCAGTATTGAAAGGCCTGCCACCAACACGCCGTGAGGCGGACAGATTGGTCGCGTTTGCTTCCCGCAGCCAAACCCTGCAGATAGGCTCGGGTCAACCCCTGGCCATGATTGGGGAGAGGATCAATCCCACCGCCCGGAAGTCACTGGCCCAGGATATCAAAGGAGGCAAGATGCAACTGGTGGTAGAGGAGGCCAGGCGTCAAGCCGTTATCGCGCCCATGCTGGATGTAAATATGGGGGTCCCCGGAATCGATGAACCGACGGCCATGAAGCAGGCGGTCCTAGCCGTACAGTCGGCTGTCGATATCCCCTTGTCGTTGGATTCAACCAACCGGCAGGCGATAGAGGAAGGCTTAAAAAACTTTGTGGGACGCGCTCTGATAAATTCCACAACTGGTGAAGACAAAAGTTTGGAGGTAGTATTGCCCCTGGCTAAAAAATACGGAGCGGCAGTGTTAGGTTTGTGTTTGGATGAAAACGGGATACCTGATTCAGCAGAGGGCCGCTTGAAAGTGGCTCGTAAGATATATCGGCGGGCCAAGGAATATGGACTCCGGGATGAGGACATTTTCATCGACTGCCTGGTTAAGACAGCCAGCGCAGAACAGATGCAGGTTATGGAAACGTTGGCGGCGGTGCGGCAGGTGAAGGAGGAACTAGGAGTCGGAACTGTCTTGGGAATAAGTAATGTGTCCCATGGACTGCCGGCTCGAGATGTATTGAACTCGACTTTTCTGGCCATGGCTTGGGCGGCCGGTTTGGATTTACCTATATTAAATCCTTTTGACGAAAGGATGATGGATGTTACCCGGGCCGCCGGGGTACTTCTCAACCGGGATGGGAACTGCTCAGCCTTCATTGATCATTACAAGGACTACGCATCTGGCTCGTTATCAGCCGGTAAGCTTAGAGACCCGGTTTGTGAGCGCTGCAACATCCCGGAACAGATCAAAGCGCAGCGAACTGCAGGTAATGGTACGGTAGAAGAGCGACCTGCCAGGGAGAAGGCCGGTGATGACATCAGGGGTCGCATCCAAACGGCGGTGCTGGAAGGCAGCAGCATGACAATTGAGGATTTGATCGCAGAAGCTTTGAAAGATATACCAGCCCTGGAGATCGTGAATCAGGCCTTAATTCCCGGTATTGAACGGGCCGGGGAATTATATGAGCAGAAAAGATACTTCCTGCCCCAGCTGATGATGGCGGCCGAAGCGATGAAGAAGGCCTTTGCATTTATTAAACCCCGTCTCTCCCAGGAGGCATCGTCGCTAAACAATGGAACCATTGTGATAGCCACGGTAGAGGGCGATATCCATGATATCGGCAAAAACATTGTCATTGTAATGTTGGAGAACTATGGATTCAGGATTGTGGACTTGGGTAAAGATGTGTCCGCGGATAAGATATTAGCCTCAGCCAAGCAGGAAGATGCGGATATTATTGGCCTAAGTGCGCTGATGACTACTACCATGCCCCGAATGCAGGAAGTGATCGAGGGAGTGAAAGATATGGGTCTACGATCGCGGGTAATGGTCGGGGGGGCAGTCTTGAACCAGGAGTATGCCGACAGGATAGGAGCAGATGCATATTCCGCTGATGCTCGGGCAGCGGTAAAGACGGCTCAATATTTGATGAGTTTATTCGGAATTTAGGAGGGTCGTGCAATGGCAGTCAAGAAAAGCTATGAGGAGATCAACGAGAAGATAAGACGCGGCGAAGCGGTAGTGGTTACTGCCGAGGAAGTCATCGAGGTGGTGGCCGAGAAGGGCCTGGCCCAGGCCGCCAAGGAGATAGATGTGGTAACTACCGGAACTTTTGGGCCTATGTGTTCTTCAGGGGCATTCATAAATTTTGGGCACGCCAATCCGCGTATAAAGATGAAAAAAGTATGGTTGAACGGGGTGGAAGCTTACACCGGCGTTGCTGCTGTGGATGCTTACGTGGGAGCGGGTCAGCTGCCTGAAAATGACCCGGAGAATAAAGTATTCCCAGGCCGGTTCACATATGGTGGGGGACATGTTATACATGATCTGGTGGCAGGCAAAGAGATAAGACTGGAAGCCATCGGATACGGAACCGACTGTTACCCCAATAAGAAAGTCGAGGCGATCATCACTCTCAACGATGTCAATGATGCTTTTCTGTTTAACCCACGCAATGCCTATCAGAACTACAACTGTGCCATCAACTTGGGGGACCGGGTGATCTACACTTATATGGGGATTCTTAAACCTAAGGTGGGCAACGCCAGTTATTCCAGTGCCGGCCAGCTGAGTCCATTATTAAATGATCCTTACTATCGCACCATAGGTATCGGTACCCGGATATTTCTTGGCGGCGGAGTCGGTTATGTGGCCTGGAATGGGACCCAGCACCACCCCAATGTCCAACGAGGTGAAAACGGGGTACCCCTTTCCGGGGCAGGGACCTTGGCTTTGATCGGAGATTTAAAAGGGATGGATGCCAATTGGCTGGTAGGATTGAGTTTCATCGGTTACGGTGCCACCATGGCAGTTGGAATCGGCATCCCTATCCCTATTTTGGATGAGGATATGCTCCGCTTTACGGCTGTAAAGGATGAAGATATCTATTGTCCGGTCGTGGATTACAATGAAGGATACCCTTATAACAAGTCCATGGATTTAGGCAGGGTCAATTACAGAGATCTCAAGAGTGGCAAGGTGATTATCAACGGCAAAACGGTGGTGACTACTCCGCAATCCAGTTACCCTCGGGCCCGGCAGATAGCTCAGATACTGAAGGGGTGGATCCAAAAAGGTCAATTCGAGCTGACCCAACCGGTGGCCAGCATACCTTCGGCCGATGCAGATATCATTTTTAAATCGATCCCCCATAAGCAAACCAGCAGCCTGGATACAGAGGCAGATAGAAGGAGGTAGTACCTGATGAAGAATAAATTGGTTTGTTATTTCTCCGCCGCTCAGTCCGAGCAGCCGATCATATATAGATTGGTCAAAGATTACGACCTGATCATAAATATCCTGAAGGCGGACATCAACCCCCAGAAGGAAGGCTTTCTGGTTTTGGAACTGGAAGGTGATAGAAGCAGCTACGACCAGGGGGTAGGTTTCTTGAAAAACCTGGGAGTGGCGGTGGAGCCACTGAGTGAAACCGTGGTGTGGCAGCCTTCTGTTTGTATCCAATGCGGTGCCTGCGCTTCCTTTTGCCCCACCGAGGCCTTGAATATAGAACGGAGCAGTATGGAAGTATCCTTCGACGATTCAAAATGTGTCGTTTGTGGAATGTGCCTGGACTGCTGCCCGACCCGGGCCATAACGCTTCATTTTGAAATAAAAGAGGCCGTGTAATATCCCATGAGCAGCGACAATAGTCACGTACAGCGCAGCTACCGGTCATTACACTCCGGCACTGATCTAATTTATTTCCGGGTGGGACTGAAAGAAACCGACCTGGCCATTGGGGTGGATAAAGAGAGCTACCAAGACGATCTGATCGCTGTCTGTGAAAGGGAGATCAGGAGAATCAGGGGGGGGCTGGAGGCATTTATCGATATTCAGCCCGAGTTTAAGAGTTCCCTGGCACCTATAAACCTGCTGCCGGGTGCTCCGGCATTGGCGACCAGTATGTCTCAGGCCGGCTGGCAGGCAGGGGTCGGCCCCATGGCAGCAGTCGCCGGGGCATTTGCCGAAACCATCGGACAGATGCTGAAGAACCGGGTCAATGAGGTTATCGTCGAAAACGGCGGAGACCTTTATATGGATACATCGAAGCCCCGTCTGGTGTCAGTCTTTGCCGGACAATCGCCATTTACCAATAAGATAGCTATCCGCATCGAACCAGACGAAAGTCCCTTGGGATTATGTACATCTTCCGGAACCGTGGGACCCAGTCTCAGCTTCGGCAAGGCTGATGCGGTAGTGATAAAAGGAAGGCATGCAGCGCTAGCCGATGCAGTCGCTACCGGAGCTGCCAACCGGATTCAGACCCAGGATGATTTCTCCGTGGCTATCGATTATGTGAAGAGCATTCCCGGAGTAACCGGAATTCTGGCGGTGGTGGGCGACCACCTGGCTGCCTGGGGAAACATAGAACTGGTACCGCTTTAGTCGAGCGGACCAATAATGGCAAGACCCGACCAGAATGTATTGGGATTTGTCCGATATCAAACCAAGCCAGGAATAAAACATTACAATGGGAGGTTAAATACATGTCAGGACATAATAAATGGTCGACCATCAAGCATAAAAAGGCCCGCACCGATGAAAAGAAAGGCAAGGAATATACGAAAATAGCCAAGGAGATTATCATAGCGGTCCGAGCCGGGGGAGGGGACCCGGAAAGCAACTCCAAACTGAAGTTGGCCATCCAGAATGCCAAGGCTATCAACATGCCCAATGAGAACATAGCCCGGGCCATTAAAAGGGGGACGGGAGAACTTGACAGCGATGCCATCGAGGAGCTGACTTACGAAGGCTATGCCCCTGGAGGAGTAGCGGTGATGCTGGCTATCGCTACCGATAATCGCAACCGTACCGCCGCGGATATCCGCCATCTGTTCGCCAAGCATAATGGCAATTTGGGCGAAAGCGGCTGCGTCTCTTATATGTTCGAACGGGTCGGACTGCTGTCGATCAGCCGTGACAACATGCCGATAGATGCAGACGAGCTGATGATGGTGGCCCTCGATGCGGGGGCTGAGGATGTGCGGGAGGAGGAAGATACCATCGAAGTGATAACCTCCCCCGATAATTTCATGGAGGTCAAAGAGAAGCTGGAGCAGGTAACCACGATTTACGAAGCCAATATCATCTTGCAGCCCAACAACACGGTCGATATCAATGATGAGGCCCTGGCTGCCAAAATACTGAAGCTTATCGATGTCCTCGAGGACCATGAAGATGTACAGGACGTCTACACCAACTTCAACATCCCCGACGAACTGTTGGAGAAGCTGATGTAGTCTGGAATAGTGATTCGGGTATCCCCTGGTACGGATAGGGGACCGCAACTTGGGCTGCCGTCATTAAAACAGGTTTAAGAGAGGTGACCGGGATGCCCCATAAAAGACGTGATAAAGACAATGGCAGAGATACTGCACTTCGCCAAAGTATGCTCAAATATACAGCGGCGGCGGTCATGATAATTGTGCTATTTCTGGGCGTCAACCAGTTATGGGGATCGGACGGTGGTGCCGAATTTGGGGAAAAGGCCGCATTGCTGGAGCAAAAGGTATCGGCGCAGCCCGAATTGGAGTTGATGATCAAACAGGCCGGAGGGAATATCGGCTCCAGATACACAGTATTTTTCTCTATCTGCGACACTGATAGCCGGGCATTGGTGCATAGCGCCCAGGGTGAGACATTGGAAACGGCTTGGGATAAAGCAGCCCAAGAGACCAAAAGACTGATGACCTCGCGAAGATATGACCCGGTTTGGGTTAAAGCTGATATTGTGAGAGAAGCAGAAGTAATTAAGGTCAGCGACCTCCAAAAGAGGACCAGGAATCTATATGACAACTATCTCAGGATGGGAATAGCTTTCGATAATTATTTTGACACCGCATTTCTGGAGGCAGAGGTCAATGGTAATAAGATAATAGACTACGATGAAGATGCGCTGGATCTGGAATTAGTGAACAAATACCTCACCTCTCAGGGACGGCCCAATATTAGCGCCATACCTGAAGAAATCATCCTTTTTTCCTGTTATGGTTATTTTTGCGATGAGAATAAGTCGGTTTACGAACTATATTCGGAGGATCAGGATTATGGCCGCCGCAAGGTGGATTCCATAAATAAAGAAGTAGTCCTGGATCTGAACTACTCGGCTTCTCGCTTCCTGGCCAATTCTGTTAAGGAGGACGGGAAATTTATTTATGGGTATTACCCTACCTATGATAACGAAATCGATAATTACAATATTCTGCGCCACGCCGGTACAATATGGAGTCTGGTCTCCTTTTACAAGACTACCGGAGACGAAACTATTTTGCCCAAAATTGAAAGCACGATCGACTACCTGGTGAATGGATCCATCGAAAATCCCACCGAGGACACAGCGTACGTTATCGAGAGGAAGGCGGACGAAGTAAAACTAGGCGGCAATGGGATAACAGTGGTAATGCTGATAGATTATATGCAACAATTAGGGACCGATAAATATCGGGATTTAGTCATCAAATTGGGGAATGGCATATTAGCCATGCAAAATCCAGCCACGGGCCAATATTATCACGTTCTCAATTCACATGACTATTCACTGAAAGAGGAAGATAGAACCGTATATTACGATGGTGAGGCCACCTTTGCACTGGCTAAACTATATGGCTTCACCAAGGATGAAAAATATCTTGAGGCAGCGACCAAAGCGGCTGATTACTTCATCGTCAATGACTATTCTCAATATAGGGACCATTGGGTAGCATATTCGATGAACGAAATCACCAAATACGTCCCGGAAGAGCGTTATTATAGTTTCGCTCTCCACAACGCCAATCAGAATTTGGACGCAATTAGCAATAAGATGAGGTCGACACCTACCTACCTGGAACTATTGATGGCTACCTTCGCTACTTATGACAGAATCAAACAAGCCAATATCAGTATCGAATACATGAAACAATTCGATGAGAAGTATTTCATTGATACTATTTACAAAAGGGCCAGACACCAGGCTAATGGATACATGTATCCTGAGTATGCGATGTATTTTAAGAATCCAGCCCGAATAATGAATACCTTCTATGTGCGGGATGATGGATTCAGGATACGTATTGATGACGTGCAACACTTCATCGGCGGGTATCATGCCTACTATAATAATTATGATAAATTGGAAGCGTATCGGCAGGAATTTGCCGGAACCAAATAGATAGATTTTATATAAGTATTTCCTTCCAGTGATCAGTTGAAGGCCGGGCCGATTTTATTCTGCCTGGCTTTTTATTTTGGAAAAAGAGTTTCAGCGCCATCGTCGTTCCCCAGGGACAGCAACTAAAACCTCTTTAATGTATTGATCATTTAACCGGGCAGCAAGTTTATCCTTGCCGACCGCCTGCAACTGAGCCGCCACCCATTCCGCAAACTGCTCTGGGCTAGGATTTCTTGGTTAATTCAAATTCACATTAGTATAAATGGAAGAATAAGGGGGGAAAATAGGCAACAGAGGTGATTGAAGTGAGTAAAAAGTTTATTGCCGCTATATTGGCCATAAGCATAGCAGCGGGATTGGCGCTGGGCTATTACTTCCGCGGCGGTTACATGGGAATAGTAGGTCCGCAGCAGCAGAAACCAGCTGTAAATACCGGTGCTGTTGAGGTCCGAGTCGATGGAGAAACCCCGGTGATCATGGAGAAGGAATTTATTCGCTCCCATAAAGTGATAATAGCGGAGTTTGAAAACCGCGCGGATATTATCGGCTTCACATTAGATGAGATACGCAGCAAATACACAGCCGACAACGGCTTTTTCATCAGCTTTGCCGACGGCAGCCTGGTTATCCGCCAGGCTATCGACGATTGGACCCCGGAGGATAAAGTGCGGTGTCGTCTGAAGGAATATCAGGGCATGGTAGCCATCTATGTAGGTCCGGATTCCGAGCATGACAGTCTGATGAAGGTTACAGCGATACGTTTCAGCGGTCTCCCGGCCAGTATCAAAGAAGCCATTCGCCAGGGTGATTATGAGTTTGAAAACGAATCCGAAATAAATGACGCGCTGGAGAACCTGGACGAATATTTTTAACCCGGCTCCCGGTAAATGCCGGGTTTTCTATAAAGGATAAGGCTCTGCGGAACCTTATCCTTTTGTTTTTATACGTAGCCCAGCCCCCATATTTGCAGTATCATTATAATTGTGAAATCAATGAGACGGGAGTATCGGGGCTGATGCTGGTACTGGGAATCGATCCAGGCACAGCCACCACTGGTTTTGGCTTGGTGGCAGGCGGATATGGAAAAGAAAAACTGGTGGGCTACGGAGTCATCAAGACCTCGCCGACAATGGCTATGCCCCAGCGATTGGCCCAGATCAACCGGGAATACGACCGGCTGTTGTTAGATTACCGACCTGATGCGGTAGCCATAGAACAGCTATTTCACCACAAGAATGCCAAGACCGTTATCACGGTGGCCCAGAGCCGGGGGGTACTTCTTATGGCAGCGGCGATGCGGGATATAGATGTGGCGGAGTATACGCCTCTGCAGGTCAAGCAGGCTGTGACCGGATTTGGCCGGGCAGACAAGAAACAGATACAGATCATGGTCCGAAAGATACTCCGGTTGGAAGAAACACCGCGCCCGGATGATGCGGCCGATGCCTTGGCTATCGCCCTGTGCCATCTCCATTCTTACCGGTGGCATAACGTGCAGAAAAACGGAGGTTTATCGTGATCTCATTCTTAAGAGGACAACTGGCCCAAGCGAGACCGGATTCAATAGTTGTAGAGGTAAGTGGTATTGGTTATGAAGTAGGTGTCCACAGCCGGGCTTGCGCCATGCTGCCGCCAACCGGTACTCCTGTAGTCGTATATACTTATTTGCAGGTTCTGGACAACGACCTCAAGCTATTCGGCTTCTTTTCCCAAGAGGAACTGGACCTTTTTAAGATGTTGTTGGGCGTTTCAGGACTGGGGGCTCGCAGTGCCTTGAATATACTGGCCGTTCTTAAACCCGATGAGTTCCTTCAAACCATTGTCAGTTCTGATGAAAAGAAACTGTTGACCGTTCCAGGCATCGGAAAAAAGACCGCCCAGCGTCTGGTCTTCGAGCTCAAGGATAAAGTGGGGAAGGGCCTGGGCATTGTGTTTGCGAATGCCGATGAGTCAGCCCCCCTGGAGGAATTATTGGAAGCATTGGAGGCACTCGGTTATCAGCGCACGGAAGTATTTCCGTTGGTAATGAACATGCATTCGCAGGGTGAATTGGTCGGTCGGGTGGAAGATAATATCAAAAAGGTGCTGCGCCGCAAAGCCCAGCAGATGAAGAGGTAGGGAGAGGACCGTTTTGGAGGAACAACGTCTGTTATCAGCCCAGGCAATAGGAGACGAAGACAACGCCGACATGGCTTTGCGCCCGGTTCGATTGACTGATTATATAGGACAGGAAAAAGTTAAAAGCAACCTGGCGGTTTTCATTGCGGCGGCGCGGGCCCGGAATCAGAGCCTGGACCATGTCCTGTTGAGCGGCCCCCCGGGTTTGGGCAAGACGACTCTGGCTACGATAATATCCCAGGAGATGGACGGTTCGATACGGAGAACTTCGGGCCCGGCTATCGAAAGACCGGGCGACCTGGCAGCCATCCTTACCAACCTGGAACCTGGTGATATTCTGTTTATCGATGAGATCCACCGCATGAACCGGAGCATCGAAGAGATCATGTACCCGGCCATGGAAGATTTTTGCATCGATATCGTGATCGGTAAGGGGCCGGCGGCGCGCACCCTGCAGATCGATCTGCCTCCCTTTACACTAGTGGGCGCCACCACCAGACCGGGATTACTTAGCTCGCCATTGCGGGATAGATTCGGTATTACCTTCCGGTTGGACTTTTATGGGGAGGAAGACCTGGCCCGGATAATTACCCGGGCTGCCTCAATCCTCGGAATCCCAGTCGACGGTGACGGAGCAGCCGAGATAGCCCGATGTTCCAGGGGAACTCCGCGGGTAGCCAATCGGCTGCTTAAACGGGTGGGTGATTTTGCCCTGGTCCAAGGTTGTGGTAAAATCGACAGGGAATCAGCCGCCCAGGCGCTGCAGTTGCTGGAGATAGACGCCATGGGGCTGGACATGGTGGACCGAATGATTCTGGAGGCCATCATAACCAAATTCGACGGCGGGCCAGTGGGATTGGAGACATTGGCCGCCAGCGTTTCTGAAGAGACCGACACCTTGACAGATGTCTACGAGCCCTATCTATTGAAATTAGGAATGATAAGCAAGACACCGCGGGGAAGGGTGGCAACACCTCATGCCTTTCGTTTGCTGGGATATGCGCCCAGGAAGACCAGCATCGAGCCAACCCTCTTTGAGGGAGGCGATTGAGTTAGGTCTTTAGTGTTTTTGCTTCAGACGCTTTATGGAAGGTGCGGATGTGATGAGGAATTGACCCGGGTATTGTTACATATATGCTGTGGACCCTGCGCCAGTTATCCGGTTCCAGCCCTCAGAGAGGAGGGATTGGAGCCGGTTGGCTATTTCTATAATCCCAATATCCATCCCTACAGCGAATGGCTGCAACGCCGGCAATCCTTGGAGAAATATGCAGATGGCGTGGACTTGAAGGTGATATATGATGACAAATACAATCCCCGCGATTACTTCCAGAATATCGCCTATAGGGAAAGCCAGCGCTGCTTGCTCTGTTATCAGATGAGGCTGCGACAGGTGGCCCATATCGCCAGGCATGGACGTTTCGATTACTTCACAACATCTTTGCTGGTGAGTAAGCATCAGAAGCATGAACTCATTCGAGAACTGGGTGAGGCCATCGGGGTAGAATATGGGGTGCCTTTTTTGTACCGTGACTTTCGGGTTGGATTTAAGCAGTCGGGTGAAACAGCTCGGTCCCTGGGCCTTTACCGCCAGCAGTATTGCGGATGTTTGTACAGTGAAGTGGAACGCTACGCTCCCGCTGAAATCCGACGTTTGCTGAAATAAACCGATGGGGGGATCGTAGGCCGGACAGTCCACAGCATGAAGAAATGAAGCTGAAATGAAAATGCTCAACCAACAAAGGACCATGGAAATGAATAGCAAAAGCGATGCCGTATATGCAACAAGTTCTTATCAATACGATCTGCCCCCAAACCTGATTGCTCAATACCCGGTGGAACCGAGGGATAGTTCCAGGCTCCTGGTTATGGAGAAGGGGACCGGTCTCCTGCGGGATCGGGCTTTCACAGAAGTGGCTGACTTGTTGAAGAGCGGCGACACATTGGTCCTCAATCGGACCAGGGTGATTCCAGCTCGATTATTTGGCATCAAGGACACTGGGGCCCGTATTGAAATACTCCTCCTGGCCCAAAGGGAGGAATACTGGGAAGCCCTGGTAAAACCAGCCCGGCGTATGAAGGCCGGTACTGTGGTCAGATTTCCCGGCTTCAGGACGTACGCTGAGGTGGAAGCGGTCCTTGAAGGGGATGGCTGTCGCTTGCTTAGTTTTCACAACTGTCCTGATATGGATGACTTTTTAAACAATGTCGGTCAAGTGCCCCTGCCCCCGTATATTAGTCGGGGAGCGGAGCCGGGTGATCGGGAACAATACCAGACTGTCTACGCCCGGGAGTCCGGTTCAGCTGCGGCTCCCACCGCCGGGCTGCATTTTACGATAGCCCTGCTGGAGCAGCTGAAGGTCAAGGGAGTCGATATCGCAACCTTGGTATTGCACGTGGGACTGGGAACCTTCCGTCCAGTCAGCAGTGACGATATTAGAGAACACCGGATGCACAGCGAGCGTTACTATGTGGGCCCGGAGACAGCCATGGTCTTGAACAGAACCCGGGCCAGAGGCGGGCGGATAATAGCGGTAGGCACCACCGTAGTAAGGACCCTGGAATCCATATATACGGATGGATCCGGCTTCACCTGCGCCAACGGGGAAACCAACAAATTTATATTTCCAGGGTATACTTATAAGGCCGTGGATGGGTTGATAACCAATTTTCATCTGCCGGCTTCTTCACTGCTGATGCTGGTAGCTGCATTTGCCGGCCTGGACCATACCCTGGCTGCTTATCACCATGCAGTGGCCGAAAAGTATCGTTTTTTTAGTTATGGCGATGCTATGCTTATAATCTGATAGGCAGCTTGTGCTTGATGGCCCAACTAGGAGGAATACTTTTGCAATTTGAGGTGACGAAAACCGATCGCTCTTGTCCGGCGCGGGTGGGGAAAATTACGACTGGCCATGGCGTCTTTACGACCCCCATCTTCATGCCGGTTGGTACCCAGGCTACGGTCAAGACATTGACCCCGGAGGAATTGTATGGGATGGGGGCGGGTATCATCCTGGCCAATACCTATCACCTCCATTTGCGGCCTGGGGAGGATCTGATCGCGGAAGCGGGCGGACTACACAACTTTATGAACTGGAAACGGGGTTTGCTTACCGACAGCGGTGGTTTTCAGGTGTTCAGCCTGCAGGGCTTGCGCAAAATTGACGATGATGGTGTCTATTTCAATTCCCATATAGATGGTTCGCGTCACTATCTTACCCCGGCAACAGTCATGGATATCCAGCAAAAATTGGGCGCCGACATAGCCATGTGTTTCGATGAATGTTCACCGTATCCTTGCAGCTATGAAGAAGCCGAGAGGGCGGTGCGCCGTACCACGGTGTGGGCACAGAGATGCAAACTGGCCCACTCGCGCCCGGATCAGGCTGTCTTCGGCATTATTCAGGGAAGCGTTTTTACCGACCTGAGACAGAGGAGCGCGCAGGAGATAACCGAGCTGGATTTTCCGGGTTACGCAATCGGGGGCTTGAGTGTAGGGGAATCCAAAGCTGCCATGCAGGAAATGCTGGGAGTGTTGGAACCAATGCTGCCCAAGGATAAACCACGTTACCTTATGGGAGTGGGAGCTCCCGAGGATCTTGTGGAAGGGGTTGGCAGGGGCATTGATATGTTCGATTGTGTACTGCCGACTAGATTGGCCCGTCACGGCACTGCTTTCACCAGGTTCGGCAAAATTGTGGTTCGCAATGCGGCCTGGGCCAGGGATTTTGGACCGTTGGATCCCAATTGTGATTGCTGTGTGTGTCAGAGTCACACCCGGGCTTATCTGCGGCATCTGATAAAGGCTGGTGAGATGCTGGCCCATCGCCTGTTAAGTTATCACAATCTATATTTCCTGTTGAAGCTGATGCAGAGGACCCAAGCGGCTATTTTAGAAGACCGTTTTCAGGCTTTTCGAACTGACTTCTATCAAGATTACAAGTTTTAACAAGAGGATTTTGGCAATCATTGGCGAAAAAATATAAGGTTATACTATAAGGAGGTATTTGATGAATACACAGACTTGGCTGCCAACAGCCATATACCTGGGAGTATTCCTGGCCATTTTCTACGTATTGATTATCATGCCGCGAAAAAAACAGGAAAAGAAGCATAAAGAGACGATGGAGAGCCTTAAACGCGGAGACAAAGTCGTGACTATCGGAGGACTGAAAGGGGAGGTGGCTCGAGTAAAAGAAGACACTATGATCCTTAAGGTCAACGACAATACCGAGATGGAGTTCTTAAAGAAAGCAGTAGCCTACAAAGACGAGGAAAAATAGTGGTTACCCTGGATGCCATCAGAGAGAGCAAGGTTATTCAGGCCCTTATCGAGAACGGGGATGAACATTTGGGGGCAATCGGTTACACGGACCATGGTTTTTCTCATGTGGGTCTGGTGGCCAGTCTGAGTCGGCGGATCCTGATGGATCTGGGTTATGATATACACCTGGCGGAATTAGCCGGTATATCCGGCTATATGCACGATCTGGGCAATGTTATCAACCGGGTGGGGCACAGTCAGAGTGGAGCCATGATGTCATTCTCAATTTTACGCAGAATGGGGATGGAGCCAGAAGATATATCAATTGTGGTATCAGCCATAGGAAATCATGACGAGGGGAGCGGCCATCCCATAAATGCCGTCTCGGCGGCTTTGATCCTGGCTGATAAGTCGCACGTACACCGTAATCGGGTGAGAAACAGGGATTATGCCACCTACGATATTCATGACCGGGTCAATTTTGCGGTACAACAGTCTTTGCTCAAGGTTGATGGAAAGAACAGGAGCGTCACCATGGACCTCAGAATAGACACTGATATTTGCCCGGTGATGGAATATTTCGAGATCTTTCTCAGTCGGATGTTACTTTGTACGCGGGCGGCCAACTTTCTGAATTGTAGATTTGGCTTGCTCATAAATGATACCCAACTCTTGTGATTCCGATTAGTGGAGTGTTGGAAGGAGGATAAAACTGGTGCGCAAGAATACCAGTATGGCCATTGTGGCGGCCATTACAGTGGCCATTATAGGACTGGCTTACTTTACTTACCGGCCCATCTTGAACAATCTGCAGTTGGGCCTGGATCTTAAAGGCGGTTTGCACGTGGTCTTGCAGGCCCAAGAAAAAGAAGGGGAAGCGATTACTTCCGATACGATCCAGAAATCGATCGGGGTTCTGCGAAACCGGATCGACAGTTTGGGGGTCAAAGAACCAAGCATCTATCCTCAAGGGAATGATCGTATCGTGGTCGAGATAGCGGGGATAGACGATCCCGAGAAGGCGGTGGATATAATAAAGAATACCGCCCAGTTGGAGTTCCAGGATGAAGAGGGTAACGTATTGGTCACCGGCAAGGACCTAAAGGACGCCCAAGCGTCACCAGGTGTCAATGGCAAAGGCGCCACCGTCGACCTGGAGTTCAACGATGCCGGTGCCAAGTTGTTCGCCGATGCTACCGCTAAAAATGTGGGCCGGCGCATCGCTATCGTGATAGATGAAGAGGTGATCAGCGCTCCGACTGTTGATGAACCGATTCCCAGCGGCCGGGCCCAAATTCATGGCAGTTTTACCGCCGAAGAAGCTCAAAACATGGCTGTTTTGCTCCGTTCCGGGGCTCTTCCGGTGTCCTTCAGTATAATGGAGAAACGTACAGTTGGACCGACCCTTGGTTCTGACTCATTGAACCTCAGTGTAAAGGCAGCTATTGTAGGTTTGATAGCCATCCTGATATTTATGATCGGTTATTATCTTCTGCCCGGAGTTGTGGCGGCAATCTCAATGGTTCTATACGCCGTCATTGTCCTGGGGACCATGATATTGCTGGGTTCTTCCCTGACCTTGCCAGGCATAGCTGGATTCGTGTTATCGATAGGAATGGCGGTCGATGCAAACATCATAATCTATGAGCATATAAAAGAAGAGCTGCGGATGGGCAAGACCCTGAAAGCGTCTATCCAGTCCGGTTTTGCCCGAGCCTTTTGGACCATCTTCGACTCACAATTGACAACCCTGATAGCAGCCCTGGTCCTGATATGGTTTGGCAGCGGCCCCATCAAGGGTTTTGCCGTAACCCTGTCTATTGGTATTGTTGCCAGTATGGTGGTTGCCCTCGGATTCACCCGGTATATGATGGTGCTTTGCGCAGACTTTTTCAAATCCAATAAACTATACGGCGTTTAGGGGGGACAGCGGATGCAAATCATAGAAAAAAGGAAATGGTTCTATATAATATCTCTAGTTCTAATCATACCGGGTATAATATCGATGTTTGTGCAGGGATTCAACCTGGGCATCGATTTCAAAGGCGGTTCCATGTTGCGCTACAGATTGGAATCCAATGCTGATGCAGCTGCCATAACTGAGACGGTCAGGAACCTGCAGATCGTCAATGAGGTGAGCGTTCAAAAGAGCGGCAGCGAATACTATATCCGCTCCAGCGAATTGGACCAGGAACAGACCCAGCAGATCACCGCTGCACTCAACACCCGATTCGGGACGACGACCCTGCAGAGTGCGGAGAGCGTCGGAGCAACTATCGGGGGAGAGTTGGTGCGCAATGCATTCATGGCGGTGGCTATCGCTCTGGTGTTGATGCTCATCTATATCACCTTCCGTTTTGAATGGTCCTTCGGATTAGCCGCAGTTCTGGCCCTATTTCATGATGTACTGATCGTGTGCGGGATCTTCTCTCTGTTCCAATTGGAGGTAAACGGGGCATTTATCGCCGCCATCCTGACAGTTATCGGGTATTCCATCAATGATACCATCGTGATTTTTGACCGGGTACGAGAGAACCTGCGGATGAAGAAGAAAGATGCCTTGGATACCCTCCTCAACAAGAGCATAATGCAGACCATGAACCGGTCGGTCAACACGGTTTTGACGGTCTTGATGCCGCTCATAGCCCTGCTCGTGTTCGGTGGCGATACCATCAAGATATTCGTAATTGCTCTATTAGTAGGTTTTATGTTCGGTATGTATTCCTCCATCTGTATCGCCAGCCCGTTCTACTATGAAATAAAACAGAGAGCCTAGAGTATCCTAAACAAAGCAGTCTGCATGAGGGCTTCCGCGTCGGGGGCCCTCATTTTCTACGCTTAAAATCATGGAATAGTCCCACAAACCGCTGGCGCTTGAAGGAATTTCTGTGTGGAAATAGAAGTAATTTGACGTAGCCTTTCCCCAATTCATTATTTAGGAGGGAGATAATACTATGGTAAACGCGTATCTGCTGGCGGCACTGGTTTTCATTGGTGCCATGTTGTTGTTCATACTCCAGAATGATGCCCATGTTTCGATACAATTCCTAAACTGGAAAACTTCCGAACTCTCTTTGGCGGTGGTGTTGATCGCATCTGTCTGCGTAGGGGCATTGATCACTTTTTTACTGGATAGCTACCGCGCGTTTAAAACGGGACAGAAGATGCGCAAACTAGTGAAGGAGAATCAGAAACACGAACAAGAAATTAAACTGCTTAAAGGACAGGTGAGTGCACCTGATCAGACTAGCGGAAGCAGCGGATCGGTAGACCGAGCGCCGAAAGGGTTCGAGGTTTAATAAGTGCGGGCAGTTGTGCAAAGAAGCAAGCATAGCAGGGTGGTGGTCGATCAAGTAGAGAAATCGAGTATCCAAGCGGGACTGTTGGTACTGTTGGGCATAAAACGAGGCGACCGGCAGAACGACGCTGATTATATGATGGAGAAGATAATCAACCTGCGTATTTTTGAAGATGAGGCGGGCAAGATGAACCGCTCCCTTAGGGATACGGGTGGATCGGTACTTATGGTGAGCCAGTTCACTTTACTGGGAGACGTGCGCAACGGCCGCAGACCTAGTTTCACCGACGCGGAAGAACCAGAAAAAGCGGAGTCGCTCTTTGATTACTCGGTGGGGTACCTGCGGGCAAAAGGTGTGCCGGTCATGACGGGGATTTTTGGAGCGGATATGTTGGTGTCCATTGAGAATGAAGGACCGGTGACCATTTTGCTGGATAGCGAAAAGAAATTCTAAATGGGATGATTGCTTAGAGTGCTCGTCGTGGGGGACGAGCTTTTTTGCGGGTAATTGCAGGGCAAAAACCGGGCACGGCTAACTGTAGGAAGGAATGAAGCGGCAACTTCTGCTCACAAAGCCTTAGCAGGCCATATTACCAGCTAATTACAGCAGCCTGATATGGTATAATTCTAGCACATCAGCGAGGAGACTGGCCGTGGAGATAATAACTTCCCATAATGCTTTGGATTTTGATGGATTAGCCAGCATGGTAGGAGCCAGCAAGCTATATCCGGGGGCGGTCATGGTTATTCCGGGGACGATGCCGGGAAAGATCAGACAATTCATGGCCCTTTACAAAGACGTGTTGGACCTGAGAACCCCGCGCGAATTGGAGTTAAAAGATATTAACCGGGTTATCCTGGTCGATACTGCCTGTCCCAAGCGTTTGGCTCAATTACGCTCCCTATACGACAATCCGTCGGTGGACTTTCATGTATACGATCACCATCCCCCACAAAAAGGCGATATTGTGGGCAGCGTTACCGAAATACATGCAACCGGTGCCACAACTACCCTGATTGTAGAAAAGGTTATTGCTTCAAGACTGGATATTTCACCTTTCGAGGCTACTATACTGGCGCTGGGAATCTATGAAGATACCGGAAGTCTATTGTTTCCCAGCACTACTGACCGGGATGCCCAGGCAGTAGCATTCCTGTTGGGCAAAAAGGCGAACTTGAAGATTGTGGCAAGTTTCATGGATGCGCCAATCTCCGATGAGCAGCGAAAAATATTACAGAGCCTGATGGAGAATACTGAGCATTATCATATCAACGGTATGGATATCATCTTTTCATATTATGAAGGCAAGTCATTCACACCGGGACTCGATATATTGGCTCATCGTATTTTCAAAATGGAAGAATCTGATGCGGTTTTTGTGATAGCACGAATGCAGGGTCGGGTCAATGTCATAGCCCGCAGCGGCAGTGTCAATCTCAAGGTCAATGAGATCATGCAGCCCTTGGGCGGAAACGGGCACGAGCGGGCAGCCTCAGCTATGATCCGCCATAAAGCAACCAGGGAGGTAGCGGACCTGATTTTACAGGAGATCGCAACCAGGATCAATCCGCCGGTGGTGGCCAAGGATATCATGTCCACCCCGGTCAAGACAATCGACCTTTACCGTACCATGGAAGAGGCCGGACGATTGCTGCTGCGCTACGGACATACGGGCATGCCGGTAGTCGATGGTGAAGTGGTGGTAGGTATCATATCGAGACGGGATGCGGACAAGGCGGTTATGCATGACCTGGGTCATGCACCGGTCAAAGGTTTCATGACTTCAAAAGTGATAACTGTTTCTCCGGATACTCCGGTCAGCGAAATACAAAAGATGGTGGTCGAGTATGATGTTGGCCGTCTGCCGGTAGTTGAACGGGGGCGTTTGGTCGGCATCGTATCCCGAACCGACATTTTGCGGATTTTACATGGGGAGGATTATCCTCACGAGCATACATTGCTTTTCTCCCAGGTGGAAAGCACGCCTGAGAATATGCGCCAACTCATGCAGGAGAAGCTGCCCGCAGATTTATTCGACATTCTGGCGGCGGCCGGGGAATTAGCCCAGCAGTCTGAGTACACTGCTTACTGTGTGGGCGGGTTCGTGAGGGACCTGTTTCTGAACGTGCCTAATTTTGATGTGGACCTGGTAGTGGAGGGAGACGGCCGGCAATTGGCCAGACAGCTGGCTGAGAAGCTGTCTGGCAGGGTCCGCGTACATGATCGTTTCGCCACCGCCACAGTGATCTTTGACGAGGGTACCAAAATCGACATAGCCACTGCCCGCACCGAATACTATGAGTTCCCCGCGGCCCTGCCTATGGTGGAGAGATCGTCCGTCAAGGAGGATATGTATCGCCGCGATTTTACTATTAACACCCTGGCTATATGTCTTAATCCCAGCAGGTTCGGCGAATTGATAGACTATTTCGGGGGACGCCGGGACATACAGAAACGCTTGATCCGGGTGCTTTACAACCTCAGTTTCGTCGAAGATCCTACCCGCATCTTGCGTGCTATCCGTTTCGAGCAGAGGTACAAGTTCACCATCGAACCGGATACCCTCCGATTCGCAGCAGATGCCATCAAGAGGAGGATGCTGGGCAAACTCTCATATAAACGCATCCTGCGGGAATTGATCTTGATCTTGAATGAGAAAGACCCTATACCAGCTCTTTTGAGGATGACCGAGTTGGGGGTCTGGCAGTATATACTTCCCGAAATCGACCTGGGGCAGATAAGCATCAAGCTGAAACGTATTCCTATGGTACTGGGCTGGTGGGGCGAAAAATATTATGGTCAGGCAATCATGCCCTGGTTGGTCTATTTGCTGGTGATCGTATCACCATTGAATGATGAAGAGCTCAGCGAGGTACTGACCAGGTATCCCTTAGCCAGGTACGCCCATCATTGTGTGCAGGAGTCACTGAGGATTCCGGAGATCACCCAAAGGTTGAATGATGATAACGACCTGAAGGCCAGCGATCTGGACTCGATGCTGACAGGATTATGTGTGGAAAATCTGATATATTTGCTGTTGCTCATAAAATCCGAAACTGTATGGGATAAAATTGTTGGCTTTTATGACCTGAAACAAGAGGTGAAGGTGGAAATCAACGGACATGATCTTAGAGAGTTAGGACTTAAGGCTGGCCCAGTCTTCAAAATCATTCTGGCTGAATTATACAAGGAAAAACTGGATGGGACAGTCAGGAACCGTGAAGATGAGATAAAATTGGTCAGACAATGGATAGACAAGGGGAGATTTACAGATGCAATGGCTCTTTGATACTCTGATGTGGCTGCCGGCCATCCTGGTCGGATTGACTTTGCATGAATTTGCCCACGGGCTGGTTGCATATAAGCTTGGTGATCCCACTCCGGTGCGGCAGGGACGTTTGACCTTGAATCCTCTTCCCCATATTGACTGGGTGGGCTTTCTGATGCTGCTTATCTTTAAATTTGGGTGGGCAAAACCGGTAGAGGTCGACCCGCGCAACTTCAAAGACATCAGTCCCAAGTCCGGAATGATGCTGGTGTCTCTGGCCGGCCCGGGTATGAACATAGTGATAGCGTTGCTGAGTATGGTGGCGCTCAAGCTGTTAATGCCGTGGCAGGGCAGCGGGTGGGGCGACCTGGTGGTTCCGGTTATCATACCTTTGATCTACGTCAACTTGATTCTGGCGGCCTTCAATCTATTACCCCTGCCGCCATTGGATGGGTCCAAGATTTTGGCCGGTCTGCTGCCTGACTCCGGGGCCAGGGTGCTATACTCAATTGAGCAATATGGTCCGCTGGTCATGCTCTTGTTGATCGTGACCAACACCGTTGGGACTTTACTATGGCCACTGGTAAACTTCTTGTATAAGGTTCTTAACTCCCTGGTGGCGTTGTAGACTTATCAAACTGAATGAGGATGCGTGGATGAGTTATCTGGTTAACCTGGATAAATTTTATGGGCCGCTGGACCTCTTGCTATACCTGTTGGAGAGGGAAGAGATAGACATCTACGATATCCCCATAGCCAAAATAACCGAACAATATATGGCCTATATAGACACCACCGGTTATATTGATCTGGATAATATCGGTGATTTTCTCTCAATGGCTTCCTATCTGCTTAAGTTGAAATCCAAGCTGCTCTTGCCGATATACCTGGACGAAGAAGAAATGGATGATACGATGGATCCGCGCCAAGAATTGGTCAACCGGATCCTTGCCTACAAGCAGTTCAAGCAGGCGGGGGAAAGCCTGGGCGAGCGCTATAACGATGATAGTAAACGGCTCTTCTTCCGCTACGGGCAGATCGAACCGTCAGAGGCGGGGATGAACACCCCCGTCAGAGCTCTCCTGCGGGCGTGGGATACGCTGATGAGCAGGAGCCAAGAGGAACTGGAATACGATCTGCCTCAGGGCCTGGTCGTGGCTGAAAAAATGGAGCAAATATTGACCATCCTGGCTGCTCATGAACAACCGGTCAAGTTTCTTGATATCTTTACGCCCATCATGCGGCGGCGGGAGGCTCTGGTATATTTCTTAGCCTTGCTGGAACTGATTCGGGCCCAAAGGGTAGAGGCATTTCAGCAGGATCAGTTTGGAGAAATAACGCTTACCATGAGAATGGCGGTGGACAAATGTTGATGCGGGCAGAGACCAAAGCCGCTATTGAAGCTCTGTTGTTTGCCAGCGGTGAGAGAGTCGGCGAAGAAGTGTTGATGGAAATACTCCATCTTGGGAAAAATGATTTAGATCAAATAATGGCGGAAATGATAGCCGATTACACTGAATCAAGACGCGGCATCCAGGTTCTCAAACTGGATGGCGGCTACATCATGGCCACTAAAACAGAATTCTCTTTGGTGGTGGGGCAGTTGGTAAAACCGGCTCATCGGCGTATGTCACCAGCCGCTCTGGAGACCCTGGCAATCATCGCTTATCGACAACCAGTCAGTAAAATCGAGATAGAACAGATACGCGGCGTGAAAGCCGACCGGGTGATCGCCAACTTAATGGAAAAAGGGCTCATCAAAGAGGTGGGCCGTAAAGCAGCCCCTGGCCGACCGGTATTATATGGAACGACCCATGAATTCCTTAAGGTGTTTTCTCTTTCCACGCTGGAGGAACTGCCGGGATTGGAGATTGAGGAGGAAAAGCTGAGTTGAACGAAAAGTCTTTGGAGGAGCAGATAAAGATAAAGGCCCAGCAAAATAGGAAATTGGCTCGCTACATGAGCAGCACCGAGGAATTGGTAGAAGAACAGATACGTAAAGCCAGGGAAAGAGGGGAGTTTGACAACCTCGAGGGGGTCGGCAAGCCCCTGGACCTCTCCGAGAATCCTTTCGAACCACCCGAGATGCGGATGATAAACCGGATGCTGAAGAACAATGACTTTACCCCCTTCTGGATACAACTGGGCAAGGATATAGACGCCACCACCGCCAGGATAGCACGGGATGTGGAGCAGTTCCAGCGCTACTGCCAGGACTTCATGGCTGAATCGAAACACTCCGATCAGGCAATATATAGATTTGGCAAACGTAAGAAGGTGTTCTACCTTGATAAAAGGAAACAGCTGGAGAAACTCAAGAAAGATATCCTCAATTACAACCTGCATTGCCCTACGTTTAGATTGGGACGCGCCAATATTGAAGTGGATGACGAGATGCTGAAGGTTGTCAGTTGCATCGAAAATGCTATTGAGGAGGCCCAGAAGACTAAATAGTCAAACCGTATAAGCATAATAGGGTTGGGAATGATATGGGAAAACGGGAGAATATATATGGGCTGGATAATCAGTGCATTTATTCTTTTGGCAGCCATATCATTATTATTCATAAGCGTTCCTGCCCGGTTGACCGTTTCCGTTCGAGAGGACTTGATTTGGCAAGGAATACTGGTCAACTTTGACGCTAGACTATTACGATTGGACCGACGCTATGATTTTTCGGACCCCAGTTTGAATCTGTTGGAAACGGCTATTCTGAGGGTTTATGAGAACAAGACCCATTCGTCTGCATCCGAAAAGGAACATCGTCGGCCATTAAGAGCAGCGCGGAGGTGGTGGGGTTTTATAAACCGGCACAGGACGCGGTTGATACCGGCCATAGCGGTTCCCAGAATAGCAAGGTTGGAATGGAGCAGCATAGTTGGCGGTGAAGATGCCTACCAGGCCGCGATGAATAGTGGAGTTGCCTGGGCTGTCAAAGGTTCGCTGTTGGGATGGCTAAGCAGCTGCTGCGCCATCGGCGACATGTCAGTAAAGGTCACGCCCAACTTCTTGTCCTCCGGATATCTTAGTACACTGAAATGCATATTAAAGATTAGATTAGTACAAATTATAATCATTAAAACCTATCTAGCAGTAAAAAAGTCAGGTGGTGTATAAATGGATTTACAACAGACCCAGCCTGGTCATCCCATTGAATCCTTGATGAAGACGGCCATGCAAAGCATCAAAGAGATGGTCGACGTCAATACCGTGGTCGGGGATGCAGTGGAGACCAACGATGGCAGCGTCATAATACCGATTTCCCAGGTAGCCTGTGGTTTTGCCGCTGGTGGCGGAGAATATGAAGCCAGTTATTCGGAAGGTAAACCCCAGGAGCTTCCTTTTGCAGGCGGCAGCGGTGCCGGGGTTTCGGTAAAACCGATCGGATTCCTGGTGGTCAGGATGAATGATGTCCGCTTGATCTCCGTAAGCGGCAATCCCCTGGCGGAGAGAGTAGTAGATGTAGCCCCCCAGATATTTGACAAGATAGAGAGTATCATGCAACGCAGAGATCAAAATCGAACCGATAGTTATCAATAAGCCCTACTTGTCTTTTCTATCCCAAAAGCTGATTCCAAATCACCGACAACAGTCCGGCCCCAGCCGGACTGTTCTATTTAGGGGCCCCTATTCATACCTTCTAACAGGATTTATTTAAGGACAAGAGGGAGGGATGGGGCCTGTTAAACGTGATATGGCTTCTGCTTTTGGCTTCTGGAATTGTGGTGGCAGCCCTCAATGGGCAAATTGAAATAGTGACCGAAGCGGCCCTGGACGCTTCCAGGAATGCGGTTAAGGTTTGTTTCGACCTGATTGGGATAATGGCCATGTGGCTGGGAATAATGAAGATTGCGGAAAGGGCCGGGCTCATCCAAGGTTTGGCTGCTTTAATGGCCCCCCTGCTGCGGCGCCTGTTTCCCAGCGTACCTCATCGTGATCCAGCGATGGGCGCTATCATCATGAACCTCAGCGCTAATATGCTTGGTTTGGGTAATGCGGCTACTCCGTTTGGTATGAAAGCCATGCAGGAGCTGCAGCGGCTGAATGGTAACCGGCCGGAAGCATCTGCGGCTATGTGTACATTTATGGCGTTGAATACATCCTGTATCACCCTCATTCCAGCAACCATCATCGGTATCCGGGTAGCCTATGGTTCAAGCAACCCCACAGAGATCGTTGGCGCTTGTATCTTCGCTACCAGTTGCGCCATGGTAGTGGCTGTCTCACTCGATTACATGTTCCGCAAATACAGCCGTTGGGGAGGAAGCCGCTGATGCTGCCCAATGTCCTCAGCATCGTCTCCAAGTGGGCGATACCATTTCTGTTGCTGGTCATACCGCTGTACGGCTTCTTTAAAAAGGTTCCGGTCTATGAAACGTTCGTGGAGGGTGCTGAAGAGGGCTTCACGACGGCTGTTAGGATTATTCCCTTTCTGGTAGGTATGCTGTTGGCTATCTCGGTTTTTCGCGCTTCGGGGGCAATGGATTATCTGGTCGCCTTGATAAGACCTCTGATGGCGGTAGCGGGCGCACCCGCTGATGTTTTGCCACTGGCTATAATGCGGCCTTTGTCCGGGAGCGGAGCGTTGGGAATGGCAACCGAACTGATGAAGGTATATGGACCGGATTCGCTCATTGGGCGGATGGCGTCAGTTATGCAGGGTACAACTGACACCACCTTTTTTGTGCTTACCGTCTATTTCGGTTCAGTAGGAATAAAGCGGTTCAAATATGCAGTCATAACTGGCTTGAGTGCTGACTTGACCGGTCTGCTGGCTTCCGTCTACATCTGCAACCTGCTCTTCCATTAAATCCATCCAATGCGCTACTGACCGCCACCGGGTCGCAGTGTGGACACCTTGGTTTTCTGATAGTATAATATTAGCCTGAACGGTCGGACGGATTGTTTGGCTCAATAATACTTAGATGAGGTGTGTGCATGAAGAGCGACATAGAAATTGCCCAAGGTGCCCAAATGAGACCGATACTGGAGATCGCAGAATCTTTGGGGCTATCGGGGGATGATATTGAGCTGTATGGCAAGTTCAAGGGGAAGGTATCACTGGAGACATGGGAGCGCTTGAAGGACAAGCCCTCTGGTAAATTGGTGCTGGTCACAGCCATCAATCCGACCCCGGCGGGGGAAGGCAAGACCACTAACACGGTGGGATTGGGAATGGCACTCAATCGATTGGGCAGGAAGGCCATTATCGCCCTGCGGGAGCCGTCGCTGGGACCCAGTTTCGGTATCAAGGGCGGGGCAGCCGGGGGAGGGTACGCCCAAGTGGTCCCCATGGAAGATATCAATCTTCATTTCACCGGTGACATCCATGCGGTCACCACTGCCCACAATCTTTTGGCGGCGTTGATGGACAACAGCATACATCAAGGCAATCCCCTGGGGATCGATCCTCGCCAGGTGGTGCTGCGCAGAGCGATGGATCTGAACGAAAGGGCTTTACGCAATATAGTGATTGGCCTGGGGGGAAAGGCGGACGGTATTCCCCGCGAGTCGGGTTTCGATATCAGTGTGGCGTCAGAAGTGATGGCCATTTTATGTCTATCCACCGATCTGATGGATTTCAAGCGGCGGGCCGCCAAAATGGTGGTGGCTTACCGATATGATGGCAGCCCGGTCACAGCCGCCGACCTTAAAGCGGCAGGTTCCATGACCCTGTTGATGAAGGATGCCATCAAGCCGAATCTGGTCCAGACACTGGAAAACACTCCGGCTTTCATACATGGAGGACCTTTTGCCAATATAGCCCACGGCTGCAATAGTATAATGGCCACCCAGATGGGTCTCAAACTGGGGGATTATATGATCACCGAAGCTGGTTTTGGGGCTGATTTGGGGGCGGAAAAGTTCTTCGACCTCAAATGCCGCTATTCAGGCATGAAGCCCGATGCGGTGGTATTAGTGGCAACCATACGGGCTCTGAAAAACCATGGTGGTGTACCCAAAGACAAACTTGGTCAACTAAACATGACAGCCCTCGAAAAGGGGACTGAAAATCTTGAGAAACACCTGGAAAACCTGAACCTGTTTGGGGTACCTGTCGTGGTAGCCTTGAACGAGTTTCCGGGTGACCTTCCCGAAGAGATCGAGCTGATAAAGGACAAATGCACGGCTTTGGGGGCCGAAGTGGCCATATCCAGGGTCTGGAGTGAAGGCGGGCGGGGCGGAGAGGACCTGGCCAGCAAAGTTGTGGCAGCGGCTGATAAAGGATCGGACTTCAGGTATCTGTACCAACTGCAAACGCCCATCAAAGAGAAGATTGAAACCATCTGCCGTGATATTTATGGTGCCGACGGGGTCACTTACGGCAAAGGGGCAGAAAACATGATAGCCCGTTTTGAAGAGATAGGATATGGCGACTTGCCCATCTGCATCGCCAAGACTCAGTATTCGCTTTCCGATAACCTCACCGCTATCGGCCGACCACGAGGATTCTCAGTCAACATTCGCGAAGTTAGATTGTCGGCCGGAGCCGGTTTCATTGTGGCTATTGCCGGAGATATCATGACCATGCCGGGATTAAGCAAGGTTCCAGCCGCCGAAAGAATCGATATCCTGCCCAATGGAGAGATAGTCGGCTTGTTCTAATCCGTTTGGGGCGATTGTCTCCAGTCCAAACAGGAAGCCCTCACCCCGGTTCGTTTACAGAGCCTATAGTGAGGGCCTTCTTTACATGTAGACACGGATGAGGCACCAAGTCTGCTATTTTTGGATGAGGGCGAACAGTTCGGCTCGAGTTTCGGGGCGGGATTCGAATATTCCTCTGACCGCAGAAGTAACAGTCATGGAGCCGGGTTTGCGCACTCCGCGCATTGTCATGCACATGTGTTCAGCCTGGATGACTACTCCGACCCCCATAGGATTGAGGGTCTTGAATATGCAATCGGCTATCTGTGACGTCAGCCTTTCTTGCAGCTGCGGCCTTCTAGCGAATGCCTCCACCACCCGGGCTAATTTACTGATCCCCACCACTTTGCCCCCTTTAGGGATATAGGCAACGTGGGCCCACCCATAAAACGGCAGGAAATGGTGTTCGCACATGGAATACACGGGGATATCTTTGACCAGTATCAACTCATCATGGTATTCGGTGAATGAAACATCCAGCAATTGCGCCGGGTCCATATTCATCCCGGTAAAGATCTCCTCATACATGCGGGCCACTCGCCGGGGCGTCTCGGCCAGTCCTTCGCGGTCCGGATTCTCACCGATCGCTTCCAGGATCGCACGGAAGGCCTGCTCGATTTGGCCCTTATTGTCTCGATTAAGCATTAAGCTACCTCCAAAAAGCAATATAAAAACGGTGGCTTATAAATTGAAACTAGATCTGCTGGGGATATATTTTTCTAACTGCTTACCTGCGTAAGGTCATCGGATAGCATGCTCGATTTCGAACAGATCGCTATCACTTAGGTTTAAGAACTCATCCTCATTCAAGCCACGCAAGGCACGGATTTTAAGAACATTGAGCGGGTCCACCCATAAAGTAGCTGGCAGACCTGCGGTGGTCGAATGTACAAACCGGGATGGATTAGCGAGACGAGCCCGACTCAAGCCCTGAATGGAATCCGCCAAACACAGTGACCCGTTTACCGTTACACTTAAATCGGGGCGGTTGATATGGCCCAAATAATGATCCGCCACCAGCACCATACGGACTGCCAGGAGCAAATCTCGGCAGGTCTCCTGATGGTGCTTCAAGGCTAGTTTTAAAAAATGGTTGCGCCGCATAACCGGATCATTGGCGCGGATATAGGGGGTCTTAGGTGAGAACACGATGTCTTGCTCGTAATATGATTTGATGTCCAGGACCGGCGTGCCATCGATGGCATCAAGACCTTGTACCTGCAGAACCCCGGCCTCTGCCGCTTCCAGTTTGACCAATGTCAACGCGATGGGATTGGGACGGTTGGGAGACCTTAGACCGAAGACTCCGAACTCTGGAATGTCTGGACTGTAGCGGCGCGGTATGGTCTTTAAGAGAGTGCGGTCCGCTTGATGAAACCAAAGCAGCACCCAGAGGTGCGAGTTTGCCTCTATTCTTTGCAGCGCTTGACGGTATTGAGGCAGCACCTCAATCCATGCTGACTCTCCCGTTTCAGGGTAATCATCCAAGGTAAGGACCCGAGAGCGGACCACTCCGATAGGTTTTAGTACTATCGTACCGGGATCTATGTTCATAGGATCAAATCCTTTCATTAGAAATTATTATAGCAGATACTTGTCGGTGAGCCACACAACCGGGAGGGAAGACCGGTAATATTGAATATTCTGTAGAAAAAGAGTATATTGATTTGATGAAATCGGATTAAGGAAGCATGGATAATGAGATTGGCTAAATACCTGGCCCAAGCCGGGATATCATCCCGGCGTCATGCGGAGGAGCTGATAACTGCGGGCCGGGTCAAACTTAACGGTTCAATAGTACGCGAGGTAGTCACCCTCGTTGATCCTCAGTCTGATTGGGTGGAAGTGGACAACGGCATAATCGGCGCCGAGCCGCTCGTCTATGTCTTGCTTAATAAACCCACCGGCTATATTTCGACTGTCCATGATCCTCAAGGGCGGCCCACAGTGGTCGAATTGACAGCGGACTTGCCCGTCCGTCTACATCCGGTGGGCCGGTTGGACTTCGATACCGAGGGGTTGTTATTACTAACCAACGACGGCGAATTCACCAATCTGGTGACCCATCCCCGTTATGGGATCGCCAAGGAATATCTGGTCCAAGTGGAGGGATATTTGACTGATGCGGAGTCCTCATATTTAAGCCAGGGTGTTGAGTTGGAGGACGGAAACACCGCTCCCGCAGCAGTAAGGATACGGGAACGGAACTCACAATTTTCACTGCTTCAAATTACCCTTCATGAAGGGCGTAAACGTCAGATCAAACGGATGTGTGCCGCTGTCGGACACCAGGTCCAAAAATTGACCCGCACGGCATTGGGGTTCCTCGATGTGTACGGGCTGGAAGCAGGACATTATCGTCTGCTCAGCCAGGCCGAAGTAGAAAGGATCAAGAAAGAAGCTCTGGACAAAACGTATAAATAAACGAACCGGGCTATAGGGAATCGATATAGGATCAGGGATGTGCAGTTTACAGTATATGGAGGGGGGAAAAGCTCTATGACACCGATAAAGGTCAAGATCCGTTTCGATTATGTGGGCCGGGCCAAATCCGGCAAGCTTTTTAGCAAGAATAATGTAGAGCAGCTGGCTGACAATACCAGGCAGCAGAAGGTAGCCAAAATGCGCAACGTCCCCATGCAGGGGGTGCGTATCGACGACATCGACATGAGTCAGGATATATACACATTAGTCGACGACATTACCGGTAAGAATGTTGCCTACGCCCCGGTTGTCATAACATTCGAGGCCGACAAGATGGATGAGATTATCAAATTTATTGTTATGGAAGAGTTCAGGACCATTGACATTATTGAACCGACTGAATTGCTTCTCGCCAAAGGCGAGATCGAAAAACTCCTGTTCGTAGTGAGCCAGGAATTATCTGATTACCGCGAGGGATTGATGCGCCAGCTGGATAATTGGAAGTAAACAGGCGCAAATGGGATTGGCTGTCAATATTCAACCGGCCTGATATTTCTAATTGCATTTAATTCATACTTATTCTATATTCTTATAGAATTCTAAATCGGAAAGTGAAATAATTTGGGGAATATTACTATCTTTGCGGGTGGATTTGGCAGCGGCAAGTCGGAGATAGCCTTGAATCACGCCATTGGTAAGGCCGGGACGAATGATGATGTTGTGCTGGCAGATCTGGACATGGTGAATCCTTACTTCGTGTCCCGGCAGCTCAAGGATGAGATAGAGAAACACGGTATAAGGCTGCTGGCTCCCGAGGGGGAGTTAACCTTTAGCGATGTTCCGGCTATGCCCCGCCACATTTTAGGCATTATCAAGCAGAACAACAACATGATAATTGATGTGGCCGGAGACGAAGTGGGATGCCTGGCACTCGGTTATTTGCGCAAATACATATTGGCCCGCCCGGGCTACCAGTTTTTGTTGGTTTTGAATCCCTATCGGCCTTTCAGTCAGGATGTACCTGGTGTGCAACTTCTGATGGAACAGCTGGAGAAAGCATCCGGTTTGCATTTCACAGGGATAATCAGCAATCCCAATTTAATGTCGGACAGCACCCCGGACCTGGTAATAAGTGGTCATCACAGAGTGGTGGGCTTCAGCCAAGCTGTCGGTTTGCCCATCATACGTCTTACCGTGGAAAGACGAATTTATGATTCACTTTTCCCTTTATATGGAGCATTGTTGCAGGCAATTGATTTGTATTTGAGACCGCAGTGGATTTGGTGATTTTAAGGGGAGGAGAAATATGGCCAAGGGAAAAGTGAGCTTTGTTGAAGAGGAATGCAAAGGTTGCGAATTATGCATTCATTTCTGTCCTAAAGATATTCTGGCGTTGGATAATACCAGGATAAACTCATCCGGGTATCATCCGATAGCCATCTTTGCGACAGATAGTTGCACCGGATGCGGGATATGCGCTTTGATGTGTCCGGACTTGGTTATTCGAGTGGAAAGGGAGTAGGGTGATGGAAAGGGTCTTGATGAAAGGAAACGAGGCACTGGCTGAGGGAGCGCTGATCGCCGGCTGCGTTGCTTTTTTTGGTTATCCGATTACTCCCTCCAGTGAGATTGCAGAATACATGGCCCGTAAATTTCCACTTCTCGGTGGGACATTCGTCCAGGCTGAAAGTGAGTTGGCAGCAATCAGTATGGTATATGGCGGTGCTTCGACTGGGGCGCGGGTGATGACTGCTTCTTCCGGCCCGGGTATCAGCCTTAAATCGGAGGGGATCTCATTCATCGCCGAAGCCGAGCTGCCTTGTCTTATAGTCAATATCTCCCGGGGAGGGCCGGGATTAGGGGGTATTCAGCCCGCCCAGTCTGATTATGGGCAGGCTACCCGCGGCGGAGGTCATGGCGACTTTCACACCTTGGTGCTGGCTCCCTCCTCGGTGCAGGAAATGATGGATTTTGCCATTGGCGGTTATGACCTGGCTGACAAATATCGCATCCCGGTGATGATAATGGCGGAAGGCACCCTGGGGCAGATGATGGAACCTGTCACCGTCCGCCCGAGGGTAACCGAATTCGTGGAAAAACCGTGGGCAATCGCGGGTTGCAAGGGCAGGGCACCCAATATCGTTAATACCCTGCACTTGGATCCGGATTTCCTGGAATACAGAAACAAGATTTTAAATGAGAAGTATAATCTCATAAAAATGCATGAAGCCAAAGCGGAAAGCTTTATGGTGGAAGACGCAGATCTGGTAGTAGTAGCATTCGGGCTTATGTCCCGTATCGTTAAGAAGGCTATCATCGACGTTCGCAAACAGGGATACCGGGTTGGATTGATACGACCCATCACCCTCTGGCCCTTCCCGGCCGAAGTTATCAGTCAGGCAGCGGAATCTGCCAAGCGATTCCTATCAGTAGAGATCAGCATGGGGCAGATGATAGACGATGTACGTCTGGCAGTCAATGGCCGGGCCCCGGTAGAGTTCTATGGGAGGATAGGAATGATACCCAGCCCTGAAGAGATAGCCCAACAGGTCGCCGCAGTCGCGCAAAAGGAGGGTTCGTAATGAAGATAGTAGCCCAAAGGCCGCAAAGCCTGACCAGCAAAAAAACCCACTATTGCCCGGGCTGCACTCACGGCATAATCCACCGGCTGGTGGCAGAATGTGTTGATGAATTGGACCTGCGGGAGAAGACTATCGGCATTTGCCCAGTTGGGTGTGCGGTACTGGCTTACGATTACTTCAACTTCGATATGCTGGAGGCAGCTCATGGCAGGGCGCCAGCCATCGCTACCGGGATAAAGAGACTATTGCCCGACCGTTGTGTGCTGACTTATCAGGGGGACGGTGACCTGGCATCCATTGGCATGGCTGAGATCGTGCATGCCTCGGCTCGCTCAGAAAAGATCACAGTAATATTTGTCAATAACGCTGTCTACGGGATGACCGGCGGGCAGATGGCTCCAACCACCCTACTCGGCCAGGTGACAACCACGTCACCATATGGCCGCAAGAAAGAAGAGACGGGTTTCCCGATTAGGATGGCTGAACTGCTGTCTACCAATGAAGGTTCCGCATATATAAGCCGGGTGGCAGTCAACACCCCTGCTAATGTAATCAAAGCCAAGCGGTCCATTAAAAAAGCGTTGCAGATCCAGATGAACGGGCTGGGATTTTCGATGGTGGAGATATTATCGACCTGCCCGACCAACTGGGGATTAGGTCCCATCGAGGCGTTGGAGTGGTTGGAGCATAATATGATTCCCTACTATCCGCTGGGTGAATTCAAGGTAAAGGAGGGACTGCCGGCGTGAGTGAAGAGCGTCAGATACTGCTGGCCGGTTTTGGCGGGCAGGGTGTCTTATCCATGGGCAAATTTCTCACCTTCGCGGCTATGGGAGCCGGCAAGAACGTGTCCTGGCTGCCTGCTTACGGGGCTGAGATGAGGGGGGGGACAGCCAACTGCCTGGTCACTATCTCCGAAGGGGAGATCTTCTCCCCGCTGACTGAGAACCCAGAAACAGCTATTGTCCTGAACCGCCCCTCATTAGACCGATTTGAACCAAAGATCAAGCCCCATGGCACATTGGTAATGAATACCTCACTGATAGACAGGCCTCCGGTGCGGCAAGATCTGCGGGTATACCAGATGCCGGTCAATAAGGTTGCTGAGGAGCAGGGGGGTTCCAAACTGGCCAATATGATCCTGCTGGGTGCTTGTGTCCAAAAGATGAATATGGTTGCGGTAGAAGAGACATTGGGTCTGTTCGAACTCATATTTGCGGGCAAGAAGCCTGGTGTTATCGATAGAAACAGGAAGGCTTTTTTATTTGGAATCGAATATGCCAAGGACAACTGGTGAAATGTTTCCAACTGGTCATTGAGAATGCCTGATCAAACGGGTTCAAAGGAAACGGGACTGAATATATGAACAAGGAATGTTTGCGTATAATCCTGGAAAAGGTCCAGAACGGGTGTCTTGAGGTGGATGATGCTTGTAATATTTTGGAGACCCTTCCCTTCGAAGACCTTGGTTTTGCCAAGCTGGATACCCATCGTGCCATCAGAGACCACTTCCCCGAAGTGGTCTTTTGTCAAGGGAAATCGATCCAACATATAATCTCCATCGTTAAGCAGATGGACTTCCACAACGAGGTCATACTGGCTACTCGAGCCGAACCCGAAATCTATATTGCGGTGCGGGAACAAATTCCTGATGTGCAATACAGCGAAACAGCCCGGGTGTTTTATTTAAACCGCGCACCGGCGGTGCCCAACGGCCGGGTGATTGTTATCTCGGCGGGAACTGCTGATATCCCGGTAGCGGAAGAGGCAGCCGTATGCTTGGAAGTGATGGGAGTAACAGTCGAGCGGATTTTTGATGTAGGCGTAGCCGGTATACATCGGCTGTTGGTCCATGTGGGTGAGATTAACAGGGCGGCGGTGGTCATCGTGGTGGCGGGGATGGAAGGGGCCCTGGCCAGTGTGGTAGGGGGATTAACCAAACGGCCGGTAATCGCTGTCCCCACCAGTATTGGTTACGGTGCCAGCTTTCATGGGCTGGCCGCCTTGCTGACCATGCTTAACAGTTGTTCCAGCGGCATAGGAGTTGTCAATATCGACAATGGGTATGGGGCGGCAGCCCTGGCCTTGGCTATACTGCGGACATTTGATGGATAAAGGCATCCCCCCGGGCATAATATAGAGGAGAATGAGATGCTTGGGGGGATGGCTTGTGAAGGATTTGATCGATCGGATAGAGAAGAGTCTGATAAGATTCGTCGTCATCGCTATAGTCATTATGGTGGTGGTGCAGGGCTTTTTATCGATCGACCCGGTACGATTGTACCTTAGTTGGGGCGAGCGGATGGAAGGGCAAAGCATACAACTGCCGGTCACCAAAACATCTGAGAACGCTGATCCTGATAGCGAACTAGTTGTTTCCCCGCAAGCCCGTATAGCTATAGAGATAAGCCAGTTTTCCTCCCTGCCCAAAGCCAAAGTGCTGGTAAATGGGGTGGAGAGGGCGGCTTTTACCGGGAAACGAGTCAGCCTGGCTGTCAAAGCCGACGATACTGTCGAAATTGACTCGACCGCTTACAACTTTCCCATCGAATTTGGTGTAGCCACAGTATCCTCCAACCTCGTTTTTCCAGAGACAGGCCATAAGTACACCGCCAATCAGTCAGTGGTCATGATTGGCAAAGTTATAGTAAAATAAGCTAAAACGGAACCAGGAGGTGCTCATATGGAGCCGGGCAGCAAAATAGCCGCTTCGTCGGCCATAAAGATGGCATTGTCTTCTTCGCGGGCGGAGGAGGTGCAGATAAAGAAAGCTCTTCTGGATGAATTTGGGGTTAAAGCAGTTGCGGTTGATTACGGAGGGGAATTCATCTCCTCCATGGCCAAGATAGTTGAGCGCTCCGTGGTAGCAGCCAAACGTGAAGGTGTAATAAAAGACGCCCACTCGGATGAAGGGGCTGTAGCCGGAGCCTCCCGTGAGGCTTTATCCCAGATAATGCCCAAGGCACTGGGACTAAATGTAGGCGGTAAAATTGGGGTGGCCCGCTACAAAGATCACCTCAGCGTAGCAGTTTTCATGGGAATCGGACTGCTCCACCTGGATGAGGTGGCCATAGGACTGGGACATCGGGCGGTCCCTTAAATCGAGGCAATGCGATGATCGCTGGATCATCGTTAAACCATAGCTGGGATGTGAGGATGTTAGTATGTCGGTAAGAGGTATCCGGGGAGCCATAACGGTTCCGCGGGATGATAAAGAGATGATCTATGGCGCTACCCGGGAGTTGCTGCAGGCGGTGATTGAGAAGAATGAGTTGTCGGCCGAGGATATCATCAGCATAATCTTCACCGTCACACCTGACCTCAATTCTGCTTTTCCCGCCACTGCCGCCCGCTCCATGGGTCTGCACACGGTACCCCTACTCTGCACCCAGGAGATACCCGTGCCGGGTGCCCTGCCGTTCTGCATAAGGATCTTGATGCATGTTGATACGCCCAAAACACAAGTTGAAGTCAAGCACCAATTCCTGCGGGATGCAGCCCAATTGCGGCCTGATCTCCTGCATGGTATGGATTCCGTCAAGGATTAAATTTGGGCGCTCAAGACCAAGTTCTTACTATAATTCTCCACCTGAATGGTTTCTTATACATGGCCAACAATGCCCTCAATCCAATCCAGCCGGTTAAACCACGCATCTCTTACCAGATCAGATCGGTTATCCTTCGCCCCTATCAACCATTATCACCTCATAAATGTCAGTGCGGCGGTGCTGCAAGAGGGGCAGTTGGCGCCGGACTTTATCCACCGCAGAAAGATCTATTTGGCAATGCAGGATCTCCTCGCCGCTGCCAGCTTGCGCTGCTATCCTTCCCCAGGGATCTGCTACCAGGGAATGGCCCCAGGACTTGTACCCGGCTTGGGGATTGCGTGCTGGTGAAGCCGCCACCACAAAAACCTGATTGTCCACCGCTCGTGTCCTCATTAATAAATCCCAGTGAGCCGGGCCGGTAGTCAAATTAAATGAGGCCGGCACGATGAGTATCCGGGCTCCTTTAAGAGTCAGCAGGCGTGCCAATTCCGGGAAGCGGATGTCGTAGCATATCATAACCCCAAAACAGACGTTCTGATAGGTAATTACCTGCAGATGGTCTCCGGCTGCAAAGGCGTCTGATTCCTTGAATGAGATCTCTCCAGGTATTTCTATATCGAAAAGGTGCATCTTCCGGTGTCTGCCGATTACTATGCCTTCTTGGTCGAATACATAGCTGGTGTTGAAGACCAGACCATTATCGCCCAGTTCCGGTATTGACCCGCCAACCAGGGTGATTTGGTTGCGGCGGGCTGACTCCGCCAGAAAGAGAGTCGTTTCTTCCCCGTACGGCTCAGCTTGATCTGCCATTAGCGCAGTGTCGTAGGGCAGATTGAAAATCTCCGGCAAAACCACCAGTTCGGCACCATCCCGAGCCGCCTGCCTGATCATATCACCGGCATGCAGCAGGTTTTGCCGTTTATTCAGGACGACCTGCATTTGGCATATCGCCAGGTTACAAATCTGGCCCATGATGACCTCCTGGTTATCCTAAGTAGTTAATGCCCATCGCTTCCCTGACTTCACCCATGGTATCCTTGGCAACCTTCTGAGCCCGGCTGGTGCCTTCCATCAAAATCTCCTTTACCAGGGCAGGATTGTGGATATACTTTTGCCGTCTCTCCCTCATCGGTTCCAATATCCCGTCTATGCGGGCGGCCATCTGTTTCTTGCAATCCACGCAGCCGATTTTCCCCTGGCGGCAATCCGACTCGATCTGGGCTACCTCACCGCGGTTGAAGACATTATGATATTCGAAGACGGTGCATATCTCCGGGTGACCGGGGTCGGTTTTACGAATCCGGGCCGGATCAGTCACCGCGTCCATCACCTTTGTCCGTATCTCATCCGAGTTGTCACTGAGGTATATGGCATTATTGAGACTCTTGCTCATCTTGGTTTTGCCGTCCAATCCTACCAGACGGGGTACCTCACCCACCAATATTTCCGGTTCGATCAGGACGGGCCGGTAAAGATCGTTGAATCGTCTTACTATCTTGCGGGTCAGTTCAAGATGAGGGATCTGGTCTTCGCCGACCGGTACCAGGTTAGCCTTGAAGATGGTGATATCGGCAGCCTGGCTGACCGGATATCCCAGAAAACCATACGTCATATCACTGAAGCCATGCTGCTGCGCCTCGGTTTTTACAGTAGGATTGTGGCGCAAAACGTTGACTGCCGTGAACATGCCGAAATAGGCTGCCAATTCGTGTATTTCGGGTATCATGCTCTGGATGAAGATGGTAGCGATTTCGGGGTCCAATCCAGCCGCCAGGTAATCCTCAGCGATCTGGAATGTATCTTTACTGAGGTTCTCGGGATTTTCGAAATTGGTTGTCAGGGCTTGGACATCGGCAATGATTATGAAACTCTCATAATCGTGCTGTAATTTAACCCGGTTGGCTACGCTTCCGACGTAATGCCCCAGGTGAAGTTTGCCGGTGGGTCTGTCGCCGGTCAGTATCCTTGGCTTGATAGTCATCTTCGTGGACCTCCTGCATTTGTCTGTCCTCAATAAACACTGGTAGAACAACATTTAAGGTATCATTACGCCTGCTAAAATTCAAGTGCGGGTATAAACTATGGTAAGTATTATGCAGGTTCATAGACGGCTGCCGCCATTTATTTGCGGCGTTATTGACATGGGGTGCGTTTGTGCTAAAATTCTATTTGTGTGTTTTTCAAACGGGATTATTAGGAGGTTTGAGAACGAATTACAAACAATTAAA
>CAZBSD010000018.1:0-43818 GCA_964494735.1 uncultured Syntrophomonas sp.
CAAAGGGGAGACCTGCGGGGAAAACCTGCTGGACCTATGTCACAACGTTTACTTGGTAAACTACCTTTTGCTTTATAACTTGGTTTCAGTCGGCAACCAGGGTGGAATACATTTTGGCAAAACAGACCAAAGGCACGCTATTATCAAGTTCGGTAGTCGCTTTTTTCACATTCTTCATAGCGCTGGTAGTTAGTATTGGCTCGGAAGCTCTGGTCAGGGCGGTAAACAATGCTCTGCTGGCGTTTGTTTTGTTAATATTGATAATAGCTTCGGGAATATTATTTGATATAATAGGGACCGCGGCCGCGGCCGCTCAACTGCCACCCTTCAATGCCAAGGCTGCCAAAAAGGTATTTGGGGCATCCCAGGCGGTCAAGATCACCAAGAATGCCAGTGTGGTCGCCAATTATACCGCCGATGTGGGGGGCGATATCGCGGGTACGCTGAGCGGTGCGGTGGGTGCAGGAATAGTCTTCAGTATATCCCAAGTGTTCGCAATCGATGATTTGGTGCTGGCGGGCGCGGCTATGACAAGTTTTATTGCTGCCCTCACCGTCGGTGGCAAGGCTATAGGTAAAAGCATTGCCATCCGCAATGCCAATACCATAATATTTGAGGTAGCGATATTATTAGGGTGGTGGGAAAAGCTTACCGGATTGGAATTATTGAAGGACAGGAGGTGACCGCAGTGGAAATAATTTTGGACCGGCTTAAATCGCCCCAAGATTTGAAAAAGCTATCGGTGGCTGATATGAACCGCCTGGCAACCGAAATCAGGCAGGTATTGGTCGAGAGTGTAGCCGCTTCAGGGGGGCACCTGGCTGCCAATCTGGGAGTGGTTGAGCTGACCATTGCGCTCCATTATGTTTTTGACACCCCTCGAGATAAGATTATCTGGGACGTCGGCCATCAGAGTTATACCCACAAGATGCTTACCGGGCGCCGCAATCGTATGTCCGGGTTGCGCCAGTTTGGTGGGATAAGCGGCTTCCCTAAATTTGAAGAGTCACCTTATGATGCTTTCAATACCGGTCACAGCAGTACTTCCATATCGGCAGCTTTGGGCCTGGCTTTGGCCCGTGACATCCAGGGGCAGGACCACTCCGTGGTGGCGGTGACCGGTGATGGGGCTATGACCGGAGGGATGACCTATGAAGCCCTCAATCATGGCGGCCAGGAGGGCTGTGACCTGATTGTAATCCTCAATGACAATGAGATGTCGATATCCAAAAATGTTGGGGCGATGTCCGGATACCTAAACCGCTTGCGTACCGATCCCAACTACAACCGCACCAAAGAAGAGGTAGGGAGCGCACTGACTAGAATCCCTGGAATAGGGCCCAACATAGCCCGGGCGGCTGGAAGGCTCAAAGATACGGTCAAATATCTGATGGTGCCAGGAATGTGGTTTGAGGAATTAGGCTTCCATTACATCGGTCCGGTCAATGGGCATGATCTGGAGGCACTCATCCATGTGCTGGGCAATGCACGCCGAATGAAAGGCCCGGTTCTGATTCATGCCATAACCGAAAAAGGCCGTGGCTATGAGCCTGCCCGCCAAAATCCTGACGTCTTTCACGGGGTGGGGCCGTTTAATCCGGATACCGGCCTTCAGATCCATAAACCCCTAAAGACATATACCGAGATATTTGGAGAATACATATGTTCTGCCGCGGCCAGCGACGAAAGGGTGGTCGCTATCACCGCCGCCATGGCCAGTGGGACCGGTCTGACAAGGTTCGCTCGTCTCTACCCGAACCGGTTCTTCGACGTCGGCATCTGCGAACAACATGCCGTTACTCTGGCTGCTGGGATGGCTCGGGCCGGCTTAAGGCCGGTGGTCACTATTTATTCAACATTTCTGCAGAGGGCTTATGACCAGATAATCCACGATGTAGCCCTTCAGAATCTGCCGGTGGTATTCGCCATCGACCGGGCCGGTCTGGTCGGTGAAGACGGGCCCACCCATCATGGGGTCTTCGACCTGTCATACCTCAGATCTATACCCAACCTCACCATCATGGCTCCCAGCAATGAAAACGAACTGGTGGATATGATGCATACCGCGTTAATGAATGACGGCCCGGTGGCGGTTCGCTATCCGCGCGGGGCAGGTGAGGGCATATCTATCGCTCCGGAACCCAAGCTCATGCCCTTGGGACAACCGGAGGTCCTATTTCCCGGCTCCGACCTGGCTTTGGTGGCTATTGGGCGGATGGTTGGCTTAGCCAAAGAAACCGCCCGGATGTTGACCGATCGGGGCTTGAGCGTGGAACTGGTGAATGCCCGCTATGTTAAGCCACTCGATCCTGGCTTCATTCGTAATCTATCTAGTCGTTTCATTCGAATCGTTACCCTGGAAGATAACGCTATTTGCGGCGGGTTTGGCAGTTCGCTGCTGGAAGCGTTAGGACAGCAGTCCTTCCAAGGTGACGTTCTCTGCATAGGTATCCCCGACGAGTTCGTGGAACAAGGCCGGGTGGAGATACTGCTGGAACTGTTGAATATGGAAGCCGAATCGATTGCGGAACGGGTTTTTAGCCGGTGGCCGGAACTCGGTGGCCGCCTCACATTGGAGTTGCGTAAATTTGGCCAAAATTAGGTTGGATAACCTGGTCCACAGCCGGGGTTTGGCTGACAGCCGCGAGAAGGCCCGGGCCATGATTATCGCCGGAGAAGTACGGGTCGCTGGCACCCAAGTCGTGAAACCAGGAACCCAGGTTGAGGATTCCACCGAGATCAGCGTTGATTCCCGCCGCCAGAAATATGTGAGCCGGGGAGGCTTTAAACTGGAAGGCGCCATTGAACAACTGGGCTTGGATTTCAGGGGCAAGGTAGTATTGGATGTCGGCGCCTCTACTGGCGGGTATACCGACTGTGCCCTGCAACACGGTGCTGCCAGGGTGTTTGCTCTCGATGTTGGCTATGGGCAGTTGGACTGGGCTCTTCGCAACGATCCGCGGGTGGTAGTATTTGAGAGGACCAATATTCGCTATTTCGATGCTGCTCAACTGGATGAGCCGGTAGATATCGTCACCATGGACGTGTCTTTCATCTCTATCCGATTGATTTTCCCGGTGTTGAGGGATATGCTCCGGTCTGGCGGCGAGATAATAAGCCTGGTAAAACCGCAATTCGAAGCAGGCCGGGACAAAGTGGGCAAGCATGGAGTGGTCAAAGACCCGGCGGTCCACCAGGAGATACTGCAGCGGTGTATTGAGTCTGCGGCAGACTCGGGATTGACCTGTGTCGGGGTAGCTTTTTCCCCCATCAAAGGCCCTAAAGGGAACATCGAGTATTTTATCCATCTAAAGAAGACTGCTGGACTTGCCCAAGTGAGTCCCGCTCAAATAGACGAAGCGGTACGTAAAGCTCATAGCGTCCTAGGGGGTATAACTGAATGAGATTGCTTCTGGTCAACAACAGACGGCTTAAAAACACGGTGGAGATGGGCGAAAGGTTAGCCGCCACGTTGCACCACCTGGGAGCAGAGGTGCTTATCGACAGCGGCGGTGCGGATATCGCTCCCCCGTCGTGTGATGCCATAATCGTCCTGGGTGGCGACGGTACCATGATAAGGGCCGCACGTCAATACGCGGATCGAGAAGTACCAGTGCTGGGCGTAAACATGGGGACAGTCGGGTTTTTAAGCAATATCAGGGCCGATGAGTTGGAACAGTACCTGGATCGTTTCTTGCGCGGAGACTTCAGCCTTGAGGAGAGGATGCTGCAGGAAATCAGCCTGACCCAGGGTAAAACCGCTATATGCACACTGTTAAGTTTGAACGAAGTCAGCATTAAGTCCAAAGGGGCCCGGCTCATAACCCTCGATGTGAAGGTGGAGGGACACCGCCACGGTGTGTACCGCGGTGACGGTCTGATTGTCGCCACCCCCAGTGGTTCAACCGCCTATTCGTTGTCCTGCGGGGGCCCAATCATCGACCCGGGGCTGGACGCATTCGTTCTTACTCCCATAACATCTTATCTGCTTAACAAACGGCCCTTGGTCATCGCCGCCGACAAACAAATCGACGTGTATCCTCTCGATGGCGAAGAATACTACGTGGCAGTGGATGGACAGATGAGCCGGGAAATCAGCGCCGACTGTTCGGTGCGTATCAGAAGGTCCGGCTATAGGCTTAAGCTGGCTATCATGAAACCGCGTTATTTTTTCGAGACTATAATGGATCGATTGCAGCGTGACCATTGAGATTTTAGATTTGATAAAGAGACAGGTCCAGGTGGATGGACCACCACAAGGAGGGAAGCCATGAAGTCCAGGCGGCATTTTGCTATCAGGGAGATTCTTGGCGCCGGTCTTATCCGCACCCAGGAAGAGTTGGGCGAGGCACTTCGCAACAAGGGGTTTGATGTCACCCAGGCCACTGTCTCCCGTGACATCAGAGAATTAAGGCTGGCCAAGGTCCCTGCCGACGACGGTTATTATTATGCCTGGCCTGATACCAGAGTTCCAATTCAGCTGCAGCGTGCCAAACGGGTCTTCAGCGATTCGGTGGTGAGTCTGGCCTCCAGCGAAAATATTATAGTCATCAAGACGTTACCGGGAGCAGCCCAATCGATTGGCTCCTTGATCGATTCCCTTGACAATCCGCAGATCCTGGGCACGGTGGCCGGTGACGACACCATTTTGGTGGTAGCCAGAACCAAGGGTGCAGTTGCAGGAGTGGAATCATTTTTTGAAGATCTGATACGGTCTTAGCCAGTGAACCGGTGGCTTCCTGCGTGAGTTGTCAATTGCCGGGGAGGTTCCATTTGTTTTGGTGGGCAGGCTTTGATTCTGTGCCTTGAAGTCTTCCAGAAGTTAAGTTTAAAATGAGTTCGGAGGTATATCGGGGTCAGAGTAATAATTCCATTGCCTCGATTACAAGATTATGCTGGAAGAGCTATACATAAACAATTTCGTTTTGATAGATGATATGAACCTGCAATTCTCTGCCGGCGTCAATGTGTTAAGCGGAGAGACCGGAGCGGGCAAGTCCATAATCATCGATGCGCTGGGCGTGCTGCTGGGTGACCGCATCAATGTCGATCTGATCAAGGACGGCAGCCGCCGGGCGATTATCGAGGGAGTATTCGATGTGGGCGGCAATCAGGATGCGCTCACTTTTTTGTCGCAGCAGGGTTTGAGCGAAGAACAAGAAGCAGGCAAGGTGATACTGAGCCGGGAAATCCATCCCGGCGGTAAATCCGGAGCCAGGATAAATCGCCGCCCGGTGAACGTTGCAACCCTAAAAGCCTTTACATCCAGCCTGGTCGACATTCACCTTCAAGATGACCGCCAGAATATAATGAAGCCGGTCTATTATGTTGATTACCTGGATGGTTTTGCGGGAAATATTGAGGAAATCCTTACTGCAGTGGCCTCAAAATACCGCCAGCTGCAATTGCGCCAAAAACACTTGCAGGAGTTGCAGCAAAGTTTGCAGACGCGCCATCAGCGACTAGACTACCTGGAATTTCAGATCAGGGAGATCGAATCCGCCCGGTTGCGCGAGGGTGAGGAAGAGGAATTATCCTTAAAGCGTGACAGGATCAGGAATGCGGAACGTTTAATCAGAGGCAGCAACCTCTTGCTGGAGTTGCTTTATAGTTCCGGGGAGGCACCCAGTGCCCACGATCAGATAGCGACCGGATTGAATGAGGTGATGCACTTGAGAAGTGACACCTTCTTCGCGTCGCTGGCAGAACCCCTGGAGAACATATACTATTCTCTCCAGGAAGTATCCGGCCGGTTGGCCGACTTCAAAGCGACGCTGGATTTTGAACCAAGCGAACTGGAGGAAGCAGAGAACCGCCTCTACACTATCGGCCGCCTAAAGACTAAATATGGTGCTGGGGTGGAGGAAATTCTGGCTTATCTGGATGAATTGCGCCGGGAAAAAGAGAGTCTCCTGGAGAGTGAGGACAGATTGGAGCAGGTCAAGCGGGAAGTTGCCCAGACATGGGATGATTATACGCGCAGTGCCGAATTGCTCAGTCAGCATCGCTCCGCGGCGGCAGTTCTCCTGGCTCAGAAGGTACGGACAGAATTGGTAGATTTGAATATGCCCAACATAGGTTTTGAAATAAGGTTGTCCCGCCGAGAATCACCTGGGATCAAAGGCATGGACGATGTCGAGTTTTTGATTTCCCCTAACCCGGGAGAAGATCTTAAACCGGTGAATCGGATCGCCTCAGGGGGCGAGATATCAAGGTTTATCCTGGCTTTGAAAACCGCCTTGGCCGATGTATACAAGATGCCGACATTGATATTTGACGAGATAGACGTCGGATTGGGTGGTGAAGCCTTGAATTCGGTAGCCCGTAAATTGGGTGAACTGGCCCGCGACCACCAATTGATACTAGTGACCCATTCTCCCCAGGTGGCCAGTTATGGTGACCATAACCTTACTGTCGAGAAGACGGTGACCGATGGCCAAACCTACACTAGAGTCAGGCATCTTGACGCGGAGGGGAAGCTGCTGGAGATTGCCAGAATGATGGCGGGAGAGGGTTATTCGCAGTTGACCTTGGACCATGCCCGGGAGATGGTAGCCTCGGCTCAAGCTCAGAGAAAAAAATAAATAGGAGATCGGTTCCCTTCCGATAAGACCGTATATTATGCCGCCGGCGCGGGGACAATATACCGTAATAATTTCGGGAGGGAATATTTTTGCCCAAAATTCGCCCGCTTATCGGTATTTGCCTGTCTCTCTTATTGGTAGCCCTTTGCCTCCACCCTCAGGTCAGAATGATAATGGGACTGCCGGCGACTCAAAAGATGATGGTTGGTGAGACCAGTCTCATCAATCTACAGCTTCCAGAACGATTGCAAAAGAGTATCGAATTGACGGTTGCCCATTCGGCTCAAAATGTATTTGCCTCCCGGGAGGACGCCGCCGTAAGTGTTGCCCGCAGCCGCACCGGGTACGAGATAATGGCGTTGAAACCGGGCAAGGTCGATATCAGCCTCAATCTATGGGGCTACATACCTTTAAGATCAATCCAGGTCGAATCACTGCCCCCCAGAAGGATGGTGGTCGGCGGACACTCCATCGGGGTTTTCCTGCATTCTCAAGGGATCATGGTGGTAGGGTTTGCGCCCATCGTGGGTGATGATGGACAGAAGCTGTATCCCGGCCGGGACGCAGGCATGGAGATTGGCGACCTCATCATGGGAGTCGATGACCAACCAGTAAACACCGAAATGGATCTGGCCCAGATAATAGACAATAAGGCCAGTGAAAGCATGAAGCTGACCGTCAACCGCCGGGGCAGGGAATTGGCGGTAACCTTGGCTCCGGTACATTGCTCTGAAACTGGCCGTTTCCGGATCGGTCTCTTCATCCGCGACGGGGTAGTGGGCGTGGGTACCATGACCTGTTGGGATCCACAAACCCACTACTATGCTGCCTTGGGTCATATAATTGTAGATGCTGACACTAAACAGGGGATCAACGTGATGAAGGGAAAGATTGTCAGTGCCTCTATCCAGACCATCAAACCGGGACGGCCCGGTTGGCCGGGGGAAAAGATCGGGGTGTTCAGCGACAAGAGTAATCTGACTGGCAACATCGTGAAAAATTCACCTTCTGGGATATACGGACAGATGGAGGTCCAGCCGGCCAATCCATACTATCCTTACTATATGCCGGTTGCCTATGCCCACCAGGTCAAAGAGGGTCCGGCCCAAATCATGACCGTCATCAACGGAGAAGATATCGAAAAGTTCGATATCGAAATCCAGAAGAAATATACTTCCCGCGCCAATGGCAAGGACATGGTCATAAAAATCACCGATCCGCGCCTGATAAGCCTTACAGGCGGTATCGTGCAGGGTATGAGCGGAAGTCCTATAATCCAGGATGAGCACCTGATTGGAGCCGTAACCCACGTATTCCTGAATGATCCGCAGTCTGGCTACGGCATTTTTATGGATAATATCCTGTCGGAAATGCCCACCGAAACCAGTGAGCTCCAGAAAGTTTCGACAACATTCACCCTGAGCCAACCCGAGCTAAGTTCAGCAGCAATCAAATCACTGGCTAACCGAGTTGAAATATAGCATATTCCGAATTGTATTTTGCTGTTCTAAAATGGCACCTGATGCGATATTATGATGCAATTTAGTGCAAGGTAAAAAGAGGTAAATTATTCCCAATCGTCGAAAAGCGTTTCTATAATTACATAAAGACGCATTTTATGTGGCGAGGGAGGAAATACAAAATGATTGGGGAAATGACTCAAATCAGAGTCCTGGTGGCAGACGACAATCGGGAATTTTGCAGCATTTTAAATGATTACTTTTCCAACGAGCCTGACTTCGAGGTCGTAGATGTATGCTCCAATGGTGTTGAGGTACTGGATATACTGGAGAAGAAGGATGTTGATGCCTTGATCCTGGATCTCATCATGCCTTACATGGATGGGATAGGGGTATTGGAGAAAGTGAGCGAACTAAATCTTAATCCCCGGCCCAAGATCATAATATTGACCGCCTTCGGGCAGGAGAATATCACCCAGAAGACTGAGCAGTTAGGTGCGGATTACTACATACTCAAACCCTTCAATCTCCAGGTCTTGGGTGACAGAGTCCGGCAAGTGGTGCGGGATATCAAACCCAACCTGGAAAAACGCCCCTCTGCTTCGGTAGTCATGCCTACCACCCCTAAGAATCTGGAGTTGGAAGTTACCCGAATCATCCACGAAATAGGGGTCCCGGCCCATGTCAAAGGCTATCAGTATCTGCGCGCCGCAATCATGTTGGTAACTGAAGAGATCAACTATTTGGGGGCTGTTACGAAGGAATTATACCCGACTATCGCCAAACGTTATGATACCACTCCCAGCCGGGTTGAGCGCGCCATCCGCCATGCTATCGAACTGGCCTGGGATAGGGGTGATGTCGACCGGATCAACAAATTCTTCGGCTACACTATAAATGGAGAAAAAGGCAAACCGACCAACTCTGAGTTTATCGCCATAATTGCCGATAAACTAAGATTGGCCAGCAAAGTCAGCTGATAAAAACATATTGGCTGGTTGAGATGGGCCCAGCCATAATATTTAGAGACTGAGCTATTGAAAACAGACTAATTGCTGAATAACAAACCAACTAATATCCCTTGTTTATTGGTTCCCAAAACCGATGAATAAGGGGTAATTTTTTCTGGGCGAGCGGTATCGGCATTGCGTTACTCATACCGTGAGGGTTGTGTTTAATTATTAATCGAGGAAATGCAGGTATATGTTATAATGCACATGAAAAAATAATAACGGCGGTCGCAGATCAACCCGCCTTAACAAAACAAGGAGGCACGACATCCATGCAGCCAGAGCCAAGAAATGCCATATCTACCCCTTTCCTTATCATCACCGGTCTCTTCATAACCTTCCTATTGATAACCAATGTGGTGGCGGGACGCCTGGTACAATTGGGCGGTATGACCCTGACTGCCGACCTTTTCCTATTCCCGCTGACCTACATATTTGGCGATGTCCTCACTGAAGTATACGGATTCAGGAGAGCCCGTCTCACTATTTGGCTGGGATTTACGGCTAATTTTATCATGGCTCTGGTATTCATACTGGTAATATCTCTGCCCAGCCCCACTTTTTGGGAGCATGAAAACGCATACCAGACCGTTTTGGGATTTGCACCACGGATTGTCATGGCATCCCTGCTCGCTTATTTTGTTGGCGAGATATCCAATTCCATCATCCTGTCCCGTTTGAAACTGGCTACCCAGGGCAGATGGCTTTGGACCCGCACCATAGGATCCACCTTGATTGGACAAGGACTCGACACTACTGTATTTATGAGTATCGCCTTTGGGGGATTATATTCCAGTGACATATTCATGGGCATGGGCCTGGTCCAATATGGGTGGAAAGTGGCTTATGAGGTACTGGCCACCCCGCTGACATATGCGGTGATCAGGTATCTCAAGAAAACCGAGGGCATTGATACCTTCGATTATGGAGTTGGATACAATCCTTTTAAACTGACCTAGTTTCAAAGCGATGGTTTAGCTGCCGCTGGGGGTCAGGTATGGTTACAGGGGATTTTCGGTTCACCATTTAGGTTGTGGTATCATGAAACAAGTGGCATCGGATTTGCCGAACCTTAGCAGAATCATATGATGGCAACAGGATCCATGTCCCCATCGGGTTGGATATCGGAGGATACAAAGCGGCAGAGATCGGCTTGGCTATCGTGGCCCAAATGCAGGCGGTTAAATAGGGCCGCCCAGGCGGTTTTGTGGTGTTGCAACAGATGAGAAAGGGGATTACTGAGAGATATGAACGGTTCTGAGCACTTTTTAATCAATAGAGACCGACTAATGAAGAATTTCCTGGAGATGATTGCCATAAGTTCGGTCTCAGGTCAGGAAGCAGCGTTTCGGAAAGACCTGCAGAGAAGGTTTGGCCAGTTGGGTTACACGGGAGTGGAGGATGATGCGGGCACCAAACTTAATGGCAATTGCGGCAATCTTCTGTTTCGGCTGCCGGGCACTGTGGAACGTCCCCCCCTGCTTTTCGCGACCCACATGGACACGGTGATTCCAGGGCAATACATTAAAGGGGTCTTAGCCGAGATTGATGGCCACATGGTCATCCATAGCGCCGGGGAAACTATCCTGGGCGGCGACGACAAAGCGGGAGTAGCTGCCCTACTGGAAGCGGTGCAGGTTATCCAGGAAAAACGGCTCGACCATCCGCCCTTAGAGATTCTCTTTACAGTCAGCGAGGAACAAGGCTTGTTGGGGATAAAAAACTTCGATTTCACCTCCATCCAGGCTCCTATCGGATATGTCCTGGATAGCGGCGGTGACCCGGGCACTATCGTGGTTAAATCTCCCTGCCAGAATGAGATCGAGTACCGGGTACGGGGTATAGCCGCCCATGCGGGCATGAATCCCGAGGAAGGCCGCAACGCCATCCAGATCATGGGGCGGGCTTTGGCTCATATGCCCTGTGGGAGAATAGACCCTGAGACAACTTGCAACTTTGGTATAATCGAGGGTGGTCTGGCCCGCAATATAGTGGCTCCCTTTTGCCGCGTCAAGGGAGAAGCACGCAGCCTCAATCGGGCCAAGCTGAATCAATTGACGGATGAATTACGGGAGGTATTTACCAAAGAGGTAACCGCCCTTGGCGGGCAAGCGGAAGTGGATATAGTGCTACTTTACCCCGAAGCAACCCTGGCGGTAGATGAGGAGGTTGTAAACCTGGCGGCTCGGGCGGCAGTCAATATAGGGCTAAGCAGCAAGCTGGAGAGTACCGGCGGCGGCAGTGATGCCAGCATAATAAATGGGGCCGGCATACGCTGCGCCAATCTTGGTATCGGCATGCAAAAGGTCCATACCGTTGATGAGTATATCCGGGTAGAGGATCTTATCTCCGACGCGGCCTGGATTGTGAGCATCATCCAGGAAGCCATCAAATAATTCTGCAGAGAGCCGCTGGTTGGTCGGCGGGCGACTTCGTTTCAATTAAGCCGCGAATGGATCAGCTCCCGCAGGGTGGTCTCGGGCGGATAACTGGTTAGAATAGCAAACAAATCCTGCCACCGTCCAGCGAACAGGAAGCCTTTTGCGTGTACCATGAATTCCATCTATATCACCTCATGCCAATTTTATGCAGGTGTAGACCATAATATTCAGGAGGAGTGGAAAAAAATGGACCTCACCGAAAAGACCCTGGAGAGTCAGGAGATATACGCCGGCAGGATCGTGCGTCTGAGGGTGGACACGGTCGAATTGCCCGATGGGCGGCACGGAAAACGAGAGATTGTGGAGCATGCCGGAGCGGTAGCGGTGGTGGCATTGGACCAGGAAGGCAACATCGTCCTGGTGAAACAGTACCGCAAACCGGTAGAGCGCGTATTACTGGAGATCCCGGCAGGAACCCTGGAAGCCGAAGAAGATCCCCTGGATTGCGCCCGGCGCGAATTGGCGGAAGAGACTGGTCTAAGCGCTGTCCATTGGGAGAAGATCCTCACTTATTACAGCACCCCCGGCTTTACAGATGAGCTATTGCATATGTTTATAGCCCGGGGATTGATCGAGGGCACCAAAGACCCGGACCAAGATGAGTTTGTCGAGGTGTTACGGATTCCCTTGGCAGATGCGTATAAGCAGATATTTACCGGTCAGATCGCTGACGGGAAAAGCATAATCGGAATCCAATATGCCTATGCCACAAAATAGAAAGCAGTTTGCCGACCTCCATATCCACATTGGCCGGGCCCGTAACCAACCTGTTAAAATTACCGCCTCCCGTAGTCTTACTTTAAGGTCGGTCATCTTGGCCGATGCCCCTCGCAAGGGTTTGGACATTGTTGGTATCGTTGATGGTGGTAGTCCATTGGTGATGGCGGAAATGGATGAGATGTTGCGTTCAGGTGACCTGCGCGAGCTGGAAGCCGGCGGCTTCATGGCCCGCAACGGTGTCCTTATGATCACAGGTGCGGAAGTGGAGACACGGGAAGGGGTCCATGTGATCGTTTATCTGCCCGGAATGCATTCCCTGCACAGATGGCTTCGATTTATCAGTCCCCGGGTCAGAAATACCAACCTATCCACCCAGAAGGCAGATGCAGCTATGATTGACATCATAGCTGCCAGCTTGGAGCTGCAGGGCATATTCTGCCTGGCCCACGCCTTCACCCCCCACAAGGGTACTTATGGAGCCTGGACTGACAGCCTGACCCGTGAGATCGGACCTGCCGTGCGGGACATCAAGGTGATTGAATTAGGGCTAAGTGCGGACACGGGTCTGGCAGCCACATTATCAGAAACCCAAATGTTCAGCTTTTTATCGAATTCCGATGCCCATTCCAGCCCCAATATCGGCCGTGAATATAACAGCCTTGATATGAAAGACAAAAATTTTGCTGAGCTACAATTGGCCTTGTCCGGTGTACAAGGGCGTAAGATAACCGCCAACTACGGTCTGCATCCCCGGCTGGGTAAGTACCGCCGCAGTTATTGCCCCGCTTGCGACCGCATTGCCGGCGAAGAACCCCCGGTGGTCAGTTGCCCCCTGTGTGGCAATGAACGTATGGTGATGGGAGTCTATGACCGGTTGGTTATGATCCAGGATAGCAATGGCACTGACCCCAGGACTGACCGGCCGCCTTATTTCTATCGCGTGCCTTTGAAAGACCTGCCCGGGATCGGCCCGGTTGCCTATAACCGACTGATTGGAGACTTTGCCAACGAGATTCAAATCATGGAGACAGTCCCTATAGAACACATCAGGCGAACCGCCGGAGACCGGCCGGCTGCAGCCATAGAAGCTATGCGATCCGGCACCTTGGTGATCAGAGATGGAGGGGGAGGCTATTACGGCAAGGTATCTGTTCCATCCGCAATGATGTGAGGTATTACAGTACTGTTATTAATTATTTGTAGGGGGATACATAAATGAGACCGGTATATATAATAGGTCATAAGAATCCCGATGTTGATTCGATCGCCTCGGCCATATCCTATCAGGTCTTTAAACAGAGTACCGACCAGGGATTGTTTGTAGCCGCCGCGGCCGGGGAATTAGGTGAAGACCTGTTATGGCTGCTTGATTATCTCCAATTGGAGAGGCCGCTGGTGGTGAACGATGTCAGCACCCGGGTGGAGGACCTCCTGGATGAGGAATTGCCGCCCTATACCAGTCCCGACACGGTCATGCAGGAATTGGGCGCCTTTATGCGCACCCGCAACATCAAGACCCTGCCGGTCGTTGACGACCAGCAGGGGTTCCTGGGACTTCTCACCATCGGTGACATAGCCATGTTGTACCTGGAGTCGCTGGGCTCCGGCCAGGACATTGAGCGCAGCCCGGAGATAGTTCAAGCGCTGCTCAATAAAAAAGCCGGGCAGATGATGAAGACCAAAGACCTGATCCTTTTCGAACCGGATGAAAAGGTGGACGAAGCCAAACGTAATATGCTGGCCAGCCGTTTCCGCAATTACCCGGTCGTCGACGATGACAATCGTTTTATGGGCATGATCTCCCGTTATAATCTGCTGCAGATGAAGCGCAAACAGGTGATATTGGTGGATCATAATGAGAAGAAGCAAGCGGTGGAAGGCATCGAGGAGGCGGACATCCTGGAGATAGTTGATCATCACCGGGTGGGCGATCTGCAGACCATATGGCCTATATTTTTCCACAACGAACCGGTAGGATCGACGTCAACCCTGGTAGCGGAGATGTTCCTGCGCCATAAAGTCCATCTGGATACAAAGTTGGCAGCGTTGCTGTTATCCGGTATCATGTCCGATACCATGATATTCGGTTCCCCGACTACTACCTTGAAAGACAGGAATATTGCCAGGGATTTGGAGAGGCTTTCCGGTTTTGACGCCATGGCCTGGGGCAAGAAACTATACTCCGAGCTCCACCAAGTGGACAAGATGTCAGATGAAGAGCTGGTCACCGAGGATCTGAAAGAGTATGCCAGCGGTGACACCACTTTTGCTATCAGCCAGGTAGAGACAGTCGAGTTAAAAGCCTTGGCCCATCGACGCCCCAACCTGGTCGCTACCATGGAAGCGCTGTGCGAAAAACGCGGCTACGCGTTGATGTGTCTAATGGTAACCAGCATCTTTGAATCGGGCACGGAAGTAATCGCAGCGGGAGAAAAAAAGACCCTGGTGGATGATGCCTTCCAACGCCAACGAGTAAATGGGGGCATCTTCCTGAAGGGGGTTCTATCCCGCAAAAAGCAGGTGGTCCCTGTCATTTATCAAGCCCTCCATAAATCCAACCTGATATAAGAGTTCTTCTATTCAAGGTGTGGACCTCAAGGTTTGGACCGCTGGCTCAGGTTAGCCGGCGGTTTCATCTTTTCTGGCCCCATCCACTAACGATTTGCCTGTTCAGGCCTCAATCCAAACTACCGATATGACTCCTAAGACGAACTTTATCTGCCGTACCCAGCTGACTTAAACGTGTCCTTTTGTGCATAAAGTGGGTGTGCAAAAAATATGATTGGAAAGAGAAGTTCCTTGAACTATATATTTGCCAGGAAAGGGAAACAGATGAGATTGACGCATAGGCTGAAACGGCATGTTACCGAAAATAAATGGCAATATTTGCTTATCGTTCTCATCTTTCTGGCGGGGGTGATCTTCGGGGATTTCAAAGCTGAAGATTTGACCAGCGGGGTCAAGGACCACCTGCTGAGGTTGATCGACGCCTATCTGAAAGGGGGGACAGAATCCGCGGTACCGAAGCAGGCCATCCTATGGAACTCATTCCTCAACCAATCCAAGAGCATTACCGCCATATGGTTCCTGGGATTGACTATAATCGGTATGCCATTGATACTGGCAATCGTGTTTTTGAAGGGTTTCTCGCTGGGATTCACCATCTCCTTTCTGGTCTCAGAACGTGCCGTTCCGGGTATTTTGATAAGTGTGCTGTCGATACTGCCCCAGAATCTCATCTATATACCTTTGCTCATCATATGGTCGGTGGTGGGAATCAACTTCTCCATATACATAACCCGTTCCCGAACCGGTAATGGAGTACCGCTGGGCAGGGGATTTATCGGTTACACCCTGCTGATGCTGATTTCGCTGGTGATAGTATTGGTGGGAGCCTTAATCGAAGCTTATCTTGCACCGCTTTTCTTAGGTCTATTTATTTGAGGTAATAAAGGAGGGGATAAGGTATGGTCATCGTAGTAGGCAAATGGAAGAAAAAACTGATCCGGGTGGCAGCCCTAATTGTGGTGGTAGGGCTGTTTGCCGCAGCATTGCCTAAGATAGCCGGGGTCTTCTACCAAAAGGTTCCCGTTTTCAGTGGATGGATGCAGGATGAACACCCCACCGGCAACCCCATTCGGGTTGAACAGCCACAGGATCTCCCCAGCACCGAATTCAATGATACGGTGGACCAATTTGTTATCAAGATGCAGAACTTCTATCATCAGGAGCAGGAATAGAGTCTCGCGGCATGGAATAAGAGGGGCAGAAGCCAAAGTAATTCCCTGCTTAGGAGCGGATAGTGGAACGATACATCGATGCCTTCATGAGCTATGTCAAATATGAGAAAGGGCTGGCGGACAACTCCACCCAAGCCTATCGGCGTGATCTGGCCAAATTCGCCCGCTATCTGCGGGAGGATGCCGGAGTGACCAGTTGGGAAGAGGTCAGGAGAAAGCACATCACTGGCTTTTTGTCCCGGTTGATGGATCGCGATGCCGCCAATGCCAGTGTGGCTCGCACCTTTTCCAGTGTAAAGGGCCTGTTCAAATATCTGGTGGCGGAAGGATTGATATCCCTGAATCCGACTACCGATATGGAGACGCCCAAAATAAAACGCAAGCTGCCCCAGGTTTTGACTATCCAGGAGGTGGACAAACTAATGGAGCAGCCCAACGTTATGCTGCCCCTTGGTTTGAGAGACCGGGCCATGCTGGAACTTATCTACGGGACCGGGATACGGGTATCCGAACTGCTTTCGGTACAACTGGAGGACTTGAATGCCATGGCCGGTTTCCTGCGTTGTGTAGGCAAAGGACGCAAAGAGAGGATCATACCGGTCAACCAGACGTCCATCATATGGGTGCAGAGATATCTGGCCAGGTCTCGCCCCCTGCTCATCAAAGGGCGGGTCGAACGGACCATGTTTGTGAATGCCCGCGGTAGGAAAATGACCCGGCAGGGGTTTTTCAAGATCTTGACCCAACATGGTATCAAGGCTGAGATGGGCAAAGAGGTTACCCCGCATATGCTGCGTCATTCATTTGCAACTCATCTGCTCGAGAACGGGGCCGATCTGCGGGCTGTGCAGGAGATGCTGGGCCATTCGGACATCTCTACCACTCAGATATATACCCATCTGACCAAGAGCCGTCTGCGGGAGGTTTATCACCAATGTCATCCCCGGGCTTGATAAGCGCGTAGCCGCTGTGATGAAGGAGGTTTATGACCATGGGAAAGAGAGCTATCCTGATTGTTTTGGACAGTGTAGGGATAGGCGCTGCTGAAGATAGTTGTCTATATGGAGACCAGAATTGTAACACTCTGAGGCACATCGCCGAGGATGGCGGACTGGATGTGCCAACCTTACAGACGTTGGGACTGGGCCATCTGGAGGATTTGCCAGGGGTTGCACCGGTTACCCGACCCCGGGGGGCTTATGGGAAAATGGTGGAACGCTCCCCAGGCAAAGATACTACCACCGGTCACTGGGAGCTGATGGGGATCGTGCTGGAACAGGCTTTCCCGACCTACCCCAATGGTTTTCCGCCCCCACTCATTCAGGAATTTGAGAGAAGGATAGGGCGTAAGACGTTGGGCAATGTGGTAGCCTCAGGGACGGAAATAATCGAACGATTGGGACAGCTGCATGTGGATACCGGTTTCCCTATCGTTTACACATCGGCAGACAGCGTTTTCCAGGTAGCCGCCCATGAAGAGGTGGTGGATTTGGAGGAACTCTACCGGATATGTGAGATCGCCCGCCAGATGCTGCAGGGTGAACATGGGGTGGGTAGAGTGATCGCCCGGCCGTTCATTGGTTTAGCCGGAAGTTTCATCCGCACTCCCCATCGACATGATTTCTCCTTGGAACCGGCTTTCAACATCCTCGATAGTATTATCGCCGCCGGCCAAACAGTAGTAGGGATAGGCAAGATCAAGGACATATTCGCCGGGAGAGGGATCAGCGAAAGCCATCCCACCAAGAACAATGAGGACGGCATGGCCAAGATACTGGAAGTATTGGATCGAGATTTCTCAGGACTGGTTTTCGTAAACCTGGTCGATTTCGATCAACTGTATGGACACCGCAACGATGTAGAGGGATACCGGGCTGCATTGCAGGAATTCGATAGGTGGCTGCCCCAGCTATTGGCGGTCATCGGTCCAGATGAACTATTGATGATCACCGCCGATCATGGCTGCGATCCGACCACCATCGGGACCGACCATACCCGTGAGATGGTGCCATTATTGGTCTGGGGTCCAGGAGTAAAAGCGGGCGCAGATCTGGGTATACGTGAATCATTCGCCGATGCGGGTCAGACCATAGCCGAGTTTTTACAAGTCCCCACCGATGTTAAGATAGGTCGGACTTTTTGGAAACTTATTAATAATTCCATGCCCTCATAACCAAGAAGCAAGATGTGAGGTATATGCAGATGAGAATGGTGGACCTAATACAGAAGAAGAAAGATGGGGGGATTTTGACCCGTGACGAGATAGACTATTTTGTCACTGGTTATACCCGGGGCCATATACCGGATTATCAAATTTCTGCTCTGCTCATGGCCATCTGTTTCCGGGGGATGACCAAAGCCGAAATATCAGATTTGACCCTGGCTTATGTGTGTTCTGGCGAAACCATCGATCTATCTGTCATCGACGGGATTAAAGTGGACAAGCATTCTACCGGCGGGGTGGGCGACAAAGTCAGCATTATTGTTATGCCCCTGGTGGCTTTGATGGACGTTCCGGTGGCTAAAATGAGCGGCCGAGGATTGGGGCACACCGGAGGTACAATCGATAAGTTGGAGTCCATCCCAGGCTTTAATACCGCCTTGAGCCGGGAACAGTTCATAGTCAATGTCAAGCGTTATAAAATGGCCATCGCCGGCCAATCTGCCGATTTGACCCCAGCCGACAAGAAGATCTATGCCCTGCGGGATGTTACCGCTACCATTGACAGCATCCCACTCATAGCAAGTTCGGTGATGAGCAAGAAGATTGCCTCCGGTGCGGACGCCATCGTCCTGGATGTCAAGGTCGGTTCCGGCGCCTTCATGAGGACCATCGCCGAGGCCCGGGAACTGTCTGAAACCATGGTGGCCATCGGTAAAACCTTGGGCAGACGGATAGTAGCGATCATATCTGATATGGATCAGCCATTGGGACACCAGATTGGCAACGCTTTAGAAATCAAGGAAGTAATAGAGGTATTAAGGGGTTGCGGGCCTGATGATTTGACCCAGGTTTCTTTAACGATAGCTTCCTATATGGCCATGCTGGGCGGAGCTTTTAATGATTTTGATACCGCCTATAGAGGTTTATCGGAAATAATCAGATCTGGCCAAGCCTACCAAAAACTGCGGCAACTGGTGGAGATCCAAGGCGGCCAGGTAGAGATGATCGACGATCCAGAACTGCTGCCACAAGCCCGGAATCAAATCGAGATTAGATGCCCCGGAAACGGTTACGTACACCATATTGAGGCGGACCGGATCGGAACAGCAGCCATGTTGTTGGGTGCCGGGAGAGCAACCAAAGAGGATACTATCGATTATGCGGCTGGCATTACCTTGATGAAGAAGACTGGAGATCAGGTAGGGACAGGCGAGACATTGTGCATCCTGCATACCAACATGGATGAATGGCAGGATGCGGAGGCGATTGCGGCTAAGGCATTTTCGATTGCTGCCACAAGGCCCGATAGCCTTCCTTATATTTATGATGTCATTAAGTAGAACCAAATGACTCGACGTTAAGGCAGGGAACCATAACTTTTTGGCCAGGTCCAATGTTCTTACTTGATTAAGAACCATACCGTAGAAAAGTAATCTTAGGGCAGTGTTTAAATTGAGCATCGTTAATAGCGATGCCTTTGTTTTTTAGGGCCTTTATACTTCGCACTATTCGGTCACAAACCAGGTAATCATATACCGACTAAAATAACGTTGATACGGTATAGTGCTGTGGATACTGATGCGAAGCTGATAATTTTTTTGCCCATCGAGCCGAAAGCATTATGAATCGTATCATTGACAGCCTAATTCTACAAATGTAAAATGAAGCAAATCCTTTGATTAATTGGAATGACCATTACAGAATTGAAGCGAGGGCGAGAACGAAATGGAGACGATGAAAAGACTGCCCGATAGTGAATTAGAGATCATGATGATTATTTGGGAAGCAGGCCAACCAGTATCATCGACCTATATCATGGAAAAGCTGGCGGGGGAGAAAAGCTGGGTACATACCACCGTATTGAATTTCCTGTCCCGTTTGGTGGAGCGAGGATTTTTACAGACATCCAAACAAGGACGGTTCAACTTGTATCGACCCTTGGTGGATGAAAACGATTACTTGAGGAAAGAGAGCAGATCGTTCCTGGACAAGATGCACAAAAGTTCGATCAAGAGTCTGGTGGCATCATTGTATGATGGCAACGCTATAAGTCACGAAGAATTTGAGGAACTAAGGCAATACGTGGAAGAGGTTTCCAAATGATCGGTTGGTTCTATAACCTGCTGGCCTTGAGCCTGGGTATGACCCCCATAATAATAGTGTTGTTGTGGATGGGGCCGGTCTTAGGCCGAAGATATTCTTCCCTTTGGCGATACATATTGTGGATGGTAATAGCGGTCAGATTGTTATTGCCCATATCCTTCACAGATAAACCTGCGTTTTCCATCCACGTACCTGTCCCCGAAATCACAGCACCGATCACGGTTGTACATTTGGATGGTCAGGAAAACACTATGGTTATGACCGGTTTGGCAAAGGCAGATATAAGTTTGGTTCACTTCTTGTTGGTGCTTTATGTAGGGGGACTCCTAATCTATATCGCTCATGGGATTGTGACCTATTATAGATTTCGCCGCAACGTGTTGAGGTGGGGCAGAAGGCCATCCACAGACATTATTGAGACGCTCCTGCGGGAGGAGATGCAAGATTTAAACATTAGGAGAGAAATACCGCTTAGAATCAGTAAAATGGTAACGAGTCCCATGATAGTAGGTTTAGTGAAGCCGGTACTGGTATTCCCGACCGAGTCATATCATCCGGCAGAAATAAGGATGATAATAACTCATGAGTTGGTCCATTTCCGGAGGCATGACATCTGGATCAAGACTATGTTTATGGCTGCCACCGCGCTGCACTGGTTTAATCCGGTTGTCCATTTGATGGTAAGGGAAGCCAACAAAGATATTGAGAGATCATGCGACGACTATGTTTTAAGAAATGTGGACGTTGAGGGTAAAAAATGCTACTGCAATATTATCCTCAATTTGGCTTTGCAGAAGGACAGTACGGCTGGGCCAATATTTTCTACCAGCATCAGCAGCAGCAGGGAGAACCTTGAAGCGAGAATTGGCGGTATCTTCGATACTTCCAAGAGAAAACCGGGGATCGGAGTTCTGACTTCAATTGCCTTGTTGGCAGCGATGTCAGGGGTCCTGGTAACTGTCTCTGATACGGTGTCCCTGCCCATTGCGACGCTTCAGAACGAGCACGTGGAAAACCCTATTGATGCTTGGGGAACTGATGATTTTATGGAAGATCGAAGCCAGGCTGAGGACTATGGTCTTGCTGAATCACCTTCAAATTCGGAAAGTGGTCAAGACATCACAATGAGGGAGAATAACAAGGGATACGCGACTGATAAACAAACAGAACGTGTGTCAAGCGGCAGCAATAAGGCGGAAGTTGTTGTTGTTGATTTACTTCAGTTGGAGACCGCGTTGGCAGCACAGGGACCGACAGTAAAGTCAGAGAGGTAGTAATTATGGCAAGGACAACCAATCGGGTGATTTTGGCCGTGGTATTTTCGATCGGACTGATACTAACCGGGACCAGCTCAACCAGCTTGGTGGAAACAGAGGCGCCGATTATAGCTGCCGCTGATACCGGCATATACTTTGTGCAGGAAATCAGCCCTTTGGGAAACCGGTTTGTTAACCAGGTAGACGGATATAGTATTACCGTACCCAAGGAAATGAGAGTTGTTGACATGAGTTTCACCGGGATCAGATCAGTTTTGGAAGACGAACATAGAAGAGTGGAGATATACAAAGAAACGACCAGGCCGAGTGTATCGGCGGACACTTACATCGAATATTCCAATCGTTTTCTCAACAATCAGAACGACCATGTTCAAGGGCATCAAGAGAGACTTGTTTGGAACGGGATGACACTAAATATTGCTCAGTGGTCCCGTCAGAAGCTAACCCAAGTGGCTCATGACCAAAATCATTATGCCTGCGTAGATATCATGACTAAAGATGCAATTTATACCTTCTTTTTTAAGTCCGATCTTCCCTTGGAAGAATGCGGCGGATATCAGGATGTCATCAAGGACTTCTCTACGTTTGCGCCCACCAAACAAGTATTTGATGCCCAATTTAAACATATTGCCAGCCGAAAATGGAACCAAGAGACTAATGACTTTTTCCAGAAGCATTTTTCGGACGACAGCAGTCTGCAATGGGGCATATTTGAGCCGGCCGCACCTTTTGACATGAGCGACCTGGAGAAGTTGGAACAGCGGATGGATTATAAATTCCCGGTTGTATTGTTATACTCCCATGTGCAGAAGGAATATGACCCTCACCGCGAAGGACAGGCACTGGATGACGCCTATGCCCATGGTAAAATCGTGGAACTGACTTTGCAAACTACCCCAACTGGCGGCAAAAACATGGTTTACGACATATTGAACGGACAGTATGACGATTATCTTCACGCTTACGCTCAAGATGTGGCTGATTTTGGTCATCCGGTACTATTCCGGCCCTTTAATGAGATGAACGGAGACTGGTGCTCTTACTCCGCCTACCATACGGCCAGGGATACCGAGGTTTTTAAGGAACTGTATAAATACATATATGATATCTTTGCCGAAGCGGGGGCAGAAAACGTCATATGGGTGTGGAATCCTAATGAGCGGTCTTTCCCCGATTTCAAGTGGAATAATGAGGTAATGTATTATCCCGGAGACAAATATGTTGATGTGGTGGGGCTCACCGGCTACAATACCGGAACTTATTATGGAGGGGAAACCTGGCGCAGCTTCAGGGAAATATATGCTCCATTGTACAAAAAGGCACTCGAACTGTATGACAAACCGCTGATGATCACGGAATTTGCCAGCAGTAGTGTAGGGTCCAGCAAGGAACAATGGATACAAGAAATGTTTTCGGATATTGCTGCCTTCCCGGCTATCAAAGTAGCCGTGTGGTGGGATGGCTGTGATCTGGATGAACAGGGAAATATCGCTCGGCCCTATTTTATCGATGAAACCGATGAAATAGTGGCAATATTTCGAAATAATCTGCCGGATTACAAACGATAATTCAGACCTGGGAGAGGAGGCAATCATATGGAAAAAAGACCGGGGATATTATTGCTGGCACTGGTGATGCTGGTCAATTGGATGTTGCCGGCAGGAGCTGCCGCTGCCGGTCAAAATGTTCAAGTGCATTTGCCTGCCTTTAAAGTTAGCCTGAATGGAGTGGGGATTGACAACCGCTACAGCCAATATCCGCTAATTGTCTATAAGGATATAACCTACTTTCCCATGACTTATTATGATTGCCGTTTTCTGGGTTTGGAGAGCGCCTGGGACAACAACAGGGGTCTGACCATAGTGAAAACCGATGTTAATTGGGGCTATCACCAATATGAATCGGCGATACGAAACGCTCCAACCCATGGTGCCCAATTGGCCTCCTTCAAAATTACCGTAAACGGGCAGGCAATCGATAATAGCGTCGAGGCATATCCGCTGCTGCTGTTCAGAAATGTTACCTATTTTCCAATCACATGGAGATTCGCAGTGGAGGAGTTTGGCTGGCAGTATTCTTTTACCCCCAATAATGGTTTGGTCATCCATTCATCAGCCAACACTACTTCTGTTGCCCAGTTGACACTTCCCATCGTTAATAATGATTTAGGTGGTAAAGGCGCATTTACTATGGCTGGGGACTTCTTTTATTATGAGGGGGCCAATGGCAAGATTTACCAAGCTCCGGCATCTAATCCAGACAACCGCAAGGAGGTTTATCAACTGCCGCCAACCGATGTGAGCACAGGGTTTGGTCATAATTTTGTGTCATTGCAAACAGACAACGGCCGGGCTATTCTGAAGTATCATACCGGGGGGGCAACGATGGGTTCTGATCACCTGATCTGGCTGAAGGAGGATGGAAGTGCTGAGGAAATCGACAGCGGTTACGCAGCCTTGAAGATCTATGACGATTATACAATTAGGGTTGAACAGAGATTTTCGTTCGCAGTCAATAACCTGCAAATACGGAGGAGAGGCGAGACTCAATATATAAATGTGGGTGATCCAGCTTGTTCCTTTGGGATTTTCATTTATGAGGATGATAACTCCCGTTCTGGTAAACCCAGTTCTGATTTGTATTTGATCGATGACCATATATATGTGCTGGGTTTTTACGGATATTATCAGAATTCCAGAACCTTGGATACTACAGGGCTATATAGGGTCAATATCAATACTAATGAAACGGTCCGCTTGTGTTCCGAAGAGGTCGCCGGTTTCGAAGTCGTAAATGATAAGATATTTTTTATTGACCGGCAGCAGCGCCTTTACCGGGTTCCTCTCACTGGGGGACAGGCGGAGTTAATGGTTGAAAAGGCGGTGGATCAATTTGAGGTATTGCAGGGAAAGGTATATTTCTCCTTAGCCCAGGATAAACAACTCTTCGCAATGGGCAGCCAGGAACCAATCAATCCTGGCGGAAGGCTCAATAAGCTAGAGATTCAAAATGGCTACCTGGTGGCGCTTTTCGATAAAGACAGTCCCTCACCCTATAAAATGATCGTTATCAACAAGGATGGGAAAGTACTGTATAAAACCATTGAAAACGTGCTGTTGGTGAGAATTCAAAATGGCAAAATAGCCTTTGTAAAAGATAACTAGGAAATCACCGATCCTCCCTGATCAATTATTATTCTGGACACGCTTTTCCTTCCCCTATCGACAAGCTGGCAACATAATAACTCTCATTAGACGGCCTAATGACATAATAACGGTTGTACCTCAATATAATTTATCAAATTGCTTTTGAGGGAGGTACATGCGGGATGAGAGTTAAACGGAGAGCGGCCGCGTTTGTTTTGGTTCTGCTCATGTTGGCATGGACGGGGACGGGGACGGCACAGACCAAATTGGATAACATAAAGGCCGACGCCTATATTTTGATGGATGCCGACTCTGGCGATGTCCTGGAAGGATACAACCAGGATAAGCGTCTGGCTCCAGCCAGTATGACCAAGCTGATGACTTTGATCCTGGCTGTACAAGCTTTGGAGGAAGGCAAGGCGCTGCTGACCGATCAGGTGGTGGCCAGTGAAAACGCCTGGAAAATGGGTGGTTCCCAGATTTACCTGGAACCAGGCGAAGCCATGACTTATGAGGAGATGCTGATAGCCATCGCCGTAGGCTCCGCCAATGATGCCTGCGTGGCAGTAGCCGAGCATCTCGAGGGGACCCATCCGGCCTTTGTGGATAGGATGAACCAGAAGGCAGCGGATCTGGGATTGCAGAACACACACTTCATCAATTCCTACGGATTGACTGCCGAAGGTCACTATACCAGCGCTCATGATATGGCCGTGATCGCACGTTGCGCCTTATCACATCCCCGCGTGCTCGAATACACTGCGATCAAAGAATACAAACTGCGCCAGGGTAAATTCGTACTATACAACACCAACAAATTACTGTGGTGGTATGCGGGAGCGGATGGCTTCAAGACCGGCTGGACCAACGAAGCCAAATACTGCCTGACTTCAACGGTGAAAAGAGATGGCCTGCGCCTGATATCAGTAGTCATGGCATCGCCCGAGGTAAGGGGACATTTTCGCGACTCGATGGAATTATATAATTACGGTTTTTCCAAGTACGCCTATAAGTCGTTCTTTGCCCAGGGCAGTGTCTGTGGAATAGTGCCGGTGGGCAAAGGCGTCGAGAATGGAGTGGAGGCAGTAGCAGCGGACGATGTAGGCTCCATCTACCTAAAAAGTGAAAAGGCCACCCTGAGCCACACTCAGCAACTTTCGAAATACATCGATGCTCCAGTGAAGAAAGGCCAGAAACTAGGAGAGATGCAGGTTTTCAAGGATGGCACAGTAATCAAAACTATAGACCTGGTTTCGGCAAAAGATGTGCCCAAAGGCGGATTGATCTTGGAGATTAAGAAAATGTTTGCCGAAACCTTCCTGTTATAGATGGAATTTAGTGGAAGGACTTGTTCCCTTCGTATAGAAATCTAAGTTGAGGGTCTGACCAGATCGATGGCCGGACCCTCAAGCGTACGATATGCAGGAAGGGGACTTTGGTGTGCAACTCGATCTGAAGCAAGTAAGGAATACGCTTTTTGTAAGGATAGAAGGCGAAATAGACATGATGGTGGCCGAGAAGCTGCGTAAAGCCATTGATAAGAAATTGGAGAGCAAAAAGATCTGCAACCTGGTCATCAACCTGGAGAAGGTTACTTTTATTGATAGCTCGGGCCTGGGGGTAATTATCGGCCGATACAAAAAAATCGCCGACCTGCGTGGTAAAATGTTTATTGTAGGTGCCAGGCCTTCGGTGAGCAAGATACTGGTGTTTTCCGGTATCAACAAATTGATCTCAATGTATAACAACGAACAGGACATTATAAATATATAGTGGAGGTGAAGCCCAGCTCCAGCTGGACAGGCCATGATTATGAAAAACTATGTGCGTTTCGAATTCCCCAGTTTACCGGAAAACGTATCCTTCGCACGTTCCTGCGTAGGTGCTTTCGCAGCCCAATTGAACTGTACCCTGGAAGAAATAGATGAGATTAAGCTGGTTGTGTCGGAGGCGGTCTCCAACAGTATAATCCATGGGTACGACAACCGCCCTCATGAAAAGGTAGTGGTTATGGCGACCATATTGGAACAGCAAACCATGGAGATTATGGTCGAAGACTACGGCAAAGGAATAGCCGATATAGGCCAGGCGATGGAGCCCAGCTTCTCCAGCGACCCAGCCCGGATGGGACTGGGCTTCTCTCTCATGCAGTCTTTCATGGATGAAATGGATGTATGCAGTGAACCCGGCCGGGGGACCAGTGTAATGCTGAAGAGGCGGTTCCAGGCCAAGTCCCAGGCAGCCCTGGCCTGAAGGGGGACGAGCCGTGCTCCCCGATAAATATCAGGAAAATGAAGATCTCCTGCGCCGGGCTCAAAGTGGTGATGAAACCGCCCGTTCAGGAGTTTATGAGGCTAACCTGGGGTTGGTCTATATGGTCCTGGAAAGATTCAAGAATACCAACTACGATTACGAAGACCTTTTTCAGGTGGGTTCCATCGGCTTGTTGAAAGCGATAGACAAATTCGATTTTTCTTATCAAGTACGCTTTTCTACCTATGCCGTCCCGATGATAATCGGAGAGATCAAGAAGTTTCTTCGTGACGACGGGATCGTCAAGGTGCAGAGGGGCCTGAAGGAGAGTTACAGTAAGATCCGCTGGGCGCAGGAGAAGTTGAGAGCAGATTTGGGGCGTGAACCGGCTATCAATGAATTAGCCGAGATGCTGCAGATGGACAAGGAGGAGATCGTAATCGCGATGGAGGCGTGCCAGTCCCCAGCCTATATTTATGATACCTACATGGGTGAAGAGAAAGAACAACTCTCCTTGATTGACCGGCTGGCTAATGAACAAGGCAATATCATGATGCTGGAAAGATTGGCCCTGCGTGAGGCGCTGGACAAGTTGGATAACCGGGAGAAGGAGATAATCATAAGACGCTTTTTCAGGGATGAGACCCAATCGTCGATTGCCATTGACATGGGTGTATCACAAGTGCAGGTCTCCCGGATAGAAAAGGCCGCCCTGTCCAAACTTAAGAGGGTACTCGAATAATATATCCTCCTTTCAGCCACAATATGGTCAAAGGAATTGAAAGGAGGATTTGATTTTGCAGATCAGAGTCGCTGAATTTGTGGGCGAGTCCCACAAGGATTGGCAGGATGCAGTTACCACAGCAATTTCGGAAGCATCCCGGACTTACACCAATATCACCGGAGTAGAGGTTTACAATTGGACCGCCAGTGTAAAAGGAAACAAGATTGTAGACTATAAAGCCAATCTTAAAATCGCCTACACTGAATAATATCTGAGAGCGAAAGCCGGCCGGCATAAGCCTGCCGGTTTTTTGTTGGCTTTAGCATGCGCTTTGGTGTATAAAGACAATCACCTAATCCCATAATATCTCAAGGAGGAGGGCATAGGATGGGCAAAAATGTAGATGAGCTTCTAAAAACTGCTCAACAGGAAGAATACCAACACCTGGTCACCAGGATCAAACCCAAACCGCCGATTATCAGGAACTCTTTTTGGGCCTTTGTCGTGGGCGGCTTGATCTGCGTGGTGGGACAATTGATAATGGACTTCTTTATATTGTTGGGTTACAGCCGACAAGATGCCGGTTCGCTGGATGCTGTGGTGATGGTCTTCCTGGGAGCCCTGTTCACCGGTCTGGGCATATATGACGAGCTGGGCCGGAAGGCGGGAGCGGGTTCCATCGTACCCATCACCGGCTTTGCCAATGCCATCGTAGCTCCGGCCATGGAGTTTAAACGGGAAGGGTACATATTTGGAGTTGGCGCCAAGATATTCAGTATCGCTGGGCCAACATTGCTATTCGGTTTCGCCGCCTCTGTCCTCATCGGCTTGATCAGGTTTGCACTTATCCGGTTATAGGGTGGTTGATATGACAGCAGTAAAGAAAAAGGGCAGCCAGACCTTCATTTTTTCGGATCCCCCTTGCATCTCCTCCTGGGCGTCGACAGTCGGTCCCAAAGAAGGAGAAGGCCCTTGGGGAACTGATTTTGATCAGGTGTTGCCGGATTATCTCTGGGGTGAACCCAGCTGGGAGAAAGCCGAGAGCAAAATGATGCGCGAGACAGTCAAGTTGGCTATCAGCAAACAGGGTCTACAGACGGCTGACATCGATTTGATGCTGGCTGGAGATTTGCTCAATCAGCTCATATCTTCCAACTATGCCGCCCGGGAAATCTCCCTTCCCTTCCTGGGACTCTATGGCGCCTGTTCAACCATGGCCGAATCGATCCTGATCGGATCAGTGATGGTCGACGGAGGGTTTTGCGAGAGGGTGGTAGCGGCAACTTCCAGTCATCATTATAGTGCTGAGAGGCAATACCGCGCCCCCGTTGAACAGGGGGTCCAGAGGGCTCCCAGCGCCCAATGGACAGCTACTGCCGCGGGTGCAGCGATCCTGCAGAAGGGTGGTGTCGGCCCCAGGGTCAGTTGTGCAACAGTCGGCAAGGTAATAGACATGGGAGTAACAGATGCCGCCAACATGGGCGGGGCGATGGCCCCGGCCGCGGTGGATACCATCAAGACCCATTTCCAGGATACCGGCCGTCCCAGTGATTATTACGACCTTGTCGTTACCGGAGATTTAGGAGCGGTGGGGATGGCGCTGGCCCGGGAGTTGTTTATTCGGGCCGGCCTGGTGCCAAGCCCAACCTACAGTGACTGTGGGGTACTCCTATACGACGGGCTCCAAGGTGTTGATTCCGGCGGCAGTGGCTGCGGATGCTCCGGATGTATGCTTAACGGGCCTCTTCTTCGCAAGATGGCCAAGGGTGAGATGCAGAGACTACTGCTGGTGGCCACCGGAGCATTGATGAGTCCCACAGCGACTTTCCAGGGGGAAAGTATACCTTCGGTCGCCCACGCGATAGCTATTGAGAATATTAAGAATATTGACTGATAGAAAAATTACCAGGCACTAGAAAGGAAAGAAGACCGGTGTCGTTGCTGATGGCTTTCTTGATAGGGGGCGCCCTGTGTGTGATAGGTCAACTGGTCATGGACCTGACCAAACCGGGCATCACCCCAGGACATATTCTGGTAGGCTACATAACCCTGGGTGCGTTTCTCAGCGCGGTAGGATTGTATCAACCGCTGGTGGACATAGGGGGGGCAGGGGCTACCATACCCCTAAGCGGTTTTGGACACAGCCTGGCTCAGGGAGCTATGGCCGCGGTGGCGGAAAAAGGTTGGCTGGGGGCGTTTACCGGAGGCATCTCGGCTACTGCCGGAGGGATTACCGCCGCTATCGTATTCGGTTATTTGGCGGCCATTTTCTTTAACCCTAAAGATTAAGGGATGAATTATGAACGTCAGATGAGGTGACTTTTTATAATGAGGGTCGGGATTGCGCGAAGTCTATTTTACTTCTATTACTTTCCGCTCTGGAAGACATTTTTTGAGGAACTGGGGGCGGAAGTGGTGGCTTCATCCTGGACCAATCGCCAAACGGTGGAAGCCGGCCTGCAGAGTGCAGTTGATGAAGCCTGTTTTCCAATCAAAGTATATTTCGGACACATCAAAGAATTAGCGGCCCGTGGTTTGGATTTCATATTTATACCACGAATGGTCAGTGTTGAAGCTCGTTCCTACATATGTCCTAAATTCATGGGTTTGCCGGATATGATTCGGGCCTCCTTGCCTGGCTTGCCACCGCTGATAGATATCACCGTGGATCTAAGCAAGAACGATCGGGAGCTTAAGAAGGATCTCATGCGGATCGGTAATCTGCTCTCCAGGAATGGTAAGGCTGTGAACCGAGCGTATCAGGTGGGTTTGGAGCGATTGCACCAGTGCCGTCAACTATGCCGGGAAGGATACACCATAGAGGAAGCGGTGAGGATATGGGCAGGCGAGCAGATAATACTGCCAACCGGCAGCGATTTGCAGATAGGGGTGTTCGGGCATGGATATTCCCTCTACGATAAAATGATAAGCATGAATTTGATCGAACGGCTGCGCCTTATGAATTGCCAGGTCCAGGTGGCGGAGACTTTGGAGCAGGGCAGATTGGAGGAAAAAGCGGGGCAGATACCCAAACGGGTCTTTTGGACCTTGGGCCGAAAAGCGGTGGGAGGAGCCTTGCTGTTGGATGACCAACCACAAGTGGATGGGATAGTCTATCTGGCTTGCTTCGGGTGTGGACCCGATTCGATGGTGGGTGAAATCATAAGCCGCAAGGTGCGCAATAAACCTTTTATGATGCTGACGATAGATGAACATACTGGCGAAGCCGGGCTGGTGACGCGGCTGGAGGCCTTTTGCGACATGCTGCGCAGGAAGAAGGCAGTGGGGCTATGAAGGTAACTTTCCCGGCCATGGGGCATATGAACATCGCGGTAAGCGCGCTGTTGTCCGGTTTAAAACTGGACGTGATACCCCCGCCTCCAATCACGAAACGTACATTTGAATTGGGAATTAAGAACTCTCCTGAATTTGCCTGCATGCCCTTGAAAATAAATGTAGGCAATTTCATCGAAGCCATGGAACAGGGGGCGGATACCATAGTCATGGTGGGGGGATGGGGGCCATGCCGATTTGGTTACTATGCCCAGGTGGAAAGGGATATCCTGGAGGGATTGGGTTTCCAATTCAAGATGATCGTGCTGGAAGCTCCGGATTCACGGCTGCATGACCTGATGGGGCAGATCAAGGATCTGGGCCAAAAAGTCTCTTTGTGGGAAGCGGTCAAGGCTATCAATTTCGGCTGGAAGAAATTGAGTGTTGCGGAGGGGTTGGAAAGGCAACTGGATCGTATCCTGCCCCGAGCATGGGACCAGGATCAGGCCGAGCGGATTTACGACCGGGCCATTGCTGAAATAGAAGCGGCCGCCAGCTGGGAGCAGGCAAAGCAAATAGCCGGCCAGGCATCGGGGGCGATGCAACGGTTGGATTTGAAAAAGGAGACCCCGTTGAAGATTGGGTTGGTAGGAGAGATATATACTTTACTGGAACCAGCAGCCAACTATGACATCTGTCGCCTGATGGGACGGATGGGTGCCGAGGTATGCCGTTCCACCTACCTGACCGATTGGCTTAACGACCACTTGCTGGGTGGACTGGTCAAAAAGTCGGTATGCCGGGAGTTGGAACGATACGCCAGTCCCTATCTGAATCATAAAGTGGGAGGGCACGGCTGGGAAACGGTGGGACATGCGGTTCGGTTCGCCCGGATGAACTGCGACGGCATAATACAGATAGGACCGTTAACCTGTATGCCCGAAATTGTAGCCCAATCGATCCTGCCCTCCATAAGCGCCAATGAGGGTATACCGGCGATGAGCCTCTGGTTCGACGAATTATCGGCTACCGCTGGGTTGATCACCAGACTGGAGGCCTTCATCGATATGATTCAGCGTAAGAAGACTATCATAAAATCAAAACTCAAGGAGGCTTGAAATGGATTGTTACCTGGGGATCGATATCGGATCAGTCAGCAGCAACCTGGTTTTGTTGGATGTTGAGGACAACCTGCTGCGGAAAGTTTACCTACGCACCCGGGGCAATCCGCTCAAGGCTGTCCGGGAAGGATTTGCTGAGTTGTCCGATGGTCTGCCCCACGATATGGTGATCAAAGGTGTGGGCACGACCGGCAGTGGAAGATACCTCTCCGCAGTCCTTACCGGAGCCGACATAACTAAAAATGAGATAACTGCCCACGCGGTGGCAGCAGTCCGCTGCTACCCAGACGTAAAGACTATCATCGAAATAGGCGGGCAGGATTCCAAGATCATAATTTTGGATCAAGGCATAGTAAATGATTTTGCCATGAATACGGTTTGTGCCGCCGGGACCGGATCATTTCTCGACCAGCAAGCCGCTCGGCTCAGTATGGGGATTCAGGAATTTGGCGATACCGCCGCCAGATCCCGCCAAGCGGTCAGGATTGCTGGCCGCTGCGGAGTGTTCGCGGAAACCGACATGATTCATAAACAACAGATGGGATACCCCACCGAAGACATAATCATGGGTTTATGTGAAGCGTTGGTGAGGAACTACCTGAATAATGTCGGTAAAGGTAAAAAGATTCTATCACCGGTGGTCTTTCAAGGTGGAGTGGCCGCCAACCAGGGATTGCGGGCGGCATTCGAAAAGATGCTGGAGGCGCCGATTCTGGTCCCGGAACATTATGATGTGATGGGGGCTATAGGCACTGCCATCCTGGCCCGGGAAAACCACCAGGCCTACCATCGTCCCACTAGTTTCAACGGGGCGGCGTTTATCCTGGAGGGTGAATTCAAGACTACCAGCCATGAGTGCCAAGGCTGCCCGAATCTATGCGAGGTGGTTTGTATCAAACGTGATCACCAGGTTTTGGCCTACTGGGGAGATCGCTGCAAAAAGTGGGAGGGTGCACTGCATCAAAAGTCCGATAAGAAAATCCAGGCCGTCTGATATTTCGGCTACAAGTATATTGTAAAGCAGGGTCGAGCTATGCTAAAATCACAGCAGTGTATACAAAATATAAGATTAGAGGAGCGAAGACGAGATGAGTAGAGATGAGATGACCAAGATTATTTTGCCCGAAGACAGGATGCCCCAATTCTGGTATAACGTTCAAGCCGATATGCCTACCCCTTTATCACCCGCATTGCACCCCGGCACCAAACAACCGATGGGCCCAGAGGACCTGGCGCCACTCTTTGCGACGGGACTTATCGCTCAGGAAATGTCTACCGAGAGATTTATCGAGATTCCCCATGAAGTCAGGGAACTCTATAAGTTATGGAGACCATCGCCTCTATACCGGGCTCATGGTCTGGAAAAGGCTCTCGACACCCCCTGCCGGATCTACTATAAATATGAAGGGGTAAGTCCGGTCGGGAGCCATAAATTAAATTCTGCGCTGCCGCAAGTATATTACAACAAAGCCCAAGGGATCACCCGGCTTACCACTGAAACCGGAGCAGGCCAATGGGGCACCGCCCTGTCGCTGGCTTGCAAACTGTTCGGATTGGAATGCATGGTATACATGGTGCGGGTCAGTTTTGAACAGAAACCTTACCGGCGCATGATCATGAATGCATACGGCGCCACTTGTGTACCCAGTCCCAGTAACCTGACCGAGAGTGGCCGGGCTGAACTGGCCAAACATCCTGATACCCCCGGAACCCTGGCAATTGCCATCAGTGAAGCAGTCGAAGACGCCATACAGCGTTCCGATACCCATTATTCCCTTGGCAGTGTACTGAACCATGTCTGCTTGCATCAGAGCATCATCGGTCAGGAGGTCAAGCTGCAGATGGAAATGGTTGATGATTATCCGGATGTAGTGATCGGATGCTGTGGTGGGGGCAGTAATTTTGCTGGTATCGCCTTCCCGTTTATACCGGATAAACTAGCCGGTAAAAAAGTACGTCTGCTGGGGGTCGAACCTGCCGCTTGCCCTACCCTTACCCGCGGCGTATTTGCTTACGACTTCGGTGATGTGGCTGGATTCACTCCCTTGCTGAAGATGCTTACATTAGGCCATGATTTTACCCCGGCGGGAATTCATGCCGGCGGATTGAGATATCACGGTGAGTCTCCCTTGGTAAGCCAATTGTATGAAGACGGGCTTATTGAAGCCACCTCGGTAATGCAGAGGGGTGTGTTCGAAGCAGCCATGCTGTTTGCCCAGTCCGAAGGGATAGTTCCCGCACCGGAATCTTCCCATGCCATCAGGGCGGCTGTCGACGAGGCTATAAGGGCCAAGGAGGAGGGTGTGGCCACGACCATAGTATTCAACCTCAGCGGCCACGGACAACTGGACCTGGCTGCCTATGATAATTATCTGTCGGGCGAGATGATAGACTATGCTCCTACAGATGATGAGATTCAGGCCAGTTTGAAGACCCTTCCCGTTGTCTAGAGGGGCTTGATCAAGGCAACATTCCCGGATACCGGCATAAAGGTATCCGGGTTTTGCTTATTTTAACTTCTGTCCGAGGTATTGCAGAATGTCAAAACTCACTGGTCGCTTGGGTCTACTGGCGGATATGATCCCGCCGGGGCTTGCTGTGGCTGATATAGGCGCGGACCACGCCCACCTGGCCATATACCTGGCTGAACAAGGCATTTCTCCCCGGGTGATCGTCACCGAACTTGGCGATGGGCCAATGGCCAGAGCCCGGCAAGCATTGGACCGAAGCCCTGGCAAGGAACGAATCGAATTGCGCCAAGGCGACGGATTGCAAGTTCTGCTTTCCGGTGAGGCAGAAACCGTAGTGCTGGCGGGAATGGGCGGAGATACCATTGTCGGGATACTGGGATTTGATTGGAGCAAGGCGGCAACCTTTGCCCGTTTTCTTTTTCAGCCTATGACCAGGGTCAGAGTTTTACGCGAGAGTCTGGCCGAACAAGGTTGGAGCATTGATGAAGAGCGACTGGTCCGGGAGGAAGAGCGTTTATACATAGTCATGGCGGCCCGGCCGGGCCGATGGCCGCAGCGATTAAACGGATTGGAACTGGAAATCGGCCCTTCAATACTTAGAGCAGATGATGAGCTCAAGCGGGAGTACATTTCCCGAAAAATACACAAGCTGAGGACCTTGTATAATGATATGATAAAATCGCAGAGACCGGAAATCATGGCTGCCGCCCGGGTTTACCGCGATCATATGAGCCGATTGGAGGCGATCTTGGATGCCAGTTCGAATACAGGACATAATTGATATTCTGGAGGAAAACTTCCCACTCTACTTAGCCGCTGAATGGGACAATCCCGGGCTGCAGATGGGGTCGGGGCAGCAATCGGTTTCCAAGGTACTAGTGGTCATGGATCTGGATGATGAGGTGCTTGACTACGCCCGCAATCATAGCTGTGAGTTGATTATTACCCATCATCCGCTCTTCTTCTCCGCATTAAAATCGATAAATTATGAACAGAGCAGGGGTCGCCTGGTTATGGATATCATCAAGGCCGGCATTACTGTTTATTCGGCCCATACCAATCTGGATGCCGGAGTTCGCGGTATAAACCAGATGCTGGCCGAGAAATTAGGACTGCAGGATATTTCCCCCCTGGATCAATGGTACCGGGATAGATTGCTTAAGCTGGTGGTTTACGTACCCTTGTCCCACTTTGATATTGTTCGGGAGGCGATCCTTAGCGCCGGCGCCGGCCACATCGGGCGGTATCAGGATTGTAGTTTCGTTAGTAAAGGAACCGGGACTTTCCGGCCTCAGGCCGGTACCCAGCCATTTATGGGACAGGAGGGTATCCTGGAAGAGGTGGAGGAATACCGCCTGGAGACCATTGTGCCGCAGCCAGGGATCGAAACCGTATTAAACAAAATGCGAGAGGTGCATCCCTACGAGGAGATTGCTTATGACCTCTACCCGTTGCAGCTGGATGGACAGACCTACAGTATGGGCCGGACCGGCTGCCTGGCAACTCCCTCGACGTTGTTGGATTTCTGTGACTCCATTAAACGGGTGCTGGACCTCAAATATGTTGTAGTAGCGGGGGATTTTGAGAAGATCATTCGCAAGGTGGCGGTGGTAAGCGGAGCGGGCGCCGAATTCGCAGCCCAGGCGAAAAGCCGGGATTGTGACTTGCTGGTAACTGGTGACGTAAAATATCATCAGGCCAAAGATGCCCTGGATATGGGTCTGGCTATCATCGATGCCGGTCATGAAGGGACAGAACGAATAATGTCCACCCACATTGCCCAACTATTAGCAGAACAGGTAGGCAGATACGGCTGGGATGTAAAAATATTTGCTTTGGTGAACCGAGAAGTCCTGAAAATCTACTGATTTATTCGTATAATTAGTTAGAAACCCGGAATGACCGCATGTGACGATATAGAAACCCTATATATAGGCATTATTTAGGGCTTTAAATGTATAAAAAGCGGTTAGGTATGGTAGAATTTAAATACAGGCGAGCCAATAAAATCGGCATTCCCATAAAAATACTGAAAAAAATCTAAAAAAGTAGAAAAAATATTAAATGTTTTAGTTTTTTTAGCAGGATTTGCCGATTTAATGGGGAATGTAAACTAACGTTAAAAAAATATTTAAGGGAGGATTAAGTCGTGAACAAATCGGAACTTGTGAAGGCCTTAGCGGAGAAAGCGGAATTCACACAAAAAGACGCCGCCAAAGCCCTGGAAGCCATGGTAGCCACTATCCAGGAGGCATTGGCAAAAGGGGACAAGGTCCAGATTATCGGGTTTGGTAGTTTTGAAGTACGTGATCGTAAAGAAAGAAAGGTTATTAGTCCGGCAACCCGCCAGGAGATCACTGTTCCCGCTACTAAAGTTCCTGCATTTAAACCCGGCAAATCCTTGAAAGAAGCCATCGCAGTAAAGCCCGCTCCTAAAGCAAAAAAAGGCGGCGCCAAGAAGAAAAAATAAGTTGATCGATAAACGGGAGGTATGCGGAATAAGCATACCTCTTTTTTTTGGGGGTGCCTGAATACCGGTTGAAGATGTCCCTATGGACGATAGTTTTCAAGGTGCGGAAACAAGAAAGGATTGGAAAACATCCAATCCAAATAGGAACGAAAAAACGAAGAATTGAAAAATAGTGTGGTTGGCAACTAATCCGGTCACCTAAATAAAGATGCAAGTAAATCTATAAGCGGAGTTCTGTAATTGATAATCATCTGTCTAGGATGCCAGTTGCCTGGCACCTCCAGCGACCTAACCCGGGAGCGAGGCGGGCAACCTCATGGCTCCTCTATTTGATCTTGCACCAGGTGGGGTTTGCCTAGCCAGACAGTCGCCTGCCTGCTGGTGAGCTCTTACCTCGCCGTTCCATCCTTACCAGAAGACCTGGCGGTTTATTTCTGTGGCACTTTCCTTAGGGTCGCCCCCACTGGACGTTATCCAGCACCTTGCCCTGCGGAGCTCCGACTTTCCTCAGGTATTGAATACCCGCGATTATCCGATTTACTTGCGGATATCATTATACACGAATTTTGTTGGCTCAACCACATGTTATCTTACTCATTTAACGAAATTATTTCTAATTTCTCAAAAAAAGCAGGAGGGACAGAAGGATATTGTTTGCGTTTGGAGAATAGATATTAGAGATTTGTAATCGGGAACGATAAGATAACGGTCACAGCTTGGTTGTTTTATACTATCCCAAGTAATAGAATTAGCATAATGGAATCTTCACACAGAGGGGGGTGAAAAAGTGTTAGCAATATTTGCTTCAGAGGCGGCAGCAGCAGGACATGCGGCAAAGGAAGGGATATTCTATAACCCAATAGTTCTTTTACTATCGGTTATATTGATAACCTACATATTTATCAAGTTTTGTGCCTGGGCGAAGAACTTCCAGTTGTCCGGGTCTTTGAAAAAGTGGGTATTCATTTTGACCGGCGTCGGCGTTATTGTGTTCAATGTTCTATACAGCATGGGGAACAAGGCAATTGCAGCCAGCGGTGATTGGAGCGGTGCGACCATCGCTGTATTAGCTTCGTTAGCATGGGTATTGGTATTCTCATTTGTAATCATGGCTGAAACCAAACCCCAATAATTATCTGCCAGAAAAGACGGCTGCGGCCGTCTTTTTTTGTTAGAATTAGGATGACATTTTTGCTAGGAGACGATGGGAAAATGGCCGACTATTTGAAGCTGACCATGATCACCCCGAATGGTGAAGAGCATATTTTTTGGGCCCAACCAGGCAAGACGGTCTGGGAGGCCATGGAGATAATCGGTTGGGATACCGGCGGAGCGTGCGGTGGTAAAGGCACCTGTTCCAAATGCAAGTTCCGCATGAGCGGACAAATCAGTACCATATCGGCCAGCGAAAAAGAAAAGCTGATGCCGGAAGAGATCCGCAACGGTCAGCGATTGGCCTGCATGACTGTTATGGAAGGGGATCTGACCGTATGTATCGACTTCTGGCCGGATGGGTCAGATAGCAAAGCAGCTATATTCGGATATAGAACCGGGATGGCCGGGGAATTGCCGGCTCTCAACAAGGAGTTTCTAATACCGGGTTTGGACAAGGATGCTCCGATCCCCATATATGACCGCGTCAAGAAGGCCCTGGGGCAGTATAAACTGGACCTCGATCCGGACAACATCAATTATCTGGCCGGACTCGACCGGCAGGGAAGACCGGTGTTGGAACTGTTCGGTCTGGTTATGGATGGCGCAAGAGTCGTCAAAGTGAGCCGACCCCAGACGCCTATCCTGGGCCTGGCCCTCGATATAGGCAGTACCAGCCTCTTTGCCGCAGTGCTCGACCTTGAGAATGGCAGCGTGCTGGCTATCGCTTCTCATTCCAATATGCAGCGCATATATGGAGATGATATTATTACACGGGTAAATCATGTCCGGGAACACAGCGACGGATTGATAACCATGCAGCGCATACTGATAAACAATATCAACAGCATGATCGCCGATATGGGAGCCACCTCAGGAATAGATTCAGGCCGCATATATAAAGCGGTAGCGGTGGGTAACCCGGTAATGCTGCATTTCTTAGCGGGAATAAATACGACCGGTTTTGAAGGGGCCCCCTACGCCGGTGTTTTTGGGGAGCGGCTGGACCTGGCGGCCATCCAACTGGGCATATGTACCCATCCGGAATGCCAATTGACCCTGCTTCCTCAAATGGGCGGCTTCGTGGGGGCAGACACCACCGCCTGCCTGTTGATGCTGAAGCCCTACTACCAGAAATCCTTCCTGTTGCTCGACATTGGTACCAATGGTGAGATTGTTCTCGGCCACCGAGGACGCATGTGGACCGCTTCGGCAGCGGCCGGACCGGCCTTCGAGGGTGGGGCGGTTACCTGCGGGATGAGGGCTGGGATGGGGGCTATAGACAAGATATCCTGGACTGATGGCCAGCTTGATAAACGGGTCATCGGAGGGAGTATTCCCCGGGGCTTATGCGGTTCGGCTATTATCGATCTGGTGTCTGTGCTGCTGGACAACGACTGCATTGACCGAAATGGCACCTTCACCGACAAAGCAGATTCGATTTTCGGCAGCCGTGATGGACAGCGGGGCCATGAAATAATACTGGTGGGCGAGGATGAACTGCCACTCAATAGCCTGGTGGTCTTTAACCAGGAAGATATTAGGCAGTTCCAGCTGGCTCGTTCGGCGGTACGGACGGCCATAGATATAATGCTGGAAGAGGCTGGTATCGGTGCGGACAGTCTCGAGCACATATTCTTAGCGGGTGCTTTTGGCACCTATGTCGATCCAGCCAGTATTATCAATACTGGAATCATACCCCCAGTAGATGCCGATAAGATCAAAAATTTAGGCAATGCAGCCGCCGATGGCGCGATCCTGGCTCTCCTATCCCCGCGGAAGATGCAGGAGGCTGAAGATATCAAAGCGCAGGTGGAGTATATCGAACTGGCGCTGCATGGCGAGTTTCAGTCTTTGTTCATCAAGAACCTCAATTTTTAGCTCCAGAACAACTGGCCTGAACCAACGATCCAAATTGCTGCACCAGAAATGAGACGCTTCTGACCATCGGATCGGCTTTGGCTTGATTTCCGCTTTTAGGAGTGTTTAAATTTAATACTATGAGGCAGGAGGCAGGGTGTTGCTGGATTATCATGTACACGTAGCCGCACATGGAGAATATGGATATACCCAGGAATGGATCGAGCTATATATGGAGCAGGCTCGTGAGAATGGCATCGTCGAGATTGGCCTGTGTGAACACAACGAATTCGTGCACCTGGTCGATTTGGAAGTATTCAAGCGAACACAGGCTGCCTGCAAACCGGAAATGAATATCAAGCTGGGCCTGGAGTGGGATTTCTATCCGGGCCTGGCTGGCTCCCTGCAGGAATATATTGAAGCCGTCGATTACGACTATATCATCGGCTCAGTCCATTTCATAGATGGATGGGGATTCGACCATCCCGATTGTCAGGAAGGTTATCAGCAGCGGGATATTGATGAGGTCTACGCCCGCTATGCAGATATCCTTGCGGAGTTGGCTGCAACCGGCCGCTGCGATATAGTGGGACATATCGACCTGGTTAAAATATGGGGACACCGACCTCGCAAACCGGTGCTCACTTACTTGGACCCGGTTCTAAGGAGCATAAGGTCGCATGGCCTGGCCGTAGAGATCAACAGCGGGGGACTGCGCAAACCGGTAGAGGAGCTTTACCCCAGCCGCGACATCGTGGAGCGGATGTTTGCCTATGATATCCCCATTACTTTGGGATCGGATGCCCATCGACCGGAGCAGGTGGGAGCAGGTTTGGCAGAGGCATATAGTTGCGCCCGCCGGGCCGGCTATCGGCGCTGTGTAACCTTCAACCGCCGGGCTATGACGGCAGTTTCCATGGATTACTGAAAAGAGGAGTCTTTTTGATCGGATGAATGATATCGCTTGGTTGATAATTAGTTTAGGCATTATCCTGGCCGGAGCCGAACTGTTCGTAAACGGGGTAGAATGGCTGGGCAAGATATACAACCTATCCGAGGGGGCGGTGGGGAGTGTGCTGGCGGCAGTAGGGACGGCTTTACCGGAGACCATCATCCCTATCATCGCCATCGTGTTCAGCAATGGCGATGCGGGTCATGACATCGGCATCGGGGCTATCCTGGGAGCTCCGCTGATGCTCTCAACCCTGGCCATGTTCGTGACTGGGGTGGCAGTATATGTGTTCAGAAACAGGCGAATGATTGGTACCAAGGTTAATTGTGACTATTCCAGTATGAAAAGGGATCTGCTTTTCTTCCTTATAATATTCACTATGGCTGTCCTGGCAGGTGTGATCCCAGTAGAGCACCGCGTATGGCAGATAATGATAGCTCTGTTATTGATAGGGGCTTACGTATGGTATGTACACCTGATGCTGACCCAGGAAAGGGACCTGGAAGCGGAGAGTGCCATCCCACCCTGTTATTTTGACCGCCATGCTGAAGAACCGGCGTCCAGTCGGGTGGGGCTGCAGGTCTTGCTGGCCTTGGCCTGTATAATAATCGGAGCTGACCTCTTCGTCGATTCCATCAAGCATGTGGCCGCTGCCTATAGTGTTCCAGCCTTCGTCCTGGCTTTGATAATAACCCCGATAGCTACCGAATTACCTGAGAAATTCAACAGTGTAATATGGATATCCCGGGAGAAAGATGGCCTGGCCCTCGGTAATATTACCGGCGCCATGGTATTTCAAAGCTCGCTCATCCCGGCGCTGGGAATACTGCTGACTGATTGGCAGCTCAATTCGGGAGCGTTATCTTCAGCTTTATTGGCTTTGGCTGCATCGGCCTTACTGTACCTGTACCTGGCGCGCCAGAAGAGGATGTCGGCCTTGACCTTGTTGTCGTGCGGAGGATTCTACGCGGTATTCCTTATCGCGGTTTTTCAGGGAATTATCACCGGTTAATAATTGGGAGGTGGCAGATATGAACGACAACCCCTATGATATAACCCATGAGTTGGTGCGGGCACTGAAGGCCAACGATGCCTACCAGCGCTTGGTGGAAGCCCAGAAACGCCTGAATTCGGACCCGGAGGCGAAGAAGAGACTCACCCTGTTCCGCAATATGCAGATGGAGGTAAACCAGGCTGAGATGCTGGGTCAACCAGTGGCGGACCAACAGGTACAGCAGGTAGCCCTTGAATACGCCAAGCTTAACCGCAACAAACTGATTGCAGCCCTGTTTGAGGCCGAGGCCGCATTCATTCAGCTGTTCTCGGATATACAACAGATAATCCAGAAGGGTTTGGAGAGCGACTTCACACTCTAACGATACCCCTTCTAAACGTCTCCCGAAAGGTTGTTCGAGGTTCAAAAACGCCTAAAAATCCGATTCCTCCCCCAGGAAATGTATACAGCATATCTGAGCAAAAGCTATTTACATGGATATTAAACTATCTATAATTTCTAGTAGTGGATGCTCACGAAATGATTGATGTTTTCCGAAGGAGGAACCCAAAATGTCATACACCAGTACCGTACTAGAGAAAGTCATGCAGCGGAATCCTCATGAACCCGAATTCCTGCAAGCGGTCAAAGAAGTCCTGGAATCACTGGAGCCAGTTGTGGAAAGACATCCTGAATTCGCCCGGGCAGGAGTCCTGGAGCGGATCGTGGAGCCGGAGAGACAGATTATTTTCCGGGTACCGTGGTTGGACGATAACGGCCGAGTCCAGGTAAACCGAGGGTTCCGTATTCAGTTCAATAGCGCCATCGGCCCCTATAAAGGAGGCCTGCGGCTGCATCCGTCAGTGAACCTCTCCATTATCAAATTCCTCGGTTTTGAGCAGATATTCAAGAACTCACTTACCGGTCTGCCTATCGGCGGCGGTAAAGGCGGGAGCGATTTTGATTCCAAGGGTAAATCCGACAATGAGATCATGAAATTTTGTCAGAGTTTTATGACTGAGCTTTATCGGCACATTGGCGCGGATACCGATGTGCCCGCCGGGGATATCGGAGTGGGCGGACGCGAGATTGGATACCTGTACGGTCAGTATAAGCGGATCAGAAACCTATATGAGGGTGTGCTGACCGGCAAAGGCTTGAATTGGGGCGGCAGCCTGGCCAGGACTGAAGCAACTGGTTATGGGCTGGTGTATTTTGTCGATGAGATGCTGAAAGAGAAAGGCCAATCCTTTGCAGGCAAGACGGTATCGATCTCCGGTTCCGGAAACGTTGCCATCTATGCAGCGCAAAAAGCCATGGAGCTGGGCGCTAGAGTTATCACCATCAGCGATTCCAACGGTTACGTAGTCGACCTAAAGGGTATTGATGTGGATATAATCAAGCGCATCAAGGAAGTTGAGAGAAAGAGATGCAGTGATTATGCCGGTGAGTGTGGAGCCGAGTATTTCCCCGGCGACGGGATCTGGACCGTTCCCTGCGATATCGCTCTGCCCTGCGCAACCCAGAACGAATTAGACCAACAGGCGGCCAGAAAACTGGTTGCCAGTGGTTGTATAGCGGTAGGCGAAGGTGCCAACATGCCGTGTACCCCGGAAGCAGTCAAAGTCTTTCAGGACAATGGGGTATTATTTGGACCGGCTAAAGCCGCCAATGCCGGTGGCGTTGCCGTGTCGGCTTTGGAGATGTCCCAGAACAGCATGAGATATTCCTGGACCTTCGAAGAAGTGGATGCCAAATTGAAGGATATCATGGTCAACATCTACCAGAAATCAAGCACCGCCGCCCAGGAATATGGATTTGGCGATAATCTGGCAGCCGGAGCCAACATCGCTGGTTTCCTCAAAGTGGCGGAGGCCATGACCAGTCAGGGTGTAGTATAAGA
>CAZBSD010000019.1:0-41896 GCA_964494735.1 uncultured Syntrophomonas sp.
ATTACCTGGGACGGACAGGAAGAGACTCTGGATTTAAAACAGATCTGATATTAGGGATGCGGTAGAGTAGGTGGACGGTTGCGGTGATTCTATCCAGTAGAGCCGATGGGATAGCACAAAAACATGAAATAATGAATTTCACTATTGCTTTTACTGCAATGGTATTAGCGGTATATGTTTTCAATCTTGCTTTAGCAAGCGGCTTGGCGTCTCACGTAGCAGTATTAGTAGATAGAATTCGTATACTACTAAAGCTTATGCCTGAACACATAATCCGCAAATTAGTTGGTGGTAACGCCTACTCAATTGTCCCCGTAAACATCGCGATATTTATCATCATCAACTTTGTTCTGGGGATGGTCGCTTTTAAACTAATTAGGCAAAGGGGCACCAAATATTCTGGCCTGATTTACGGAATATTTATGTCACTAATTTTCTTGGCGCTTGGTTCAGCATATACAATATTGAGCCGCGACCCTTTCAATTGGCTGGTTGTAATGGTTGGGGTTCCTATAACGATTATTGTTCAGGTTCCTATGGCAACATACCTGTTGCGCAAATAAGAGGATCGGCACTGTCAAGGTCACAATAAAGGGGGGTTATGAGGTCATGAAAAAACGGACCATTTTGTTGATTGTTCTAATTATGATCATGGCGGTGGCAGGTTGCGCTGGTTTCCCGACCGGGAAGCAGACGGCCAATGTGGGCAGTGTGCTTTTGAATAGAGTACAGATCGATAAGGCTGATGTGATTAAGGAACCGGCGGTTCAATATCAAATGAACACACTGGACCCGACGCATATCGCGGAATTGATATCCATGGTCGGCGAGATCCCGGTGACCCGATTGTCCCCCCAGGAGGATATGGATTTCATGACAGGGAGAATGCTCGAGGAGCATTTGACGGTGAGTCTGTACAGTCACGACAGCTATACGGAAAAATTGGAGGGCTTTTTTCTTATATGGCCGGACGGGATTATCTATGCCACCGATCCCGAATCCATGACGGGCGCCTCCAGGACCATCGCTTATCTGTCTGAAGCCAGCCACTCAGAAATATACCAATGGCTAATCAACGCCATCGAATCCGATCAACAAGTCAGAGCGCAGTATGAATTATCCGCCGGTTTAGTACGAGACCAGGGGTATACCATCCTGGTTAATAGCGGAGCCAATTTTGCTCTGCAGATGCCAGCTTCATTTGACGAGCAGATAAATGGCGTGAATATAGGGGCTCTGCTGAAGGCAGCCAACGAGCAGTCGAAGTTGAATGGGCTGGATTTCTCCAGCTATCTGGGGCGGGAGGTCATGCTTGTCACCTATGGCGGGAAGAGGCCGGATGGGGCAATACACAACCTGGATATCATTATGGATGGCTCCAAGGCAATAGGGTTCTGGGTCGATGAGGGCGCAGAACCTCCTGACTTTAATGTCATAGTCAGTGCCAGTCAGCCGCCGATGGATAATCCCAAACAACTGATGGGTTTTCTGCAGGATTGTAATCTTCACACCCGGGTCTTGAACTTTGATGAAATAGAATGGGTGCTGAATACCGATGCGGCCAGAATCGGTGAGCTGGGGCTGGATGCCGACCTGGATTTTCCCAACGACTACTATATATACAACCAGTCCGAGCAGGGACAAGAAATGAAGGTAGCCCATCGAGTCAAGGTATATTTGGTAAACTGGAACGATTTGGCCACCCCGACATTGACAGACATAAACGGGCTCATCCGCCGCATGGCTGAATACTCCGCCCCCTACCACCTGAAATTCCGGGATGGCGTCATCTATGAGATACGGGAACAATACCAGCCTTAAACTAATCTACGGGCGCAAAGTAAGCTGTAAAGAACGGGAGGGTTATGAATGAAAAAAATATTCGATTCTACACTTTGGAATACGATAGCGTTGTTCGGTATCGGCGTCCTAGCCTATTTCACTCAGGAACTGGTTACTTTTTTCATGCTCGGATTCGTAATAATCGTACTGTCAACGATTTACGATAAACTCGGTCAGATATCCAATAAGTTGGACAACAAATCTTAATGCGCAAAAATATGTTTATGAGGTTGTAGTTTCTTTCTTGAGCATGGAAACCGGCAATATATCTACGATCCTGAACACCAGGCAATTCTTCAACTGGAAGTTCCCGTAAGCAGTCTTATCCAGGCGAGCTTGGATGCGATCGAAATATTCACCTTCCTGCTGATCTTCCGCCAATTCCACATACACCCGGATACCATCCTTGGTCTGGCCATCGGGCGTCAAAAGCACCAGGAAGACGCCTTTGCCGGTCTCCTTTAGATTGGCATAGGTCCTATCAGCCCCGAAACGGGCACATATTATAGTATGTTCATCGATCATCTCCAGGACGGTTATTACCGCGATATTTACGTCGTAATCCTTGCTCACCGTACTCAAGGTGGTGGAAATAAGGTTGGCATTGATGAGTCTTTGGGCCTTTGCCACCAGCTGTTTGTCCATAATTACCTCCTTGTCTATAATCCCGTCGTTAGATCAATACAACCACGCAACCGGAACCAGAAGTTGGAATCTATAATAATACTATATTATCCCCGGCGGGCAAGTCAAAACCCCGATTAGTTTCTGTTCCCCAGCCCCGCCGGCCAGTCTGATTGTGCTGGCAGGGGGAAATTGATAAAATACTACTGTGATCAAAATGAAAGAGGGTTGGACAGTGCACAAAAAATTGTTTATACCCGGACCGGTCGAGGTAAGACCGGACGTTTTAGCCAAGATGGCGACTCCCATGATAGGACATCGCAGCAAGGACGCATCCGCGTTGCAGCGCCGGATAAGCGACAAGATACGGCAGCTGTTCTATACCGATGAGGCCGTTCTGCTGTCGACATCATCGGGCAGCGGCTTGATGGAAGGTGCGGTACGCTCCTGCACTTTGCAGCGGGCGGCGGTATTCTCGGTGGGGGCCTTCGGCAAACGGTGGTGGGAGATGGCTGACGCCAATAATGTCGCCGCCGACCTGTATGAGGTGGAATGGGGTCAGCCCACCCTCCCGGAACAGGTGGATGCAGTGCTGGCCACCGGTAAATATGACCTGATGACCATAACCCACAACGAGACCTCCACCGGTATAATGAATCCGATCGCTGCGATCGCCGCGGTGGTGAAGAAACACCCCGATGTGGTTTTCTGTCTGGATTCGGTAAGTTCCATGGGCGGCACCAAGATCGAGGTCGATAAGTTGGGTGTCGATGTCTGCATCACCTCCACCCAAAAGGCGTTGGGGCTGCCGCCCGGGCTGGCCATCTGTTCGTTCTCCCGCAAAGCGATAGCCAGAGCCCAGCAGGTACCCCATCGCGGTTACTACCTGGACCTGCTGTCCCTGTACGATTACCTTCAGCAGAAGGATTACCAGTACCCGTCGACCCCCTCCTTGTCACATATGTTTGCGCTGGATTATCAATTGGATCGTATCCTGGAGGAAGGACTGGAAGCGCGGTTTGCCCGCCATGAGGAAATGGCCGAATATGTGCGGGCTTGGGCTAGCCAGAAATTCGCCCTCTTCGCCAATCCGCAGTACCTGTCCAATACCTTAACCACTATTGCCAATACCAAGGGCATCGATGTGGCGGCTTTGAACAAGGAGCTGGGCGACCGGGGTTATCAGATTTCCAACGGTTATGGCAAGATGAAGGACAAGACCTTCCGTATCGCCCACATGGCTGATTGCACCCTGGACGAGATCAAGGACCTGATCGGCAACATCGACGACATACTAAAATAGTCAGGGATGAATCCCTGGGGCAGCAGGAGGATAAATTATGGCAGAGATTAGACCATTCCGGGCGGTACGTCCGGTTCCGGAATTAGCGGACAAGGTAGCGGCCTTGCCCTACGACGTGATGAGCAGCGAGGAAGCCCGCCGGATGGTGGAGGGCAATCCCCACTCCTTTTTGCATGTGGATAAGGCGGAGATAGACCTGGACCCGCAGATAGATTTGTATGACCAGCGGGTCTATGAAAAAGCCGCCCAGACGCTGCGGGAGATGATAGAGGGGGGGGTCTTGCGGGAAGAAGCCCAGCCCTGTTACTATATATATCGGCAGATAATGGGAGATCGGGCCCAGACCGGTCTGGTTGCCTGTGCATCAATAGACGATTATCTGAATGATAAGATCAAGAAACATGAACTGACCCGGGCCGATAAGGAGATAGACCGCACCCGTCACGTCGATTATTGTGATGCCAACACCGGTCCCATCTTCCTTACCTATCCAGCTCAGACCGACATCAATAAAACAGTCGCGGCCTGGATGACTGGGAACCCCATCTATGATTTCACCTCCGAGGACGGCATACGTCATATCATCTGGAGGATCGACGATGATGAGGTGATCAGCCAGCTGACGGCTCTCTTTGCGGGGATCGAAAATCTCTATATTGCCGACGGCCATCATCGCTCGGCTTCAGCGGTAAAGGTAGGGCGGATGAGGCGGGAAGCCAATCCCAACTATACCGGGGCAGAAGAATACAACTGTTTCCTGGCGGTGATATTCCCCGACCAGGACCTGTATATCATGGATTATAACCGAGTGGTGAAGGATTTGGCCGGGCTCAATACGGCCGAATTCCTGGCCCGGGTGGGGGAGAAATTTGCGGTTAGCCGCTATGAGGGCAGCGGCCCCTACAAACCCCAAGACAAGCACTGGTTCGGCATGTACCTGGAGGGAGGCTGGTATCGCCTGCAGGCCCGAGAAAACAGCTATGACCCCCACGATCCGGTGGGGAGATTGGATGTTTCCATAATGCAGAACAATATCCTGGGACCTATCCTGGGTATCGCCGACCCGCGCACCGATAAGCGAATCGATTTCGTGGGGGGTATACGCGGACTGGAGGAACTGGAGAGGCGGGTAAATGAGGGGATGGCGGTGGCTTTCTCCATGTACCCGACCACCGTTCAGGATCTGATGGATATTGCCGACGCGGGGCTGATAATGCCGCCCAAATCTACCTGGTTTGAGCCCAAACTGAGGAGCGGATTGTTTATCCATAAGCTTTCGTAGCGGCCAAGCCAGCTGCGCCCCACAGCCAAATGAATCATTTGACCGCGTCTTTTGGCCGGCCCTGATGGGCCGGTTTTTCCATGGGTGAGGGGATTATCAATCCTTATAATAATCACGGACAGCACAAGGCCTCCGCTGACAACCCTGAACTGACAGCCGGAGGCCTCTCTGCGCACGTATGCTTGTTTGGTTATTTTTTGTAATCGTAGAAACACTTGCCGGTCTTCATGCCCAGATGACCGGCTATCACTTTCTGGCGGAAGGCCAGGGAAGCCCGGTATTGGGAATCGCCAAATTCCTTCCAGAAGTATTCACGGATGGCCAGTACAATATCGATGCCCACCAGATCGGTCAAGGCCAGGGGACCCATGGGCATGTTGGCCCCCAGCCTCATCGCCTTGTCGATCTCTTCCACCGACGCTATCCCTTCCTGGTAGACCTGCGCCGCTTCATTCATTATTTTAAGGCCATCTTAACAGAGAAAAGGCGGATGTCACTAGATATCCCGGGTCCACAAGGAAGCCATGGCCGGCCCGCCGCCTACGCAAAGGGATGCACAGCCCAGGGTCAAGCCGAGCCGTTCCATCTCATAGTACAGGGAAACGATGATGCGCAAAGCGGTGCAGCCTACCGGGTGTCCCAATCCGATGCCGGAACCGTTGTGGTTTATCCGGGCCGGGTCCAATACGATGCCGAAATCCTCTTTGAGCATACGGCCGACACCGATGAACTGGGCTGCGAAGGCCTCGTTAATTTCCCAGTATTCGATATCCTCCGGTTTCAGCCCGGCCAAACCCAAGGCTTTAGGTATAGCCACCGCCGGACCTAATCCCATGACCTCCGGCGCAACCCCTTCGGCCACGATATTGATCATCTTCATTAATGGTTTGATACCCAGTTCGGCCGCTTTTTGCTTGGACATCACCACTACCGCGGCGGCGGCATCATTTATACCGGAAGCATTGGCAGCGGTCACCACTCCGTCTTTCTTAAAGGCTGGGGGCAGCTTGGCCATGGATTCGAGGTTGGCGTCGGGGATCATATGCTCGTCTTTGCTATAGAAGGTTGATCCCTTCTTGGTCTTGATTTCCACCGGGACCAATTCCCGGTCAAATATGCCCCCCTGATTGGCGGCGGTGGCCTTTTGATGGCTGCTCAGAGCCAAAATGTCACATTCTTCGCGGGTGATACCATATTTGGCCGCCACATTTTCCGCAGTCAGACCCATATGTCCGGGCACCAGTTTATCTACCAGGCCGTCATAGAGCATGGCGTCCTCGACGCTGCCCGGCCCCATCCGGAAGCCCATTCTGGCTTTGTTCATCATGTAGGGGGCGTTGGTCATGCTTTCGGTCCCTATCACCAGGGCGATGTCAGTCTTCCCCAAGGCGATATGATCGGCGGCATTTTCCAAGGCCCGCATTCCGGAAGCACAGTTCTGATTGATGTTACAGGCGTTGCTGCTGACCGGCAGTCCAATTGCCATGGCTACCTGCCGGGAAGGCAGCGAACCCTGAAAATGCGGATATACCTGGCCCATGACCAGTTCATCGATTATGCCGGGGTCGATTCCCGCTCGTTTGACGGCTTCCTTGCCGGCGATGATGGCCAGGTCTTTCCCGGTAAAATCCTTTAATGAACCCATGAATCGGGCGATGGGAGTACGACAAGCGCTGACAATTACTACTTCATTCAATTCCATACATAATGCCTCCTCAAAATTACTTTAAAAGTCTTACTCCAATAATGAGCAATTTTCATGCCAAGGCTGACCGATTCACAGGGGATGGCTGCCAGCCCCGTTAACCCGGCTATTCCAGCTGACAGGATGCAAGTCGGGTTGAATTGATGAGTGACGATGGCAGGAGGCCATAAATGACAGGGCAGGCCGGCTCCAGCGGGAACAGAGCCGGCTTATGCATGTTTGCGGGACTTTCCTAAAATAGGAGACCATGTATCCTGGAATAGGTGAGTTTGGTTATGATAGGCCGTACTTGTTCAGCTTGCGGTACAAAGCCGAGCTATGCATTCCCAGCTGTTTGGCGGTCCGGGACCTGTTGCCGGCGTTGCTCTTCAAGGCCTCCTCGATCATCCGCTTTTCGATGTTCTCCACCGTCTCGGCAAGATTGTTGCCTGGTACTGATTCCCCGGCCGAAGCCAGCCGTTTGACCAATGAAGGGAAATGGCTGGTAGCCAGGTGTTTCTCCCCTTCCATGGTGGCCAGGTTGATGGCTTGCTCCAGCAGATTGTAAAGCTCCCGGACGTTGCCGGGCCAGTCGTATTCCTGCAGCAGCTGGCCGGCGCTATCGGTGGTACCCTTTACAGCGGTGCGGAGGTCTTGATTGAGGACACTAATGATATAACGGGTGAGTAGGGGGATATCGGCGCGCCGTTGCCGTAAAGCGGGGATGGTGAGCCGGACCACGTTGAGACGATAATAAAGGTCCTGGCGGAATTTTGCTTCCCGCACCATCTCTTCCAGGTTGCGATTGGTGGCGGCTATGACTCGAACGTCCACCGGGATGAGGGCCGTACCCCCGACCCTTTCCAACGATCTCTCCTGTAGGACGGCCAATAGTTTGGTCTGCATGGCCAGAGGCATGTCGCCGACTTCATCGAGGAAGATAGTGCCCCCCCGCGCCAATTCGAATTTGCCCGGCTTTCCTCCCTTACGGGCGCCGGTAAAAGCCCCGTCTTCATAACCGAATAGCTCTGATTCCAGCAGATTGTCGGGCAGGGCCGCGCAGTTGATGCGGATAAAAGGATTGCAGCCCCGGCTGCTGGCATTATGGATGGCCTGGGCGAAAAGCTCCTTGCCGGTACCGCTTTCACCGGTTATCAAGAGGGTGCTGTTGGTTTGGGAGACATATTCGGCAAATGATTTGACGGCCAGGAATTCGGGGGACTGGCCGATAAGGTTGGGAAACTGCCAGCGGGCCCGATAGAAGCTGCGCACTTCTTCCTTATATAAACTCAATTCCTTCTCCGTCTCCTGGATCTTGTTGGTGAGGATGCGCACCCCAGACATGTCCAGAAACAGGCTTTTACCGATGGCTCCTATTATATGGCCGTCCTTGATGATAGGCAGCCGGGTCACTATGGTCTCCCGTCCCTTGATCATGAATATGTCAGCTTTGTCGACCCTGCCCGTGGCCAAAATCTCAGGAAGCTCCGAGGTGGGCGATATATCCAGGATATGGGCGCCGATCACTTCTTCCTTGGTAAAGCCAAGGATATCTATATAGGTCTGGTTCATGGCGGTTATGTAGCCATCCTTATCGACTATCACGTAGACCATGTAAGGGCTCTCGATCAATCCTTCCAAAATAGTGGCAAATTCCTGTTCCGTCTCGCGCATCTTTTCCAGCAGGGCCTGGGCTCCGGAACGGTCCATGAACAGGCTCTGGCCGATGGCGCCCACTATTTTGCCGTCCCTTTTGATGGGCAGCCGGGTGACGATGGTATCATGGCCGCGGATGGGCCAGAAGGCGGCTTTATCCACCCTTCCGGTGCGGATGATATCTGGCAGCTCGGAATTGGGGGTTATGTCATGTATATGGCGGCCGATTACATCCTCGTGCTTCATCTCCAGTATATCCAGGTAGGTCTGATTGATGGCGGTGATTATACCCTCGCGGTTGATGATCACATAGATCAGGTAGGGACTTTCGATAAGACCTTCGATGAAGGTGTCGAAATCCCGCTGGTTTTCTTCCAGCCTTTTCATGAATATCTTGGCCCCTGACATGTCCAGGGCCAGGCTCTGGCCAATGGCGCCGATAATCTCGCCGTCCTTGATGATGGGAATCCTGGTGACCAGGGTATCCTTATCATTGATAGGCCAGATGTCCGCTTTATCTACCCGGCCCGTGGCCAGTATCTCTGGCAGCTTGGAGTGAGGCAGTATTTCCAGCACGGGTCTGCCGATGACATCCTCCCGGCGCAATTCCAGGCTCTCCAGGAAGGTGTCATTCATCAGGGTGATCATGCCTTGTTTGTCGACGATGACCAACGCCATATAGGGGCTGCTGATCAATGCCTTGTAGGTGGCTATTATCTCGTAACTGGGGAGGGTTGCCATGTGCGAATTCTCCTTTACCGATGGTGACCGCAGTGTGCAATCGGTCTTTGATAAATACCTTACTACGTTTTGGGGTGCGGGGAAACCGGAAATTGATGCTGTCCATCATCTGTGCGAAAATGGAGCCAAGGGCACCAAGAGGGAGGGATATTCGATGAAGGGTATGACAGAGATATGCAAGGGAGTATTCCAGGTGGGCGGAGGCCGCTTATCCGATCCGGATGATTGCTGCATCTACCTGGTGGACGGAGGACAAGAGGCGGCTCTGATAGATACCGGGGCGGGCCGCAGTGTGGACCGGATCCTGGACAATATTGCCCAGACGGGCATCGGCTGCGAGGCGGTCAGGTACATCGTCGCCACCCATGGGCACATCGACCACATCGGGGGATTGCATCAGCTGCAGGAACGGCTGAATGCGCAGGTAATCGCCCATCACCTGGAACTGCCCGCCATTCAGGACGGACTGCCCCATCTGACGGCTGCCTCCTGGTACCGGGTGAAGTATAAGAGAGTAGCCGTGGATATAGTCCTCAATAGAGCTGAGCAGGGTATTAAGTTAGGCGATATTGAACTCACCTGTCTGCATACGCCCGGCCATACCCCAGGCGGCATCTCGATCCATACCCGGATAGACGGCCAGCGGGTGCTGTTCGGACAGGATATACACGGTCCCTTCAATAAGGAATGGGGTTCGGACATGCAGCAGTGGCGCCAATCGATGCAAGCTCTGCTGGATCTCGACGCCGACATCCTCTGTGAAGGGCACTTCGGTGTTTACCAGCCGGCGTCGGCGGTAAGAAAATACATAGAAGGATATATGCAGCGTTTCAAGTAGAAAAAAAGGGGCGGTCATCCGCCCCCCAGGGTGTCAAACAATTTGCATTCAGGCAGACCGAGCAAAAAAGGCGTAGAGCAAGGCGTTCGGGAGGTCCGTGATTAAGGCGTACACGAGGTACGTCGATTGAGCGGGGATTCCGTATTAACGCAGCTATGGGCCTTTTTTGACGGTCTAAGGGGCGGTCATCCGCCCCATATCTCCACTAACAGCAGATAGCTACCACCACAGATCCTGCAGGGTTTGAGCTCTTCGTATTAAGCGTACCTCGCCCCCAGTGGTGATAAGAACCTCCGCCGGCAGAGGCCTGGAGTTATAGGTGCTGGCCATGGCAAAGCCATACGCTCCGGCATCATGTACGATCAGGGCGTCACCTTCCCGGCAGCAGGGGATGACCCGGTCATGCACCAGTATATCGCCGCTCTCACAGATATTGCCCACCACGTATACCGGTTTATCGTATTCCTCATAAGGCCGCTCGCTTTCGGGAGCTACGCTTAACTCGTGATAACTGTCATACATAGCCGGCCTCACCAGGGTATTGAACCCGATATCGGTGCCCACGAAAAAGGTGTTATAGTTTTCCTTGACGGCGGTCACGGTACCCAACAAAGCCCCGCATTCCGCCACCACATATCGCCCCGGCTCAGTGCGGACCGTAATCGGACGATTGGCAGCCACCCAGCCATTGATAAGGCTGTCCAGCTGAGCGCCTAACAAGGCCAGATCCAGGCGGGGTTCAACCCCATGACGATAAGGGATGCCGAAACCTCCGCCCAGGTCTACCATCTCCACACTGGGCATGTCGGCCGCGACATCCAGGATGAAGGCGGACGCTTCAACATAAGCATCCGGTTCCAGGAAGAGGGAGCCGATATGTTGGTTCAGACCGGTTATGGTCATGTGGTATTGGGAGGCCAGATCCTGAGCCCAGGGAAGGTCTTCGACGGCGATACCGAACTTGGCTTTCTGGCCGCCGGTAACCACTTTGGCATGATGGCCGGCACCGATACCGGGATTGATGCGCAGGCATACCTTGCCGCCGCGATTGACCTCGCCCAGGGTCTTGAGCTGGGATATGGAATCCACGCTGACCGCTATACCCCGTTCCACCGCATAGCGGAACTCGTCAGCAGAGACATTGTTGCCGATGAAAGTGATCCTGCTGGGGGGAAAACCGGCCATCATCTCCAGGTACATCTCCCCGGGGGACATGCCATCCACATCCAGGTCTTCCGAACCTACTATCCTCAGGAGTTCGACATTGGTGTTGGCTTTGGCCGAGTAATTGACCCGGAAATCGGGGTAACTCAAAAGGTTGTGCATCTCCCGGCATCTTTTCCGCAAAATCTCTTCGTCATATACGTATAGTGGGCTGCCATATTCCTTCAGTAACTGGTGCGCATCCTTTTTACCGAATACCATATTGTCATATCCCAAACCATTCACTCCTAACATCCAACGGTGCCCGTCTGCCCGGTATATGGCCACCGGATTTATCTCAATGCCGAGCCCGGTACAATCGACCAGGCAAGTGTTTCTATTTTAATTCAGCCGCCAAGAACTTGACAAGGTCCACGGCAAGTATACATTTCGGTCAGGCGCGATGCTTATCTCATCCGGGGGTCAGCTTGGCTGGACGGAGGCAGCATGGGCGGGGCGGTCGGGGATGAGGGAGGCCAGGGCCAGGTTGGCCACCGCCAGCAAACCGGCCACCATAAACACGGGAACATAACCGAAATAGGTCCACAGCAGGCCGCCTCCCAGAGGAATCAACATAGAAACCGCATGGTCCAGACTTAAACCCATGGAGATGGTGGGAGTCAGTTCGTCGGGACGATCCACAATACGATTCAAATAGGTGGTACGCGCCATCCGCACCGCGAAAAGCAGTTGATCAGCGATAAAACAGACCATGATGATAATGAAGGCTGTTTCCCGGCTGAACCAGGCGGGCGCGAACCCATACAGTACACTCATGATGATTAGCAGCAGCGATTCTATGGAGATGATGAGCCTTTCCCCGAACATATCGATGGCCCGCCCCAGCAAGGGCTTGAAGGCCAGACTCAAAACGGTGCCCAGGAATCCCAGCAGGGCAAAGGTCTCCACCCCACAATCGAAAATGCGGATGAGCACCCACGGGGCAAAGGTGAGGAATATCTGCTTGCGGGCTCCGAAGACGATGTTGAGCCAGTAGAAGAGCCAGTATTTCTTCTTAAAAACCGGACGCCGGGGGGGATTATCCAGAGGGCGGGGTTTGATGAGGAAGAGAAATACGGCTGCTGCGATCGCAAAGACGCCGGCCAGTCCAAATATGATCGCAAACGAAAAATGCCACCGGGATGCACCCCAGTATACGGTCATCAACCCCAGCAAAGCGCCCAGTGACTCCAGGAAACCGATCTGTCCCAGGCGGCGCCCCTCCTGGCCGGCCCGGGCCAGGCGGATGCCGATGGAAGGGGTTATGGCCATGTAAAGATGGGCGCCGGTACTCCAGATGATCATCCATACCACCACCATCTTTAGATCCGGGGACAGGAATCCCTGCCCCCACAAGGCAACCCCCACCAGTAGGGCAGATAAGGCGGCGATGCGGGTATCGGCCAGGAACATAAGGGCGGTGACGATAAAAACCACTAGGAAGCCGGGCAGTTCGCGCGGGAATTCCAGGGCGCCGCGGGCCAGGGGGGAGGCATCATGGGTCTGGGCCAGGTAGTTGTTGAAAGTAGGGTCATAAAGGCCGCCATACAGTCCCATCAACAGACTGGCACCAGCAAAAAGCAACAAAGGAGTGAACCAGCTTCTTTTATTCTCCGGCATGTAACCATCTCCACCCAAGCGTTGGTCTGAATATCATCTAATTCTATCTGTTAACCGCTTGTTTGTGAAGGCACCGCGGGCTTGGTCATAATTACCGGTTCTGGCCAATATAATGAATCAGCGGTGCTTGATGGGCTGGCTGCGGCAGACGGCTGATAGGGCCCGGTTGAAAAAGGGCGCCGATGGTAGTAAAATTTTTCTGATTGAGGACCAAGCTAGGATAGGGGAGTTGGGATTTATATGGCCGGGAAGATTATTCTCTACTCGGACAATGGCTGCGATCTGGACCGGGACCGGTTGGAAAACCTGGGGGTGCGGATGTTTTATCTGCCCACCATGATCAGAGAATCTACCTATATCGATCGCGTCAATATCGAACCGTCGGAATTCTACCGCCTGCTGGAGCAGCCCGGCACCTTGGCCACCACCTCTCAGGTCAACGCGGCCACCTTTCAACAGGAGTTTGAGGCAGTTCTCCAGGATGTTGATGCGGAAATCATATATTTGGCCTTTTCGGGTGGTTTGAGCGGTACCTACGCAAGCGCCTGCATAGCCAGGGACATGGTTGATCCCGGGCGGATCACCGTCATCGATACCAAGGGCGCCTCGGTGGGGCAGGGATTGACGTTGATCACAGCCGTCCGGGAGCTGGCCGCAGGGCACACCAAAGCCCAGGTCATCGCCGCCATTCAGGAAAGTATTGACCGCATGGAGCATGTCTTCATTGTCGGCAACCTGGAGATGCTCAAACGGGGTGGGAGGATCAATCCGGCCGCCGCCGCCATCGGCGATCTGCTTAATATCAAGGTCACGCTGCAGATAAGGGATGGCAAGATCATCCCCCTGGAGAAGAACCGGGGCTTGAAGAAAGCCCAGAAGAGACTCTTGGATATTATGGCGGAGAGAGGCGGAGATCTGCAGGGCCAGACCGTCGGCATATCCTATTCCCAGGACCGGCAAGGGGCGCTGGCGATAAAAGAGATGATCCAGAAACGCTTCGGGGTGGATGATTTCCTCATCTCGGAGATAGGGTCATTGATCGGTTCTCATGTGGGGATAGGCACCTACGCGGTATTTTTCCTGAGAAAGTAGGCGGGCCGGGCCAGAAGCGGGAACCAGAAGTGCTAGGATGAAATGTATGTAATTTTATGTTATAATCATTGGGTGTGTTTGCACGGATTCGCTTTTGTTTGAATTAAGGAGGAACTATTTTTGGATATCCCCGCCATCACATTTGCAGAATTGGGACTGAAGCCGGCCATTCTGAGGATGATAAAGAAGAAGGGTTTTGAGCTCCCCACCCCGATACAAGTCGAAGCTATCCCCCCAGGTCTGGCCGGTGAAGATATTATGGGTCAGGCCAAGACCGGCACCGGTAAGACCGCCGCCTTTGGTATCCCCATATTGAACGGAATAATTGCCCAGAAGGGTTTACAGGCCTTGGTGGTATGTCCTACCCGCGAGCTGGCGGTGCAGGTATCGGAAGAGATATCGTCCCTGGGGATGGAGCTGAGGGTCAAAGCCCTGCCCATCTATGGCGGACAATCCATAGAGATCCAGCTGCGGGCTCTGCGCCGCCGGCCGGAAATCGTGGTGGCCACCCCGGGACGGCTGTTGGACCATATCAACCGGGGTACTATCGACTTGTCCGGATTGGATTATGTAGTGCTGGATGAAGCCGACGAGATGCTGGATATGGGATTTCTGCCCGACATCGAGAGGATTCTGGAGCAGTGCCCTAACGAGAGACAAACCATGCTCTTTTCAGCCACTTTGGTCGCGGAGATCCGGGAACTGGCCCGCAACTTTATGAAGAATCCCCAGCTTATAGTCATCGCGTCACCGGAACTGACCGTGTCCCTGACCGAGCAGCATTATTATGAAGTCAACCCCCGCCAGAAGGTGGAAACCATCTGCCGGATAATTGACGTTGAGCACCCGCAAGTAAGCCTTATCTTCTGCCGTACCAAAAAGGGGGCGGATGAACTGAACCGGGTACTCAACAGCCGCGGTTATGCAGCCGATTCACTGCACGGCGATATGTCGCAGCGGGAACGCGACCACGTCATGGAGAGATTCCGCAGCGGCAATGTCTCAACCCTGGTGGCCACCGATCTGGCCGCCCGCGGACTGGATGTGGAGATGGTCAGCCACGTCTTCAACTTTGACATCCCCGAGGACCCCGACAGTTATGTACACCGGATCGGACGTACCGGCCGGGCAGGTAGGGATGGGATGGCCATAACCCTGGTAGAACCGAGCCAGATAAGACTGCTGAGGATCATCGAACGCCATATCGGCAAAAAGATAAAACACCAGATACTGCCTTCGATGCAGGTGGCCATCCAACGCCGCCAGCAGATGCTGGTCAATCGTCTCCTGGAGACAGCGGAACCTGAAGCGGGCATATACAATGATATGGCGGTTGAATTGCTGCAGAATTACGATGCCCAGTTTCTGCTGGCCGCCGCCCTCAAAGTGCTGGCCAGCGACAGCCCCGAACTGGAGACCGCCGAAGTGGAGGACATCAGCCCCCGCACCGCCCATGTCGAGCTGCCGGTGGGACGCTTTCAGGGAGTACACCCGCGCCGCCTGGTAGATTTCCTGGTGGCCAAGACCAGCATCTCCCCCCGCCAGGTCGGTGATATAGATATTCAGGGCAACAGTACCCTGGTGGAGATCCCGATGGACTATGTGGATCAGGTATACGCAGTATTGGGACAGTATGAGACCAACCTGAGAAGCACCAACAAGCGCAAGCGGGTACCTTCGGACCGGCGTTCGGCTGGGATGAGGGCCAACTAACGGCAGTTACTGCATGGTCTCACCGGATGGAGAGGCCTATACACTGAGAGTCGAAAGGTGAGACAGAAGGTACAAAAGCCAGGAAAGGTTGTGATCTTTCCTGGCTTTACTGTGCTTAGGACTGGCTGACCTGGGATTTTACATTCTGGATGTCCGATTGGGGAGCCTGGCTGGCTGGTTTATAGAAGCCCTTCTGTTCAGCTATCTGATACAATTGGAATTGGAACTGTTCATCCCCGTTGCGTATCTGCTGCATGGTCTGCCGCAGTTGGGGATTGGCGGTCTGGGTGATGACGTTGGCGTAGTTGGTAAGGCTGGCATTGACCATGGCCAGAACATCATTCACCATCTCTTTGTCTTGTATCTGCATCGCTTTACCTCCTTTATCCTAGAAAGGATATCAATTTTTTGCGGGTATCGGCAGCCGATTGGGCCGATTGTTCGAACATTTGGCGGACCTGGGCGTCATTGGCCTGGCTGGCATAGAAGCGGAGCTTCTTTTCGGCGGTAGAATGGCCACCGATGAGATGCCTGAGATTTTGCAGTTCTATCTGACTTATGTTCACCTCAATTTCTCCTTCCATTGTGTAATTTTCTCTTTAATAGAATGACTAGAAATCAGAAAATTATACCTCTCCAGCCATCCAGCATGGAAGAGAATCGATTCCCGGCCCCGCCTTTAGCCGACCATTATCTTGCCTTCCGGGTAGCGTATAAAAGGTTGGGAACGGTTATAAGCCAGAGCGAATCCAAGGGTCATGGGACCGACCCGGCCCAGGAACATGGTGACTATTATCAGGATCTGTTCCAGTGGGGTGTGAGAGGGGGTCAGACCCAGGCTAAGTCCGACCGTACCCAGAGCGGAAACGACTTCAAACATCACCGGCAGGAAATCCTGTTGGTGGGTGAGGATGAATAGGAAGGACATGGTTATGAGAGTGACCACATACATGACCACAATGGTCAAGGCCATGAACATGTCGTTGCTGGGAATGCGGCGCTCGAATATCTCATTATCCCGTTTGCCCCGTAATCGGCTGATTATAGCTATCCACAAAAGGGCAAAAGTAGAGGTCTTGATACCGCCGGCGGTGGAACCAGGGGAGCCGCCTACGAACATCAGCATGATCATCAGCATCTGGGAGGAGAGGAAGAATGAATTGAGGTCCACGGTTACAAAACCGGCGGTGCGCGCCGAAGCGGTCTGGAAGTAAGCCGCCAACAGCTTGCCGCCCAGGGAAAGACCTTGCAGGGCGTGATGATACTCGGTGATGAAGATGATCGAGGCGCCCCCAAATATCATAACCGCGGTAGTTATCAGGACCACTTTGGAGTGCAGTGACAGGATCTGAGTTCGGCGATATTGGAATACTTCGTACAGGACGATAAAGCCCAGGCCCCCGGCGATAAAAAGGGTCGAGATGGTAAGGTTGACGGTGACATCGGTGGTGAAAGCGGTTAGGCTGTGAAAATTCCCGAAGAGATCGAAACCGGCGTTATTGAAGGCGGAAATGGAATGGAAGAGCCCGAACCACAGTGCTTTGGGAAAACCATAAAGCGGTGTCCAGCGGATGGCCAGGATAAGAGCAGCGGCAGATTCGATCAGGAAGGTGACCGACAGCAGGTAACGGAATATCTTGACCACCCCACCCAGCATGGAATAGTTCACTGACTGCTGTAATACCAGCCTTTGCCGCAGGTGGATCTTCCAACCGAACAGGAAGGCAAAAAAGGTGAAGAAAGCCATCACCCCGAGACCGCCAACCTGGATCAAAGCCATTATGACTACGTGGCCGAAGGTGGTCCAGTGGGTGGCGGTATCGACTACCACCAGTCCGGTTATGCAGGCGGAGGAGGTGGCGGTAAAAAGAGCGGTCAGGAAATCGGCCTGTCCGTCCTGTACCGCCCAGGGGGTCGACAGGAGCAGGCTGCCGGCCAGTATCAAGGCCGAAAAACTGACCACCAGCAATCGTGAGGGGCTCATCTGGGTTATGTCTATCACTCCCTCCTGCTTGATCAGTCTATGTCGGAAAGGGCATCCAGGTCTCGGTTATGACCGAGAGCGACCAAGATATCGCCGCTCATAATGGTATGGTCGGGTCCCGGGACCACAAGTATCTCATCACCGCGCCGCACTGCCAGGATGGTAACATTCATCTTGGGGCGCAGGCCGATCTGGCGCAGATTTTTATTGACAAAACTGCGGGGGGCGGTGATCTCGATTATACTGTAATCGGTGGAGAGGCTGATTTGTTCCATAAAATTCTGGGACGCCAGCGAACGGGCCAATTTGATGGCCATATCCCGTTCCGGAAAGATTACCACGTCGGCGCCGATCTTTTCCAGTACCTTACCATGCATGGTGTTCTTGGCCTTAGCCACCACCTTCCTCACTCCCAGCTCCTTGAGGAGGATAGTAGTCAGGATGTTGGACTGCATGTTTTCTCCGATGGCCACTATAACCGCATCGAAGTTGGTGATGCCCAGGGCTTTGAGGACGTGCTCGTCCATGCTGTCCGCCTGCACGGCGTGGGTGGAATAATCCACCGCTTCTTTGACCAGATCCTCATCCAGATCGACCGCCAGCACATCGTAACCCATGCGGACCAACTCTTTTATCAGGCTTTCCCCGAATCTCCCGATGCCCAGTACGGCAAACTGTTTGGATTTCACTCTGATTTCCCCCTATATGTGGCTGAGATTCTTTTTCTTATCAGGCTTTGGCTTTTGCCCGAAAAACCCCATGGGGAGCAGCCGCTCCCGCCAGCAATGCCTGTTAGGCAACAGTAATGACCTTCGGGTGGACAAACACGCTGTAGATAGATTATATAATTAATTTGCTCTTTTGGGGCTTTTGATTATCGGATGTCATGAAAAAAGAGGTATTGGCGGGTATGCCATTAGGCAAAACTATGATTGCAATCCATAATGCCAGCAAAACATTTGCTGCCAACCCTGAAGGACACAGCTTAAAGGTGACTTTTCCGGGGGCGCTTAGATTCCAACTATGTTTAAATCGTTCCCTGGTCAAACTTTTGTTTCAACCCATCCACAATCCATTTGCTAACAATTGCTACCGGGATATAAACCAAGAAGGATTGCCAATAACTCCAATCATACATTTTGTAAGCACCCATCCAAATCAATATCGGTTCACCAATGAAGGCCAGGAATCCAGCTAATGCCACCTGCGCAACGATAAACCGTTTCCAGTCGGGATAATGCTGATAGATCAATGATTTCACTACTGGGGGTAATGCCCAATCTCCAGATATTAATCCGGGATTTAAGTAAAAGAGTTTGATTGGATATGACCATAACCCCAATTTATAGCCATACGTATCCAAGGCAGTCCCAAAGATAGCTACCAGCAGGGCATAAGACAGAACTTGAAACCCCATTTTTTTATCCACTAACTTCCACCATGCTATCCATACCGAGATCAGCAGGAACAGCAATGCCCACCACTGAACTGAAAAGAGGATGCTCATCCACTGTTCATGCTGCAGAGCGGTCAACAATTGTCGGGTGGTATAAATTGATTCAAGCAAGTCCATTCGGAATCGTCCCTTTACTGGAGTAGTTCATATTATATTTCCCCGTCGCCTTAGAAAAAAACTGACAAAGAGAAACACTCAGTTTCACTTTTTTATATTCAGAATGGTTTGACTGGGTCAAGTTTGAGGAGGCGATATTATATTCGTCTCTTTTTGCTATTCTTAGCATCAATTAATATGATGATTGAGAAGATATATTAGTGGGATGGAGACTAATAATGGCACATTCTAGAACCAAATCACACTAGAAACTACGAAAAGATTCAGGAGGCCGAATGAGATGGAGATAAATTTGGATAGACACCAGGGCCAGCCCAATCGATTGGTTGAACAGAAGAGCCCTTACCTGCTGCAGCATGCCTATAATCCGGTCGATTGGTATCCTTGGGGGGACGAGGCTTTTGCCAAAGCCCGGCGGGAAGACAAGCCGATTTTTCTCAGTATTGGTTACTCGACCTGTCATTGGTGCCATGTGATGGAGAGGCAATCATTCGAAAACCAGCCAGTGGCAGCAGTGCTGAACGAAAACTTCGTCTCGGTCAAAGTTGACCGGGAAGAACGCCCTGATATAGATCATATCTATATGCTGGTCTGCCAGGTTCTGACCGGCAGCGGGGGATGGCCGCTGACCATCGTGATGACCCCCGACCGCCGCCCCTTCTATGCAGCAACATATATTCCTCCCTTCAGCCAGGGGGGGATGACGGGGATGATGGAGCTGCTGCCCCGTCTGGCCCAATTATGGCGGCAGGACCGGGACCAGGTCCTGAAGGCGGCGACCGAGATCACCCAGTGGGTACAAAAGTCAACCACGATTGATTCAACCGGCCAACTCACCGAAGAAACGCTGCATCAGGCGGTACGGAACCTGGCGCGGACCTACGACCGCGAATATGGCGGATTCGGCACGGCCCCCAAATTCCCCACCCCTGTCAATTTGCTGTTCCTGCTCGAATATCATCAACGTTACCGTCATCAACAAGCCCTGCAGATGGCAGAAGATACTCTGCTGGGCATGTACCGGGGCGGCATATATGACCATTTGGGCTTTGGATTTGCCCGCTACTCCACCGATCGCCGCTGGCTGGTGCCTCATTTTGAGAAGATGCTGTATGACAACGCCCTGATAGCGATAGCCTATCTGCAAGCTTACCAGGTGACCGGAAAGGAATTATACGGACAGGCAGCCCGGGACATTTTTACCTATGTACTGCGCGATATGACTTCACCTCAAGGGGGTTTCTATTCGGCCGAAGATGCCGATTCGGAAGGGGAAGAAGGGCGCTATTACGTATGGGACCGGGAAGAAGTGTTGGCCATCCTGGGTCCGGCCGCAACTCGGTTCTGCGACACCTACGACATAACCGCCCCAGGCAACTTCGAGGGGCGCAATATCCCCAATCTGATCGGGCAGCCCAACCCCCTGGAGGTCAGGAGTCTGTTGGCGGGGGAGAGGGAGAAGCTGTTCCAGGTTCGGGAGAAGAGGATCAAACCGTTTAAGGACGACAAGATCCTGACCGCCTGGAATGGATTGATGATCGCTGCCCTGGGGATGGGAGGCCGGCTGCTGCAAGATGAGGGCTGCCTGCAGGCAGCCCGGCAGGGGGCCGATTTTATCCTGCGCAGCCTGCGGCGGGAGGATGGGCGTCTCTTAGCCCGTTATCGGGATGGGGAAGCTCTCTACCACGGCTACGCCGCCGATTATGCCTATCTGATCTGGGGTTTGCTGGAGGTGTATGAGGCCGACCGCCAGACCGGCTGTTTGGAGGCTGCGCTGCAGCTGAATGAGCAATTACTGGAGCTGTTCTGGGACCGGGATAAGGGCGGAATTTTCTTCTACGGAGCCGATAGCGAACAGCTGCTGATCCGCCCCAAAGAGTCCTATGACAGCGTAATGCCTTCCGATAATGCGGTGGCGGCCATGAATCTGCTGCGTTTGAGCAGCCTGGCGGCGCTGCCCCAGCTGGCTTCCAAGGCTCAGGCGCAGATCCAGGCCTTTTCCGGATCTATCGCCGCAAATCCCGGCGCGCACTGTTTCTGGCTGCTGGCATGGATGGACCAGGCAGCCCCGTCAAATACAGCAGTTTCCCCCTAAACCAATATTTGGCGGCCAGGGGGGGAGTGGGTCAGGTGATAACCTATCCCGGTCCGGGCATATCTATTAAGGATAAGACTTAAGGAGGTTGTCATATGTGGCCCAAGAAGCTGATGGTGGCGGTCCTGGTCTGGTGTCTGGCTTTTACCGGTTGCAGTCTCAGCGCTTTCAGCCAGGAAGAGACAGCGCCAACGCCCTCTCCCAACCTGCGGGTAGACCGCACCGATTTCCCGGCCCTGTACCTGGCTGATCCGCCCATCCAGGGGGAGGCGGTATGGATGGTGCAGGCACGGCTGCGGGAGCTGGGCTACGATATAGAACCGAGTGGAGTTTATGACCAGGCTACCAATGATCTGATTAAAATATTTGAGGTAGCCAATGGGTTGGCCGCTGATGGACAGGTGACCCCGGCGGTGTGGGAAGAGTTGATGGATGAACAGACCGACCAGCCGGCTATCGCCCAGACCGGGGGTAAGAGCAGCCGGCTGATCGAAATTGATATAGTAAGACACAAGCTGACCCTTTATGAAGGGGATCAGGTTCTGAAGACGTTTCCGGTCGGGGTGGGCAAGTACTCAACCCCTTCGCCGGTGGGGGAGTTCAAAGTAATTCAAAAATCGACTGACTGGGGCAACGGTTTCGGTACGCGCTGGATGGGGCTCAATGTTCCCTGGGGGGTGTACGGAATTCACGGCACCGATAAACCATATTCGGTGGGTCAGTCACTCTCCCACGGGTGCATCCGCATGCGCAACAAGGATGTGGAAGCCCTCTATCCTCTGGTTACGGTGGGCACCGCGGTCAAAATGGTGGCCAACGGCAAGATAGCTCCCACCTATTTCAAGGGGCGGGAGCTGAAAACCAAGTCTACCGGCCAGGACGTGGTTTTTCTCCAATATCGTCTCAAAGAGAGAGGCATCGTCTTCGATAAAGCCGATGGCCGTTTTGGCAAGATGACCGAACTGGCGGTAAAATACTACCAGGTGTGGCACGGCCTGACCCCGACCGGGAAAGGTGACGCGGCTACTTATCGGAGCCTGGGACTCATCAAATAGGGGTGGTCATATCATCAGGAGATTGGGGCTGGCTGCGGGCCGGCCTTTTTGTTTTCCTAAAACGGCTGTATATTATAGAATATAGTGGTGTGAACAAGACCCATATTAGGATTGGGAAAGGTGAAAAGGATGAAGATACTGGTATTTGGATTGGGTGCCCTGGGCACAGTCTATTCCTGCCTGTTAAAAGAGCAAGGACATCAGGTGACCGGCTTGGACCGGGAAACGGTGATCGAGGCGGCAGCGGCCGACGGGGTGCGTGTGGATGGGATTTGGGGCGAACATGCCCAACGCCTGGATGGATTGGTTTCCCGCCTGGAGGATCTGCAGGATTGGGATTATGACCTGGTGATCCTTACCGTCAAGTCCTATGAGACGGCCCAAGCGGCCTGGCAGATAGCCGCTTTTATAGCCTCCAATACATATGTGATGCTGGCCCAGAACGGCTACGGTAATTTTGAAGCGGCGGCCCGGCATATTGACCCGGCCCGTTTAATTCTGGGGCGGGTGATCTTTGGCGCCGAGACCAGGCAGGCAGGTTTTTCGAAGGTGACAGTCATCGCTGACGATGTTATCATCGGCTCGCCTGACAATCTTATCGAGGCCAGCGTCCTGGAGAATTTCAGCCAAGCCTTCAACACGGCCGGGATACCTACCCGAACCTCCCCCGAGGTGATGAAATACGTGTGGGGCAAGATCATCTACAATTCCGCTTTGAATCCGCTGGGAGCGATTCTGGAAGTGGCCTACGGCGTGCTGGCGGAAAATCCGAACACCCGCCAATTGATGGACGCGATCATTGAAGAGATCTTTGCCGTGCTGCAGGCCCACCGCCAGGAAACCCCTTGGGCTGACAGCAAAGACTATGGGCGGGCATTCTATGAACAGATGGTTCCTTCCACCGCTCTGCATCACGCTTCGATGCTGCAGGATATCCAGCGGGGCCGCCGCACCGAGATCGATGCCCTGAATGGTGCGGTAGTGGAACTGGGGCGGCGCTATGGGGTGGAGACGCCCGTCAACGGAGTGATAACCGCCCTCATTAAGGCTAAGGAAGCGATGCGGAGCTGATTCCACTTTCGATATTGTTGATGTGCTCAAGCATCCGGGCCCAGGCCTGGTCAGGGTTCTTTTCCTTGATGGCTTTAAGTATGGCTTCGTGTTCATCGAGAACCTGACTGGTAAATTTGGCATAGAGAGCTTCCCGGTCAGAGCGGAAATCGTTATGCATCAGATCGGCGACGGTGTTCATGATACGCAGTAAAACGCTGTTGCTGGTGGCCTCCGCAATGGTATAGTGAAAGCGCAGGTCGGCCTCCACGGCGCCCTTGACGGAATCGGAATTCTTCATGACTTGCAGCGCGGCCTCCATCTTTTCTACGTCAGCGGGGGTTGCCCGCTTGGCGGCCAGGGCAGCGGCCTCTGTCTCCAGTATGCGGCGTACTTCCATCAGCTGGGCTTCAGGGTTGCGCTCCACTGCCAACAGAACGCTGAGGGGTGCGAAGGTCTGGGAATCGTTGCTGCGTCTGATGAAAGTACCTTCTCCAGACTTTATGTCGAGGATCCCCAACGCTTCCAGGGCGGTGAGTGCCTCCCGCACCGAGGTCCGGCTGACCCCCAGGGTTTCCGACAAGTCACGCTCCGAAGGGAGTTTATCCCCCGGCCGCAAAGCCCCCCCGGCTATCATTCCGCGGATCTGTTCCATAATCTCTTCGTATATTTTTTTGGTCTTGATGGGTTGAAAGGTCAAAGGAATTTCTCCTCAGCTTTGATATTGGGCTTAACTTTAGTGGATGCCGGTTAAGGCATCCACTGAATATAATTATGCTTAATAATAGACTGCCAGTCTATGGGAATCCGAGACCACTGACAAAATAAAGAATTGCTCTAGGGTATGCATATATATACTAGCGGAGGTTAAGCGGCAGCGTCGAAGCCAGTACATAGTTGCACACCTCATATCTGCCAAATAAAAATTTCCACTGGTCTCGGAATCACGTTGCGGCAACAACAAAAGGCGATTGCCGCCTTGACGAGAACCGATTTAGGAAATCGGCCAATGGGCCGCAAAAATACCATGCCCATCGGTTGCTAATAAGTTATTTTGGCCCGTTCCCGCATGAACGCTATTTCGCGGTCGACGTCGCCTTGGATTTCGGCAATGCGCTCCGCCGCGTCAGGGCCTTTGAGCAGACGGCTGAAGCGGCCCTGTTTCATCAGGTATTCGTCCACTGGAGCCGGGGCCTTCTTGCCGCTTATGATCTGGGAGCTGGGACTGTTGAAGGTCACCTTGCCGTTTTCCGCTTCCCACAACAGCCAGGCGCCGCTGCGCACTGCCATCCGGCTCTGCTGTACCGTCTCTGGCATGTCGAACTGCCAACCCAGATAACAGGGGGCCAGTATCTCGATATATTTCATGCCCGTGATGCTTTTAGCCTTCACCACTTTATCGTAAAGGTCGCCGGGGTAAGCCACGGTGGCGGTGGCCACATAGGGGATATGGTGCTCCAGCATCAGCAGGGCCATATTCTTCTTGGGCTGGCGCTTGCCGGAGGGAGTGGTGGTGGTGAAAGTGCCGCGCGGAGTGGCACCGCTGCGTTGCACGCCGGTATTGCTATAAGCTTCGTTGTTGTAGCAAAAGTGGATCATATTATCATTGCGCTCGGCGGCGGCGGAAAGTGCCTGGAAACCGATATCATAGGTGCCGCCATCGCCTACCCAGCTGAATACGGTGGGCAGCTCGCCCTCCACCCGCCCCTTTTCCTGCATTATCTCCAGGGCATTGACGATACCGGAGGCCGATGACCCCGCCGACGCGAAGGTGATATTTATGCAGGGCCAGTTGTAGCCCAGCTTGGGGGTCATACCCATGCTGGCTACCGAGCAGGAGGGGGTCAGCAGCATGATGGCGTTGGGGCCCAAAGCTTTGCCCACCATACGCAGGGCCATGGTGGCCGGGCAGCCGCCGCAGGCTCCATTGCCGCTCAAGACCTGCTCGACATCAGGTAGTTTCTTTATATTGGTAGCCATCTATCAAACATTCCTTTCATGGTCCAAACCAGTCTATTCTTCCATCATGGCCCGGATCTCAGCGGCCATAAAGCGGCGGGTCAGGTCGATGCCGCCGATGCCCACCACCCGGTTTTTGACGGTGACGTCGTCACGCCGGCCGTAGAGCACGCTTTTAAGCTCGGCTGCCAATATACCGCCCGGGTTACCGTAGTTATAGTTGCGATCCAGTACCATCACCTGTGCATTTGGGGGCAGGGCCTGGATGATATCCTCCGCCGGGAAAGGTACCACCAGGCGAGGCCTCAGCAGTCCGGCCTTGATGCCCTGTTCGCGCAGGATGTCGACTGAAAGCTTCAATTCTGCCGCCATACTGTTGACTGCAAAGGCCACCACTTCCGCGTCTCCCAGCTGATAGGTGTCGATGGTATCGCCATCCCACAGGCCGGTTATTTCCTTATATTCCTGGGCAGCTTGTTTTACCAGCGGGATAGACCCCATTATATCTTCCGACAGCATCTGGCGGAAGGCGGCGTATTCGTTGGCCATGGTAACATTACAGAAGGAAGAAGGATGAGCCGGATCAAGCTTCCATTCTGGTAGATGGGGAGGCAGGAAGCGGTCGATATCCTCCTGGGGCGGCAGGGTAAGGGGCATCAGGCAATGAGAGATGGCAAAGCCGTCAAAGTTGACTATGATCGGGATGTTTACCTGTTCAGCCACCCGGAAAGCCTGCAGGATGGTGTTGAAAACCTCTTGGTTGGAGGAACAGTGGTATTGCATCCAGCCGGTATCGCGCTGGGAAAATGAATCCTGATGATCGGCCCATAGGGTCCAGGGGGCGAAAATACCGCGGTTGACGTTGCACATCACTACCGGCAGGCGTCCGCCGGAAGCCATATGTAGTACCTCGTGCATGTATAGCAGCCCGTTGGCCGAGGTAGCCGTGAATACCCGGGCGCCAGCGGCAGCAGCGGCTACTGTAGCGGCCATAGCGCTGTGTTCGCCCTCTACCGGAATGAAGCGGGCATGCAGTTCGCCATTGTCGATCATGACTGCCATCGCTTCCATGATGCTGGTCTGGGGGGTTATGGGATAACCAGGGACTACGTCCACCCGGGCGGATTTTACCGCCAGAGCGGCGGCTTTGGCGCCAGTTTCCATTGTGACTTGCGCGGCTTGGGTTTTCATACTGCTACTCCTCCTGTTCCATGCTGATTGCGCCGGTAGGGCATTCCAGGGCGCATACGCCGCAGCCTTTGCAGTAGCGGTAATCAATAATAGCTTCCTCGCGGTCAATGACCGCTTCCGGGCAAAATACCCAGCAGATCTGGCATTTGTTGCATTTCACCACATCGACCACTGGCCGGTGAGCGCGCCAAGAACCCGTATCACCGCCGGCGCCCTTCATCGGCCAGGAAATAGGCCGGTAGGCTTTGGTAACTGATCTCATCTATTCCATTCCTTTCGCTGCTGCGCTTTATGATGCCCGCTGGGCGCAAATCTGAGTCACGGTATTATAGGCCTTGGCGGCGGCACCGAGATTACGCTCACCGCTTATGCCCGGCCATTTATTTAATATGGTCTGCTCCATTATATTTTGGGGGATGTTGAGCACCCGGCAGACGGCTCCAAACAGCGGAATATTGATGGTAGGCCCGTCGGGAGAAAAAAGGTCGGCTTCCCGGGCGATGGTATCCGCGTCCACCTGCCAGGTAGTGTGATTGGCTACGGCTACCGTCTGGGGAGCATTGATAATCACTGTGCCAACGTCAGTGATGCCTTCGGTCACGGCGGCGGCGGTGAGTTTCTCGCTCATTACCACCACATAATCGGGCAGCTCGCACTGGCTGTGGGCGTGGATAGTAGTAGGGGACATACGTACTGCCGCCCGCACCGGAGCTCCGCGGCGTTCCACCCCGAAAAATGGCAGGGCCTGCCCATGCTCACCGTTTTCCAGCGCTGCCTGCGCCAGCAAGTGTGCCAGGGTAACCGAGCCCTGTCCGCCAAACCCGTTGATTCTCAATTCTAACATCTTGTTCCTCCATCCTTTCATGGTGCTGCCCGAGAAAAACGCTATGTGCCGGTGGCGACGGAGCCAGATTGCAACGCTCCGGCCACCAAAAATAACTCACCCGACTGTCTGCTGTCCTGATGGTCAGACCAGCCGCTTTAGTAGACATTATATTACATGAGGCGCAATCCATTCCACCACAAAATTTTTTTTCTCGCGGATGGGGGCGTCAAATCCCACCAATATTGGTGCCCTAGGGCGGGATTGTGATAAAATGTACCTGTAAAATCTGCAAAGGAGATGACACCCGAAGATGAGACAGACAGTCGATGCCCGCGGTTTGGCTTGCCCGGAACCAGTGATTTTGACCAGAAGAGCCTTGGATAGCCAGGACGTGAGCGAGGTGTTGGCTATCGTCGACAGTCAGGCCGCCCTGGAGAACATCTCGCGGATGGTGCGGACCATGAACCTGGGCAGTATGGTGGAAGAACAGGATGGGCTGTTTTATATAAATATTACCAAGTCCGAGGCGGTTCCCCAAAAGCAGAGCCTGAAGGGCGGAGCGGTGGTGCTGGTCAAAAGCAATGTGTTGGGCCAGGGGGACGATCAGCTGGGCAGTATATTAATGAAGGGTTTCATGTACACCCTGACCCAGATGGAAGGGGAATTGGGAACCCTTATTTTCTTGAACGGCGGGGTATTGCTGACTACCGCCGGTTCGGAGATGCTGGAGCATATCAAAAACCTGGAGAAGAACGGGGTAGAGGTAGTGTCCTGCGGTACCTGCCTGGATTTTTATGGGCTCACCGACAAACTGGAGGTGGGTTCGATAGGCAATATGTATACCATCACCGAAGAAATATTTCATGCCCGCAAGCTGATAGTATTATAATGAGTCTGGATTGGCTGGCGCATTTAGTGCCGGCGGGTTCACGGGGAGGATTTTATGCTGGTGGGAGTCGATATCGTGGAGATCGAGCGGATAAGAGTGGTGGCCAGGCGGACGCCGCGTTTTCTGCAGCGGGTCTTCACTGCACGGGAATTGGAATATTGCCTGGCCAAAGCTGATCCGTTCCCTTCCCTGGCAGCGCGCTTTGCGGCCCGGGAAGCGGTACGCAAGCTGGACCCGGTTTTCATAACCAGCACGGCTTTCCATGATACCGAGGTTGTGGTCGACGGTAACGGTAAACCCAAGATATTATTGCATGGCGGGGTTTTGGCCCGGGCCCGGGAGGCAGGCATAAAAGACATCGCCCTGAGTCTGTCCCATAGCCGTGAGCAGGCTATCGCGGTAGTAATAGCCGACAAGGAGTGATTGCATGAAGCTGGTGAAGGCTGACGAGATGAAGGCGATCGATAGACGGGCCAGCCAGGAGTATATGATACCCAGCCTGTTGCTGATGGAGAATGCCGGGCTGCGGGTGGCAGAAACGGTAACCAAACTGCTGGGGGATGACAGCGGCGGCCGGGTGCTGATACTGGCCGGCCAAGGCAATAACGGCGGGGATGGTCTGGTGGCGGGCCGTCACCTGATCAATCGGGGATTTGAGGTGGACATCTTCCTCTTGGGGGACCCGGCCCGCCTTACCCCGGACAGCAAGGTAAATTACGATATACTGCAGCGTATGGGGGCAGCGGTGCAGCCCCTGACCGATGAACAGCACCGGGGAGCCTGGCTGACCGCTTTGCTGCAGGCTGACCTGGCCGTGGACGCCATCTATGGCATCGGCTTCCGGGGCCGACTGGGTGATCTGGAGTCGGCTGTGGCCGATACCCTGAACCGCAGCCGGGTGCCGGTGGTTGCGGTTGATATCTCCTCGGGAGTGGAGGCAGATACCGGCAAAGTACATGGCTCGGCGATTCAGGCCGATTACACAGTCACCCTGGCTTTGCCCAAACTGGGTCAGATCCTGGCCCCGGGATGTGAATATGCGGGGCAATGGTCGGTGGCTGACATTTCCATCCCCCGGCGCTTGCTGGAGGACCCCGCCTTTAAAATGAACCTGATCGATGAGACCGGGGTAAAGAAATGGCTGACTCCCCGGCCGGCGGAATCCCATAAGGGTACGTACGGACACGTCATGGTGGTGGGAGGCTCGGCCGGAATGGCTGGAGCGGTCATCCTGGCGTCTTGCGCCGCCCTGCGCTGCGGAGCCGGATTGGTAACCGCCGCGCTGCCCCAGTCACTGGTGCCGATCGTGGATGCTTCGGTGCTGGAGGTTATGAGCCGGGCCCTGCCCGAGACAAGCCAGGGCAGCATAGCGGCGGAAGCCCTGCCGGCTATAGACAACCTGCTCGGCACCTGTTCGGTGTGTGCGGTCGGACCGGGCTTGTCCAGATACCATGAAGCCAATTCCATCATTCGCTTTATACTGGAGCATTCGGGGGTTCCAGTGCTGATAGATGCCGACGGTATCAATGCCCTGGCCGGTGATCCCGCCATCCTCAAAGACCGGCAGGTGCCGGTGGTAATAACTCCTCACCCCCGTGAATTTTCCCGGCTGACGGGACTGACAACGGAGGAGATCCAACATAACCGGATCGAATTGGCCTCCCGCTATGCCGCTGCCTGGGGGGTAACAATAGTACTGAAGGGCAATAATACGGTTGTGGCATGCCCGCGGGGAGACACATTTATCAACAACAGCGGCAATCCCGGCATGGCGACGGCCGGCAGCGGCGATGTTTTGAGCGGTATCATCGCCGGGCTTATCGCCCAGGGGCTCAAGACCCAGGACGCGGCCATCGCCGGGGTCTATATCCATGGCCGGGCTGGTGACCGGGCGGCGGATGAATTGGGGCAGCGGGGCATGGTGGCCGGTGACCTGATCGATTTTTTGCCCCAGACTTTACTGGAGATGACTGGACAATAATAAGGAAGCGGGTGGAAATATGCTGGTAAAGAACGTGATGACCAAGGACGTGCTGACCGTCCGTCCCGATGAGAAGGTGGAAAAAGTAGCCCGGTTGCTGCTCGACAACCAGATCAGCGGGGTGCCGGTGGTCGATGAGCACAATCGCGTAGTTGGAATCATTACCGAGAAGGACCTTATGGTAAAAGCCAGTGAGTTGAAAGTCCCGTTTTACCTCACATTATTTGACAGTATTATTTTCCTGGAGAACCCCATACGTTTTAACAATGACCTCAAAAAGTACACTGCTTCTTACGTCAAAGAGGCTATGACCGATAAAGTGGTCACGGTGCCGGAAGATTGTCCGGTCAGCGAAGTGGTCGCCATAATGCAGAAAAAACAGATAAACCGGATTCCGGTGGTAAGGAACGGTAAGCTGATTGGCATCGTCACCCGCAACGACATCCTTAAAGCAATCGTAGAAAGAGATGGATAATCATACAATGAGCTGGGCAGAAATAGATTTAGGAGCGATTCGCAGCAATATTGCCGAGATTAACCGCATCCTGCGGCCTGAAACTGGACTGATGGCGATAGTCAAGGCCAACGCCTACGGCCACGGGATGCTGGAAGTTTCCCGGGTGTGCATGGAAGCCGGGGTAGCCTGCCTGGCAGTAGCCAATCCCCAGGAGGCCTTGACCTTGAGAGAAAACGGCATAGATATGCCGGTCCTGATACTGGGTTGGATGCCCCCCGAGTACGCCGCCGCCATGGTGGAGAATCATGTTGACATAACCGTTTTTGAGCCGGATACGGCTGCTCTTTTGTCCAGGGCGGCAGTGGCCGCCGGGCAGCCGGCCCGCATTCATCTGAAGATCGACACCGGCATGGGGCGGCTGGGTTTCGAGCCCAACCCGGAATCGCGGCAAGCCATCCAAACCATGGCCTCTTTGCCGGGGATCATGATACAAGGTATATTTAGCCATCTGGCCTCCGCGGATGAGCAGGATAAAACTTTTGCTTATCAGCAATTAGAAATGTTTAAACAGTTCATAGCCGAGCTGGAAACGGCCGGGATCAAGATCCCGATCCACCATTTGGCCAATAGCGGAGCGATCATGGAGATGCCCGAAGCCCAGCTGGACATGGTACGAGCCGGGATCATCCTGTATGGTTTATATCCCTCGGATGAGGTGGACCATTCCATCATCAGCCTGGTTCCGGCCATGAGTTTGAGGAGCAAGGTCAGTTTCCTGAAAAATCTGCCCGCCGGACGGTCGGTCAGTTATGGGCGCACCTATATAAGCAAGGATGAGGTAAAGGTCGCTACCGTACCGATAGGTTATGCCGACGGCTACAGCCGTCTGTTGTCCAACCGCGGCTGGGCAGTGATCCGCGGCCACAGGGTGCCCCTGATCGGGCGGGTCTGCATGGACCAGATCATGTTCGATGTAACCGGGATCGACGAGGTCAAGATCGGAGACGAGGTTATCCTTTTCGGCAAACCGGAGGACGGGGTGACCGCCGATGACCTGGCCGCCATCATCGGTACCATCAATTATGAGATTGTGTGTTCGCCCCACAGCCGGGTGGTCAGGACTTTTAAGGATGGAGGCAGCGGACCGGCGAAATCCGGGATATAGCGGCTATTCATCCCATATCGGCGTCAACCGGCGGTTTCCATGCAATTATTGGATTTGCCGCCCCGGGACCTTGTCTATATAATAAATATATTATTGCTTATATTTATTATGGGGGTGCTTAGAGTGCCAGCCTCGAAACGTATCATCGTAACTATCTCCGACAACCTCCTTTCCGAAGTAGATGATTTTATGATGTTGGAAAAAAGGAACCGCAGCGAAATAGTACGGGAAGCCATAGTTTTTTATCTGAAGTGCCGCAAGAAGGAACTGATGGTGGAATACATGAAGAGGGGATACATGGAGATGGCCCCTATTAATTTGCATATAGCCTGTGAGTTGATCAATCTGGAGGAGGATTTTTAGTTTAGTTGGGAATTTAATTCCTGGAGTTGATAAAATGATAAAAAGAGGGGAAATCTATTTCGCCCAGTTGAATCCGGTGGTGGGTTCGGAACAGGGAGGTATCAGACCAGTCCTGGTAGTCCAGAACGATGTCGGCAACCAATATAGTCCCACCACCATCGTGCTGGCCATCACATCCCAGATCAACAAAGCCAAGCTGCCCACCCATGTGGAACTCAAGGCCAATACCTATGGGATGGAGCGCGACTCGGTCATACTCACCGAACAGATCCGGACAGTCGACAAAACCAGGCTGAAACAGCGGATCGCGGTACTGGATGAGGCGACCATGACCAAAGTCAACGAGGCCCTGGCCATCAGCCTGGAACTAAAGGAGATCTAAATACATATATCAGTAGAGTACCTGCCCAAAGCCCGCTCGCAACGTACCAATGTACGCTTTCTGGTCGGGCTTTTTGCATGTGGTAAGGCTTGACCAACTGGCTGCCCCGGGATTGTGCCGATCCATCATTGGCCTGGCCGGGGTGCCGATGGAGTTGGAGTTGCGGCAGTAGGGATGGCAGGTTCATGAGCGGCCAGCGGGGGAGCAGGCTGGCAATATGAGGGGAAGTATGGCCTTTGAAACCGATAATTGGGATAACCGGCACCAACCAGCCTGATAACCACGCCCTGGTGTTCAAAGATTTCTACGTCAGCGCGGTGCAGCGGGCGGGCGGCCTGCCGATCCTGCTGCCCCCCACCCTGTATCAAGGGGGGTGGGAGGACTACATCGATCTCTGCCAGGGATTGGTGTTCAGCGGCGGAGGCGACTTCGACCCGGCCCTGTGGGGAGAACCGCTGTCGCCGCGCTGTGGGGATATCGATCCCCGCCGGGACCGCTTCGAACTGGGATTGGCCCAGCGCGCCCTGCACATGCGATTGCCGGTGCTGGGGATCTGCCGCGGCTGCCAACTGCTCAATGTAGCTGCCGGGGGCAGCCTGTGGCAGGATATGGAGACGGCCCAGGGACACGACCAAAAAGCCCCCCGCAACCATGCCGTTCATGCTATATTTATAGAATCGGGGAGCCGGTTGGCGGATATAATGAAGTGCGAACAGATCAGGGTCAACAGCTTTCATCACCAGGCGGTCAAGAGATTGGGCCAGGGCTTCACCATCACCGCCCTGGCCGAGGACGGAACGGTGGAAGCCATCGAGCGGCGGGAGCCCTATTTTTGTCTGGGAGTGCAATGGCATCCCGAGTGTCTGCATGACACCAATTCGACCCGGTTGTTCACGGCCTTTGTCGCCAGTGCCCGTTGCTGACATCCAGTGCGGTAAAGATCAGCTGCAACACATTCTTGGAGCCGGGCAGATAATGGCAGTGGGGGTTTTGAACCAACCGGGGCCACCATTCATAAGATACTATTGCAGGAGGAGGAACTCTTTTAATGATAGCCATCCGAGGCGGCAAGATATTCACCATGAGCGGGGAGACCATCACCGGGGGGATAATCCTGGTGGAGGGAGAGCACATTCAGGCGGTCGGAGCCCAGGTCGATATTCCGGCCGGCACCACCATCATCGAGACCACCGGGAAATATGTATTGCCAGGATTAATCGATGCCCACACCCACATCGGGCTGGAAGAAGAGATATACAGCATCGAAGGTGATGACGTCAATGAGACCAGCGATCCCATAACTCCTCAACTGCAGGCGGTAGATGGAATAAACTTCATGGACCTGGCTTTTGGGGACGCCCTGCGGGGAGGCGTGACCCGCACCATGTGCATGCCGGGCAGTGCCAATATCCTGGGCGGGCAGGCGGTTTTCCTCAAGACCCTGGCCCCCAGCCCGGCCCAGATGGTCTACCGCAATCCCTGGGGGTTGAAAGCGGCTTTGGGAGAGAATCCCAAGCGGGTATATGCCGCCCAGAAAAAGACGCCCAAGACCCGCATGGCCAGTGCCAGCCTTTTGCGCGAAGCTCTGTCCATTGCCCGCGGCTTGATGGATAAGGACGATATCAAGGCCGCCGAGTTGCATCGCAACTCGGCCATCTTCCAGGTGCTGCGGGGCGAGATGCCCCTATTGCTGCATGTCCATCGGGCTGACGACATATTGACCGCGCTGCGTATCAAGGACGAATTCGGTATCGAGATGCAGCTGCAGCACGGCACCGAGGCGGCCCTGGTGGCGGATGAACTGGTCAGGAGAGACGTCCCGGTGGCGCTGGGGCCGTTGTTTACCACCCGGGCCAAAGTGGAGATGAAAGAGGTTGGGTTCAGGAATGCAGTCCTGTTGGCGGAGCGGGGAGTCAAGTTTAGTTTCATAACCGATCACCCGGTTATACCTATCGAACACCTGCGGGTGTGTGCCGCCCTGGCGGTGCGGGAGGGTCTGGCGGAGGAGGCGGCCCTGGCGGCCATAACCAGCACCCCGGCCCGGATGCTCAAGGTTGATCATGAATTGGGGACCATTGCCGCGGGGAAGAGGGCTGATCTGGCCGTCTATTCGGGTCACCCGCTGGATTTCCGGTCCCGGGTGGAAAGGGTAATGGTGGATGGTTTCTGGTGGGGGGAAAAGGTTGAATAAAGGGGATCTCTTTACCGTCTACATGGACGGCAATCAGCTGACTATCTGCGTGCTGGGTTCATACCAGGAAGAATTGAGCGGGGAAGAGATGGTCATCCTGGCGGTGGTCAGCCAGGACAATATGGTCCATATCCCGGCCGAAGACCTGAACAACATGTTTATCCGTCATAAATACACCCACTGAATCAAACCATATATAAAAAACGCCACAGCCGTCCTGTATGCCCCGGTCCGGCCCGGGATCAAGCGGACGGCTAAAAACTGCCATTTTTTACATCAAGGATATTCCCAGTTGCCTTCGAATTAAACAAGTAATTGTTAATTGAGGGGATGGGGAATTGAAAAAGCCTATTATCGCTATTATTGCCTTATTACTGTTCATGTTGCCGGTCAGTGGAGCATTAGGGAATTGGGCCCCGGCCATCCGGATCAATGGGGAACTGAGAAATTTCACCCCTCCGGCCCAGATAACCAACCAGCGGGTGATGGTGCCGCTGCGGTTCGTCATGGAGGACCAGGCCCTGCAGGGGTCGGTGCTCTGGAACGGCGATACCCGCCAGGTCCAGGTCACCTGCATGGGCAAAAACTTTGTGTTCGGCATCGGCAGCACCGGGGTGTGGGTGGACGGCAAACTATACCAACTTGACAGCGCCCCATACATATACCAGAACCGGACTTACCTGCCTCTGCGTTTCTTCGCTGAAAACCTGGGCGGGGTGGTATCCTGGAACAGCGTCCGCGGTGAGGCTGCCATCCAGTTTAAGGATGGGGTCCAGCCGCCGCCTAAAGTCTTCGCCTATTACTATTGGGGCGGATGGGAGGAATTGCAGCAGAACGCCGGACTGTTCACAGATGTGGCCTTACGCTGGTTTGAGACCAACAGCCAGGGTGACCTGTTCTACGAGTATCAGGACAACTACCCCAAGGTGCTGGCCCACCTGCGCCAGCGCGGCATAAAGACTCACGCCAGTGTGGTGTTCATGGACAAGGATGGGCTGCACACCCTGCTCTCGGATCCCCAGCGGCGCGCCCGACTGATAGCCAGGTTGAAGGATGAAGTAAATATTAATAGCTACGACGGGGTTAATATTGATTTCGAGTTCATACCTGCCGCCGACGGTGCTTATTTTACCGCCTTTTTGAGGGAACTGAAGAAACAATTGGGCCCTGACAAGGAACTATCGGTTGCGGTGTTCGCCCGGACTGCCACCGATAAATGGCCTACCGCCTATGATTATGCCCGCATCGGGGAGATCGTCGATGATGTGGTCATCATGAGCTACGACTACCATTACAAGACCAGCAGCGCCGGGGCAGTGGCCCCCTTGTGGTGGGTAGAGGATGTTATCCAGTATATGCGAATCCAGGCCCGCATTCCGGCCGACAAATTGCTGATAGGCATGGCTACCTACGGTTACGACTGGGGCAGCGGGGTCAACACCACTACCGTCACCCGGGAGAGACTGGCCCAGGTGAGCAGCCGTTACCGGGTAGCCGCCAATTACGACCAGGCCACCCACAGTCCCTACTATATCTACACCGATGCCAACCAAGTGCGGCACCAGATCTGGCTGGAAAACGAAATCAGCCTGGGCAAGAAACTGGACCTGGTTAAAGAGTATGGGCTGGGGGGGATAAGCTTCTGGAGGATCGGCAACGGTTTCACCGATCTGTATGACTTGTTGGAGAAGGACCCGGTGTGGTGAGGATCCGCCGGGTCCAGCCAGTTGGATAGCGGCTGGATTTTAATATTGGTCGGCAATGATATATAATATGGAAAAATAACCGCCTTGATAGGCGGTTTTGCATTGGCCAGTTGGAGACCGATGAAGTAATCTCCGGCCCAAGTCAGGCGGAGCGTTGGCGAAGCATCTTGCCGCTGGTGTGCAAACCAATATACGATATTGTGGATGAGATCCTTCGTCGCCTGTGGCTCCTCAGGACGACAACGCCTGCGAGTCCTCAGGATGACCAAACAGGCACTTTAACAGTGGCACCGGAACTTCCTGGTGGCCGCGACGCAGATAGGGGAGGGGAGCACCGTGGCAGAGGAACAACCCGGGTTGTTCGATGAATTGAAGCCGCCCGCTGCGGCTATAATTGAACCGATACCGCCACCCAAAGCCGGGGCCGCCTTTTTCCTGCCCGGGATCAAAGTGGGCGAGGGCTACCCGGACATCCGGGACTACCCGCAACTGCATGCCATGGCCGGCGGCTGCCAGCGGTGCGGTTTGAGGAGCACCTGCTCGCAGGTGGTTTTCGGGGACGGTAATCTGGAGGCCAAGATAATGTTTATAGGTGAAGGACCCGGCAAGGATGAAGATGAGCAGGGCATCCCCTTTGTTGGCAGGGCGGGGCAGCTGCTGGACAAGATACTGGCGGCGGCCGAATTCGACCGGCAACAGGTTTATATAACCAATGTGGTCAAATGCCGGCCTCCCGGCAACCGGCTGCCTAATCCGGATGAGATCAAGGCTTGCCGGCCTTACCTGGAGGCCCAGATCCGCCTGCTGGCTCCCCGCATGATAATCTGCCTGGGGGCTGCGGCTACTCAGACGGTGATAGATCCCAAGGCCCGCATAACCCAGGTCCACGGCCGCTGGTTGGCCCGGGATGGGATCAAGATGATGGCTACCTTTCATCCGGCCGCGTTGTTGCGCAATCCTAATTACAAGCGCCCCGCCTGGGAAGATTTCAAAATGATCCGGGACGAGTACCAGCGGATCTGCGGCCGGGCTTAGCGGAGGAAGATGATAGATCTGATTGTGCGCGATGAAGAAGAGATGCTGGAACTGGGCCAGACCCTGGCCTCAGTTTTAGGCCCGGGCGATATCGTGTATTTAAGGGGAATACTGGGGGCGGGCAAGACCGTCCTGGCCAGGGGTGTGGCCCGGGGGCGCGGTTACGGCGGCCCGGTCACCAGCCCCACCTTTACCTTGATGAATATCTACCCGACCCAACCACCTATCTACCATTTCGATTTCTACCGCCTGGAGACGCCCGACCTGGACGATCTGGGCCTGGAGGAGTACCTGGAGAGCGGGGGGATCTCCCTGCTGGAATGGCCGCAGGTGGGGGAGGGGGTCCTGCCCCGGGAAGCCCTGGGAGTGGACATCGATTTGAGCGGTGATGACTATGACCTGCCCCGCCGGGTATCCTTCTCGGCGCGGGGCGATAAATACGGACAGAAACTGGAGAGGTTGAAAGCGATTGTTGATACTGGCCATCGATAGCTCCACCCCGGCAGCCGGGGTGGCCCTGGTCAGGGATGACCTGCTGGTCCACGAGGTTGTGATGAACTACCGGTCGCAGCATTCCGGGATACTGATGCCGATGGTGGACCAGATCTTAAAGGATTGCGAGCTGTCGGTGAGGCAGCTGGATGCCTTGGCGGTCACCATCGGCCCCGGCTCCTTCACCGGCCTGCGCATCGGTCTGGCGGCGGTCAAGGGACTTAGTCTGGCGGCGAACCTGCCAGTGGTAGGCCTTTCGACCCTGGAGGTGATAGCCCATAACTTGTGCTTCACCGATACCCTGGTGTGCCCTATCCTGAATGCCCGCCGCAGTGAGGTATATGGCGCATGTTACCTCAACCGGGGCCGTTATCCCCAGCTGTTGGGGGCGGAAATAGCCTGCCCCCCGCAAGATTTTGCCCGCCTGGCCCGGGAATGGGCCGGACAGCACCAGATGAGCGGGATCACTTTGATGGGGGACGGATTTGCGCCTTATCGGGAACTATTGGAGCAAGAACTGGGAGACCAGCTGCGTATCCCGCCGCCTCATCTGATGCTGCCACGGGCGGGGGCTCTGGGCAGCCTGGCGGTGGTCAAGGCAGGCCGGGGAGAATATGAGACCGTGATGACCATGCGTCCTCGCTATATAAGGTTGTCGGAGGCAGAAAGGAAACTGGGTAAAGGGGAGCTGTAAGTGCTGAACAATGCGTTCATGATCAGGAAGATGACCGTACAGGACTTGGATCAGTTGATGGTAATCGAAAATGAATCGTTTAGCCTGCCCTGGTCGCGGCAATCATATGAGGGGGAGCTGCAGAACGCCTACGCCGACTATCTGGTCTGCGACTGGGCCGGAGAGCTGGCTGGCTATATAGGCATGTGGACGGTCATGGAGGAAGCTCACCTGACCAATGTGGCGGTGGCCGCCAAGTTCCGGGGGCAGGGCATCGCCCGGACCATGATGCTGGCCCAGGAAAAGAAGGCCCGCACCAAGGGAGCCAGTATGATGCTGCTGGAAGTGCGTCCCTCCAATGTGGCCGCCTTGGCGCTATACTCCCGACTGGGTTATATCCATGCCGCTATCCGCAAGAATTACTACAGCGACAACCAGGAAGACGCCTTGATAATGGTCAAGCACTTGCATGAAGATAATGATGTTGATTAGAACCAAAACAACATAAAGCAGGTATTTAACAGTGAAAAATATAATAATCCTGGGGGTGGAGACTTCCTGTGATGAAACTGCTGCCGCCCTGGTAAAGAACGGTTCGCAGGTATTGGCCAATGTAGTCAATTCTCAGGTCGCCATCCATGAACAATTTGGCGGGGTGGTACCCGAAGTCGCTTCCCGCAAGCATATCGAAAACATCGCCGCGGTGGTTGAGACTGCCTTTCAACAGGCGGGACTGAAACATGAGGACATCGATGCGGTAGCGGTGACCACCGCTCCGGGGCTGATTGGAGCCCTGTTGGTAGGGTTGTCGTTCGCCAAGGCCTTTGCCTATGGTCTGCAGCGGCCACTGATTGCCGTCAACCACCTGCAGGGCCATATTTATGCCAATTTCCTGGAGCACGAGGGGATAGAATTCCCGGCCGTATGCCTGGTGGTGTCGGGGGGTCATACCAGCCTGCTGCACATGCGGGGACCACGTGAATTGGAGATCATCGGTTCGACTAAAGACGATGCCGCCGGGGAGGCTTTTGACAAGGTAGCCCGGTTCCTGGGATTGGGGTATCCGGGCGGGCCGGCGGTGGAGAAGGCAGCCCGCATGGGGCAGGCGGGACGCTACCAATTGCCCCGGGTGTTCCTGGACCGCCATGATTATGAATTTTCTTTCTCGGGTCTCAAGACCGCCACCATGAACCTGTGGAAAAAGGTCCAGCCCCAGGGCGGCAGCGTGGCCGATCTGGCTGCTGAGTTCCAGGCCGCCCTGATCGAGGTACTGGTGGAGAAGACCATCCATGCTGCCCGCCAGTATGATGTCAAGACCATATTGACGGCCGGGGGGGTGGCGGCCAACAGTGAATTGCGGCACCGGTTGGGATTGGCGGCCGCGGCGGACGGTTACCGGCTCTGTTTCCCCTCTCTGCCGCTGTGTGCCGATAATGCGGCCATGATCGCCGGACAGGCCTATTACGATTTTATCAACGGCAACTTTGCCAAGCTGGACACTAATGCACAGCCCAACGGATTTTCCTTGTAATTGCGGTTGTGGATATTGTGGAAAACTCTGTTGATAATTAGAAAATCGGGCTTTGCGAGTAGCGGCTGTTTGGGCGATAAACCGGGTTGGCGCGGAAACAGCGAATTTTAGAGTGATCATATCCTGTGGATAAACGGTGAAAAGGAGCTGATGGCGATTTATCCGGTGCTGATAGATCTGGGGCCAGTAAAAGTATATGCATGGGGATTCATGATGGCGGTGGGAGTACTGGCGGCTGTCTATGGGATAAGCCGGCGCTTCAAGCAGGAAGGCTATGATCCCGACCATGCTCTGGACCTGGCCATCCTGTTGGTGGTCTCGGGTTTGCTGGGCTCGCGGCTGGCCTATATAGCTATGTTCGAATGGCACGAGTTCCTGGCCCGTCCCGCTATTTTCTTCAGCTTGAGCAATGGCGGTTTCCAGGGGCTGGTTTGGTATGGCGGTTTTACTGCCGGGGTCTTGGCCTTTATTATCTACTGCCGGGTGCGCAGCTATTCCTTCTGGAAGATGGCTGATATCATAGCTCCATACCTGGCCCTGGCCTACGCCATCGTCAGGATCGGTTGTTTCCTGAACGGCTGCTGTTACGGCCTGGTGGCGGACTCAGCCTGCACCGTGGTCTTCCCGGAGGTGGACCAGTTTCACCGCTATCCCACCCAGCTGTTCAGTTCCGCCCTCAACCTGCTGCTGTTCGGATTCTTATACTGGTATTACCCCCGCCGCCGGTTCGATGGGCAGATATTCGCCGCTTACCTGATAGGCTATGCGGTTTATCGGTTCCTGATCGAATTCCTGCGCGAGAACTGGATCTTCTACGGTCCCTTATCCATTGCCCAGGTCTATTCGCTGCTTATCCTGGCCGTGGGGGCGGCCCTCTATATGTGGCGCCGGACATCGGTAAAACGGGAGCGTTACTGTGATTAGCGATTGGGAGCGGCGCCAGATACTGCGCCGGGAGATGACCGAGCGCCGGGGGCGGATGACCCGGAGCGAGGTGGAAAACTGCAGTCAGGCCATCGTGGCCAGGCTGATGGAGTTAATACCGCTGCAACAGGCCCGGACGATTATGGCCTTCGCCAGTATGGGTAATGAGGTCGATCTCACCCCGCATTTCGAACCTTGGCAGGCGGCCGGGGGCCGGGTTTTACTGCCTCGGGTGGAGCCGGCCGGGGCCCTGGCGGCGGTGGAGTTTCACGGCTGGGAACAGACCCTCCGCAGCCAGTTCGGGGTCCGTGAGCCTCAAGGCCGGCCGGTCGATCCGGCTGATATCGAGGTGGTGATAGTGCCGGGCCTGGTCTTCGATGGCGGGGGTTATCGATTGGGTTATGGCAAGGGATATTATGACCGTTTCCTAAAGCGGTTGTCTCCCCGCGCTTTTAAATGCGGAGTGTGTTACGACTTCCAGGTGGTGGATACGGTGCTGCCCCACGAGTTGGATGTGGCCATGCATTGGATAGTCACCGAACGTTCCGAGCTGGCCGTCGATTGGGATTATTTCTGATCCCCCGCAGCCAAAAGTGATGACCGATGTGGATAATAATGTTCATCATTGCTTGGCTTATGGACGGTATTGTATAATGTAGTCACAATTTGATAGGCTCCGATTCAGTATGCCTAAAGCATGCGCCAGGGCAGCTGAACGATAGGGTGTGAAGGGAAACGTTCACGCCTCCATTTAGGAAAGGAGTGGCGCCTGAGCG
>CAZBSD010000020.1:0-41469 GCA_964494735.1 uncultured Syntrophomonas sp.
CAGAGAAATGGAGATGGAAAAAGTATGTATGACGATAAAACAATGGTAGAGAATAAAATACCTGAAGGAATAGCCATGTCTATGGGGAAGATCAACTATCCCACAAATACTGATACTGTGACGGTTACAATTAATAACTATACTTCTTCAGAGTTTTATACTAGTTCGAATTACTACATTGAGTACTATAACGGTTCTGCTTGGAGTAAAGTTCCTATAAATTTTGTTACTACTGATGTTGCCTTTAGCTTGCCCCCGATAATGACTAAAGACTTTGAGATCTATTTACACCCTGAACAATACAAGTACCAGCCAGGCGAGTATAGAGTATATAAAAGCATTTCAACAGCCTTAAAGTTAGATAATCCTGAACGAAATACTTATAACCTAATGGCAGAATTTAATATGGAGTAAAGTTTGAAACCAAAACCTAACAGCAGCGAAAAATGGGCGCAAAAAGGCGCTGTAACAAAGTTACAATACAAGGAAAAAGGAATATAGAACAATACTAAGAAGCTATAACGCCGTCGGAATCAACGACCAGAAAGCCGTGACGCTTAACAAAAGCGATTGCCTTCTGAACAGTAAAAGTCCGGTTAGCGGGAAGAAACAACACCTTTCTGTAGAGATTCGGGTTTTAGGCTTCGGATTTTTTAAGGATGGCATAGATTGCGGTCAACAACATCCTGCAAATGGCAATGATGGCTTTCTTGTGCCCACGACGCTTTTTGAGCGCAAGATAACGGTTTTTGATTTCAGGGTGCTTATCTGATTTGCAGACGGTAAGCGCGCACTGAACGAGAAGCGGCTTGATGTAAGCTCCGGCACGGTTGATACGGACAGTCTTTTTCTTTCCGGCACCTCGTTATTTTGCGGTGTAAGTCCGGCCCAAGAGCAAAGGTGTTTAGCCGTAGGAAACACGGACATATCCACACCGATTTCCGAAATAATAGCGATGGCGGAAAAGAGTTGGATACCCGGTACGGTCATAACAAGCTCAAATTGAGAACGAAACTGCTCGGCAAGAACTAGAATGACAGATTCAAGATTAGCCTTACAGAGCTTCAGACTTTCCAAGTGAGAACGGATAATCTTTAGCTTTTCGGCCTGCTCGGAGCACATCAAGCCGTCAACAGCAGCTTGGACCTTGTCCGGTAATGCTTTGCAGCGGCGCATTAGCACATTTAAACAGAGGCGTCTTTCCTTTCTTAAGATATGGCCATTATATCCAACAATGCTTGGTCAGGCAATCCCGTCAGCTTTCGGTCGCTTTAGGGCGGCGGAAACACTACCATTTTTAATGCATCCTTGCCGAAATACATAGGTGACTTCCCCGCTCGTGTTTGTTTGGATTATTGAGTCTATCACCTTATTAATTCGGCAAAAACGGGGGTGAAGTCCTTCTTTTGCCCCTGAAAAGTCCCGGTATTACGGGGCTGATCATTATGCAAAAGTCTCATTTAGGCAGGATTATTTCGGGCTGGTCATGGGCGGGACTATTGACCAGGGTTGAGATCGGGTAAACCTCCAGTTGGTCCTCCGGTGCTCGGGGCGTCTCCCCCTGCAGCCAGCCGGACTCTTCCTCCCGGCGGAGTATGTACGGCATGCGATCATGGATGGCCCCGGTGGATGGGGTGGCAGCAGTAGTCAAAATGGTATAGGTGTATAATATCTCTCCCTCCGGAGCGGTCCATTCATCCCATAAGCCGGCCATGGCGAACAAGCGGTGATCGGCGGGCCGGATAAGAAAGGGCTGTTTGCCGGCCGGGCCTTTCTGCCATTCAAAATACCCGGTGGCCGGCACCAGACAGCGCCGACGGCGATAGCTGTGCTTGAAGGAAGGCTTTTCGGCAGCCGTTTCCACCCGGCAGTTGATCATTTTGCTGCCGATGGTTTTGTCCTTGGCCCAATAAGGCACCAGCCCCCAGCGCATCAGGCACAGCTGCCGGTTTCCGCTAGGTGCCGCCACTACCGGCATGACCTGGGTAGGGGCCACATTATAACGGGCTTTGAATACCGGCTCCACTCTGGGACAGCCAAAACGGTCGGCCAGCTCATCCATCTCCACTGCCAGGGTATAGCGTCCGCACATTGCATCCGTTCCTCCCAAGTCGATTAGTATCGGTTACAAGCTAATTATACTATGAGGTTACTCTTTCTTGCAGGCGGAATCATGTTCCTGGGGCTTGGCCGCGGCGATAGCACGGGACCGGGCCGGACGGGAAAGCAGGTAAACCAACGAGTAGAGACCGACTAAAAACAAGCCCGCCAACAGACCGGTGCCTTGCCCAGGGATCAGGGGCATGGTAACGATAGCTATCACCAGGCTGATGATCCCTATCCAGGTGGTGTAAGGATAGCCCACCAACTGGCAGTTGCCCCGGGGAGGGCAGCCATAGATACGCCGATAGCGGAGGTGGGTGACCACTATGGCCAGATAGGCCAGCAATAGCGAAAATCCTCCCGAGCTGATCAGGAACAGGTAGATGCGATCCGGGAGCAGATAGGCCATGCTTACAGCCGCCAGCATGGCGACGCCCGAGAACATTATACCCCGTAGGGGCACGTCTCCGTGATCGATCAAAAATACCGGCGCATCGCCGCCATCCGCCAGCGAACGCAGCATCCGTCCCAGCCCGAACACCGAAGCCAGCATGGTCGACAGAATGGCAGTGACCAGCACGAAATTCACCACCCCCGCCGCCACCCCTAATCCATATCGGTTCAATGCCGCCACCATCGGACTTGAAGCCGGAGTTAATGATGCAGTGGGTATCAGAGGCAGCAGAAGGGCGATTACCACTATATAGATGCCAAGTAAAGATATTATAGTCATTTTGATAGCCCGGGGAACGGTTCGGTGAGGGTCCCTGGTTTCGGAGGCTGCCAGGCCTATGATTTCGAACCCGGCATAGCCCAGCAAGACGATCAGCAAGCTTCCCGCCAAACCACCGATTCCGCTGGGGAATAGCGAAGTATTCTGCAGTTCTCCCAGTCCCACTTTAGGCTGACCCGGCCAAAAACCAAATACCAATAGGGCAGCTATGACTATAAACAGCAAAACCGCCAAAATCTTGACCCCAGCCAGGGTGCTCTCCAATTTGGTCACCTGATCGGCACCCAGCAGGTTAATGAGGGTGACCCCTAAAACGATGGCTATCGACAACAATGGCAGGGATAGATCCGGTGACCAGGTTTTTATCAGCAGAGCGGCGGCAGTGGCTTCACTGGACATGGTAAGGATCAAGCCGGTCCAGTATACCCAACCGACCAGATATCCGGCAAATGGCCCATATGCTTGGGCGGCATGGGTACGAAAGGAGCCCACGCAGGGATTGGCCACCGTCATCTCCGACAGGGCATTCAGTATGATGTAGACAAGGATTCCGCCCAGTATGAAACCGATGATAATGGAAGGACCGGAGGCTTTTATGGCTATGGATGTGGCCAGAAAAAATGAGCCGCCAATAACCGTCCCCAGTGCCAGCATGGTCAATTGGAAGGCGGAAAGACCGTTTTTATTCATGCTTTTACCTACTTTCCGTTACGAAATGATGTTCATAGTATGTCACCCAGCCAGCCTAAAAATGTGAACCAATTGCCAATCCGGCGCGGTTATGTTTTTTGGATACTTGATATTTGGGGGAGATTTTCGGCGGGTTGTTAGAGTATAATATACGGGGATATTCTGAGCAGAAACGAGGTATGGTGATGGTTAACAAGTTCAAAAAAGTTTTGATTGCCAACCGTGGCGAAATTGCCATCCGTATAATAAGGGCTTGTCATGAACTGGGCATCCGGACCGTGTCGGTATACTCCAAGGAGGATAAACTGGCCTTGTTCCGGACCAAATCGGATGAATCCTATCTGATCGGCAATAACAAGGGCCCGGTGGAAGCCTACCTGAGCATCGAGGAGATAATCGGGCTGGCTTTGAAAAAAGGGGTGGACGCGATTCATCCCGGCTACGGTTTCCTGGCCGAAAACTATGAGTTCGCCCAGAAGTGCATCGAATCCGGTCTGGTCTTTATTGGCCCATCCCCAGAGATGATGGATCAGCTGGGGGATAAGATAAAATCCAAGATAATAGCCAGTAAGATGGGCGTACCGACTATACCCGGGGTCGAGAAAGCGATTAGTTCAGATCAGGAAGCCTTGAGCTTCGCCCAGGAATGCGGCTATCCGATAATGCTGAAGGCTTCCGCCGGCGGCGGGGGACGGGGCATGCGTATTGTAAGGAGTGAAGCCGACCTGCTGCGCGAATTCCACAGCGCCAAGAGCGAGGCTCGCAAGGCTTTTGGTATCGATGATATTTTTATAGAGAAATACCTGGAAAGCCCCAAGCACATCGAGGTGCAGGTGCTGGGCGATAACTACGGCAACATAGTCCATCTCTTTGAACGGGACTGCTCCATCCAAAGAAGGCATCAGAAGGTGATAGAATTCACCCCCGCCCTGGCCATCGATGAACAGCAGCGCAAGACCATCTGTGAAGACGCCCTTAAGATCGCCCGCTCGGTCAATTATCGCAATGCCGGCACGGTGGAATTCCTGCTGGATAAACAGGGACAGCATTACTTTATCGAGATGAATCCGCGCATCCAGGTCGAACATACGGTTTCGGAGATTGTGACCGGCATCGATATCGTCCAGAGCCAGATACTGATAGCCCAGGGTTACCGGCTTGCTTCCAAAGAGATCGGCATACCCCGTCAGAGTTCGGTCAAGACCAGGGGGTACGCCATCCAGTGCCGGGTAACTACTGAAGATCCTGCCAACGGTTTCGCCCCTGATACCGGTAAGATCGACGTCTACCGTACGGCGGCCGGTTTCGGTATCCGCTTGGACGGCGGCAACGGTTATACCGGTTCGGTCATCAGTCCCTATTATGACAGTCTGCTGGTCAAGGTCACCTCATGGTCGCGGACCTTCGAGGACGCTATCCAGAAGGCCCAGCGCGCCCTGCGCGAGCAAGTCATCAGCGGAGTAAAGACCAATGACGCATTTCTGCTTAACGTACTCTCACACCCCAAATTCTTAAATGGGCAGTGCGATACCGGTTTTATCGATAATACTCCGGAATTGTTTGATATAACCCCCCGCGAGGACCATGAGGTCAAGGTGCTCAAGTTCATTGGTGATAAAGTGGTCAACGAAAGCAAGGGGCTCAAGAAGGACTACGATGTGCCGCGAGTGCCCAAGATCCCGGATCATTCCCGGTTGAGCGGGACCAAGCAGATACTGGACCGCAAAGGCCCGCAGGGAGTTGTGGACTGGGTAAAAGGCCAAAACAAGCTGTTGCTTTCGGATACTACCATGCGTGATGCCCATCAGTCTCTGACCGCTACCCGGATCAGGACTGTTGATATGCTGCGTATCGCTGAAGCCACTTCATATTTCGGTAAAGATTTGTTTTCTCTGGAGATGTGGGGGGGAGCCACCTTCGATGTAGCATATCGCTTCCTTCATGAATCACCCTGGGAGAGATTGGTCCAACTGCGTCAGAGGGTGCCCAACATCATGCTGCAGATGCTGTTGCGGGGGGCCAATGCGGTAGGTTATACCAATTATCCTGATAACGTGGTGCGCACCTTTGTCCGGGAGGCGGCTGCAGCCGGTATCGATGTCTTCCGGATATTCGATTCCCTTAACTGGTTGAAGGGTATGGAAGTGGCCATAGATGAAACCTTGAAAACCGGCAAGCTGGCTGAGGCTTGTGTCTGCTATACCGGTGACATCCTGGATGGGCGCCGCGACAAATATTCCCTGGACTACTATGTACAGACAGCCAAAGAACTGGAGAAGATGGGTGCCCACATCTTAGGCATCAAGGATATGGCCGGCCTGCTGAAGCCCTGGGCGGCGGTTAAGTTGATCCGGGCTCTGAAAAATGAGGTTGCGATGCCTATCCACCTGCACACCCACGACACCAGCGGCAATGGGGTGGCTACGGTGCTGATGGCCGCTGAAGCCGGCGTGGATATAGCCGATACCGCTTTCAACAGCATGGCCGGCACTACCAGCCAGCCGGCGCTAAATTCGGTGGTGGCAGCTTTGGAGAACACTCACCGCTGTACCGGTATCGACCTCGACAATATCCAGGAGATCGCCGATTACTGGGATGATATCCGGCCCATCTACAGCCAGTTTGAATCCGATTTGAAATCCGGCACCGCTGAAGTCTACAAATACGAGATACCCGGCGGCCAATATTCCAACCTGAAACCGCAGGTGGAAAGTTTCGGGCTGGGTCACAAATTCAAAGAAGTCAAGGAGATGTACAAGGCGGTCAACGAAATGCTGGGAGATATCGTCAAAGTTACCCCATCTTCCAAGCTGGTCGGTGACCTGGCTATATTTATGGTCAGAAATGATCTGACCCCGGAAAATATCCTCGAGAAGGGTTCGACCATGAGCTTCCCCGATTCCTCGATTTCTTACTTCGAAGGCATGATGGGCCAGCCCTTCGGTGGCTTCCCGCAGGAATTACAGAAGCTGGTTTTGAAGGACCGCAAGGCCATAACCACCCGCCCGGGCGAGCTTCTGGAACCGGTGGATTTCATAGCCATTGAGAAGCACCTCAGGGAGAACTTCTGCCTGGAAGCCTCCATGCAGGAAATCCTGAGCTATGCTCTTTATCCCAAGGTTTTTGAGGAATACCTCCTGTTCCGTAAGGAGTTTGGCGACCTGAGCCGTATGAACAGCCCGGTATTTTTCGACGGGATCAGTGAGGGCGAGATATGCGAGGTAGAGGTTGACGAGGGTAAAATTTTCATCATCAAGCTGGTTGCCATCGGCAAGGTCAATAAGGAAGGGGAGCGCAAGGTCTATTTCGAGGTCAATGGCAATCCCCGCGAACTGACCGTCCTGGATAAGCAGTTCCAAAAAAAGTTCGAAGTGGAGATCGGAACCACCGCCATGGCGGATCCCAATGACAAAAAACAGATCGGTGCCAGCATCCCCGGTACAGTGACCAAAATATTGGTGAAACCGGGGGACGCGGTGCAGCCCGGCCAAAGCCTGATCATCATCGAGGCCATGAAGATGGAAACCCAGATAACAGCGCCAATTGCCGGGACGGTAGCCACCATCACAGTCAACCAGGACCAGCAGGTCAAGAACGGTGAGCTCTTGATGCAGCTCGAGTAAGGTCAGACATAAGCAACATGAGGGATGGGACCTTAAAACCCCGTCCCTCTTTTGTTTGCTCAAATGAAACAGGACTCCGGGCCGCTCCGGCTATCAGCCATTCATCTTCGGTCCTACCATACGATTCCTACTTGAATAGAGAACAAGCCATCGGTAGACCGTAAAAAAAGGCTCAAAGCGAATCGAGCGGGATTCCTGTGACCGAAACGTACATGAGGTACGCCGATTAAACCGGACTCCCGGTTTAACGCGGCTATCAGCTTTTGTACCGGCCTATTGCCATTGTACGGGGATGATAACCTTATTGGTATCACTGCCGTCCTTGGCACTGGCTTCATAAACCTCAATCTGTCCGCGACCCGGTCCGTTGGTGGTGAAGACCAGCTCAGCGTTGTAATCACCCCGCCCGGGAGCTCCTTCAGCTGCCATAGTGTGCCCCTGCGCTATCACCGTCCCGCTGCTGTCCCGCAGCCGGTAACTGACGGTGGCTTCAAATACCCTGGCATTACCGGCGATCTTGACCGGGCTGGTGATGATTTGATCCCGCGCCGGCGATGTGACCCAGATGGCCGGCTCCAACACATTGGACAAATCCCGCTGGAAAGGCTGCTCATAAAGACCTACATGCCCCCACCAATCCATACCCTTCTCCTTGGAACCATCAACGGTGAAAGCTACCTTCTGGATAGTCGGGAATTCGGTCAGGGTGTTGACTATGCTGGCTATTCCCAAAGCTTCTCCGCTGGAACCGACGTTGGCTTTCAGAACCTCCGCAGAAAAGTCGACCGTCGCCAGGCCTTGGGCGATATTTATGCCCAGGATCTTGGTGTCGGCCGGCATCACCCGCGCCGCTCCGGTGGTAACCGGGGTCCCGCTGATCAACTCATTGAGGGCTGCCTTGGCTACCTCAACATCCTTATCTACCTGATGCACCTCCCGGACCAGGTACATCTCGGTCTGGGTGGTTTTGAGATAGTATACCGCTACATCCATCTTGGCCGTTTCGACCGGGGCCGGGGTGTCGGAACCAGGTTGGGGGGGTTGGTTGGAGCGCTGGCAGCCAGCCGAGATTACAATCAACATAATTAAGAGTATAAATGCCTGCATCCGTTTCATTCTAAGCATAGTCCGTGTACCTCCAAATCTTTATTATGCCTAAGAAGTAGTCTTCCATCTGCCTGAATTATATTTATTATATAATGTTAATATCTTCAATTCATGAGATACTTACACCATATTCAAAATTTGCGGCCGTATTCATTGTCCATTTACCCGGGGAGGCTCGATTACATTGGGGCGAAATGACATTTACGTAAATCCTGATTCGAAGGGGACTGGCAGGAGACCGACAGGTGCTTCGGAAGGAATTTATGGTCTGGGCTTTATCGGCGCCCTGATCTATTATATCCTCAAAACCAACACTTTGCTGGGATGGTTGGTGGGTTTCCTCAAAGCCCTGGTATGGCCGGCATTCCTTGTATACGACCTGATGAAATTCCTGCAAATGTAAAACCTGGCATTACAGCGCCAGGTCAGGAGTAATGCTTTGTCGGAAACACCCTGCACAATATCCATTATAACTTACTTGTTGGTGCTCAACACTGTGGCTGGGATCGCTTTTGCGGTAGATAAAAGCCGTGCCCGGCGCAATGGCCGCCGCATCCCGGAAATACACCTGCTGGGACTGGCTGGGGCAGGCGGATCTCTGGGCGCATTGGCGGCTATGTACATATGCCATCACAAGAACCGCAAGCCCAAGTTCGCTTGGGGATTGCCGGCCATCCTGGTGATACAGGTGAGCCTGGCGCTATTCATTCTGAGCCGTTGCGGGGGATGATTTAACGACCCATCGGTTATTCCGATTCCGTGAACTCGTCTTTGCCAGCCCCGCACACCGGACAAACCCAATCTTCGGGCAGGTCTTCGAAGCTCACCCCGGGGGCGATATCGCTGTCGGGATCTCCGACCGCCGGATCATAGATATAACCGCAGATAGTACATTCGTACTTGGACTCAACATCAGCCATTATTATTCTCCTTCCTATTGCCAAATTCCGTTCACTTAAAAGCCCTGTTTATCCGATCTAGCCAGACGATTGCAATTCTTAGCAGTATTGTAAGCCAAGACTTGCCGCTTATCAATATTTGTATGAAGAGATTCCAAACTAGTATAATTATTAAAACCTAAAAAGGAGGCTGAGATATTTGAGCATCATGATAACGGACAAGGTTAGCTGGGTGGGCAAGGTGGATTGGGAGCTGCAAAAGTTCCATGGTGAAGAACTGTCTACTCACAAGGGATCGACATACAATTCCTATCTGATTCAAGATGAGAAGACAGTGCTCATAGATACGGTTTGGACCCCTTATCGCGACGAGTTCATAGCCCGTCTGCAGAATTCCATTGACCTCAACAAGATCGACTATATCATAGCCAACCACGGTGAACCGGATCACAGCGGAGCATTACCGGCGCTCATGAAGCATATCCCGGATACCCCGATCTACTGCACCGCCAACGGGGTCAAGTCGCTGCGGGGTCAGTACCACCAGGACTGGGATTTTCGGGTGGTGAAGACGGGAAACAAGCTGGATATCGGCAGCCAGGAGTTGATGTTTATCGAGGCTCCCATGCTGCATTGGCCGGACACCATGTTCACCTACGCCATGGGGGAGGGCATCCTGTTCAGCAATGATGCCTTCGGACAGCATTTAGCTTCGGAATCCCTGTATAATGACCGGGTTGACCAATCCGAACTGATGCATGAATGCCTGAAATACTACGCCAATATCCTCACCCCCTTCAACCGCCAGGTAGATCGCAAGATCAAGGAGTTCGTGGCCCTGAACCTGCCGGTGAATATCATCTGTCCCAGCCATGGCGTTATCTGGCGGGACAATCCCCTGCAGATAGTGCAGCAGTATAGCCGCTGGGCCAACAATTACCAGGAGAATCAGGTCACCATCTTGTATGACACCATGTGGGACAGCACCAAGAAGATGGCCCAGGCCATCGCCAGGGGAATAACCGCCGCCGATAAGGACATCGCGGTCAAGATTTACAACATCGGACAGCGTGACAAGAACGACATAATCACCGAAGTCTTCAAATCGCGGGCCATCCTGGTCGGTTCTTCCACCATCAACCGGGGCATACTGTCAGCCGCTGCCGGGATACTGGAGGAAATAAAGGGATTGTCCTTCTCCGGTAAGAAGGCGGCTGCCTTCGGTTCATATGGTTGGAGCGGGGAATCGATCAAGATAATCAGCCAGGAATTGAGAGATGGCGGCTTCGAAGTCATCAATGAAGGTTTGCGGTGCCTGTGGAGTCCGGATGCGGAGAATGAACAGCGCTGCTTCGAATTCGGTCAGGAAATGGTGGCCAGCCTGGAAGATTGGCAAAAGGCATAATTGCGGGAGAGGAGTTTTTGCGAGTGACTATTGACGATTTCACTGATGTTTCCAGCCCGGAGGAAAAGCGGCGGGAATACCATACCGATGAACTGACTATCTTCTGGTATCCGAAACAGTGCTCTCACGCTGGCAAATGCTGGGGAGCCCTGCCGCAGGTATTCGATGTAGACAAGCAACCCTGGATAGACCCTGCCCAAGCCACAACCGAGGAGATCATAAAAGCTATCGACAAGTGCCCTTCAGATGCTTTGAAATACAGGGTAAAAGAAGGAGCCAAGATCGATCCTGCCCTGGCCAATGGTCCGGGATCGTGCGATTACAAGGTTGTGGCCACGGAAATGATGACCATCAAGATGGTCAAAAATGGCCCCTTGCTGGTGAAGGGGGCCGCCAAAATATTGGATCCGGAAGGTAACTTGATCCGGGAATCCAACCACATAGTACTGTGTGCCTGTGGAAAAAGCGATAACAAACCTTTTTGTGACGGGTCACATGCCCGCAAGTAGCTGGGCTGGATAAATCCGGTCTCGATTGGCCTCTGTATTGCTCAGTGGGCCTGAAGAAAGTCGAAAATCCTTGGTTTAGACTGGAAAGCCCGATAGCCTGCCATGTTTCGCAGGTTACCGGGCTTCGGTTATTGGGGCGATATGCGGTTTGCCGCCGCAGCCTGGCAGGAGACCGTCCCCCAAGCTTTAGGAAGCCTTGGCAGTACGGCGCATTCCGGCTATGGCAGTGACAATCAGCCCTAAGGCTATCGAGGCGATGATCACGCTGATCATGATTCCAACAACCGGGATGCGGGCGCTGGCTGCCAGAGCGATGAAAACTACGATGAAGGCTGCGCTCACCGTGCCGGTACTATCCCAGCCATATTTCTCAGCTAACAATCTTACTATATAGTCGGCTACCAGAATCTTGGCCAGGCTGGTGACCAGGATATACAGAAACAATAGCACCAGGGCCAGCGGGATGCCGACGACGGTTATAAACAGAACGAATACCGCTAACGGCACCACCAGCAGGGTCAAAAATCCCCACCCCAGTTTGGCCGCCAAAGAACCGTAGCCGCTCCGCCCCGGACGGGGAAACAATTGCGGGAAGATCAGATAAAAGATACCCCAGATAATGATTCCGGCTATTACCATAATTATGGTCCCGGTCCACGCCATCCCATAAGCCACTGCGTCGGGCATGCGAGTGTCAGGGCGGACTGGCGGAGCCAACTGGGTGACGGACCCGATCTTGGCGGCTGGGTCTACCTGAGCGGGATTGGCAGAACGATAGGTGAGGGAGCCGTTTACCACCGCCGCCGGCCCGATGGTGAGATTCTGGACATCCCAGATCCTCACATCACTGCCGACCGGACCCTGCAGGAAGAACTGATTGGCGCTGCCCATGGCCTGCCCCTGGATAGCACCCCGCAGGTTAACCGTGTTGCCGAATACCATAACATCACGGGCCACCCGGGAAGCCTCCCGCAAGGTAATGGAATTGGCCGCACCGGTGATACTGCCGTTTACCGGGGCGTTGATATCGATGGTATTGCCGGCGGTGCGGATATCTCCGCTGACCTTGCCATTGACCGCTATCGAGTTGCCGGCTGCGATAAGATCGCCGTTTACATCGCCGTTGATGGTGATGGAAGAACCGGCAGCAAACACGTCTCCTGCAACATTGGCATTTACAACCAGGTCACTACCGGAGACAAAGAGAGGACCGCTGATATCTCCAGCGGGTACATTGACCGTGTCCCCGGTCCTGGTTTCCAGGGCTGCTGCTGACGCCGTCCAAGCCATCAGCACAACCGTCAATATCAACAGGATAGACCACTTGCTCATCTTGCTTGGCACATAATCATCTCCTTCGTTAGTCCTTTTAAATCTGTCGAACGCATCTTCACCTCCCGCCCACCTTATGCATCAGCGCCACTTTTGACTGTTTACATAAACTGTCTATCCAAATAATAGCACAGATTTATCCGGTTGATTTGTCATACAGCCTGATGGGTGGGATAAGGGTAAAGTAGTCAACATATTTTCTCCATTTATAGAAACAATATTAACGAATTCGAAGCGGGAGGTAAAAGCATGGCCAGAAAGGTTATTGGTTACTTCGAGAACAATGATCAAGCTCAATGGACTTTACGGGAGTTGAAGGGAAAAGGATATCAGGAAATATCCATATTGGCCAACGAAAGGGGGGAAGCGGCCGGCAGTCGTGATGTCGGCAGTTCTACCGCGGTCATCTCCAATGGGGACTTGACTGGCGGAGCACTGGGGGGACTGGCGGGGTTGGCATTGGGGGCAGGGGCCATGGTCATTCCCGGTATCGGCCCCATACTTGCCTTGGGACCGTTGGCTATGACCGTGAGCGGGGCTGTTTCCGGAGGCATCGCCAGTGCCCTGGCCGATTATGGTATTCCCCAAGAACATAGTCATTTTTTTGAATCCAAGCTACGGGAAGGCTACACAGTGATGGTCCTGCAGACGGATGACCACCAGACTGCTGAGGCCGGCCGGGTGATGAAAAACTTCGGTGCCCGGATGGTGATGGTCCCCTAAATCCTGATTACTACCAAAAGTTGCGTTATGGCACCTGTGACCACGTCGCGGGTGCCAGCTTTTGCCTCAAGCAGCAGCACAGAGGCAGTACCTAATGCATTCGCTGCGGATTATTATTATACTATAGGTAGAAACAGGGATGGTATGATTTCTTTGCCAAGAAAGGACCCGCCATGATGAGAAACACGAAAGCGGCCGCGACCACCATGCTGGGCCTGGCAATCCTGGGTTCCCTGGCAGCCTGGAATTTTAGAACCTCTTTTACCGGGGGCCTGTTTTTTGCCGCCTTCGAGGCAGCGTTGGTAGGCGCTCTGGCCGACTGGTTCGCAGTGGTGGCACTCTTCCGGCACCCGCTGGGATTGAAGTTCATCCCTCATACCGCCATCATCCCCAATAATCGCGGCCGCATCATCGAGGGTATCGTCAAGATCGTGGAAACCGATTGGCTCAGCCTGGATTTCATCACCGCCAAGGTGCAGGCCTATCCATTGATAGACGGTTTGGCCGAGGCTCTTGCCTCTGATGAAGTACGGAGAGGTATCGAAGAAACGGCGCAATCGATCAGCAGCAACATCATTAAAAATCTGGATCCAACTGATATATCCGAATTCTTCCATGCCATGTTGTCCGACAACCTGGACTCCATCCAGTTTTCTCCCAGCCTGGTGGAGAGTGTCGAAGATACCATCAAACATCTTTATAGTGACGATGTTATTCGTCTGATGCTGGATTGGGCTATAGCCTCCACCCGCGGGGAGGAATTCGAACGCAGCATCAAACGGATACTTACCCGGGCGGCAGCCGATTATTCCAACCAGGGCAACTTTATGCGCCGACTGGGTAAAGGACTGGGGGAAACCCTCGATATCTTTAATTACGATGAAGCCGCCCTGATCTTATCCCGCCGCATAAACCATTTCCTGGTGGAGATGAAAGTCCCGGACAACCAACTCCATGTCAAGATCAAGCAGGAGATCGAAAACCTGCACTTGCTCGAGCCGGAAGCGGCTTCGGCCGTGCTGGGTGATGCAGTCAAGAAATTTATTGGTACCGAGACCGGCATTAAAGCCACCGGGGAGCTGTTCGCCGCCCTCAAGGACCAACTCCTGCGGGATGCCCAGCGGGACATGCCCCTGATCAGCTATCTGACTGAGATCATCCTGCAGCAGATATCTGCCATCCAACAGGATGAGGGTCGCAAAGTCGAGCTGGATGCCTGGTTGAAGAATAAGATTATAGACTTGTTGGAGCGCTACCACGCCGTGATCGGCCGGATGGTGCGGGAGAAACTGGAAAGCCTCAATGATGCCGGATTGGTGCAGTCCCTGGAGGAAAAGGTGGGCGATGATCTGCAGTGGATAAGGATCAACGGTACTGTGATCGGCGCCCTGGTAGGTATTGTTCAGTACCTGGTGCTGCATCTGATATAACCAAATCCAGCCAACAGATACGATGAAGGGGGAACCTGTGGTGCAAAAATCTTATGGGCGCTATATCGCGGGAATAGTTATAATCCTGTTCGGAGCCGTCGCGCTGCTGAATAATTTTGGGATAACCATGATAAGCATTCGCTATGTATTTAACCTGGCCTGGCCATTACTGCTTATAGCAGCGGGGGTCAATTGGATCTCCCGGAGCAGTCGCGGAGACCGGGGACAGTTGGCCAACCTGGTCACCGGAGCAGTCCTGGTCGCAGTCGGAGTGCTATTTTTGGGCGGTAACGCGGGCTTGTTCAACGTGGATATGACCAGTTTTTGGAAGGGATTTTGGCCAGTGATCATTATCCTGATAGGGATTAACATCATGTTCAAGAACGAGCACAATGTAGGTGCCAATACTGCCGTCATGGGGGCTGTCGATAAAACGAAGGATGCCTGGGAACTCAGCAGCGGAGATTATATCGCCATTATGGGCGGGATCGATCTGGATATCCGCAAGGCCACTTTTACTGAACGGGAGGTAACCTTGAACCTGACCGTCATACTGGGTGGGATCACCATCATCGTCCCCGAGGATGTGGCAATCACCAGCCAGGGAACCGCAATTCTGGGGGGGATCGATTTGCTGGGCAAGGGCTCGGGTGGGATAATCGGCAGCGCTACCATGCAGACTGGTGATCTGCAGACGGCTGCCAAGGTGCTGCACCTGACTTGCAATTGCATCATGGGCGGCATCGAAATCAAACGCTGAGACCAGAATTAAGGAACACCTCGTAAGGGGAGGGAGAATTTTATGGCATCTTGCATATTGGCCGACAATTTCCGTATCGGCTATAAACGGGCCTGGAATTAAGCACCCGGATGATGGCCGGCCATAAATGGGCCTGGATAACCTATCATAAACCGGGAATCCTAATCATGCTTCGCCAAGACCCAAAATCTTAGAAAGGTGTGAAAATTTATGCAAGTAGTGGTGATTTACGCTCACCCCAACCCCCGCAGTTTCAATGCCGCCATCGCCGCCGTGGTGCAGGAGGAGGCTGCCAAGAAGAACTCCCTGGTCAAGTTCAAGGACCTTTATGCAATGGACTGGGATCCCGTGCTGAGAGCCCGTGACTTCGAGGGTTATGCCTCCGGAGAGCTGCCCGCCGATATCAAAACCGAGCAGGAAGATTTACGCTGGGCTGATTCTGTGATAATGATCGCCCCGGTATGGTGGACCGCGGTGCCGGCCATATTGAAAGGGTACATCGACCGGGTATTCAGTACCGGCTTCGCTTACGAGTATACCAAAAGCGGACCCAGAGGCTTGTTGACCGGCAAGAGCGGGCTCTTGATCACTACTTCCGGAGCTGATGAAGAAACCGCCCGCAAAGGGACCATGCTGGACACCATCAGACGGGCATCGGTGAATTCGGTTTTCGGATTTTGTGGGTTTGCCAAGTACCAACATAAAAACTTCTTCGGGGTACCTAGATCCACCGACCAGCAAAGAGCCGACATGTTGGCGGAACTACGCCAATACATCCAGGAATTTGTATAGAATATTCAACCAGACCGACCATATATTGTAGCAAGCCAAACTAGCGGATGGAGGGATGGAAGTGAGATACCTCCCCAGTGGTACTGCCGAGGGTTTAGCTTATCTGCGCTACCGGGAAACGCTGCGCCCGCCAGAAGAAATGATATGTAACGATTATCTGGCTTATCATTTTGCCTCCTGGTGGACCAGGATGGCGGCGGCCTTTTTGCAGCCCCTGCCCAATAATATGATCGAGTGGGCCCTGGAACAACAGGGCCAAGGAGTGGTCGGCTTTATCGCCGCCCGCACCCGGATGTTCGATGACTTCGTGGAACAGCAGCTGGATGACGGCATCCAGCAGTTTGTTATTCTCGGCGCCGGCCTGGATTCCCGCGCCTATCGATACGCTGCCCGGCTGCAGGGCATCCCCACTTTCGAGGTCGATCACCCCCTTACCCAGGCCGAGAAGAAATCACGAGTAGCGGCAGTTTTTAACCGACTCCCGGACCACATCCACTACGTCCCGGCGGACTTGATGCGGGATAACCTTCTTCAGAATCTCCTTAAAGCCGGTTACGATCCATGCCTGCGGACCCTGTTTACCATGGAAGGAGTGGCTATGTACCTGGATGAGGCCACCGTGCGCCGAACCTTGACCTTTGCCGACTCTCACTCCGGACCTGGGTCCAGTCTCATCTTCGATTACGTGTATTTGGCCGCCATCGACGGCCGCATCCTGGGTCAGGCCATAAAACATATGAATTTCCTACAGTACTGGTTCGATGAGCCGGTGTTGTCAGGCATCGAAGCGGGGGAAGCCGAAAAGTATGTGGCCAGCTGCGGATTCACTCAGGTGGAGGAATTTACCGGCCAGCGTCTTTACGATATCTACTTCCGGACCATAGTGCCCCACCGGCCCATGTCAGATCTTTTTGCGGTGATAAAAGCCGGTAGTTAGGAGTAATACCCGCCCAGCCGTTTTTTGCGGCAGCCTTTTTTGGTTCTTTGGGCGTCCTCCGCCATGCGATCAAGGTCTCAAATCACTGCGCAAAGGCAGATATCCACCACTCTGATTCGACAACTGTGCTATTATTTAATGAAATGAGCACAGCAGAGGGGCCGGCAAATGGACGAAAACAATCATCCCGGGGAAGGGTTGGACCTGGACCGGGAGGATCAATACGGGGAGGAAGAAGAAAGGTCGCCGAGGAAGAGGGGGTTTTTCGTGAAGATCGCGGCGCTCCTGGTGCTGACGGCCTTTATATTTAGCAGTGCCCCGGAACTTTCTTTTATTCTTGGTGACCGGTTGGGTTTCCTGCAACAGAATCAGGTCCTGCGCAATGATCAGATAGTGCAAATGGTCAAACCGGCAGTGGTCGGCATTGAGGCGGTAGACGCCAGCAATCCGGTCAAGACTGTCACCCACAGCGGGACCGGGTTTAATGTTGACCCCTCAGGGATCATCGTCACCAATGAGCATATCGTCTCCGGTTCGAGTACTATCACCATCACTTTCGAGAGCGGCCAGAAGTTTTATGCCAACCGCTACGAACCGGTTACCGGGTATGACCTGGTAATCATCCGGCTGGACTCGGCCAGCCTTCCCGCTGTCGATATCGATATTAAGGCATTACCCCCAGTGGGAGACACAGTCACTATTATTGGCAATCCTCTCGGTTTCCAGAAGATCGCCCAGCGGGGTAAAATCTCCAGTTATAACCGCAGCGACAGCAGCCGGCAATCGGAAATGATCATCCAGTTGCCTATTAATCCAGGCAACAGCGGCAGCCCGGTTATAAACGAGCAAGCACAGGTGGTGGGCATCATATACGGCAGCATCAGTGTGACCGTGGAGGGGGAATCAGAACCTATGGCCGTGGCCATACCGGCCCGGGTCCTGGCAGACAGATTACCATAGATGACTGAGCGGGAGCGGTGAAATCAGTGGCGTATCGATGTAGTCCCGACCGGCTATTGGCGGCCATGGGGCGGAACTGAAGCAGGGGAGGGTTTAAGAAAGTTGCGACTCTGTTTGGATTTGATCATTTTGGATTTTGACGGGGTGGTCATAGATTCGGCCGGCGATATCAGTACGGCTGTAAACCATACCCGCGGCCTGTTCAGTTTGCCAGCCTTATCCCCTCCAACTATAATCAGTTACATCGGCGATGGGGTTAAGGCTTTGATAGAGCGCAGTTTCGAAGGTAGTCCTGCTGAAACCAAGGCCCAAGCAATGACCCTGTACAGGGAATATTACCGGACCCACCTCCTGGATGAAACCCGGCTTTATCCTCATGTGGAGGATACCCTGAAGACATTGCATGAACTGGGCAAGATAATTGCCCTGGTCACCAACAAATCAGAGTCCCTGGCGGAGCTGATCTTGACCGGACTGGGAGTGCGGACTTATTTCGACTTGATCATCGGACCGGAATCGGTAACCCTGATGAAACCAAACCCGCAGGGGATAATCAAGGTCCTGGAAACCTTCCGTATTCCCGCCCGGGGGGCCATAATGGTAGGCGATACCCACACTGACATCGAGGCCGGCCGGAGGGCCGGTACCTGGACCGGAGCCGCCCGTTATGGGCTGGGTGATAAAGAAACCCTGATCGGATCCCAACCGGATATTATCATCGATGATATAAGTGAATTGCTGCAATACCTGGCCTAGGCGATCCTAGCCGTGGCATCAAACTGGAATTCTATCCGGCGGACGTTTTGATTCACTGCACCTGATAATGAAGGAATAACATGGCTCCAGGCTGAATGGCTTATGATGTTTGCCTGGCTAACGGTAACTGGCCCAACTAAACAAGTATTGAGGAGGTCGTAATTGCACGTGGATATCTCCAGCGACAAGAAGAAGGAACTGCAGGCCGAATACAAACAGATGAAGACCGATATGGGTTTATTTGCAGTCATAAACAAAGATGCCCAGAAATATTTCCTGGTTGAGACCAAAAATCTTAAAGGCAAGATCAACAGCACCAGTTTTCAGTTAAGGTCCGGGGCCCATCCCAACAAGCAGTTGCTGCAGGACTGGCAGCAGCTGGGAGCGGAACACTTTGAAATCACCATTTTGGAGCAGCTTGAATATGAGGACGGCAAAGACGAATACGGCGATGAGCTGGAACTTCTAAAGATGATCTGGACCGATCGACTGGCCCAACAAAATGCTTCATTTTATTGATGAGACAGGATCGGCGCACTGCTGCCATTAGGGAGTTTTGATATGTTTGATGATAATGATTTCCGGATCAAGCCGGGCAATAAATTCAAACTCAATCAAGTGAGCACCGATTACAGTGCTGGTTATGACTCCAAGGACCAAGCCCAGCAACGCATGGAGAAGAATATAGACAGGATGGCCCGGATGCAGGATATCCTGTATGCCCAGGACAAGTATGCGGTGCTTATAATTATTCAGGCTATGGATGCGGCCGGCAAGGACGGTGTCATCAAACATGTCATGAGCGGGCTCAATCCCCAGGGTACGCAGGTGCATAGCTTCAAAGTACCCTCCGCCGAGGAGTTGGACCATGATTATCTGTGGCGCTACAACAAAGCTCTGCCGGAGCGGGGACGGATAGGAATATTCAACCGTTCCTACTATGAGGATGTTCTGGTGGTACGGGTGCATAACCTTATCGAGCAGCAACAGAGGTTGCCAGCCGAATTGATCAACGGGGACATTTGGGAGCAGCGGCTCAAACATATTGGTAATTTCGAGAAATACCTGCACTGCAACGGCATGGTGATAATCAAATTTTACCTGCACGTATCCAAGCAGGAGCAGAAGCAAAGGTTGCTGGCCCGCCTGGACGAACCTGATAAAAACTGGAAGTTCAACAGCGGCGACCTGCAGGAACGGCAGCATTGGGACCAGTATATAAAATATTATGAAGAGGCTATAACCGCTACCGACAAAGATTATGCCCCGTGGTATGTGATTCCGGCCGATAGAAAGTGGTTCGCCCGACTGGCCATCTCGGAGATCATCGCCGATACCCTGGAATCCATGCGGCTGGAATATCCCCGGCTGGATGATAAACAAAAACAGCTGCTGAATGTCTATCGTGCTCAGCTGTTGGAAGATGGAAAATCCAAATAACCGGGCTCTGGAACTCACCGGATACAGATCCCATTGCCATCCCTGTGCGAATAAATTTCCCGCCCCAATCCTGCTCCAGGAGGTGATCGGACTTGCTGCCTTGTATCGAGGGCGACCATTATGAAACACCGGCCGGTCGAAGCCATTGGTTGGATCGGATGGCTTTGAATAGTCGGCTCTATTTCGTGGCCGGGGTTGTGAACATCGTCAATCAGGCTCGGATCGACTCCAATCGGAACCGCTACAGTGATGGTGATTGGGTCCGGTCTTCATTCGATATTTTTCGCTGCATCGAACGATGCGGAGGCCGGTTTCACCTGCGCGGCCTGGACAACATCGCCGTTGCCGATGGTCCGGTAGTCTTTATAAGCAACCACATGAGTACCTTGGAGACCTTTGTCTTTCCCTGCCTGATCGAGCCTTACAAACACGTCACCTTCGTGGTCAAAGACAGCCTGGTCACTAATCCCTTCTTCGGCCCGGTGATGCGCTCCCGGGACCCTATCGTGGTCTCCCGCGACAATCCCAAAGAGGACTTTAAAACCGTGATGGATAAAGGCAAACGGATGTTGGCGGAGGGATGGTCCATCATCGTGTTCCCGCAGAGCACCCGCACCACCATATTTGATCCGGAGAATTTCAATACCTTGGGTATCAAGCTGGCCCGCGCAGCTAAAGTGAAGGTGGTGCCGGTGGCTATCAAGACTGATTTTTGGGGCAATGGGCGGTTGATAAAGGAGATGGGGCCGCTCAACCGTGACAAAGATATCTACATGACCTTTGGTCCGCCGCTGGCGATCAAAGGCAGCGGCGGGGAGGAGCACCAGCAGGTGATCGAGTTCATCCAGGGGCATCTGCAGACCTGGTCGCAGCAATAAACAGCCAAGCTTATCCATTATAAATAAGGGACGGTAATCAGTTTTCGATCCCCCCACCAGGCAACGGGCAATCAGCCCAAATGCAAAGCTATAGGGGACCGCCATGGCCTTGAGTCTCCGGGCTATCCAGGCGTCCCTATTCCGACTTCATCCCTCACACCAGCAGGGATCTGACCACTTAGAGCAAATGTTTCCGACACTGTTCATCCAAGGGACAGCCTGGGCATGACGGAGATTTCCGGCAATGATGTTTGCCATGCTCGACAATCAGGGCGTGCAACTCCCCATAGATATTGGTATCACGAGGCAAGGCTTCTTCCATCTGCCCTCGAAGTTGGTCATAACGAGCCGGTATCTCCCAACCCAACCGCTCCAACAGGCGCCGGGTATAGGTGTCGATCACGAAGAAGGGCTTATCCAAAGCATACAGCAGAATGGAATCAGCCGTTTCTGGTCCAACTCCCTTAACTGCCAGCAGTTCCCGGCGCAACAACTCATTTTCCACCTGCCGTACCCGGTCGATATCATAATCATAGCCTGCGAACCAACCAGTCAGGTTTTGCAGGTGGCGGGCCTTCTGGTTGAAATATCCGCAGGGTTTAATTATCCCCGCCAACTCATCCCGATCGACCGCAGCTACGAACTGGGGCGACAAACGATCGCCGAAATTCCGGATGGCTTTCTCCACATTACTCCAGGCCGTATTCTGAGTGAGGATGGCCCCCACCATCATCTCGTAGGGAGTCTGTGCCGGCCACCATCGGCGGGGTCCATATCTCTCCAATAAAATATCGTAGATCTCCACCAAGCTCGGCTTGACCACATCTGACATTGAACAACCTCCCGATCAGCCAACGCGGATCTGTTCCGATGGCATTTAGAACATGTTATTATATCATCTCCCGGAAATAAACCCCGCTTATGACGGCTGGTTGACAATAACTATTGATTGACGCTAAATAGAGATATGCGTACCATTATCAGCCACGATGAGAATACTGTCTTAGCCCATGCTCTGTCAACCCAGTCGTGCAACTGGTGCCCCCGCGAATGCGGTGTAGACCGCGGCCAGGAGACTGGATTCTGCGGTTGTGCGGATAAGATCAAACTAGCCCGGGCGGCATTACATCCCGGCGAAGAACCATGCCTGAGCGGTACTCGGGGCAGCGGGACAATATTCTTCAGCGGCTGCAACCTGCGTTGCTGCTTCTGCCAGAATTACCTGATCAGCAGTGAAGGGCGGGGGCAGGAAATTTCCGTGACCCGCCTGGCCCAGATTTGCCTGGAGTTGCAGGATGCCGGTGCCCATAACATCAACCTGGTGACTGCCACCCCTTTCCTGCAGTGGGTCCTGCCCGCCTTGGATCTGATCAGGAACGACTTGCATATTCCGGTAGTGTACAATTGCAGCGGCTACGAGAAGGCGGAGACCATCCGCTGCCTGCAGCCGTATGTGGATATATTCCTGCCCGATATGAAATACTTGAGCAGTGAATTGAGTCTTAAGTATTCCCACTGTCATGATTATTTCCTGGTCGCCTCCGCAGCAGTCCAAGCCATGGTGGCCCAGTCCGGGGGACTGCAGTTTGATGCGGATGGAATCTTGCAGAAGGGTACCATCATCAGACACCTGGTCCTGCCCGGAGCCCGCCACGATTCCATAGCCCTGCTGCGTTGGATAGGCCATAACCTGCCCCGGGACGGATATATGTTGAGTCTCATGAGCCAGTATATTCCGGTTCATGAAGCTTACCAGCACCGGGAGATCAACCGCCGGGTGACTTCGTTGGAATATGACTCGGTCGTCAGCGAGTCTATCCGGCTGGGACTGAGTCACGTCTATGTCCAGGATCGGACCAGCGCTGAACTATCTTATATACCTCCCTTCAACTTGGAGGGTATTTAATTCATTATGTACGATGATAGCAGCGGTAACCACTGAAAGGTGATTCCAGCAGAGGATGGAGTCTGGAAGGGGAGATGGTCTGCAAAAGCCGAGCCACTTTTCGCCAAATCAGACTGAATTTCGGCAGCTTCAGAAAATGGCTCCTATCATTTTGCGTCCTGAGGCGATATTTCCATTACCCAATACATCTGCTGACCGATTTTATAATTCATGCTGTTGAATCCCGCTTAAGCATTTGACTCACCCAGCGGTCAAGCCAGGTGAGTCAGGTTTGCGTATTGAGCCTATTTAGATTACCGCCAACCCTTGGGCACCTATCTCTGGCAGCCCGGTGGGCTCAAAAACCTCAATCCGGAACAGACGTCCGTATTTACCTACCTTGAACACACTGATCGATCCCTGGTTTCCGTTCAAGGAATACAGGTTGCGTCCATCCCGGCTTACCGCTGTGTCCAACGGTGCGCCGGTCCCAAACGGGGTACTGAAAACGGTTTCTTTGACCAACAATGTTCCGTCCCTATTGATCCGGTACCTGGTTATGGTTCCGCCATTGCCGGCATTGGCAGTATAAGCGTATCTCTCCCCCCGGGTAACCGCTACCCAGCAGGTGGCTGCTTGGCCGTTTATTACACTGCCGCTTACGATAGCCAGGTTGCCATTGGTATCGGCTGTATAGGATGACAGAGCGTTAGGACCTGCCTCAGACACCAGCAGAAATCCTTTATTGAGAAAAACTGAACCGAATGGTGCGGCTCCGCTGGAAGGATTGACCACCGGGCCGTCAAGAGTGCCATCGCTGTTGACCAGATAGACAGAAAGGTTGTTGGTAGTCCTTTCTGAAACCACCAGCAGACGGCCGTTGGGGCTGAAGACCACGCAGGATGGCTGGGCATCAGGGGTACTGAGGGGGAAAAAACCGATAAAGGTTAAACTGCCATCACCGCCAATCCTAAAACCAGCCACGTTGGAGTCGATGCCGGCGTCACCTTCATTGGTCACAAAGAGAAGATCCCGGTATTGGGCCAGACTGTTGGGTGCAACTCCTCCCGATGGCTCTGTCTCAACCAAATTAAGTCCGCCGTAATGTGAGACCCTGAAACTGCTGATGGAATTGCTGCCATTGTTGACTGCAAACAGGTAACGGGCACGCCGGGAGAGGATTACCGAGCCCTGCGATGTCAGCGGATCTACGATGGGTTCACCCGAGCCTTCGCCTCCAGTAGAAAAAGAATTGATGAAGCTGAGCCTGCCTTTAAAGCCTCTGCGCAAAGCCACTATCTTATTGTTGTCAGCATCATTGGTCATGCTGTAAACAAACCCTTGGCAATGCTTTATATGGTTGCCGTTCATATTTAATTCCTCCTCATGAAAAATGTAGAATCAGCTTACACAGTATAGTATTCATGGGAGGCAGGAAATGGCACAAACTCATTAAAATAGCATTTGCGTAGTCGGTCAATCAAAATTACAGATGGAAAATAGAGCCCGACCGTGGCAGTATTGCGATAGGGCAGGGTACTTGGTGAGGGGGACCATAATATCTGAAAGAAACATCCGCACACAACCATAGCTCTTTTAACCATGAGGATAAGACACGCCATGACCTTTAACCAAGGTTTGACAAGAAGGATTCATCTATTTCCCTGTTAACATTTTAATAGACACCAGCAGCAGAAGGCCCCCAAATACTTTTTGTAGAACTTCGTTGGATAAGCCCACCGCTATCCTGCCCCCAAAAAAACCGCCTACTACAAAGCCGACGATTATCAGCGCGGCGACCTTCAGATCAACCAACCCCTGGGAATAGTAGGTCCAGGCCGCCAACAATCCCACCGGGGCAACCAATAGCGCCAAGGTAGTTCCCTGGGCTTCAAGTTGGCTCATCCCAAACACCAGGACTAAAGCCGGTACGATGATTATACCTCCGCCTATACCAACCAACCCGCTAATAATGCCCGCCACCATGCCCAATAGTATATAAGCCCAAACCGCCGTCACCGGCATCTCCACCTTTCTATTCTATATAACCCGCCTCGTACCCTATAGGCTGGATAAACTTGAATTGTTCTTTATACCATTTTATCTTTCCCCTTGATTCAAGTGAAATCAATAATTGAACGCGGCAGAGCCTGTTTACGTCCCAAGATCAGCATTTCTTGCGGATACGAGAAAACGGGGTAGGGTAGTGGTGATGTTTGCGAATTAGTTCACTGCCTTCACTCTGAATAGGGTTAAGACAACAAAAAATAAATTTGAATCAACATTATATTTATAATTGCAGAGATATAATTTGACAGTAATTAATATTATGTTAACTTGGCAGGCAACAATACGGATTAACCTGATATCAGATAGAACATCCGAGAGATAGTTAAATTCGCTCGATGTTGACAAACGCTACTCACAGTATGCAGACCGGGTAAATAAATCACCCGGCCACAGATTTTCTAAATCAAACAAAATGATCGTGCGCTTATATTATCTCATGGGACATGCGCATACGGGGTAATTAGATGATGGATTGCCAATATCTTATTGACCAATGAGATTGGAAATGTTCAGTCAGTTGAACGTCCTCCACAGGCATCAACCATTGCCCACAAAGATATCACAGGATATATATGTATAGGGGGTAAATAAAAAACGCTGTACGCTCAAATCTCGACGAGGCATTTTCGCGAACGTTTGTTTGCGTTGGTGGATTTGGCATCCGATACAATTCTTGATCGATTTTTGGGATAATTCATGCTTGGAGTTGAAAGGCTGAAATAATCCGGACCTGGAGACAGAGAGTGGTCTGAACCTGGAAATAGATCTGGTATCATATTAAATCTGTTTATAAAAGGCTGCGAAAGTATTCCGGTTCATGATCTGTTTCGAAACATATGAATTTCAAACTACTAGCCGCGTTAAATTCCACCGGGGGAGTCGATTCGAATATTCATGTAAACTAGCGGGGCAGGATGGGCATTAGTGATAACGTTTCCTGCTAGTTTACATAAGATTCATTATAGGAATATGTAAAATTATAAATAATCGGGAAAAGTGCCGATGATCAGGCACTTTTGCATGCGTTGGTGCGCATGTTCTTTTATTTATTAGGAATTTATAATTACCATGACCCCATTTGCTTTCGAAGCGAGTCCTCTTCCGAGCCTGCTTGATGTATTTGCAGTGCCACCCTGGGTTAATCAGATCAGCCCTGCTGAATGGGAGAAAGCATTTCCCGGTATAAAAGCGTAAAATAGAGCTCAAAATATACAAACGGCACCGCCAGGTGCCGTTTGTGTGTCAAACAAGTTACATTCAGACAGGCCGAGCAAAAAAGGCTTAGAGCAAGGCATTCGGGAGCCCCGTGATGAGGCGTACATGAGGTACGTCGATTGAACGGGGATTCCGTATTAACGAAGCTATGGGCCTTTTTTGAAGGTCTGGCGGCGCCGCCAGGTGCCGTTTTACTTTTGGGAGATTGCATTTATGTATGTATTGTATGGCAAGGCTGAGTTGTTCATTCCTTATGCATCATCTTTAAAGGACAAACGACAGATTATTCAAAGTGTGGCCAATCGGCTTCGTAATCGCTTCAGTCTGTCGGTGGCTGAAGTCGAACACCATGATCTTTGGCAGCGTTCCGGCATCGGTTTTGCTGCGGCCTGCAAGTCCGTCGCTGAAGCCGAGTTGATCCTGGACGCTGTCGATAAAACTTTGGACAGTTACCATGACCAATGTGAGGTTACCAGTATAACTTGGGAAATAATTGATGCCTGACTCACCTTCCCGCAATACCCCACAAAATTCTTATCATCACCCCTCCCCTTTCATGCTCAGCACTCCCCTATCTAAATCCAAATTCGGCTCTGCCACCTCCTGACTTTTGCTATCTTCTTTCCTAATTCATGATTTTTCTGGAATTTTCTTAGGCCCTGTCAGCCCAGTAGCCTCGGGAACTTCTAGCTATTCCCAGATATTACATCTCCATACAGGGAGGAAATTTGTAAATTTATGTTGAAATTAGGTGCTACTTACTTTTATTCCAACTAAATTTATTTGAAGAAAGGAATGATAATTTGTGAAGAAAGTAAGATTTCAGGTACCTCGTTGCATTGTGAAGTTAATCCTGGGGATTTTTGTTTTTACTGCCTGGTTTACGATTCCCCAGCTGGGAGCAGTCGCAACGGCTGCAGCCCAGACGACCAAAACCGTCACCGTCGCCTCCGGGACCATCTATGCCACCCCCCTGTACATAATCGACAGCGGCAAGGCCGGTCCGACGGTCATGATCGTCGGAGGTGTTCACGGCAATGAGACCGCCGGCTATAAGGCGGCGGCCAAGGTAAAGGATTTTAACATCACCAAGGGAAGATTGCTGGTTCTGCCTCAGGCTAACAAGCGGGCGGTCGCCAACCATACCAGATCGATTGGCGGAGCCGACCTCAACCGGGATTTTCCCACCAGCAAGTCGGACAGCGCTGACAACACTCTTTCCAAGGCTATTTTCAAAGTGGTAAAAGACTATGATGTGGATTGGCTGATGGATATGCACGAAGGCGCCAACTACCAGAAGTTGACTTCCTCCTCCTCAGTAGGACAATCACTGATCTACTATCCTGACAGCCAGACCAAAACGGTAGGCTCCAAAATAATCAATTCCATGAACACCAATATAGGTACCTCTTACAAGAAATTCTCCCTGCTCCGTTATCCGGTAAGCGGCAGCTTGTCCCGGGCCTCGGCCATCGTCTGCGGCACCAACTCCTTCATCTTCGAGACCTGCTCCAAGGATCCGCTGTCCACCCGTATTGATCGGCAAGTGAAGGCGGCCAACATTCTGCTGGGTCACCTGGGCATGAAATAGGGCCAGCGTCACCAGCTTTTAGTAAATAAAATTCTGGGTCCTCATATATACTGGGCCGGATGCGTATTGGCTATTGCAGCGATCGTTCCGGTCCCAGTAATTATTCCCCAAGTAAATGGTGCGCTCCTGGCTGATGTTGCGCGGCCGGCGATTGTCAGCTGGGGTAAGGGGTTCTCCGAGAACGTACGGCTCCTCTCCTCCGGGAACTCGAAGCAGGAGAATATCGTTTTTTTTTCCGATGCTCCTGGTTATTGCCCAGGATTTCCTGATATCTTCTTTTTCGTCCCAGATCACCTGTTCATTGACCATATCATGGATTATTTGCAGCTCACGTTTATAAGTCTGGTACATATCCAGTTTCTGAATATCGGTCCAAACACTATGGAACAACCCGCGCAGGTATTCCTGGTTACCTTCGTAGAATGCCCTTTGGGCATCGATATGGATGAAACAATTGCGGGTCAGTTTCAGATAGTTGGAAGCTACGATCTTGGCCAGGCACAGAACCGCCGCCGCTATATTTGGGGAAACCAGCCAACTGGCTGGGGTCCGGTATTCGAACCCCCCGTAGTCTTTGATCCTGAAATCGGCCAGAAATCCATATTTGACCCGCCTTTTTACAGCGGTAGCCTGGTTTTCCAACAGAAAGACCGGCAAACCCAGATAGCTGTCCAGGGCTCTCAATATGTGGTTGTTAAGGTCCACATTACTGAAATGGATATGTCCGCCGATGGAGTAACCTTGAAACGGTCTGCTCCCGGCGAGCCATTTGATGTTCTTATAGGGAGCCATCCCATATGCGGTCTGCATGGCTTCTTCCAGATTAGACAACAGTTTCAGGGGGGAACTGGCCGGCTGGGGACGCAATTCGGCTATCGGCCTGGATTGGCGGTTAGGGGTGCGCAAGGCATCACAACCGACTATCCCGTCGCGGGGAAAGAACTGTGAGGCGGGCGTCATCTTGCCGTTTTTCATGTTGTACAGCATAAACTCAGGATCCGCCCCCAGCTTGACGTCTCTGGATGCGGTACGATTGGCCAGATCTATAAGACTATCCAGATTGCCCAGCAAGACAGATAGATCCCGGTCACGGATGACCGGGGAACAGTCCACTCCAGTCACATATATGCGTTTGCCGGCAGTCACCGCCACCTTTACCATTCCGTAATCCAGTCCCAACACATACAGCGTGCGTTTAGCCATCTCGGAAGCCTTTTTCACCTGTTCCTCATCAATATACTTGGGTTTACCACCGCGGGTGGTGGGATTCTGTCGAATGGACAGGCACTTCCAGTTGATTATTAAGAAACTGTAACTGCGAATGAATTCGGTGTCGAGGTTGGGGTCGAAGGGGATCCCATTGATATCCAGTGTGTTCCAGGTGGTAGTATGATTCAGGCTGGCTTGAACAGCCTGAATGGAGTTGATCTGATACCGTATGTCAGAAGGCCCGCATTTGACCATCACCCGGTGGTAAACCTGGTCGTCGATGGTCACCTCTTTCATGGCTGAGACTTGGCCTTTGGCAGCGAGGTAAGTCTTGATACTGGCACCGGTTTTGTTATTCCGGCAGGTAAAGCCTAACAGCATGGTAAATCCCCTTTTCAACCTTAATTATGATTTGCTTAAGTAGAAGAAGTATTGGTTGAGTATTTCCAGATGCCGGCGGCGGATATGAACTTCATCGAAGCTGGCCGGCTTGGAATTCACCTCGATGATCTGCATTAATCCATTTTGATCCAGACCGATATCCATCGATAAGATGCCCAGGTTCATGTTCAGTTTCTTCTCCAGAACATAGGGCACATTCTGGCATATATCATGCAACTGTCCTTCCAGGTTCCTCACTTGCCAGGCCGAACTTCCGAATACCATCTTGATTACTTCATCGTAGTCCGCCTTGGTTCCGCCATTGGGAACGTGGGTGACATATTTATTGGGCGCCGCCACCCTGACCCCGATACCGGACATTACCCACTTACCCTGGCCGTTTTTCTGCACCTGGGTGCGCAGATCGAAGACCCGACCGTCTATGCGGGCTAATTGTATGCTCTTCTGGAGCAGGTATTGGTGCCCGGGAATCATGATTTCCTTGAGGTTACTATACAAATCCAAGGCCGACCGGCAGTACTCCCCCTTTTCATCGGAACAGGCCAATTTATATCGATAGCCATCTCCGCATTGGGAACGGCAAATGATTATGATGCCTTTGCCGACGCTGCTGCTGATCGGTTTTACAAACAGCTCGGTGTATTTCTGCAGCATTATACCGAGATTGTTTTTATTAAAGAGGCAGGTTTCCGGAACCAGATCACGGGTCAGACTGCTGTTGACCAGACTGTGGTGAACTTCCCACTTAGTCAGGAAACGGGGATTGAATATCTTGATCTTGGGATGGTTGCGCAGGTAAACGAGTAATTGCAGAACATCGCTTTGGGCTTCGTCTCTTCTGAAGCTGAGGCGGTTGTAAACGATGTCAGGACAGTCGAAGATGGCCTTCACCCACCGTCCTTCACCCCTATTCCCGACCTTGAAGGTATGACCGGTCACGGTGTCTGTGCTCTGGTCGAAACCTGCCGGGTAGAAGAAGAACATGAATATGCCGGAGGCACGGGCTGCTGCCACCATCTCTTCCTTCAAGCGGGAATCCTTGCCGCTGGGCAATGGGTATTTGCCCCCCTTGCGGGGAGTGGTAAGGACCCCCACCAGCACCTTTCCTTTGGGGAAGAATGGCTTGGACGGCCCAAGGCGCAAAGCCTTGATGTAGTTGGTCAGATGATCGGATTTTATTCTCATAGTGCATGATATGAATCCAACCATTGGATAGTGCCATAATAAAGCACACCTAAATTCATCAATGATGGTAAAAAAAAGACCGGGACAACCGCCGCTGTCCTGGTCCCAAGCACCTATTCAGGTCGTATTTTGAAATCAAACATTGAAACGGAAATGGACGATCTCCCCATCCTTGACGATGTACTCTTTGCCTTCTAACCTGAACAGCCCTTTCTCTTTGACGGCTGCCATGCTGCCCAGCTCCTTGAACACCTGGTAGTCGACCACCTCGGCGCGGATAAAACCTCTCTCTATGTCGGAGTGGATTTTACCGGCCGCTTTACGGGCACTGGTACCGGCTTCGATGGTCCATGCTTTGACTTCATCTTCACCCACCGTGAAGAATGAAATCAGGCCCAGCTTCTGGTACATGGAACGGCTGATCTTGGCCAGACCAGTCTCGGTAATCCCCAGATCCTGCATGAATATCTCTTTTTCGCTTGGTTCCAGCTCCGTGATCTCCCGTTCAATGCTGGCTGAAACCGCCGTCACCGGGATGTTGGTCTGACGGGAGTATTCCATCACTCTTTCGTGCTGGGGATAATTATCCTGGCCAATTTCACCTTCGGAGATATTGAGGCAAATCAGGACCGGTTTGTTGGTCAGAAACTGGTAGGTAGACATTATCTCTTCTTCGTCACTACTTATAACCACCGAGGCGATCGGTTTTTCGTCACTTAGGGCATCCCGCAAGCGCTCCAGCAAATCCAGCTCCTTCAACATCTGGCTGCGTTTCTTGTTGTGGTTGATGCGTTCAATCCGTTTTTCGATCAGATCCAGATCTGATAGAAGCAATTCATAGCTAATGGTTTCGATATCACGCATAGGGTCAATTCTGTCATATATGAATGGTACAGCTTCGTCATCAAACATCCTGACCACATGCAGCAGCGCATCCGCCCGGCGTACGGCATCCAGGAACAGGGCCGCGTTTCTCTCCGCACCGGGGGTCAATCCGGGGATGTCGATTACCTCCAATTGGGCATAGGTAGTCTTCTTGGGCTTAAAGACCCCGGAGAGATAATCTATTCTGGGGTCAGGTATCCTCGCGATGGCGGTGTTGGCTTTGCCTTGACCGCCTTTATCGCCGGTGCCGGTGAGAAGTTCGAACAGAGTGGTTTTGCCAACCATGGGCATCCCGATTATTCCTAATTGCATGCAGTAAATATCCTTTGCTCAATTTATTCTAGTTTACATAATTATAATTACGGTAACTTACACGAACCATATACCAAGCACAGTCAGAATTATAAATATGCCGTTTACCGCCAAGGCTATTAAAAGTGTAACGTCGGCTCCGGAGGGACTGAATTGATAAAGGCGTTTGGCGTTGCCGGCATTGAAAGCATATAAAGCCAAAGCCAGGACCAACAGCAGCACAATCATGTTGGGTGCCCCGGAACCGGGGAAAAACACTCCCACCAATATGGCCAGGATAGCCAGGAATATCTGGTTGAGGCGCATAAACAGGGCGAAATTCTCGTCCTTATGGATAGCTTTGCCATATACCTGGGGATCCATTTGGTTCATGTCGATAGTCTCCAGATCTTTACCGGCCTTGCCAGCCACGTCCTTGATGAAGGCAGCGCTGTCAGCGGGAGTAATACCGAAGAATCCCTGTTTGGTTTTGAGGACCACAAAACCATCCTCGATAACCGTGGCACACATCTTCAGAGAACCCAAACCTCGCCCTGAGAACAAACCAAACACATAACCGGGCCATGATGTCGCCAGGAACGGAAAAAGGTTGGCCCGCCCCTTGACGTCGATTATCTCGTCGATGGCAGCCACGGGGATCCGTTTCTTCTGCAATCCCCACGTGATGATCACCGCACCTTCATCTACCTTGTAGTTCATTATGAACGCACCCAAGAGCAGATACGCAAACCCGAAGGTAAATAAATAGGCAGGCACCAACAGCATTAGTCGCAATACCTTGTCGGACTCATCCATACTAAAATTTATTCCCCATATGGCGAAACCAAAAACGACTATACCCACCAACAGACCCAGTAATCCACCATAAGCTCTCTTAGGCTTGTAAACCATAATCCTATCCCCTCTTCCACATCACTTAAGTATCCTTGCCCCTGCAAGGCCCTCCCCTCAAGACCTAGCGATCGCCAAAACTGATGTCCATAGCCCGGGCCGCTCTTACCATACTACCTTCCGGGTCTACTTTTTTCAACTCACTAATCGCCTCCTTAATCGGAACGGTCACAATATCCTGCCCTCTCAAGCTGACCATGGTGCCCGCCTGCCCGGTTGCAAATGCATCTACCGCTGCCACCCCATAACGGGCTGACAGGATACGGTCGTAAGGAATAGGTGAACCGCCGCGCTGCAAGTGACCCAGCACCGTGACTCGGGTCTCTATTCCGGCTGTTGCTTCGATTTCCTGCGCCAACCGCTGGCCTATGCCCCCCAGCCGGATGGGGTCATGGCTTTCAGCTACCATCTTCTGGATCACCTGTTGCCCACCCAAGGGAACCGCCCCTTCAGCTACTACGATGATGCTGAACTTTTTGCCATGCCATTGTCGACGACGGATCTTGGCTATCACTTTCTCCAATTGGAACGGTATTTCCGGTATCAATATGAGATGGGCCCCACCCGATATCCCAGCGTGTAAGGCGATCCATCCGGCATAGCGGCCCATCACTTCCAGGATCATTACCCGATGATGAGCTTCCGCAGTGGTATGTAAGCGGTCCAGCGCTTCCGAGGCGGTATCCACAGCGGTATTGAAGCCAAAAGTGACGTCCGTGGCCGACAAGTCATTGTCGATGGTTTTGGGGACGCCTACTACCGCCACCCCTTTTTCAAACATCCGCTGGGCAATGCTGAGACTCCCGTCCCCGCCGATAACTACCAGTCCGTCCAATCCCAAGCCCTTCAGGTTGGCGATAGCCTGATCGGAGCGGTCGCTTGCGACCCGTTTGCCATCCTGGTTGGAGAAGTACTCGAAAGGATTGTCCCGGTTGCTGCTGCCCAGGATGGTTCCTCCCCGGTAGCCGATTCCAGACACCGCCTTCAGATCGAGAGAAACGTAATTGTTCTCCACCAATCCCTTGAAGCCGTCCAGAAAACCGACCACCTCCATGCCATATTTGTTTATGGCTGCCTTGGTCACTGCGCGGATAACTGAATTCAATCCCGGGCAGTCACCGCCGCCAGTCAGAACACCGATGCGATTGTATCTTTCCACCGAACGACCTCCCAGTGCCAATAATAATTTTCTATATATTATAGTATTCCAGTTGATAACACTTTAGTAAGATGTCCTGTTCATGGTCGCGGCCATTGATCAATGAACGCTTCTACCGGGAATTGCCCTGTGGTTTCTCGGCTAGGATAACCGGTATAGTCTGGGTGTTGCCGTTACGGATGACCTTCACGGTGATGGTCTCCCCGACCTCCCTGGTTTGGAGGAAATCCTGCAATCCATCGTAATCCCTGATAGCGGTGTCGTTGAGACTCACTATCACATCATTGACCTTTAACCCGGCCTTCTCCGCCGGCCCGCCCGGAATCACGTTGGCAACTATCACTCCGCTGTTGTTGATTTTGTAACGGGCGGCAAAGGTCTCATTCATAGGTTCCAGCCAGACTCCGATATAAGGACGAATCACCTTGCCGGTGCGTATCAGTTCGTCGATTATCTCTTTGGCGGTGTTGACCGAAATAGCGAATCCAATCCCCTGGGCTTCGTAGTTCACCGCGGTATTGATCCCTACTACCTCGCCGTTGGTATTCAGAAGGGGGCCGCCGCTGTTGCCGGGGTTGATAGCCGCATCAGTCTGGATCAGGTTCCGGTATACACGGTCCTCAATGCTGATGGGGCGTCCTTTGGCACTTATCACCCCAACCGTGACGGTATGGTCAAGTCCATAGGGGTTGCCTATGGCCACCACCCAGTCTCCTACCCTTATCCGGTCGGAATCACCCAGGTTAAGAGTGGTAAGTTTCTTCTCAGCCTTGACTTTAATGATGGCCAGGTCCAGTTCGTAATCCTGTCCTACTACGGTGGCGTCATATCCCTGGTCCTCTCCGCTCATACGGACGGTTATCTTGGAAGCCCCTTCGATAACGTGCTGGTTGGTCAAGATATAGCCGTCAGAACTGATAAGAAAGCCGGTCCCCACTCCGGTCTGTACGTTGGGTTGGGGCGGCTGCCCGCCATTGCCGAAGAACTCCCGGAAAAAGTCGTTGTTGAAGAAGACGTCATTGCTGTTGACGTTGGTCACGGTCTCGATGTTGACCACTGCGGGGCTCACCTTTTCCACTATGTCCGCGATATTGGAGGTGCCGATGATGACCGGGCTGTTGGTCAGCAGACTGCTGGGGGCAGGCGTATCGTCCTGAGTTGTCTTTAGTCTATCCGCAGACGGTTGTTGGGGGTTGAATAACAAACCGCAGCCACTGGCCGATACCATTAATACAAGCAGCAACAATATGATCACGCCATAACCTGTCCGCCTGTTTTTCATACCTACCCCTCCTTGTCCACCCGCTTGACCCCAACCATTATCATAAATATTACCACTCCTGTAAGAGGTTATAAATCAAATGTTGGTGCAAACGGTTTTATTCACTTGGTTTTTTTGAAACCAGCCAGGTGGATAGCATATTGAAGAGGACGTCTGAAAGTATTGCGTACTATCTCCTGCGACAAATTGGTTACCGTCGTCTTGCGGGGCTTGGAGTTGACTTCAATGATCCACAGCCGGCCAGCTTTGTCGATACCGATATCCAAACCCAATTCGCCATAATTCTTTTGGCTGTTGGTTTCGAGGGTTTCGGCCACCATCAGGCACAACTCCTTCAGCTCTCGATTTTTTTCCTTGATGATTTGCCGGTTACCCTTGAAGATCCTGACCATAATCCTGTGGCTGGTCTCGGCTGTCCCTCCGCGGCTGAGATTGGCAATACTGCTGCCGCGCGGGGCCACCCGGGCAAACTTCTTGCTGATCTGCCATTTGCCCTCACCGTCTTTTTGGAAGATGATCCGCATATCAAACGGGTTTCCACAATAGGTGTCCAGGTCCAATCCCTGTTGTACGATATAGCTCCGTTTCCCCCGGGTAGTCCTGGTGGCCTTCAGAAATCCAGCCGGACTGGAAGCTTGCCCGGAGTGCCGTCCGTGGCTGTATATGGTGTAATGCCAATTATGCTCACCGCTGGTGACTTTGATGATGCGACTGCCTAAACTTCCATTGCTGGGCTTGAGGTACAGCACCTGGTATTTATTGGCCATAGCTGTCAGGTTGGCCAAATTCAGAACCTGGGTCTCGGGCAGATACCGGTTCAATTGCTCATTGGCGGCCAACAGCTGATGAACCCGCCACTTGTTCAGGAACGATGGATTGAAATAATGCAGGTGGGGCAGGTTCATCAACCGCTGACGGGTACTTTTGCAGCGGGTTTGAGCCACCCGGGTGGAAATCCGGTCATAGACTACGTCCGGGAGCGGAAAGGCAGAACTTGACCACCATCCCCTTCCGATGCCTCCATTGTGCCATACATAGCCCCGCACGGTATGGTTGCTCCAATTGATACATCCCGGTGTAAATATGAAATATTGGGCGGGCAGTCTCTTGCCGATACTGCTTAGATAGACCAACTCGGCCTGCACGCTTTTGGGATCGTATTCCTCTTTGTTAGGTAAGAAATCAATTAAAACCCCGATCAAAGGGCCGAGATGGATACTATGATCCTCCCGGTCGTAACGCAGACGCAAGTTAGACCTATTATGAAGGCACAGGGCCAGGGCCAGGTCATCCGACAACCGGTATCCAGCCGGCAAATTGTCACGCACCACCAATTGAGCCGGCACTGTCTTCACCCCGACTCTCACATCAATCTGCTCTGAGTAGGGGATATTTAACCTGTTCAGAGTCTTTTGGGTTACATATAATTGTCCCCGGTTTTGCATCATGCATCTACCTTTCCATACTTGAAGCCGGCCAGATGGCGGGCATACAACATCGGTTTGCGTATCGTCATGCGCCGGGTGGATGGTTCTCCGATCAAAATAAAAACCTTGCGGGCGGGTTTTAGATTGGCTTCAATCAACCACACCCGTCCGTTTACATCAACCCCGATGTCGATACCTAATTCCCCTATGGGGCCGGTCTCCTTTTCCAGTGCCTTGGCAACTTCTACCGCCAGATGGTCGATTTCCTTCAAGATGAGCTCCCGCGTTCTAGCGTCGGGAAAACGGCGCCTCAGTATGGCTGCTACCTTACCGCCGCTGCCGCCCCCGGAGATGTTGCTGGTTATGGAGCCTCTCCTGCCAATCCGGAATGCTTTGCCGGAAACCGACCACTCGCCATCCTCATCCTTCTGCACCATGACCCGGATATCGGATATACTGCCGTTTATCTTGAGGAGATTTATCTGCTGCTGGACTATATAATTGTGGCCGCGCATTATACGGCCCAGGTTCTGACGAAGAACGTTACGATTGGACGCAAACCCACTGCGAGGCTCCTGTTTTACTTTGTAGAAGTACTGATAGGAGCCCGCCCTCTGCCCCCGGCTGACCTTGATGATATCCCGGCCCATGGATCCATTGATGGGTTTTATATAGACGGCACCGTATTTACGCAGCATGGTATCGACCTGTAGAAAACTGTTGGCCCGGCTGGTATCCGGTACATGCTTGTTCAGTTCATCGATCGCCGACAGGATACGATAGGTCTGCCACTTGCCTATCAGCGGCGGGTTGAAGAATTTGCAGCCTAGAGCCTGCAGTTTTTTACGGATTGCCAGCTTATTCACCGAATAGGCTCCGTCGCGGGGATAGACCACGTCGGGAATAGGGAATATGCCACGGTGCCAGCGCCCCCCGTAATAGGAGCAGCCGACTACCGTCCGGGTGCCGAAATTGATGCGGCGGGGGTCGAAACCAAAACACAATTCACCCAGGCGGGCCCCTTCGTCATTCAATTCCTTGATGAAATGGGTCTGGCCGTCGAAAGGACGAGCCATGTCCTGGCTCAATGGGTGCATTATTCCCACCACCGGCCCTACACTCAAGCGATGATCATCCACATTTATACCATAGCGGCGTGCGGAGGGAAGGTGCAGCCGATTTAGGGCAACCGGACTGAGTTGGATAGAATAACCACTCTGATCAGCTATTCTGATTTTCAAGCGTGACTCCAAAAGGCCCACGCTCAGAACCACCATCTCCCCTTCCTCCAGGTTTGTGCTTTTGGCTACTTCCTTGCTAAGTCGCAAAGTTTGGTCACCCAGATTGGTATTCCTGCCCACCATAACCGGTACAGCCAGCATCATACATTATTACCTCCGCTTATCAGCCTATTTACCTTTAAGATATGAAACCCTCATCAGCCATGTGATAATACGTGTATACTTTATTCCTTGTCAAGTTCCGCTCATAGAAGGATTTTCGGCTCTCTCCCGGTTCCCGCTGTAGTATAATTAAGATCAAATACCGCCATTGAGCCCGATAGCAGCTGGAGAGGAGTCAAGCTATGGCTTATGATAAAGAATTGAAGGATAAAATCATAAAGTACTGCCGGGATGCCGGCGCCGACCTGATTGGATTTGCCCCGGCGGAGAGATGGGCGCAGATAAATGAATGTCCGCGCGAATTCTGGCCCCAATCACTCTGGGAACCAGCCCGTACAGTAATTGTATTGGGGGTAGGAATGCCCCTGCCTATCGTCGAGACCACCCCTTCGATACTGCATAAAGAAACCTACGACACTGCCAACCGTGTGCTGGACAGCATGGCTTTCAACCTGGTACGCTGCCTCAACCGGCTGGGGCACGCCTCCTATTTCTTCCCGCGGGACGGGTATGCCAGTCTGCGGCTGTTGAAGGAGCGACCGGCGGCGGCATTCAACCATGTATCGGCGGCCCGCTATGCGGGGTTGGGCACAGTGGGGGTAAGCAACTGCTTATTGACCCCGGAATTCGGACCGCGGGTCAGGTTCGTCTCCATCTTCACCGAAGCCGTCCTGGAACCCGACCCAATGATAGAAAAAGAGCTGTGCATCAAATGTGAGTCATGTGTCAAATGTTGTCCGGTAGATGCGCTGGTAATGAAAGAAGATAGTTTCAAAGGTGATTTTGACTTGCCCGGTTGCCTGGAAAGGCATCGCGAATTGACCGCTGACAAGGCCTATCCCTGCGGGATATGCACCAAGGTCTGCCCGGTCGGCAAGGACCGGCGCCTATACAAGCAAAAAGGGATCCTGAAGAAATACCTTGAAGAAGCCGAGGCTCTAAAAGCTGATCCCGATGACCCCCGTTACCAGACTTGGACCCACGTGCGCAAATACGGCAGCTGGACCAAAGAATTCCCGCGCTGATCACCAATTTGGACTTAAGGAGGAGGAAAACCGATGGCTATCAATAACCTGGACCAGTTCACCGCTCAGTTCACCACCTTATTACAAGGGAACCCTTCTTTGGAGGAGATACTCACCGACGGCCGCAAGATGGTGGAGGAATTGCTGACCACTCCGACATGGTTCCAACCGCTATTGAGCCAACTGGTGCTCAACGATGACTTTTTGAAGGCCCAGTGGCAATCCATCGACCCCTATGATATCCAGCTTTATCATAGCCCGGAAAAGCTATTTTCGGTGCGGGCTTTCATCTGGGATCCGGATCAGACCTATCCCATCCACGACCACGGGGCCTGGGGATTGGTGGGCGACTATATCAACCGTATCCGGGAGAAGAAATTCGCCCGTGTGGATGATGGCAGCGATGCCAGCCATTTCGAAATCGAGCAGGTGTCCGAGGCGGAACTGGCCCCGGGTCAATCCACCTATGTACTGCCTCTGAATGACGGCATCCATCAGATGGCCGCCTTGGACGATCTCACCGCGGTTTCCATCCATGTATATGGAGCACCGGTTCGGAAAGGTTACATCAATCACTTCAACCCCCACAACAAAACCATCCAGCGGATGTATCCGCCTTCCATAGACAAAAGGATATATGCCATCCGCAGCCTGGGTTCCATCGACGAGCCCTGGGCCGAGGATGTACTGCGGCAAGCCCTGCAGAAATCTCCGCCGCCGCATGTCCAAGAGGAAGTGGAGTTCTCCCTTCATAAAATGAAGCGGTAGTCATATTCCTATTTCTCCAACCTGAGCCACCCAGCGGGCTGCCAGCTATCACCGATATAATAATGGCCATCCCGCTGGGTAAGCGTCAGTGATTGCCGGGTGTGTCCCTGAACGTTTTGCTGGACTACCACGATACTGTCCTCCCCCACCTCGCATATCACCGCCACGTGTCCATATGGACCGTTGGTGAACACCAGCAGGTCATCGACCTGGGGTCTTATCTCCCCGCCGTTGCGGTATTGAAGCAGGCCGCGGCGATGGTTCAGTTTACCGGCTGCCACCCGTTCATCCCAGAAATCATTGGCGTTGCCGAAGGCGTCCGGCATGCGGTGCTGCAAGGCTATATAGTAATAACGCTTGGCAAACTCCACACACTGCCATTTCTGTCCATAACAGTAACCATCCGGACTGTAATTCTGACCATGGCTGCGTTCGATATTTTGGCCATTGTAATACACCGCCACCCCGCGATAACTATCCACAACTGTTCCTATCTGCGGATGGGCGCGATGATAATACAGGCCCGACATTACCGTGATAATCGTGATAATCATGAGTATCACGATCACCCTGGCGCCAGCCGCCACCCTGGTCCTTGACCTCCCGTACATTCTGCGCCTGTAAGCCATGGCCAAACCGCGACGGTACATCAGATATCACCTCAGATGAGATTGCCCACCGGCCAGCTTGTGATAATCTACACACTTAATAGATATGCGCTAAAATCCGTCAAAATGGCTGGATAATAGTAACCAGCCAGTCTGACGGCGGATGCTTAACCCCAAAGTCAGACCAGGTTACCACCACCAGAAATGGTTTTGTACCCTGCTGCCAATGCAGTTGAAATAGAGTCAAATAATCTTTAGAATGTAGTAATTGGAGGTCGGTCGGTGAAGATAATAAGCGCCTGCCTGTGCGGGGTGAATTGTAAATATAACGGGGGCAACAACCTGAATCCATATTTTCTGGATTTATTAGCCATGGGTGAATTGCTTCCCATTTGCCCGGAGCAACTGGGCGGCCTGCCTACCCCCCGCAGCGCCTGTGAGATCAGCGGCGGGACTGGTCAGGATGTTGCCGAAAAAGCTGCCCTGGTCATCAATCGCAACGGCATCGATGTCACCCCTGGCTTCATAAGGGGCGCCGAAGAGACCGTGCGGATTGCCATCCGGGCCGGAGTCGATGGAGCCATCCTGAAAAGCGGCAGTCCCTCCTGTGGGACCGGTAATATCTACGATGGTACCTTCAGTCGGCAGATGATCAAGGGGGATGGGGTCACCGCCGCCATGCTCAAGCAACACGGCATCCAGGTATGGAACGAGCAGGAATACCTGCGTGAAAAAGGGGTGTGTACCAGCATTGAAAGCAGTTAGTCTCTTTTCCGGGGGGTTGGATTCGATTCTGGCGGTATGTCTTATCAAGGACCAAGGTATCGAGGTTATCGGCGTCAACTTCGTCTCCCCCTTCTTCGGCGCCGATCCCAGCAACCGCAAGGCGGCCCAACAGTTGGGCATCGAATACCACGAACTCGATATCGGTGTGGAATATATGGACGTGTTGAAGAATCCCGTATATGGCTACGGCAAGCATCATAATCCCTGCATCGACTGCCACGGTTTCATGTTCAAACAAGCCGGCCGGTATATGGAAGAGATAGGCGCATCATTTTTGTTCACCGGTGAA
>CAZBSD010000021.1:0-39910 GCA_964494735.1 uncultured Syntrophomonas sp.
CAAAGTTCTGATGTCGCCACCTACTTCAGGCTGTCTGGCGATAGATTCGATGGCTTTGCCACCGACAAGACCCATACCAACACCGCCACCAAGACCGGCGATGGATACAGCTACCCCAGCTCCAACTGCTATAATACCCATTTTTTTCCCCCCTTTCCTTCGCAATGCACTGTACATTGGCTGAAATAATATAGTTAATTTTAATGACCCGCAGACGCAGCTGTGCCGATGTAACTGGCTGACAACAAGGTAAACACGATCGCTTGTATGGCACCCAGCATAACACTTAATCCCATCAACGCCGTTGGCACGATAAACGGCGCCATAAATAACAGATAGGCGATTATCATTTCTTCACCAAATATATTGCCGAATAGACGAACGGTGAGGGACAGGGGGTGCGCAACTTCTTCGAGAAGGTTAAGCGGCAAAAATGCAGGCATAGGTTTTATAAAATGCCCCAGATAATGTGCGCCGTGTTCGGAAAAGCCTCCGATGTGGACGGCGAAGAATGTGACTAACGCCAAGGATGCCGTAACGTTCCAGTTACTGGTGGGGGGCTGGAAGCCTTCAATATGAGCTGCTCCCGGTATCAAGCCACTGTAGTTACTGATTAGAATAAACAGGAAGAATGTCGACAGCAACGGAGCGAACTTCTTAGCCGTGTGTTCCGAATCCATAACTTGTGTGAAAAAGTCGTATGTAAATGTAACGATCATTTCAACCACATTCTGACCCCCCGTCGGGATCAGTTTCATTGTGCGAGTGCCCAGAAATGCACCGATAGCTAGGATTGCGATGATAGCCCATTCTGTAACGACCAGGTGATCTACCGGAATTGGACCCAAATGAAAGAGTACCCCATCCCACATACCAAATATCATCTTTCTCCCCCCTTTCTTAAGTAAAAATTTATTTTTGGTTTTGTCGGCCAACCCTCGTGACCAGAGCCAAAACTTCAAATCATTATGGGAGACTACATCTGGGTTGAGTCATGTCCGTCCTTGTCAGCTTTCCGGTCTTTTACCATCATTCGGTCCCAGAGCATCTTCATAGTGGTGGCAGCTCCCAGCAGAAATCCCAATACCGTAAATATGTTTCCTGTGTCAAATCTGCCATCCAGCCACTTGCCCCCAAATAGCCCGATGGCCAGCACGGCTGCAACTGAAGTGGCTAAATTCAGGGCTTCCGTCAGGGATTTTGCCCAGTTCTGTTTTTTTGGTGCCATCCCAACCATCCTATCCAGCAGCCCTGAACTTTAGTCTGCATATCCCTCATACCATTTCTACATCGTTGGGGAAAATCCTTTTTAAAAATAAAATATTATATCTTTTCCCCCCGCCATATTGAGAAAAACCTCTCTGTCAGTCTTCTGTTCCAGCTTCTATAATTATCAACGTCTCATAAGTCAGCGGAACACTCTTTTGTCTTGTTAAAAAAGACGCAATTCAGACTATTCGCCAAAATTTTTGAAAACCCTTTTCGGAACCCGCAAATTTTCTGGTCATTTCGCACCTGCGGTCAGGTAGCCCTTATGAATCAGTTTTTCCACATGTCTTTGCACCATAAGCTCAATGTCTATCCCAAACTGGTCTTCCATGACAAACATCATCGTGACTGCCGTCTGGGCCACATCCAAGAGTTCTTTGGCTATCTCCTCCACCACTGTGGTTTCATCCAGTCTTATCGTTTCGCCGCTTAAGCCGCGAAATTTTCCTATACACTGAGCTAACTCACCGGCTTCTTCCATTAATTTCAAGGCTGTAGATTCCAGGGTAGGATTAAGTTGGTTCAAGCGAGGCAAGGACAGTATTTTTGTATCCACTCGTCTAACTCCCCGACTCGGTTATTTCGACAAGTTCAATCCCCGCCTCCTGCATAAACTGCAAGGCCAGTTCATCATCGAAATTACCTCTATGTACTACCCGGACAACGCCTGCGTTAATCAATATCCGGGCGCAAAGGGTACATGGTTGGTTGGTACAGTACAATACCGAATCCTGGGTTGAGACTCCATAATAGGCAGCATTGATTATGGCGTTCTGTTCAGCATGCACGCCCCGGCATAATTCATACCGATGGCCGGAAGGTATACCCATTTGCTCCCGCATGCATCCCAGATCCAAGCAGTGGCCCAGCCCTCGCGGGGCACCATTATATCCAGTCGCTATAATCCGGTCTTTTCTCACCAGAACGGCACCGACATGCCGGCGCAGGCAGGTCGAGCGGCTGGCTACCAAATTAGCCAGTTCCAGGAAGTATTCGTCCCAGGATGGTCTTATACAATGTATATCGGTAATTGCCATATTATTCTTAAATCCCTAATAAAGGGGATATTTATCGCAAAGACGTTCAACCATCGCCCGGGCTTGAGCTATCTTGTCACCCGCATGGGGATTATCCACAGCCAGGGCAATCGCACCGGCTATTTCCACCATGTCTTCGCTGCGCATGCCGCGACTGGTCACGGCTGGGGTTCCAATTCGAATCCCACTGGTTATGGTCGGTTTTTCAGGGTCAAAGGGGATACCGTTTTTATTTACGGTTATATTTATGGACTCCAGAATGGCTTCGGCTTCTTTGCCGTTTAAACCTTTAGGCCGGACGTCGACCAGCATCAGATGATTATCAGTTCCCCCGGAAACAAGACGCAAGCCATTCTTTACCAAACCTTCCGCCAGCGTTCGGGCATTGTCAACTATTTGCTGCTGGTATTGCATAAATTCTGGGCACAGCGCCTCATGGAAACATACTGCTTTGGCTGCGATGATGTGCATCAACGGACCTCCTTGTATACCAGGGAAAACAGCCTTGTCTATCTTGGCTGCCCATTCCCGTGAACACATTATCAATCCGCCCCTTGGACCCCTTAGTGTCTTATGCGTAGTAGAGGTTACGAAATGAGCGTAGGGTATCGGACTGGGGTGCAGTCCTCCTACCACCAAACCCGCAATATGAGCCATATCCACCATTAGCATGGCCCCAACTTGGTCAGCAATTTCTCTAAATCTTTGGAAGTCTATGATTCGAGGATAAGCGCTTGCCCCGGCTACTATGAGCTTTGGTTTGGTTTCCTGAGCGATTCTCAATAGATCTTCATAATCGATCATCTCCGTCTTAGGATCGACCCCATATTCAAAGAACCGGAAATACTTACCTGAGAGATTCACTTTGCTGCCATGAGTAAGATGACCACCGTGGCTGAGGTTCATGCCTAGAACTACATCTCCAGGCTGCAAGGCGGCGAAATAGACGGCTGTGTTTGCCTGTGCCCCGGAATGGGGCTGAACGTTGGCGTGTTCTGCTCCAAATAGAGCTTTGGCTCTCTCGATAGCCAGAGATTCCGCAACATCAACATGCTCACAACCACCGTAATATCTTTTACCAGGGTAGCCCTCGGCATATTTATTGGTCAAAACCGATCCCTGGGCTGCCATGACTGCCCGGGACACAAAATTCTCGGAGGCGATTAGTTCCAGTTTGCGGGTTTGCCGTCTCTCCTCATCAGCTATAACATCTGCAATCTCAGGATCTACTGGCCGCACGTATTTTTCAATATAATCCAAGTTTCGAACCCTTCCCTCTACTTTATTTTCCAGCATTGCAATCTTATCTACCCGGCGTTGATGTCTCCCTGCCGCAAAACTAGTGTTTAAAAACGTCTTTACGATGGCTTCAGCTAATCCCGCTCCTGTGATTCGAGCCCCTATGACCACGATATTGGCGTCATTATGCTCCCTGGCCATGCGGGCTGCAAATGCCTCGTGGCACAGCGCCGCACGAACACCCCTGATCTTGTTGGCAGCTATCGAAATACCTATCCCGGTCCCACAAATCAGGACCCCTGGTATTGCTCTGCCTAGCACTTCTCCGGCGACTTTTTCGGCAATATCAGGGTAATCACACGAAACCTCAGAATATGTCCCGCAGTCTAGAATTGTATACCCTTCGCCCGCCAGGCACATGATCAACTCTTTTTTCAGCAGCACGCCGGCATGGTCACTCCCAATAGCTACCTCCAACAGAATTCACCTCATTCTAGATTCTATTATTTTATTAAACAGCTCGTCCACCAGAATCTTGAGCTGGTCCCGGCAGGCCCGGTATTCCGTTAGTCCGCCCCCGTAGGGATCCACTACGTCCCCTGAATGGGTATCTGCAAATTCACTAATAGTATATGTATATTGGGCTTTTTGAGGGTAATGTTGCCGTAAATAATCGCGCTGCCCTAAAGTCATGGTGAGAATCAACTCAGCCTCGGCCACTAGGATTTCCCTCAGCAGGACGGCCCTATGCCCTTCGAGATTAATGCCTTCCTCGCGAAGAACACTAATGGCCTCCCGCGTTGCCGGAAGTCCGTCGAGCGCCTCTAGACCTGCCGATATGGCTCGGTACTCCTCTCCCCCATGTGCGACTCGGTGATGTAAGCGCTTTACAAATAGAGCTTGTGCCATGGGACTACGGCAGGTATTTCCAGCGCATACAAATAATATAGTGACCAATGCGATCTCCTCCCGTCGGTTTTATGGCTGGCTGCAAAGGTCGATGTGGGTTGGATTCAAGCACTGGGATGCTATTCGGCAGCAGCCCTACAAAGGCGGTCCCTCCAGGCCTCCCCCACCTTATCCGGTTCGATGGGGGCAAATACTAGAATCTCGATTCCACCGGCTTCAGCTTCCCGAATAATATTGTATAAACCTGCTCCCTCGCCTGCTGAATCCAGGATGAAGGAACGTATGCTGCTATTGATACCCCTGATATGTTTAGAATCCATATTTACTACTCCGATGTTCCGGCCACATGCCACCGCTTTTTCCACCTTTTCGTGGAAATCAGCGGTATCAGCACTTAGAATGATTTTAACGTCCACTTTGTAGCCTGACAGAGATTGTCCCAGCGCCACTTCTATACTACATCCCACGCATTCCTCAATCAGCTCAACGCTAATCCCCCCTCGCCGTAGGATGCGATACTTAAAATCGGTCAAGTCGATCAATGTTGATTCCAATCCCGCCCCGATGTCCCCGGCATCAAGCACAGCTGCAATTTTTCCATCAAGATCTTGGCGCACATGCTCTGCATTGGTTGGACTGGGACGCCCATAGCGGTTGGCACTGGGGGCTGCCAAAGGTCCTGCCGCATCGATCAAGGCTAGCGCAACGGGATGGGATGGCATTCGCAAACCTACTCCCGGCTTACCGCCCCTGACAACCATTGGCACCGAAGACGCTGCCGGTAAAATGATCGATAAAGGCCCCGGCCAGAAGTGTTGCATCAATCTCTGCGCGACTGGCGTTAGGTGATCTACCAGTTGTTTAACCTGATCCTGATTGCTTACATGGACCAGTAAGGGATTATTCGTCGGGCGCCCCTTGGCGGAGAAAATCTTGTTCACCGCAGCAGGCTGAAATGCACCCGCCCCCAATCCATAAACTGTCTCTGTGGGAAAAGCAACCAATTGGCCCTCTTTAATGAAATCTGCCGCTCGGTGGATAATATCAGTCTGGGGCATATGTGTATCCACCTGCCAGTATTGCGTATGTATACTCATTAGGGCCTCCGCGCCTTGAGAACCCGACTGCGCTTTCCCCAGTCAGGCAGAATTTTTACCTCCGCCAAATCCCGGGCCAATTCCAAAGCTGCCTCTTCCTGGCCTGGGTCTATCTCCCACAACAGATAGCCGCCAGAACGTAGTTTCTCCAGAACCTGCGGCAAAAGCCGGCGATATGTATCCAATCCATCTCGATCTGCTACCAGCGCCAGGCGTGGTTCATATTTCTTTATGCTATCCTCGGCTTGCTCAAGTTGATTAGCGGTAAGATAGGGCAGATTGGCTACTATCATGTCCAATTCTGCCTCATTTTGCATTGGTGCCAGCAGATCACCGGCATGGAATTTAATATTTACCTTATGATAGTCGGCGTTACAGCACGCTACATCTAAAGCATTTGTGGAGATATCGACCGCGAATACCTCAATCTGCGGCGCATAATAGGCCAAACTTATGGCGATCGCGCCCGAACCGGTGCCCACGTCGCATACCCGTTTGATTCCCCCCATTCCGATCAATTCCAGGGCTGCCTCCACCATCACTTCAGTATCCGGGCGGGGGATTAAGACGTCAGGACTGACTTTAAAAGTCAGCGACATGAATTCCTTTTGCCCCGTGATATATGCGCACGGCTCACCCTCGATTCTTCGTTTGATGAAGTCGCGGTATAACTGTCTCTCTCCGGCATTGACTGGTTTCTCATAATTGGCGTACAAATAGACCCGGTTCTTTTGTAGAACGTGAGCCAGCAGAATTTCGGCCTCGAGCCGCGCTTCCTGCATACCCCTGTCATCGAAATACCGGGTCGTCCATAGCAGCATATCCTTGATTGACCAATCCTTGCGCACGTTAATCCACCTGTTTCAATCGTTCCGCCTGGTCGTTTGCCATAAGGGCCCCTATTAATTCGTCCAACTGTCCTTCCATTATTTGATCCAGTTTATGGAGGGTCAGGTTGATACGGTGGTCACTTACCCGGCCTTGAGGGTAATTATATGTCCGTATCCTTTCACTACGGTCACCGGTCCCGACTTGGTTCTTTCGGGCTCCTGCGGTCTCCTGATTTTTTTCCGCCTCCAACACTTCTTTCAAGCGGGAGCGCAGAACACGTAAAGCCTGTGCTTTATTCTTGTGCTGGGATTTCTCATCCTGACAGGTCACGACCAATCCAGTTGGCAAGTGGGTAATCCTTACCGCTGACTGGGTGGTGTTTACGCATTGGCCCCCCGGCCCGCTGGCACAGTAAACGTCAATTTTTAGATCATTTTCATTTATTTCCACCTCAACCTCTTCGGCCTCTGGTAAAACCGCCACAGTTGCTGCGGAAGTATGGATGCGTCCTCCCGACTCGGTGGATGGGATGCGCTGAACCCGGTGCACGCCACTCTCAAATTTCAGTTTACTATAAGCACCCTGTCCATCTACCACAAATATTAATTCCTTAATGCCACCCAATTCAGTGAAATGGGAATCCATGATGTCGATCCTCCAACCTTGCTGTTCAGCATAACGAGAATACATCCTGAACAGGTTCGCGGCAAAAAGAGCGGCCTCCTCCCCTCCAGTCCCTGCTCTGATTTCCATGATGACGCTTTTCTCATCGTTGGGATCTGTAGGCAACAACAATACCTTGATCCGTTGTTCAAGTTTTTGCTTTTTACTGCTAAGTTCTTCTATCTCGGACTGCAACATCTCTTTGAATTCATCATCCGACTCTTCCTTTAGCATAGCCCGTGAATCCTCAATACCTGCCCCGGCAGCTTTCAGTTCTTTATATACCGAAACGATTTCCGTCAAATCCGAATAGGCTTTGGCATATTTCTGATACTTGCTTTGATCCGCGATTATGTCTGGATCGCTCAACAATTGGCTTAGTTCTTCGTATTTGGCCTCCAGGCTTGCCAACTTTTCCAGCATCTGCTGTTATCCTCCTTAAGGTAACTATTATCAGGCCGGTTGCATTCCCGGTGCAGTCCCCCTGGGTGTTTCCACCAGGACTGCACCCAGTGCTGCTATTGCCACTTCCAATTGGTCATCATCAGGCTCCCGGGTGGTCAGCTGTTGCAGCCATAGTCCCGGTGCTATCAACAATCGCGCCCATCCTTTTTGGTAGCATTTACCGGAAAAGCGGATAAACTCATATCCTAATCCGGCAACTACCGGAAATACAGCGATACGAGACCAAACCCGGTAAAAAAGAGTCCCATCACCCAATAAGGCGAAGATTAAAATGGAAACGACCATCACCACCAGCAAAAAGCTGGTTCCGCAGCGGGGGTGGCGCGTGCTATAGCGCCTGGCGTTGGCTACTGTAAGTTCCTCGCCAGCTTCCAGCGCCAGGATGGATTTATGCTCCGCTCCATGGTACATAAACACCCGTTCAATCTCTTTCATCTTGGAGATCCCGTAAACATAGGCGAGGAAAAATATGATCCGGATGACTCCTTCCACCAAGTTCTGCCCCCATACCCCGCCGATGTACTGTTTGGTAAAATGGACCACCGCGGTAGGCAGGGCTACAAATAGGACTATGGCCATCACAAAAGCTATCAACCCTGTAACCAGGATCTCAGTTGCACTGAGTTCTTCCTCTTCCTCAGCCATCGACATATTAGCCGATTTATTAAGCATTCTGATGCCGACTACCATGGATTCGATCAATGCGTAGCTACCTCGGATGAATGGCCATTTTAAAAAGGGGTATCGAGTACCCAGGGCGCTGTTGGCTTCTCTTTCGATCTCAATACTGCCATCAGGTTTCCGCACCGCCAACGCTGTTTCACCAGGACCCCGCATCATCACCCCTTCGATGACCGCCATACCCCCGTAACTGATTTTTTCACTCATGGCTGCATACCTCCACTTTAAGAGCCCCACAAAAAGAGAAAAAAAGCAGGCGCTACCGTCCTGCCAATCAACCTATTTAACTTTAGTTATTTTAAGCCATATTTCTTCTTGAATTTTTCCACTCTGCCCGCCGTATCAACAATTCTGAGTTTATCGCCGGTGTAGAAAGGGTGGCACTTGGAACAGATCTCTACCTTTATGTTCTCTTTGGTCGAGCCTATTTCGATCTCGCTGCCACATGCACATCTAGCCACGCTATTGAAATACTTCGGATGTATCTTCTCTTTCATCGCTTTCACCTCGTTTCATTTAACCATAAGTAGGGCGTCTTGATCCCTACTGTCCTAATCCAAACTGCGAGAAATATTATAACAGTAAAGTTATTAAAAGACAAGGAATAGTGATTGGGCAGCCAAAATTTCACACTGAGGCCAAGTATGCCTGACTACCCCTATTCCTCGGGCTCGGAGGCGCCTTCATAACGGAACTTGAAGAAATGTTGGCCGAAGAAGGTATCGTAGTTGGTGAACAATTCACTTTCGCCTCCAGGCTCATCCCTTTTGCTGTTAAAGATGTACATTTTTGCTCCCAGATTATCCATGACGTGCAGTAATAAAGCTTCCGGAAACATTGGCACCACTGGCGAGCCGAATTCCAAGTTGCCATGGTGGCTGAGCATCATATGCTTTAGCATCCACTCCAATTCAAGCGGAAATTCGACCCCTTCCTTGCGCAAATGCCCGACAGCCATGGTGACCATCTCCGTTCCCAACACGACGTGCCCAATCAATCGCCCTTCGATCGTGTATTGAGGAACTACTTTCACTTCCAATTCTGCTATCTTGCCTATATCATGCAGAACCGCGCCAGTCACCACCAGATCCCGGTTCATTCCCGGCAAGACCTCCATCGCCCGGACACACAGATCAACCACTTCGATGGTGTGTTCCAGCAGTCCGCCGCAATAATTATGATGAATGGACTTGGCTGCGGTAGCCCGGCAAAAAAGCTCCATCCGTTCGGGAGTAAAAATACAGCGCAAAAGGGCCCCCAGATATATGTCCGTAATCGATTCCAAATAATATTTTAGCCCCTGCCGCAGTTTGTCCGAACTGATAACTGGACCAGGCATATAAGGAGTGGGATCCTCATCCAAAACCTTGACCCTCTTCGCAGTAACTTGGATGCGGCCGTTGAAACTCCCGATGTCTCCCAGCAGACCAAGCACCGCTCCCTCATGGAAGTCCCCGGTTATCTGGCAATTCTCCCAAACTACCCCGTCTATATTGCCGGTGTTGTCGCCCAGTTTTATGTTGTACATGTCTTTTCCGTCTTTTGTTTTTCGGTGCAATCTGTCCACCAACAGATATTTGCCGAATATCTGCTGCCCTGGTGTCATAGCCTTAAGTTCTTTGACCAGCGAAGGTGTCTTTCTTTCCAATTACTTATCTCCCCTAATTTCACGAGCATAGCTCGCTGCTTATTTATTGCCCAAATCTATTGGCCGGATGAGTATAGGATCCAATAGCGACGGCAGGCACTTCCTCCCCTAGGATATTTATCATTTTTCGGATGCCCAGGGCGCCACCGCTGCTTGATACGTTCCCCAATAAAACGTCGGGATCGATATTGAGATTGCGCAGTTGAATCATATCCACACCATATTCTCGCACAAAAGTGAGCAGGGATTCAATTTCCTCCTCCCTATCCGTAAAACCAGGCAATGTCAACAAGTTCAGTGATACCTTCACCCCTTCTTCGCAGGCCATTTTTATGGAATCCACAACGTCAGCGAGCTTATAGTTGCGGGGGCGATGGTAGTTTATGTAGTTGTCTTCCCGGGTCGAAAACATTGTCACCCGAATAGCATCCAAGCCCGCTTGGCAGAGAAGTTTGATCCCTTTAGTGTAGCCTGCGTTGGTGTTGATATTAATAGTTCCCTTATCGGTATCGCGACGCATTCTCCTGATTGCGGCCGCCAGATCAACAGCGTTTAAAGAAGGGTCCCCTTCACAACCTTGACCGAATGAGACTATGCCTTCGCGGGCATGAGTCAGGTGCTCCAGCCCCAATTCAGCTATCTCATCTATGGACGGCCGGAAATCCAAGCGCTGCTGAGGAGAGTCTACCTGATGGTGGCTTTCGGAGATGCAACCCAGGCAGTCCGCGTTGCATGCAGTCATGGTAGGTAAGCCTCCTTCCCAGCGCCGGTAAAAAATGTTCTGGGCTGTAAAGCAGCTATATTGCAATGAACAGTTCGCCAGTTGTCTCACCAGCCTGTTTTGAGGAAACTTATTCAACATCTGATTGATTCGATGGGGTAACCCCTCGGTATTGTAATAACAGGGATGCCACTTACGATGCTCGTCCGATTGAATTGCGGCTACCCATATCCGCCCTGCTTGAAACCCTACCGCAGCGTAGCCAAATAGGGGGATGGGCGTCGATGAACCCGGAGAAACATAAGCCGGTAACAGGGTTCGAGTAAAACCCTGGGGTAGCAGGGCAGCCACGGCCTGAATTTTTACTCCAGTCGGTTGGGGGTCCGCCAACCGGGGACGATGCCCATCCCAACCGATCGGTAACTGCCCCGGTACCGCAACCAGAGATGCTCCCTTAGGCAGAAGCATCATCTCCCCAGGTTCCGGTAAAACCCATTGGTTTCCACTGCGGCCTAGCATTTTTAATCCCGGAAACTCCAGCAAATCTCCATCTTCAGTGGCGAACAAAGGCAGCCACTGCGTTACTGTTGCCATTGATCTTACTCCCCCTCCTCACCCTAGACTAAACTAATTTGGGTCATAAAAAAAGCCCCCAGCGGAGGCTCTATTCGCTAGCGCAGGTATTTCAGGGGGTCATATGTCTTCTTATCTATTCGCACCTCGAAATGTAGGTGAGGCCCGGTAGTCACTCCTGAAACACCAACATAGGCGATAACCTCGCCGCGATCTACTTTTTCTCCCTTTTGGACACATAGAGACTTGGCATGCGCATATAGTGTCTGTTTCCCGTCAGGATGATTTACTATGACCGTGCGTCCATAAACCGACTTTATCCCCGCGAAGGAAACCGTTCCTGATTCTGCCGCCCTAATGGGTGTCCCGATCTTATTGGCGATATCCACTCCGTGATGAAAACCCGATTTGCGCTGCCCATAATCCGAACTGATGGTGCCGGTGATAGGCCACAATAGTGTTCCCGATGTCTTAGCCCCCCGCGAAGGGGTAATTCCTTCATCGTCACCTTTGTTTCGCTCATTGGGGATGATCAAATAATCCCCTGTTTCGATATCCAATGGATTAATTCCTTGGTTGGCCGCCATTATGTCAACTATTGTTGCCCCATAACGTTGCGCTACGATAGCTACCGTCTCTCCGGGGGCGACAACATGAACAGCACCGTCTTTCTTTCCCGTCGGAATCTTTATGGTAGTGCCGATTTCCAGAATACTGTTTTCATCCATATTATTGATCTGCATCAGGTGCTTCAGGTCGACTTCATTGCGGTGGGCAATTCGATAAAGGGTATCACCCTTTTTGATCTGGTGCGTTTTAGCCTTATTCTCATTGGAATTATTAATCACTTGGGAAAAAGGCACAAAATTGCTTGCGCTTAATCGGGCTGTTGATGGGTGGACGCAAATAGCCAACATCATGATGCACAAAGCACTCGCGCTTATCCACCTTCGATTCAATTACTTCACCTCTATTCTGCCCCGCTAACAAGGGCTTTTCAACCCTAGTATGGTCAAAATAGGCAAAGTATATACCTGTTTAAATACGGTTATTACGTGAAGAATAATCTCTTTTCCCAAAAATGATCGGTGCGGCGCGAAGGAGATCTTCGTTGGATTTGGTTTTTTTCATAGAATCGATCATCATCTGCATAGTCTCTACCGAGTTATACTCGCTGAAGGCGTTGCGCAGATTCCACATCAGGTCCATCTCCTCATTATTGAAGAGAAGTTCTTCCTTGCGGGTACCAGACCGTTTTAGGTCTATAGCCGGGAATATTCTGCGTTCAGATAATTTCCGATCCAGTACCAGTTCCATGTTACCGGTACCTTTGAATTCTTCGAATATTACCTCGTCCATACGAGATCCGGTCTCCACCAATGCGGTGGCGATTATGGTCAGACTTCCGCCCTCCTCAATGTTGCGGGCGGACCCGAAAAATCGTTTGGGTTTAACCAGAGAAGCAGGATCTATTCCGCCGGATAGAGTCCGCCCGCTGGGTGGTACTACCAGGTTATGGGCTCGGGCCAGACGGGTGATACTATCCAAGAGAATAACCACGTCCCTTTTATGCTCGACCAACCGTTTGGCTCTCTCCAGAACCATCTCCGATATCTTGACATGATTATCTGGTGGTTCGTCAAAAGTTGAGGCCACCACTTCAGCCGTAGTAGAACGTTGCATGTCGGTCACTTCTTCAGGGCGTTCATCCACCAGTAGAATAATAACTTCCACTTCGGGATGGTTTTTACTGATACCCTGGGCCATTTTTTGCAGCAGCATTGTTTTCCCGGCTTTGGGGGGTGCTACGATCAGACCTCTCTGACCTTTACCTATGGGTGCGACCAAGTCGATCAAGCGGGTAGCCAATTCCTGGGATTCAGTAGCCAATGTTAGTCTTTCGGTAGGATATAACGGGGTCAAGGCATCAAAATGGATCCGCTTGACTGCATCACCAGGAGGGAATCCGTTCACATCCTCGACCTTCAGAAGAGCGAAGAAGCGCTCGCTGTCTTTGGGAGGCCTGACCTGTCCTCCAACCCGATCCCCGGTACGCAGATCAAACTTGCGGATCTGGGAAGGGGAGACGTAGATATCTTCGTGACTAGGCACGTAAGCAAAGGGACGCAGAAACCCGTATCCGTCGTTCATGATCTCCAGGACCCCTGAAGCCTGCAGGAGTTCATTGGAATGAGTCAAAGCCTTGGTGATCTCGAAAACCAGTTCCTTTTTACGCAATTTGGAATAACCGCCCAAATTAATATCCCTGGCAATTTGGTACAATTCCAGTATGGTTTTATTCTCCAGTTCGGAAATATTCAATTTTTCGCTCCTCTCAATTGACTGTGGCTGAAGATATAAAAATGGAAATAACGTGGAAAGACTTGTTCCAGATGATAAGCTGAGGTTAATCCATCCGGAGTTTAATGCGTTGGTCACTGAATAAAGGTTTTTTGTCGAGGCGGTGGTTGGCTTCAATAAACCTGATGGTCCCTGATTTGCTTCTCATAACGATTGTCTGGGTAATAGCATGTCCCCGCAGATATCTTACTCCCTGCAACAGGAAAGAATCTGTTATGCCCGTAGCTACAAAAATAACGTCTTCTGACTTGACTAGTTCGTCTATAGTAAATACCTGTTTTACATCTTTTATACCCATCTGGTGACAACGGCGAATCTCTTCTTCATTTTCCGGAACAAGCCGCGCCTGGAAATCACCATCCATGCATTTTAAAGCCGCAGCGGTAATGACTCCTTCTGGGGCTCCGCCTATGCCCATCAGAATATCGACTCCTGAATCCTGATATGCAGCAGCCACCCCCGGAGATACGTCGCCGTCGGTAATCAATTTAATTCTGGCACCGGTGCGGCGAACCTCCTCAATAATCCCCTGGTGGCGTTCCCGGTCAAGTATAACCACCGTTACCTCCCGAAGGGATTTGTCCAAGGCCTTGGCGACCTCCCGCAAGTTCTCCTTAACGGGGGCGTCCAGGAAAATACGGCCCTTGCATTGCGGGCCGACCGCAATCTTATCCATATACATATCCGGAGCATGCAGCAGGCAGCCCCGAGGTGCAGATGCCAGCACCGCAATAGCCCCAGTTAGACCTTTGGCAACGATATTGGTTCCTTCGAGGGGGTCGACCGCGATATCAACCTCGGGTTGAACCCCAAGCCCGACCTTCTCGCCGATGTAGAGCATGGGAGCCTCATCCATTTCCCCTTCGCCTATAACCACCATTCCGTCAATCGAGACGGTATCAAACATAACCCGCATCGCGGTAACGGCAGCATCATCAGCTGCCTCTTTGTCGCCGCGGCCTACCCAGCGAGCGGCAGCTAGAGCCGCCGCTTCGGTAACCCTGGCGAATTCCAGAGCTAACTCTCTCTCCACAACAAACCCTCCAGTTTCCTAAAACGCCTGTTTCCAATCTTGCATGAATTTTTCTATGCCTGCATCGGTAAGGGGATGCCTTATCAGCAGCTTTATAATATTGTACGGGATTGTAGCGATATGGGAGCCAATACGAGCAGAATCAACGACGTGCATCGGATGTCTGATACTTGCAGCTATTATTTCGGTTGACAGTTCGAACTGGTCGAAAATAGTTACAATATCGCTCAAAAGGCTAAGCCCTTCATGCCCTGTATCATCTACCCTCCCAATAAAAGGGCTGACATAGCTGGCACCGGCTCGGGCCGCAATAAGTGCTTGGGCTGCTGAAAAAACCAGGGTGGCATTGGTAGGAATGTTTTCTCCGGCCAATATTTTGATGGCCTTTAATCCTTCCTCGGTCACTGGCACTTTAATGACTACATTAGGATGGATAGCGGCCAGCTGGAAAGCTTCCTGGATCATAGCCGGGCTGTCAACCGCCAAGACTTCTGCGCTTATGGGTCCGTCGACGATACTGCAGATTTCTCGGATTACGGAAGGATAATCCCTTTTCTGTTTGGCAACCAGACTGGGATTGGTTGTAACCCCCTGCAGGAATCCCATGGCGTTTATTTCCTTGATTTCTCCTATGTTAGCAGAATCGATAAAAATTCGCAAAGAAACACTCCTTTCAGAATTAAGGTCACGGGGACAATTTAAGCCCGCCCTGAGCTGCCGAATACCCGGATCTTCTCTCTTATTATCTGGATGGCCGCATCCCGTGCGGGGCCCAGTATCTTACGGGGGTCAATCTCGTCAGGGCTCTTTTCCATCTGGCGTCTCATCTCACCTACGAAAGCTTCTCTTATGTTGGTGTCGATATTGACTTTACACACCCCCAACCCAATCGCCCTTTGTACTGCATCATCCGGTACACCTGAAGATCCGTGCAGCACGATAGGAATCTTCACCATACTCTTTATTTTAGCCAAGCGTTTAAAATCAAGTTGGGGTTCGCCCTTGTATTGCCCATGAGCCGTACCGATCGCTATAGCCAGACTTTCTACTCCAGTCTGCTCAACAAAATAGCGGGCCTCCTCTGGATCGGTATATCTTGCCTCACGTTCGCTTACATGGATATCGTCTTCCGTTCCTCCTATTTTCCCCAGTTCCGCTTCCACTGATACTCCGATAGGACGGCACATTTCCAGCACCCGGTTGGTCACCGCAATATTCTCGTCCAATGGCAATTTGGATCCATCATACATCACCGAAGAAAATCCGCTGCGGATGCACTTTACCAACTGATCGAAATCCGTACCATGGTCAAGGTGCAGCGCAACCGGTACTCGCACTGATTCAGACGCTATCTTTACCATCCCGGCGATAAACTCCAGTCCAGCATATTTTATAGCCCCCTGGGAGGCTTGCATTATTACTGGCGCCCTTTCCTGCTCAGCGGCTTCTACTATGGCCTGTACAATCTCCATGTTATTAGCATTAAATGCGCCTACCGCATACCCTCCCCGGTCAGCCCGTAACAGCAACTCGGTCACTGGAACTAAAGCCATATCCTTCACCTCTCTAATTGATTACACTACCATGCACTGAATTAATTGTGTGCGTATTTCCAGCCAACCCTTTTTCAGGAGGCCACTTCCAGCATCAGCTCACGGACCATGTCTCTCAGGGTTACAATGTCAAATGGTTTGCTTATACATCTCTTTACCCCTGCCTCCAAGGCCTGCCTTACCACCTCGATCTCACCATATGCGGTCATCATGATGATAGGTATGGTGGGATTCCGGGCTATGATTGCGTGAGTCGCCTCCAGTCCGTTCATATTAGGCATCTTCACATCCATCAGAACCAGGTCCGGTACCTTCTCCTCAACCAAATCGATAGCCTCAAGTCCATCTCCCGCTACTCTGACCTGCCAGCCTTCTTTCTTGAAAAGCTCCTCTAAAAGCCGTCTGACGCCCTTTTGATCATCGACAATGAGTATTGTACCGATCATGCCTATCCCCCTTTGCATAACCTTCCAGACTGGCCTGCTCATAATAGCCCCTATATAATATTATGCCATAAATTGCCATCACCGGCTAGCTGTCTGTCCCCAGACAACCCTGATCCGAATAATCCTCGTTGTTCACATAGATCCGGGTTATGTCATAAGCGGCTAATGTCTTTCTTACCGGTACGGACACTTCCTCCCCGATTCCTATTTCCACCCCTAATGGTACCTCCAACAATGCCATCTGCATAAAAACCTTGCCCCGCACTGGATATTCCTGATCGCTGATGGTCACCGTTAAATTCTGGCCCGGCCAGTTGAAGTATGCCAAGATTATCTTGCCCAGTTTTTTGATCAGATCCCATAGATTGATTGGTCGGTTAGCTACTTCCACAGCCAATCCATCATGAAATCCTACCGGTATGACTGCCACTTGGGCAGCTTCCTTCAATGTATAGGTTCTGAAATAACCCAGCCGGCTTCCCCGGGGCATCTTCCGCAGCGAAACAATCCTGGTTTTAAAGGAATAGGGGTCTAGTAATTGCAGTCGTTGGGTAAAATCGCCCACCGGGTGCTGACCGGCCAGCAGCGTCCCTATCCTTACCGCATCCATGTGCATGTGGGGCGCCCTCAGAAAGACCGTGCTGTTGGCAATGTGCCTAAACCGAAATACTGCTCCGCTTTGCTCGAGACGTTCAACTGTACTTACGAATTGATGAAATTGTTTTTCTGCCGATGCAGGAGAGGATGGGTCCGCGGTATGGGTGTAAATCCCTTCCGCCTCTATTTTTGTATTCAGCTTTATCCTCTCGTATATAAGTAATACCTGCTCCTGATTCAATCCGTAACGTCCCAGTCCGGTATCGATCTTGATATGAACCTTGATTGTAAATTCCATTTCCGAACATACATCTTCAATCAGTTGCAGATCGCCTTCAGAAGCTACCGTCAGGATAATCTGATTCAGTAGGGCGTCTCTAACCTCATTGGGGCTTATGACGGGACTGAAGACCAACAGCCTCGAGTGGATTCCGGCCTCTCTCAACTGCAATGCTTCCTCCAGGAAACTGACTGCAAAGAATTCCACTCCGCCGCGGCTCAATATACGGGCGGTTTCAATTGCCCCATGTCCGTATGCGTTGGCCTTTATAACAGCAATCAACGTCGTTTTAGCATCGAGTTGGGACTGTACCTCACGGAGGTTATGCTCTATGGCCTTCGTGTTTATCTCGATCCATTTATCCATCCTTGCCGAACCTAATCCTCTTTCTGAGTAGCTTCCTTGTGGGGTCTTCCCCGCCGCATCTTCTGGTAAAGCGGCAGCACTCTGTCCCACAACAGGTATAGGCTGGGAGAATACACCCGGTCCCAGTCTCCAACGAATTCGATAAATTCGCCGTTAAAACCCTTTTTAAATCGATACAAGCCATACAGTGGGTTGCTCTCATCCATGTCTCCAGACACGCCCCTAAAATCGTATATCTTGCATCCCCGGCTTCTTGCCCAGCGGATCATCTCCCATTGGATAAGATAATTAGGCATCACATTTCGATATTCATTGCTTGATGCGCCGTAAAGGTACCAGGCTTTCTCCCCCAGTATCAAAGCTAAGGCCCCGGAGATAACTCTTCCCTGGAATTCAGCCAGGAACACTTCACCCAAACCATTCTCGATCAGCTGCTCCCACATCATCTCAAAATATTCGTAGCCCCGGATTAAAAAATGGTCCCGCTCAGCTGTCTCTTGCAAGATGGAATAGAAGACTGGAAGCTCCTCTTTGCTGCGGGCAGTCCTTATAGTAACCCCTTTTTTACTAGATAGCCGGATATTGTAGCGTGTCTTCCCGTGCATAGCAGCTAGAAGCTGTTCCTCTCCGGGAGTGATATTTAGGCGAAAAACGAAGGCAGGCTGTACTCCCTCGAAATCAAGTCCCGTGTCATTGCGCCTGAACTTACATCGGTTCAGAATATCCACAAATGCCTGATTGGTCTTGGGGACGTCGGGATCGATCTTCAGGAATATCGCCCCGTGATCACGAGCTACCCTCTCTGCGCCGTTGAAGAGCTCTTGACACAGTCCAGGATTTTCGATATCCACCACTGGCCCGCGGGGTGAATAGAAAATACAAGCTTTCAATATCGGCAGGGGCAGCCTTCTTTTGAGGATAAGCATGGCGGCCTTGATATTACCGTCCTCTTCCAATATTAGTGGTAGGGGTTCCCAGCCCATCCCCTGTTTTACTGCTCCCCATTCCCAGGTCTGCAGCACATGGCCCTTGGATTGAGTACGGACAAACCCATTAAAACGCGCTCTCTCTTTGCTATCTATGATTCTGGTTGTAAACAAAAGTAATCTCCCCGTATAAAAACTATCTCATTCTTTGCATTATAGCAATCTGGTATCCACAACACAAAAAAGCGAGCCTGCCCACCCCACCTCTCACTCATAAAGCAGGCCGCTTAACAAGAAAGGTAGTCGAGCACTATTACCCTGGTCGGTTTACCCAAATCATCCAAGCCTATTTCCAAACAGGGTTTCTTAATTATCTGATCATACGCTGATGTGAATTTTTCTAGGGGCTCAAGAGAAAATGTCAAGTGCGGCGTGGCAAAATGCATCGGTATAACCACTTTAGGCTGGAGCTTATGAACCAGAGCCACCGCATCACCTGCATCGATCGTATATATGCCTCCTATCGGAACCATCAGGATATCAACCGAGCCAATCTGCTCCACCTGAGATGCATTAAGCGGATGACCCAGATCACCCAAATGAACCAGTCGCAAACCTTCGGTAACGAATTTGAATATCGTATTGGCGCCTCGCTTCCGGCCACCCTCGCGATCATGGTATGAGGCTATCGCTTCCACTGTTATCCCATCAATTACCGTGGTGCCGGGTCCTCGAATAATCCTGGGACGTCCCTGGATAGCCTCCACCGCATTATGATCCCAATGTTCATGGCTTACTGTCACTATGTCTGCTTTTGGTGGAGCCAAGGGGTAGCCCAGCTCAGCATTGAACGGGTCGGTGACTATCCTTTTGCCATCTGCTTCGATTATGAAGGAGGCATGTCCTCGCCACCAGATATTCATCTCTACACCTCTCGGTAAATCTTGCTGGAATCGTAATACCAGTAGCCATCGCCCTGGTAAATGAGTCTATTATCCAGGTTTATACGTGTATAGATGGAGGTAAGGGTGGCAGCATCGTTCTGGCGACTCATTCGGTTAGCGATCTCCCGGGTCAATTCGGCGTAGAACACCGGTTCCTTACGTTCCGAAAGTATTTCCAGGGCCCAATCCGCTTCGCTCTTTTTTCTACCTTGCATTTGTAATCCCTCCTACATTTGATCCGGTACCGAAACACCAATTATGGTTAGTCCGTTCTTAATAGTTATGCGAATCGTTTCCATGAGCAGCAGGCGCGCGTCCTGCAAGGAACTGTTGGTGTGTAAAACTCGATGATGGCTATAAAAACTGTGGAACAATCCAGCCAAATCCAAAACATAGCGGGCAACCCTCTGCGGGGCCATGGTGCGTGCGGCAACGGCTATCTCCTGTGGAAAATCGGCGATCTTGCGCAGAATCTGCATCTCCTCCGCACCCAGAATTGCGTAGTCTACGGCCTGCGGGGATTTGATGTCAAAACCGGCCGCTTGAGCCTGCCGAAAGATACTCTGGATTCGGGCATGGGCATACTGTACATAATAAACCGGATTATCCTGATTCTTCTGCTTAGCTAGATCGAGATCGAAGTCCATCTGGCTGTCCGGACTCCGCATCACGAAGAAAAACCGGGCGGCATCCTTGCCTACTTCTTCGACCAGTTCATCCAATGACACGGTGGTTCCGGTACGCTTGGACATACGAACAATGATTCCGCCTCGGTACAACCTCACTAGTTGCATTAATAGGATCTCCAGTCGGTCGGGATCATAGTCCAGTGCCTGGACGGCTCCCTTCATTCGGCTTACATGACCGTGATGGTCTGCTCCCCAAACATTGATGACCTTATCAAATCCGCGTTCAAACTTATTCTTGTGGTAGGCGATGTCGGCGGCAAAATAGGTGGGCAGCCCGTTGGCTCGGACCACCACCTCGTCTTTTTCATCACCGAAAAGGGTGGACTTGAACCACAGGGCACCTTCTTCCTCATATATGTAGCCTCGCTGATGGAGTTCGTCGATGACCTCCATCACTTGGCCCGATTCATGAAGGTCTTTTTCGCTAAACCATACATCGTAGTGGACGCCAAAGTTGTCCAGGGTATTCCTGATATATGACAGTTTTTCTTTAAGGGCATAATCTACTACGATTTTCCGTCTGTCTTCTGAATCCATTTTTAGTAGTGTGTCCTTGTAGTCACGGATGATGTTTTTAACCGTGTCCACCACATCCTGACCCGCATAACCCTCATCCGGAAACTCAATCTTGGCTCCCATCAATTGAAGATACCTAGCCTCCAACGATTGTCCGAATATCTCGATCTGATTGCCAGCATCGTTTATGTAGAACTCCCGTTCTACATCGTACCCCGCAAATTCCAGGGCGTTGGCCAAGCTATCGCCCAGCGCTCCTCCGCGGGCATTCCCCATGTGAAGATTACCGGTGGGGTTTGCACTAACAAACTCTACCTGTACTTTCTGATACTGGCGAGGACCGCTCCCGTAGCGGTCACCCATATTCAAAACTAAAGCCGGCAATGTGTATAGCCAGGATTGATCCAAAAAGAAATTTATGAAACCCGACCCGGCCACCTGAACCTTAACCACTTCCGGCATCTGCCCCAGGTCCATTTGGGATATGATAATATCCGCGATTTGGCGCGGCGCCATACGGTTTTGACGGGCAAGCAGCATGGCCACATTAGTGGAAAAATCACCGTGCCCTTCATCACGTGGCACTTCTATAACATAATCTGGCGTCTGCTCAAATTTAAGCAAATCGGTTGCCAGCGATTTCTCCAGAGCTCCCGCTACCAGTTGGTTCAATCCATCCCGCAGCTTTTGTATCGGATCCATGCGTGACCTCCTTATAAATTGGGCTGTTGGTTCTGGGCGGCGACTTGTTCCGCAGTCTGATCCCAGCAATTCTAGTCTATAGGTATCCATGCTATTTTGCCAGGCCATCTGCCGGTTCCGGCTTCAAAAATAACTATTCCTGATGCCGGTTTTTAGATTATTGCCGTGGCTGAGCCAGTGCATACCATAAAACACTATCTGCTATTACCCCGCCTAAACTTATTGTCCGGGTACACCGTGATCATTCGATCAGGCTAACTGTCCGGTCGGGATAAGTGCGGTGCAAAATTACTTCCTTTCCCACCACACAGTCATGGTTATTTAGCACTTCGGTCACAGTGCGTTCCGCCAAGAGCGGCAAATTATTATGCTGGCTGAGGTGGGCAAGAAAAACCTGCATGCGGCCCGCCCGCGGAATCCGTGACAAGAGATATCCCGCCTCATAGTTGGAGAGATGTCCCTTCTTGCCGCGTATTCTTTGTTTAAGATAATAAGGATACGGTCCGGTCTGAAGCATCTCTATATCGTGATTGGATTCTAATACCGCAACATCGGCGCGAGCCAAAGCCTCAGCTACGGAGCGGGTGATCATCCCCAAATCCGTGGCTACCACCCATTTGCGATCCTGGCAATAGAAACTGAATCCTACCGGGTCAGCTGCGTCATGAGAAATAGGAAAGGGTATTACTTGTAGTGGTCCGAAATTTATTTTGTCACCTATTTCCCGGCGACATTCACCAGGTATTTTCTCGCTCTCCGGCATACAAGCCCATGTTGCCGGCCGGGCATAGATAGGTACGCGGTACTTTTTGACGATGATGGGAATCCCTTTGATATGGTCAGAATGCTCGTGGGTGATGATTACTCCATCCAGCTCCCCCACTTGCATTCCAACCGCCGCCAACCCACGTTCTATCCTCCTGCAGCTGATGCCGGCATCAACCAATATCCTTCGGTTGCCCATCTCCACTAAAATGGCATTACCGGTGCTGCCGCTTGCCAAAATATGTATCTGCATCCTTTCGGAGCCTCTTTCCTGTTGAATGTCCCATCCCTTATTATACTAAGTAGGCCAATTTTTTTCACGGTGAAGCCTCTGCATTTAAAAAGCCCGCCGCCCCGTAAATTATGGTTGGGGGTTCGAGCTTTTCTCACCTTATTGTCTGGCTATATTGCCTCCTTATTCCTCATGCCCTATCCGGCGGATACCGAAGGCTAGCTCCCCTTCTGGATTTTGGCCCATGTATCCCGCAGCGAGACAATACGGTTGAAAACCAACCACCCCTGCTGGCTATCTACATGGTCAGCGTAGAAGTAACCTTGCCGCAAGAACTGGAAACGGCTACCCGGGCAGGCTGAAGCCAAGCTTGGTTCGACTCGACAGTCCTCGAGGACCAGCAGCGAATTGGGATTCAGCTGGGATTTGTAATCAGCTGCCCCCTCATCACTGTCGGGATTTTCGCTGGTAAAAAGGTGCTCATAAAGCCTCACTTTGGCTTTGATAGAATGTTGGGCAGAGACCCAATGTGAGGTCCCCTTTATTTTCCTCCCACTGTTGGCCCCACCACTTCGGCTCTCCGGGTCATAGCTGCAATGCAGCTCTACGACTACACCATTCTCATCCTTGATAACTTCTTCACACTTGATGATATAGGCACTTTTTAGTCGTATCTCTCCCCCAGGTGATAAACGAAAGAATTTCTTGGGGGGATTCTCTATGAAGTCTTCCTGTTCGATAAGAATTTCCCGTGAAAAGGGCACTTGTCTACTGCCCATGGCCGGATTCTCCGGGTTATTTTCAGCATCCAGCCATTCGACCTTGTCTTCCGGGTAGTTGTCAATGATCACCTTCAGGGGCCGCAGCACCGCCATGACACGGGGCCCGTTAAGATTTAGATCCTCACGAATGCAATGTTCTAACAAAGCAATGTCCACCATGCTATCACGTTTGGCTACCCCAATCCGATCACAAAAATCGCGGATAGACTCCGGGGTATAACCGCGACGCCTCAAACCCGATATAGTGGGCATGCGAGGGTCATCCCACCCGTTTACATGGTTCTGCGTGACCAATTCACGCAGTTTCCGTTTGCTCATCACCGTATACGACAGATTAAGGCGAGCAAATTCTATCTGTTGGGGTCGTCCCTCGGCATCAGGGGAGTAATCCACCTTGTCTAGGGCCCAATCATACAAGGGGCGATGGTCCGCAAATTCCAGGGTGCAGATTGAATGAGTGATACCTTCCAATGCATCGGATATGGGGTGGGCATAATCATACATCGGGTATATGCACCATTTGTCCCCGGTCCTATGGTGGGTAGCGCGCAATATCCGATAGAGCACCGGGTCTCGCATATTAAGGTTGGGTGAAGCCATATCAATTTTAGCTCGCAGCACCCGGGCTCCATCCGGGAATTCTCCAGCTTTCATCCTTTGGAACAGATCCAGGTTCTCTTCCACACTACGCATCCTATACGGGCTGTCTTGGCCAACTTCAGTCAGTGTCCCCCGATATTCCCGAATTTCCTGGGCGCTCAGGTCGCATACATAAGCATCGCCGGATTTGATCAGACCTAATGTATATTCGTACAGTTTGTCAAAGTAATCGGAAGCATAGAACATGCGGTCTTCCCAACTAAAACCCAACCATTCCACATCGGCCTGAATCGATTCCACATACTCCTGATCTTCTTTGCTGGGATTGGTGTCATCGAAGCGTAGATTGCACGATCCTGAGTTGGCTGCTGCCAGTCCAAAGTTGAGGCAGATCGATTTGGCGTGACCGATATGCAGATACCCGTTGGGTTCCGGGGGAAATCTGGTGTGTACCCGGCCATTATTTCTACAGGTTCTAATGTCTTCATTGATGATCAATTGGATGAAATTTGTGGGCAAAGCTGGTTTGCTTGTATTCACGTGTGTATCTCCTTAGTATTACTCTATTTGGACATGGTAAAATAGGATATCCTGGTCAGAATCCTACCCTTCCGGCACCACATTTGCCTTTGCTCTTTTTACCATTTTAACAGGAAGGTGTCAAATACCTGGGTCCGCACATCTGGCGATACTTGAAGCGCATCAATAGGCAAGGACCCATTACATTTTAAGGGGAATATTATTATAATTACATTATCGCTCCGACAGATTGTCTACAATAATAATTCGAACCGAAGTGAGGCTGAGACTGATGGCAAGATGTGCGTACTGTAAGAGACAAGCGACCGACCAAAAAACGGCCGTCCGCATTGCCGAGAAGGGCAAAAGGCATACCCGAGAACTACCCTATTGCTCAGAACATTGCAAACAGGATATTCACAATTTTATCGAAGCCCATAATCTTGCCGTGCCCCGTTTCAGGAATATACTGATGATCTGGACCCTGGTCTTCTTCGGTTCGTTACTGGTGCAACTGATCACCGGCAATCCGCTTTTTAGGGTTATTATCACTCCAGCTGTGGTAGCCTTCATCGGCTTTGTGTTAATTATCTACCCCTCGGGTATGCTGGAACTCAAATACTATGAGCGGGTCGGCATCAAATGGTTTAACTTGTACATGCGCTTAACCGGTATGATCATAATCATCACCGCTGGTAGTATCATGTACCAGGCCTTTTGAGCAGCTCTGAGTACCCAGGCTGTATGGCGGGCTGCTATTTTATACCATTCATGTTTTTCGCCTTTGATGACCTGGTAATGTTAAAATATTCGATAATGACTTAAACGCGAGCTACTTTTGTGATTACCGATATTTGACCATTTTCGTAGTACTTGGCGGTTAGGGGCCGTTGGTTTATTTACCCCAGGCATTCGTATTTTGGAGGCAGCCTATGTCCAGTGATGAACATCTCTTGGCGATTGGCCAGATAAACGATATAGATTTTACGATAACAGCTCAAGATACCATCCCGGAGTTTAGCAATGTCACTGTGCGTAAACGCGGTGCTGCTCTTTATATCCAACTGACCCTGTTGGATGAACCCCAGCGGAACCTGGGTCGCGCCTGGAAAACGGGTCTGGCCCTGGACGCCAGTGCTTCTATGAAGGCTGAGTATGGCCGCCGAGTATTGGGAAACATCCCTTATAAATGCTATGTTGATTACCTAAACAAGGGTTGGGTCAGCACAGAGAGCCGAGACAGACGGAAGACCAAATCCTTGCAGCGGCCTGCTGTAGCTGATGCCCTGGAACGAGGCTTGATCCGTCTCTCTCCCAATACCCTTGATTTCATTGCCCCTGAATTGATTAGCTATCTCGCCGGCAGGATGGATTTTGATGGTTCAACCCTCCTGACTTACTGGGGAGGGGGAAATGGCCGCGAAATTGAGACGGTCGGGGACATCCAAGCTGATCATGCTGCCCGACTGACCATCGATGGGCCGGACCGTATGATGTTCGGTGATAGATCCCACTTGCTTCCGGTGATGAAATACTATGCAGATAGATTCAAAGACGCACCCCTGAGTTTAATTGTGTTTGTTACCGATGGTCAACTCGATGATCTAACTGATGTGAAGCGTTATACCGCCCAGCTGGCCGGTGAGATCACCACCAACAAACGTCCTCCCCTAAAATGCATCTTGGTTGGCCTTGGAGCAGATATAGATGAACTGACGCTAAAGCAATTGAGTGGTCAAGATACGGAACCCCATGTCAATTTGTGGGATTATATGATTGTTACGGATTTGCAGGATGTTTTGAAGGTTTTTGCTGAGGTGGTTCGCGACAGCCAGATTGTTGCCGCCAGCGGTGCGATCTACGATTCCAGTGGAATGCAGGTTAAGGCTTTTCCTCGGGGCCTTCCCACCAGAATAGATTTTTCTATGCCGCTAGCTTCGCCCTGGTTCGAACTGGATATGCCCAACCGGCGGATTCGTCAGATTATCCGAATTCCCAACTATATATTGAGAGGCTGATCCATTCCTCACAATTGACTGTTTGTTCAGGCTTTCCACCACCCAACCATCCGGCTGTAATTGGCGCGTTCCAGATACGGCAATTGAACTCGCTATAGTCAATTCGTTTGGTTCTTGAGATTTTCCCTGTCTTGAATGAGGCTGGGTGTTTTTCTTTAGATTCTACGCTGTATTCGTCTCCGGATTCACAACGGCCTTTCCATAGCATCCTTGATTTTGGTTTTGGAAATTTCCTCTGCCTCTAAAATATCTATTTTGGGTATTTCCTCCGCATCCCCAACATCCATACGCGGAATCTCCTCGGCCTGGTCAATGCTTATCTTTGGTCTTTCCTCGGCATCCCGTACGCATATGACCGGTAGCTCTTCCGCCTCTCTCCTCCGCTTCCCTTGGCTCTTGTCCCATTCACTTGTGTTTTCCATACTTCTCGATCCTTTCTCTTAGGAATTCGTCCCTGGTTGGATGACCGTGTCCGGATTTGTTCCCCCGTCTCCATTCTTGGCTGGCCCCAGAATGCCACCCTGTTTCTCGCCTTATTATATATTGTGATGCTATCGACGTCATTTCATTCCTGCCCCACGTTTAAAATAAACTCTGGGCGCCTTCACCACCTCTGAACATGGCCCGCGGCAGAATACAGCTTAATAAACAAATACACAAAGAGCGCTTATTCAAGACTTGCGGCAGGAATACTATCCCCAACTCTTCAATCGCGACCTCTATTAATCTCGGTCATAAGACTATAGAAAATGATGTATGAAATCGCCCTAGTTGCCCAGAAACGTTTGTCCCGCCGCGCTGCTATTCTCAAGAATAAACCGCCCGGCACAGAACTATCCTTCCGGGTGTGCATCGGGGGGACACCCAACGAATTCGGTCTTAATTCTAGGATCAATGGTTCTAGCAAATCTGGAGTATTCCACCAATCCCGCCGACTTGCACGGATGATCATCCAGCTTCTGCCGTTTTCTTGCCGATTGAACCCGACAATCGTTCATCTGGAAAACAATGCTGTTAGGGCTTTCGTCTATAATGGACTGTACATTGATTCTGGCATATATTCTTAGGCCAAGTGATTTCTTCAGGCCATCAAGGCCCGGTTTATCTCCCAATCCCTTTATTGACCACGCTTCAAAAGGTGTTCTACTTCCTTAAACCAAAAAACATGGCCACAGTCCCGCCCGCCTAAGTTCAATTTCCGTGGCAATAAAATACACATATCAATCAACGTTGATATGTGCAAAGTTTTCGGGATTATAGATGATAGCTACAACTGTCCAGGGTTTTAAAGTGGCGGAGAGGGCGGGATTCGAACCCGCGAGGCAGTTTTAGCCGCCTACTCGATTTCCAATTTTGCGAAGCATCTCGCAATGGATATTCGTAAATCACCATTATGCTTACCTATTATAATGTTGTCTCACTTATCACCTTACCAATTATGCAGAGAGTGTTGTCTATTTGTGGGTGTATTTTGCTATTTAGGCTACTCCAGGGCTACTCTATACCCTGATGATATCCTATTGAAATTCAGGATTCAAAAATTCTGGCTTTTATCGCTGTAAAGAACTCCTGACTTTTCAATAATGATTGCCAAGTTTTATTCCACTTCTCCTTATCAGAAGCCTGAGTATCGATGATCAGATTAATAACTGTTGCCAAATCGTTAGCATTTTGTGAGAACTCGGCACTTAATTGCTCAATGGTATAGTTAAGCTTATTCACAAATAACTGAAAGGATATAGCACAAGTAAATATTGTAGCTTGCGGGACAATTTGCTCATATAAATATAATCGTTCACCCTCAATTGCGTTACCATAATATGGGCAGTAATAGGAACTTATATCATCGCCGGCTTTCCTCCGACGCTTTAGGCTTTTAAATTCAGATATTCTAGTTTCAATCATCTTATAAAGAACATAGGAGCGAGCAAAGTTCTCCGCAGTAAGACTTTGATCGAATATTTTATTAAACTGACCACCCTCTAATGTATCCAAGAACATTTTTGCCGGATTCAACCTTGCCAAACCGGGGTTTTCATAATATGTTGCTACATATGCCTGAGTACCTTCTTTTAGAGCTATGGTTTTTTGTTCAAGACTGCCGCCAATGCCCATCTCTAGTTTTGCCTTTTCGGCATCGGATAACTCTTTTATTTCTCCCTCTCTTCTTTCTAGATACCATCCAATAGCCTTTAAGGCAGATGCTAATTGAACTATTCGAGGATTATTAGATTTCAAAAAGCTACCATCAACGCGAGTTTGATTGTTTAGATTCACTGCTACATTTCCAGCGAATTCTTTATCCCCTTGTGATGTTATAATTCTTGTTGGAACCAAAACATTACTTTTTAGTTCATCATTTTTTAGTGCCTTAAATAAAATTCGCATGGTTTGACCTCCATTAACAACTTGTGGTTTTACAATTAATAAGTTGTTTGAGAACGCATCCCATGTGCTGGAATCACAGAGTATTGTAACCCCATTATTGTAGTGGTAGAAATTTTCCGATTCTTCACCTGTGCAAGTTCTATATATTGCATCATTAGTAGCATTGTCACCTTCAAACATCCGAATATTCTGTTGTAATATAATCTCGCCATATTTCTCATAGATTTTGGCTATAGTTTCGGCTTCTATATGAAAAGTATAGCAATCATGATTCGCAGCTCGAACCATATATGGTGATCGGACGAGAGACAAAGTAATATCTTCGTTCAATGTTGGAAGGGTCTTTGTATAGAATATGTCCTGTAAAAATACAACATTTTCATCAGCATATTTAATAAAATCGTCTGTAGGTGCGTTTAAGGTAAAAATAAATGCTTTCAATTTCGTAGTCGCTTCTATCTCAAGACCAGCAGTGTTTGATACAAAATGAATCTGGTAACCATTGGGGATTGTTTCCAGAACTTCTCTTATCCTGTCTTTCAGCTTTGTGTTTGCAATTTTTTCGTATTGTCCTCGAATTATTATCTCGAGTCCACCAATAGTTTTATCCACATCTCCCGAAGGGTACCCTTTTTCCAAATTCCCCACGCTTTTAAACTGATAGAAATGCACAATATCGTTTTTATCACGAATAACAGCGTCTATTCCTAAGTCACCACCTCCATCACAAATCGCATCTTCAATGTCATCATCTGATAGCGTCAATATTTTTTTGAAATACCACCAAATAAGTCCTTGCCCTGAATTATCAATATTTTTATCCCTTACAATGTTAGTTATTTCGTTCTTCAGCTGTTCGTTGAATAAATTGATAAGAACCTTATTCTCCCCAAAGTCCATATTATTTCCCCTCCAGTTCTCCCTACCACTCACACCATGTTTTACAACTTTGCTCTATTTATTTTATACCATCTATGGACTAATCCTTGTTGCTGGCGTTTAAATACACAATTAACGCCTTCTTGGCTATCATGAAACCGGTCTCTCCATCCTTCACATTGTTTAATAGCCTTGATGCTTCAGCTAGTATTTTGACATCATCGTTTCCAGACCATCTCGTTTCAGGGTGTCTTTTCCTGTATTCCTTAATAGCGGCTTCTGTAGTTCGGGCTTCAATCCATTCACTATTGCTTGCCAAATCATCCAGTCTATCCAGGGGAAAATACTTCTCGGGTACAAATAGGCAACATAAGTACAGCAAGCTATCAACTTCCTCTCTCAATTATCCTATCTCTGCTGGATAGACAAAAAACCTGCACGGGTGGAATACCCTGCAGGTAAATGAAACCTCTTATTCGGCAACCAGGCTGTCATAGACATATCTGCCCTTAGACCCTTGGCTTTGCGTCCCCGCCTTTCGGCGGGTTTGCCATTATCGGTGAGGGCTTCCGGCCCTGCCATCCATAACACAGCACAAAAAAACCTGCTAGCCAAGCAGCCAAGCAGGTAATAAACTAAGTTTTACTCCTGGCAACCCGGCTGTCATAACCTTGCGGTCTTAGACCCTTGGCTTTGCGTCCTTATCTTTCGATAAGTTTGCCTTTATCAAGATACGATTTAATTAAATATACTAGTTGGGTACCTCGTAATTCATAATTGTTATTTTCTATAATAAACCAACAAACCTAATCTCACAATTACCAAGTTAGTAAAATTAACTGCAAAAATTTGACCTTTTTTAAATTATATATATGGGATCTGAATAATGACCGATGGGCTTTTCCATAGTCAGGGTACCCCATCGGTCATTATCATAGTCCATATTTTGCCCTGTTTTATACTGTCATAAAGTACCTTAAAGAGGGCATTCCGATAAACTCAATAAATTGTCTGGTTGCTCTCCATCAGCAACGGTTTTCAAGTATTTGTTCCCATATCTGCTTTTTGCAACGATAACATCTACTGAATGTCCTCCTCTGCTCACATAAAAAGACCATTCTCCGTTTTCTATGCCTTCAATAGCCCGGACCTGGGTAATTCGCCATCTTGTTCCATCACCATTTTTTCCTCCAACATGAGTAATTCTCTCATGTGGATTATTCCGATCGCTTTTATTAACGCATAGAATTTGGTGTCTCGATGATGCCATGAATAATTCCTCCTAATAAATTACTTTTCTGTCCTGATGCCTTTGAATTTATCATTGCTACTGGTTTTTTGATCCATAAACCTACCGGTCTCAGTATCCCTTTTTACCCAGTTTCCATTGGGTGCCTTAAATTGGGATCTACCCTTAACAGCACCGGTTCTGCCTTTCCCAGGTTGCCCGTTTTTAGCCACATTTCTCACCTCTTTCACAAAAAAATATCTATGTAAACCCGCTTATCGCAGGATATTGCGTTGACTATCAACTCAACATTGATCTCAAAAAAAAACCTCTTCATAATCTCAATGCCATTTGTTCTTGATAATCCTCTTTGGATGCGTGGATTATCCCTTCCCCGTCTATATAGAGTAAGTTTAAAGTATGTAATCTTATTTTCAGGGCTGAAATGGACACATCAAACATCTCACATAAATCGTATAGTTGTGGAAAGCCAATTTTCGCACTTACCCTTTTCCAGTGATTAATTAAGGGTACAATGATTGTTTTCGGCATTAATAGACAGCCAGCAAACATATCAGCTTGAATCTCTTCAGGGGGTTTTTTCGAAAAGCTACGACAATAATAAACTTCATTGTCTGCCTCAAAAGCTAATGAAAGCTGCTGATTCAACTTATCTTCAACATGTAATACCCAGTGACCAAGTTCATGAGCCATAGTGAAATTCATAGTTCCGTTTTTTTCTACAAAGAGTTCCTTGCAAGAATCGTTCATTACAATTTTACGCTGTGTAGGAAAGATGGCAGCCATCACCATATTACTAGCATTAAGATGATCGATTGGCTCCCAGGAGATATCAATCTTGTAGTAAAATTCAATAATTTCATCTATTGGTACTTTAATAAGAGTGCCTTCATCATAATCGAGAGAATACCCATGCTGGTATAATATACCCTGTGTGATTTTTTCCATTGTATCTTGATGGATAAACGAGATATTTCCCATACACTACTTCTCATCCTTTTTGTCGATGATTTGACGTATTTCTTCCCATTGATTTGAAGACAAGTTAGATGCACGGCGCAGAAATACCGGGATTTCTTTATTCTCAGTTATGATTTTTTGCAGCTCTTTAGGAACCTTTTTAGCAGCTACTAGCATTATATCGGGATCTTCCCCCAAAACTTCAGCCATTTTAATAATTTTGTCTTCTGCAGGAGGATCCATTGTTCCGCTTTCAATCTTGCTAATGTATGTGAAATCTATACCCACAAGTTCAGCCAACTTTCTTTGGCTAATTTCCTTTTCTAATCGAAGAGCCTTCAACTTCTTTCCAAATTCACTCATTATATCCACAACCCTTCTAATTTAAAAGTATATATTGTGTTGAGTTGATTGTCAACACAATTCCCCGAGAGCTTCTCTGCCTTAATTTGAATTGCTGTGAATGAAAAAATGAAGAGTTTTCGCCTATTTTTTAAAACAAATAATTAACCACTACGTAACCGATACGTAGGGTAATTTATTTGTAGAGGTCGTGTATCTTTGAAAACACTAAATTTTTTAAACCGCAAGGGTGGAGTTGGTAAGACCGTAATCGCTGCCAACATAGCCTCTGAATTAGCCAGGAAGGGTTATCGGGTCCTGATCATCGACCTGGACAGCCAATGTGACATCACCGAACTATTTTTAAATCTTAACCCGTCGGGAAAAGTTGGCTCAAAGAAGCATCTGAATGTCCACAATGTACTTGAAAACGAGTGCAGCATTGAAAAAGCCTATGAAAAGGTAGGTGAAAATCTCTATCTGCTTCCAGGCAGCCCTAGCATTGAAAGCTTTACTCTTAAGTTTAGTCAAAAGGCCCTACGGGATAAGCTTCGATCAAAGGGTTTAAGCAAATTCAATTATGTTATCATAGACAATCCTCCTTCCATAACCCCAGCTGTGGTTTGCGGTCTGGTAGCCTCCGATTATGTAGTTGTGGTGACAGAGGCTGAAAACCCCGCCATTAATAACCTTACTAAATTAAATACTCAGATTGAAGAACTTAGAAAGAAGCTGAATTCAAATCTTACTGTTCTCGGAATTGCATTGAACAAGATAGACCAACGGAGAAATATTACCAAACGAAATGTGAAAAAACTCCAGCAATTGTTCCCTGATATTCTGTTCGAAAACTTGATATCCATTGATACTAGCGTTCCTAATAGTATTGATCATAGAATTCCCATTAGAGATCTCCATTGGCGCAGTCGCACCGTAAGTCAACTGCAAAGACTATTAGACGAGATACTGCAGCGAATTGATTCGAAGGAGCGTGCGAATGGACAATCTCGATAAAGAAAATATGAATTCATGTCACCGTAACTATGGTAAGACGAAATTTGAGGAACGCTATAAGCGGATGACCGTCTATATTGACCAGGATCTTTATAGTCAAATCCAATATCAGCGTGAACAGGGTATAATCACGAATCTTACAGCATTTTTTAATAATGCCCTTAAGCACAACTTGAAAGAACTATAGATGCCCGCGAAAGTAAAAAGACAATGAAAGAGCTATAATCTTTCATTGTCCTTTTATCTGCTCCATGGCTATGGATCCGCCAGTTAGGAAATCCGTAGCTGTAGCTCTTTGTTGATTTAGACCAAAGTTTGGATATAAACTAGATAAGGTTGGTATTCTAATTGACTACTGTTTAGGAGCCAATATTATGTCCAAAAATTCAAAACCAGAATTAAGGGTTTTCTGTACTAACAAGCAAACTATTTGTGTTGAATGTGGCTGCATCATCAATCAAGGTGATTTTCTTTTTATCAACACCAGCTCACGTCACTATTGTCTTTCATGTGCGGATTTAGACCATCTAATCTATTTGCCCTCAGGTAATACTGCGTTAACCAGACGCGCTAGCAAACACTCAACATTGGTGGCAATAGTATATCGGTTTAGTTCCGCCCGCAAGAGAAACGAACGTCAAGGTACTCTGGTTGAGAGCAATGCCCTGCAAAAAGCCGAAAAAGAATGCTTGTCGGACGATGATGCCAGAAAGATTCAGAGAGAACGTTCTGCAGAAAAAAGAATTGTACAAGACGAACAATATCACCAAGCTTTTGCGCAAAAAATCAGACAATTTTACCCGAACTGCCCTCAAGGAAGAGAATCTGAAATATCTGATTATGCCTGTTTAAAATATAGCGGCAGAGTTGGTCGGTCAGCTTCAGCAAAGCAATTAGATGATAATGCCGTTAATTTGGCAGTAATTGCCCATGTTCGACATTGCGAAACAGACTATGACTCTTTACTTATGCTAGGATATGACAGATATGATGCACGAGAAACCATAAAAGATAGAATTGATACTATTTTATCTTATTGGAGGAATGTTCAAGAGGAATAACTGCTATCCGCGCAATACCCTTTAAATATTTACAGCAAGATCTAGGATCTTTCTTATAGCCGGAGCGTAATGAAATTATAAATTTTAATTTTATTCCTGCACGCCCCGACACCCCTACGAACTTCTATATCATAATTCAACTGTTTTTCAATTTGACATGGCGATCTCCATGTTTACAACCGTAATGGCTGCGTACTATTCATCATAAACTCATCGAATTCCTCAAAATCAGCCAATCTTAGATTAGCTCCCACGAGATTGGCAAGCTCGGTTAAAGCATAAGTGCTTAATTCCGGGCTGTTATACACCATTCCTTTGTCTAACAAGTCAAAGCATTGCTCAAACTCCTTGTGTTTTTCCTCGAGAGTCCCCTTCATCCACCTATCGAATTCTTCTCGTTCTTTTTTCATCTCTAGGGCTGCTTCTTCACATATTGCAATGACTCGTTCTGCCTCTATTTCAGTCAGTTTCGCGTTTTGGAAAATTGCCACGCATGATTGATAAGTACTAGACGCTACCATATAGCCAGCGATACTGCCTACAACAGCTCCGACTGGTCCAAATACCATTCCTGCTGCAGCTCCCGCATACAACCCAGATATAGAGCTGGTGGTGGTCTGGCCCAATCTAATAACGGCTTCCTCGGAAGATATCTCGCCTTTAACCAGATCGTATACTATTACTCCACTCTCAATAACTGATGAAGCCACCGAAATAGCCACATTTGACTTAGCCAGAGTATTAATGCCTAATTTTGCAGCACCCTGGCGAATTGCCGAGCCTAGCCCACCGGTAACTCCAGCCCTAACAGTTGACTTACCGGTCTCTTTGCATGTGGTTTTAATTGCTGTTTCAATCTCCATCTCGCCCTTATACACAGCCAAGGCGTTTTTTGTGGCCGAGATGGCTCCCCCAACCACAAAACCTCCAATTGCCGCTTGCCCCGCAGTGCTTTTCACTTCTATTAGTCCCTGTCTTATTTCCATCTTAGCAGCATACATTTTGGGGTTTTTTGCTGCGTTTAACGCATCGCTTTGACTTGTTCCTGATGATCCGACAGAACCATAACTGGTTTCTGGTGAAAGATTATTGCTAGCATCCTGATAATCAGAAGCGTATATGTTTTTTCGGTTGGCAGCTGCTTTTAGTTTATCCTTGAGCTGAGGATATTTGTCCTTATTTACAACCCTTTGCATCCCTTTATATTTTGACCGCCCTATTTGGCTCTTCAACCAATCAACATCACCTGAAGATTTATATTGCACCTGTCTTAAAACCTTGCCAGCATCCGCTATTTCCACATCAGCTGCATCGTGGGGTCGCCCCAATGCTTCCATTACCTGTGCTCGCATTGAACTACCCTGTTTGGCTGCAGCGGTATTAAATTTAGCGCTTTCTATGTATTCGAAGAGATTCCCTTGTTTCTTGTCCAGTAAGCGATTACCGGATTTGGCCGCAGCATCTCTAAGCAACTCCATTCCCTTGCGCATCTCTTCCGTAGAGGTTGCTTCATTATTAGCTGCATAAGCCCCATATTGGCCACCAGTGAATCCTGCCCCCGCTTCAGGGTTAGATTGCTGACTTATTCCTTTAGACATTGGTGGTCGCATATTGCATCCCTCTCTGAAGATCATTGATGGCTATAATGTAGCCAATATCTTATTACCTTCTTCTAGTGCCAGGCTATAATCATTAATAAGGCTACCATCCTTTTTGAGGATAGATGTTTCCAACACCTTCTTCATAATTTGGGCTAAGACGTAATTCTCATGAACCACCTTCTTTTCGTTACCGTCGAAATTGCGGTAGTCAATAGTGTTTTCACTATTAGACCATTGTCCTTTTTGCTTAGCTAGTATGCTTTCCAAATTCTTAAGATATGCTGTCATTTTCCAATCTATCTTATTGACGAGGTAATTAAATTCTTTAGCTACATTGTTGATAGCGTTTACCTTACTGGCGGCCGAATCCATTTCCTCAGCTGCTACTTTAGCCTGACTGTAGTTTCTCCTGGCATTCGCCAGGTTCTCTCTGGCTTTTGATGCCATAACCATACCTGCCACTGCAATTACTGGAGCTGCTACCACTCCACCTAATACCGCAGTTCCGCCAGCAATACCCATTCCTCCAGCGGCTAGGGAACCTCCCCCAAACCAGGCTAGTGTTGCATTAGTAGCTGCTGCGCCCGAAAGAGAAGCTATGGCTGTACCAGTTGAAGCGCTAGCAAAAGTCATGGCTCCTCCATAACAAGCAACACCCGCTAATGCCCCTGACCCCAGCGCCGCCGTCCCCACTCCCAGTACCTCACCTGCTTTCAATGACAACGTCTCCATTTCAGCTAACTCCTGCTTGTCAATATGTATAGCTGAAATCTGTTGAGAACCTGGAGGCGCGGGCAGTTCTACATGGTGAATCTGTTCCATGAGTTCTACATAGCGAGAGAATTGCCTTTTCCATATCTGCAGCTTTAACTTGCCTAGGTTTTCTAATGTCCGAAGGGTTTCCTCACGTGATGCATTTAGCCGGCGTTGGGCTTCATCAAATACATCTTCCGCTCGGTCATAATAATCCTGAGCTATATCATTATCTTGCCGGGCGTCAATCCCTTTTTTGACCCCAAAACCGCCAATAGCCACTGCTGCTGCAGCTACTAAAAAAGGTATAGGCATTTACATTACCTCCTTGCATACTGTTCTATACAACTAATCGTCAACTTTTACCTGTATCGCTTCCCGTAATCCAATATTGGTCTGTAACTGCTTACAAGCGAGAAGATTATACATGAAGAATTCTTCCCTATTAAATAGACGGGAATACTTCGTGGTATACATCACATCAACCCTACAAATATCGGGCCTATTATCATAAATACTGCACAAGTTGTCACTCAAATACTTGCAGATACCATTACCGGCATCGTATTCGGCCAATTCAGGAACACGGTCGATATGCTGGCAGCATAATCCACATTTTGTGCAGGGAAAACTAATTTCCATAAACCAGTTTTGACCCCTCAGCATATATTTGATTAACCCGCTCAAGCCAGCTTAAGAACCGTTCTTTATCCTGCGCTTCAATTGCAAAAGCCTTTTCTATCTCATTAATCATCGTTTGTTCCTGACCACATATGTTTGAGTCCACTTGAGCCAAAGCCAGTATCTCAACATAGGCAATTCTACGGCTTCGATCATCCGTGAACTCTTCAAGAATATTATCTAACGAAATACCTTTTACGTGATAAGACCCTTTTTCCATTTGCATTTCCGACTCATATGAATGTAGTAATGCTTCTTCCTCAGGCACCATGACGCCATCTATATTAGCAATCAAATGTGCCATCTCCAAAAATGCATTCTTCTGTTCCTGCTTGAGTTCATTTAAGAACATGTGAATCGCCTCCTGTTTTATAAAAGGATAATTTCCCGAGCGTCTTTATATTTCTAATCTAAACCGAGTTTATTTGGGTATTGATCCACCCCCTTCCTAAGTCTAATGGGTTCAATACCCAATTCTGTGATGTGCTTACTATGTAAACGTTTTATGACCCCCTATTTGCATGTTTCCACCATTTTTTGCCATATGCTTAGGGTGTCTTTCTCCCCCATGTTTCATCAAAGACAGTGTCAATTCCGCTGGGGGTTACCGCCGTTATGTTCGAAGACCTATAATAACATTGGTGCTCCAGCTCATCGGGGAGTTTGATCTTCTCTTCATGACTATTTCAGGTCATCAAATGTCGCAGCCAATAATTCATCGAGTTTTCCCACTTTGACAGCAGGTCTGGTATCAACGCTCTTGAAATGCTTACGACTGATTCTGCTTTCCGTATCAAAACTGAAAATATAGTTCGTCGCAATATTATATATAATATCGCTCGGCGCAAGCCCATACAGTTGCTTTTCAAGGATGTGCTTTAATCGCTCATCATTATCAGGTATCTTCTCTTTCATTACTGGGTTATTGAACAGGCGTTTTACCAATTCCGTAATATAAAGTCCGGACTTCATAAACAAATCAATAAAGGTCTTGCCAGGATCCTCGAATACATGCGGATCCTCATCCTCCAATTTTTGTACCATCATCTTCACCACTTGCTTCGGCGTGAATATCTGGTTAGTCTCCTGCGGCGGGATATAATTGAATACGTCCTCCTCATGGGATTCATCAAAATAATCCGCGAGTCTTTCGCGTATATTTAGAAACTCCTGTATCGCCCCATCGAAAACTATTTCGTTGAACAGACCTCCGCTAAAATATTTCTCTTCACCGGTCTTCTCGTCGATATATGACCCGCCGTCTCGTAAGAATCTGAATTGCTCCTCCGTAATTCCCGTCACTTCAAGAAATACTTCTTCAGGGGTATAGTCATCGAAGTTGCTTAGCTTTGTATCCCGCTCTCCGTATGCCATCAGGAAGCTTGGGATTGTCCTGGCAAATCCGCGCAGGTGTCCGCGAACCTCCTCTTCCTTGGAATCTTTGTTTTTCTTTGCCTTGATCCGCGCTTGTTCCTCGACCTGAATAGTCTTTTGCTCCTCAATCGTTTCTTTTATCGTCTCGTTAAGGGTCTTGGCAAACTCGGTCTGTAATCTATCGAATTCCTCTTGCTGCTTAGCCTCTATCTGCTTGATGGCTGTCTCGAGCTCATCTTCTTTGAGCGATTTCTCAACAATCTTTACTTCCTCTTCGGCCTTCTGCTTGATTTCGAATTGCTTTCTGTAATTATCGTTCTCGACCTTCTTTACCTTTTCGGTAATAATCTCTTTGAGCTGTTTTTCAATCTTGTCCGCCTGTGCGTTAGTCAGCTCAAAACCAGTCTTTACAGTATCCACAATAATCGGTTTCGCTAAGTCCATGGCAACATCAACAATCTTGGCGGTGACATTCTTCGGAACATGGTCTTCTGATGGAACTTCTGCAACGGACTGTTCTATGGCATTGGTTACCGGCGAGATATCATACACCTTGTCACCAAATAACTCGTTCTTCTTGCTGATAATGGTTTCTGGTGGTACAACCACATTGCCCTCTTCATCCACTTCGATACCCGATATATCAACGGTAGCAGTAGCCGTATCTTTCTTGCCCTGCTTTTCGACCGGAAGCCCGCTTAAGATACCGTCTACGATCTCTTTAGGTAAACCAAAGATCCCAGATATATTAGCAAATAACAAGTTGCTCATAAAGCCGCGCTTTACGACCTCAGTCGCCAATATTTTTCTTGGAATTGTGAGCACCTGAGTTGCATCCAAAGGCACCATGGTACCGTGTTCATCCTCGCCGATGACAGGAAAGAAATTGAGCAGCCTTTTGATATTCTCCGGGCGATCCTTGTCGCTAACGCTGCCATCACCAACCAGCTTGTTGGCAAAGTCATCGAACATCACCAAGGTGCGGTCAGGGGCAAAGTCGAAAATATAGGCGTTGTCCTTTTTGTAGTATTTGCCGTTTTTCTCGTAGTGATAAGGGTTCTGCGAGCGGAAAGCAGCCTGCATATATAGAGCCGGGCTGGAGACATTGCTCAGCATCATCACCGCTGTCCATTCAGGTATGGTCAC
>CAZBSD010000022.1:0-36855 GCA_964494735.1 uncultured Syntrophomonas sp.
TTTTCTCGCTAATACGCAGGATTACGAAGAATCCGAGTTCAGGCTGCCAGTTTGGGCCAGTTGCGTAAAATCTGTTCACCGAGTCCGCGGCGGCGGGCAACGCCAGCTATTGAGCGTCCGTTATCCCGGACCATTTTTGGCCGGGGATGCCTTACATTCGGCATCATAACGTTTCCCAGTTTTGCTCATTTTTCTTCTCTGTACAGTTGTTATTCTACCTCTTCCTGTGTGTCCGACAAATCAGGTATAGGTCATATTCTTCCTTAAAAAAACGATCTGTCAAAACATTGTGATTTCATATTGTTGAAATTTCTGTAACTAAACCCCTTAAAATAACATATAATAACGTATCTATATATGAAGCCTAATTATCAATACGTCCTCTTAGTACTATCCTTGGGAGTACGATAAAGGCAAACCTGCCGAAAGACAGGGACGCAAAGCTACGGGCCTAAAGTCTTTCAGACCATGGCCGCCGGGTTGCCGAAAATTCTGCGACTGTGTACTTTATGCAAATATCAGTATGCTGGTCCCTATTTTCGCAACCGCGAGATAGGGTTTTTTTGTATATATTCGTTCTAAAAGGAGGTCCAATTCTACTCATTATCCAAATATTTTATGTTTTATGTTACGCAAAAAGGAGGTAAATTAAGAGTATGAAAAAATTCCGGATTCTGATCACCATTGTTACAACAATAGCACTATTACTGACTACCAGTAATAGTGCACCCGTGGCAGCAGCTAATTCGACCTTTAATTATGCAAAAGCACGCGTAAATTCGAGAGATGTAAATTTAGCTGTTGACAAGAACGTTTTACTTGACGCCATTGAAACTGCCAATGCAAATAAAGCATCCGTGACAGTTAGCAATAGCGGGTCTAATGTATTGTCAACCAATCAGTGGGTGAAGTCAAACGTGATGAGGAGTTATACCAATTCTATCTCTAAAGCTAAAGCAGTATTTGATTATCCAAGGAGTAATCAAACCACCGTCGATAATGCAGTCACGGCATTGGCTTCAGCTACCTCATCCTTCAACGCTGCTAAGGCATATGGTAAGAAGATTGCTGTGACGGTAAACAAAACCGCGTTGGCTAGCGCCATCGACGCGGCCCAGATCAACTCATCCTCTATAGGGGTAAGCGCAGATGGTAAAGACTTTCTAACAACCGAACTATATGTGACGCCAGCAAATTTGACAACCTACACTAATGCTATCACCCTGGCACAGGCAGTAGTAAAAGACGCAGCTGCTACTCAAACCACCGTCGATAATGCAGTCACGGCTTTGGCTTCAGCTACCTCATCCTTCAACGCTGCTAAGGCATATGGTAAGAAGATTGCTGTGACGGTAAACAAAACCGCGTTGGCTAGCGCCATCGACGCGGCCCAGATCAACTCATCCTCTATAGGGGTAAGCGCAGATGGTAAAGACTTTCTAACAACCGAACTATATGTGACGCCAGCAAATTTGACAACCTACACTAATGCTATCACCCTGGCACAGGCAGTAGTAAAAGACGCAGCTGCTACTCAAACCACCGTCGATAATGCAGTCACGGCTTTGGCTTCAGCTACCTCATCCTTCAACGCTGCTAAAACCTATGGCAAAAAGAGTGCGATTGTAACCCCACCGATTATTCGTTCCGATAGTTTTGATGGCAGTCTGGCCGCATTCTGGAAAGATGAGACACCCAAGTATACTTACAGTAAACAATATGCATCAAATCCAGTTGCAGACGGCACCCGATCATTAAGGATGGAGTTAAGAAGGACAGACGCGGTGGTCAATGGCAGTACGCGATCTGAATTAGCGGTGGCAAGAGAAAATCCTAACGAAGAACACTGGTATAGCGTTTCGATTTACTTACCCAAAGAATATATCGCTGATAATATGCCAGAGAGTATAATCCAATGGCATAATTATCCGGACTTTGATCTAGGGGAAGGTTGGACTTCTTCTCCACTGTACCTATTTACCCGAAATGGTCATTACTTTATTAGCAGACTATGGGATGATTCCCCCGTATCTACTAATGATAGTATGATGGCTAAAGGATATCGGGAATACATTGATTTGGGAACATACGAACCAGGGCAATGGGTTGACTGGCAATTCCATGTTAAATGGGGTTGGTTACCAAGCCAGGATCCTATTCTAGAGATCTATAAAGATGGGGAATTGGTGGTAGAGAGAAATGGATTACCCAATACAACCAATGATAAGAGTGGGGTATATAATAAGATAGGTATATATAAATGGGGTTGGGCAAGTGGAGGTACTTCATCATGCGATACACGAGTCATATATTATGATAATTACATTGTTCGTTAATAACGTCCAGATTTGATTACATGTGGGTCAGCCTTCTATTGTTTTTCTTATAGTATTAAACCATTTTACCCATGTGAAACGGATATCACCGTATCACATGGGTTTTTCTCAGTTTTTCTTTGATGACCTCGACACTGCACATAATTGCACTACTCCATTATAATTAGGGCAAGTGCGGCTTAACTTATTTATGACAAGGGGTTCAATTTAATGAATGGAAAAGAATTACGAAGTTTAATAGATTCGGATCTGTATAGGTATCGTGGAAATAAATCAGTATCCGATTTTCTTAAAACCCTGATCGTGGAGCCTGGATTCAGGTATATGTACATTTGGCGCAAATGCAAATATTATAGACAAAGCAAATTAACATACCTAAATTCAATATTGGCCAGATTATTGTTGTCTAAATACATGTGTAAATATGGATATGAAATACCGGTCTCGGTTCAAATAGGAAAGGGATTTTATATTGGTCATATGGGTGGTATAGCTGTAAACTCAGGGGCGGTTTTTGGCAATAATGTAAACATCAGTAAGGGAGTTACAGTTGGAGGGTCTTATAGGGGGCAAAAAAAGGGGGTACCGGTAATTGGTAACCTCGTTTGGATTGGATCAAATGCGGTATTGGTAGGAAATATAAGAATTGGAGATAATGTATTGATTGCACCCAATGCATATGTTAATTTTGACGTTCCAAACAATTCTATTGTGATCGGTAATCCTGCCACAATAATCAAAAACGCCCAAGCAACCTCAGGGTATATAAACAATATAGTTTAATGTGGGCTCATGGCCACGGCTTGCGTGATTTATTTCGGCAACATCTATGCCTACATCGAGGATATATAATGGTCATACCACATTTGGAAAACGAAGAATGACCAAACCACCTCACTATTTAAACCCTGCGATTCGAATGTCTTAATAACCTTGCGCAGTACAGAATAATCGAATATGCCTTGTCTTTCAATTGCGGTCTGATTGGCAAAATATAATAACTGCTCTTTCAAGGGATTTTTAAGCCATGTTTGAATAGGAACAGCAAAGCCTTGTTTAGGCCGATCTAATTTACTTTTCGGTATATAGTCGTAAGCTATATCCTTCAGTATGTACTTCTTTTCCCCTCTATGGCACTTATATGTATGAGGTAGGCGAAACGAATATTCCACCACCTTGTAATCCAAAAGCGGAGCTCTTGCCTCCAAAGAGCATCTCATTGAGGCCCTATCCACCTTGGTTAGAATGTCCTCTGGCAAATATGTCAACATATCAAGCAGCATCCTGCGCATTTGCCAATTATGCAGTTGGAATTCATCTTCCATCTGGAATAATGGTTCCCCACTTTGCCCTTTTACTAATCGTTTGGTTAAATCCTGTCTAATACTCTTATAATAATATAGTTGTGTCTTAGTGCTGGGATTGCGATTCATGATGATGGCTTTCAACCGCAGAGGTATATTAATGCAATTCATTTTGTCTCTGCCCACTGTGCTGTCAATTAATTTATACATAACATTGCCTAATATATCCAGATTTTGTGCCATGGGCATTTTATCATATATGTCGTATCCGCAAAACAGTTCATCCCCCCCATCGCCGGACAAAACCACCGTTACGTCTTTTTTAGCTAGTTGGGCCACCAACATCGTCGGAATCTGAGATGGATCAGCAAAAGGTTCATCAAAATACTGGGGAATACAATGTACCAGGTTCAGCATATTCACGGTGTCTATCTGTAGGTTCGTATGGTTGGTCCCCAGATGTTGTGCAATCGCCTGTGCGTATTGGGATTCATCATATTGAGGATCTTCAAAACCTATGGAATATGTTCTTACAGGTTTCGAACTAATGTCCTGCGCAATCGCTGTTACCACGCTCGAGTCTATACCTCCGCTTAGAAACGTTCCCAACGGCACATCCGCTATCATCCGCTTTTCAATACTGTCTTTCAAAATCCTAGTTAATTCATATTTTGCCTCATCATAGTCCTTTACCAAGTCTGGGCTTAGACTATAATACTTGTCTATCAAACTCCAATACTTTTGAACGGTAATAGAATTGTTTTCCCAAATTAGATATGTCCCTGACTCAAGCTTGTATGTGTTATGGAAGATAGTGTCTGGTGCAGCTATGTATTGTTGATACAAGTAACGGGCAATAATATCAGTTCGAACCTCTTTTACAAAAGCTGGGTGTTTCATGATGGGTTTTAGTTCTGAAGCAAATATTAGGGTGTTACCTTTACGGTAAAAATATAAAGGTTTTTTACCAACCCGATCTCGCGCCAGAAACAATTTGCCGCCTCTCCGGTCGTAGATTGCTAATGCAAACATTCCATTAAATCTATTCAGACACCCTATGCCCCACTCCAGATATGCGGCGATAATAACCTCAGTATCTGTTTTAGAGATGAAGTTATGGCCTTTGGACAATAGCTCTTTTTTGATCTCGAGGTAATTGTATATCTCCCCATTGAATACCAATACAACATTCTTATCCTCACAAGACATCGGTTGATGACCCAGTTCCGACAAATCAATGATCGATAGTCTTCTGTGAGCCAGTCCAATGTAATAGCCGCTCTGTTCTTGTGTCACAGTACCGCTATCATCGGGCCCTCTGTGGGCCATAGTATTATTCATGGCTACCAGTATTTCGGGATTTAATGGTTCATTAGACACATATCCGCAAATACCGCACAAAGAAATTCAGCCCTTCCATTACTTTTACTCGCGTGTCATATCAATAATGCCGTCCTGATTCTTGATTGTTGAATACCTTACGGTAAGCTTGGTACAAATTTTCTTTCTCGTACTGCCATTCCAATTGATTCTTGACTCTCTCATAACCATATTGGCCTCTTTGAACTCTCTCCTCGGGGTGGTCCAGAAGGTACACAATTTTTAGAGCCAAATCAACAGCATTATTAGGCCTTGCATACAAAGAAGCCTCCTGGGCTGAATATCTTCCCTCGGTCAGGTCGAACTGAACAATCGGTTTCCCCAGAGCCATATACTCCATTATCTTGTTCATGGTGGATTTGTCATTCATTTCATTGAATTCATCCGGGTTTACACAGAGGTCCGATGTGTTCAGCGCCTCAAGAAGTTCCCTATCAGTGACTCTGCCCGTAAACGTAATATATTGTGCTACATTTTGTTCTTCCGCATAGTCCACTATGGCTGGAAGCTCCGTACCGCCCCCAACACAAATAAATTGAACATCATCCCTACCCAGTTCAATAACTATATAATGCACCGCGTCTACGAGATAGTTGAGACCTTCCTGCTTACCGATTACTCCAACATAGCCAACCAAGTATTTTCTGCCCTTTTTTAACTCGGGCAACGGGGGCAATTTCTGTAATCTTTCCAGGCTTGGCCCACTGCGTACCACAAATACGTCCTCGGCGTTTTTCCCTCCTCTTTCAATCGCAATGGTTTTGTAGGAGTTATTTGTAGCTATGGAAACACATGCATTTTGCAGGGTTTTGCGTTCAAAATAGAGCATCAGTCTATATAAAAAATCCTGCCTTCCGAATTTTGCGATATACAGTTCAGGATTAATGTCATGGTGGTCGAATACAAATTTTTTACCCAATAGTTGGAATGGTCGGGAAACCAGATAGATTAGATCGGGCGGATTGCAGGCGTGGATTACATCAAAGCCTCTGGTATAAAGACATCTCACTGCCAATACAAATTCACTGATCAGCGCCCAGCCATACTCCAAAAGATATCCCAGCGCACTATCTGCTTCAAAAGGCAAGGTGTGTCGATAGATCAATATATCATCGATGATTTCGTGTTTTTTCTCATAACCTTTACCGACGGGGCAGATTACGGATACGACAGCGCCCTTGTCACGCAATGCCGTGGCTTCTTGCCAAACCCTACGGTCAAACGGTACGGGAAGGTTCTCTACGATTATGAGTACTTTCCTACCAGCAAATTCCTTCATAATTAGTTCTAGCCTCTACGGGTTCATCTATCCTCACCAAGTCGTATACTATCTGATCATCGCGGCTTTCAGCCAGAATTCTTTTGAATTCGGAATCATTGTTTCCGATCACTATTACCTCTCTGTCATCCAACAGCTCATCTAGAGAATCCACCATTAGCGATGATATATGGGGAATTCGAAGATTGATATACTCTTTGTTAGCCCCTATCAGCCTGGAAGCCGACACATTCCTGTCAAATATTAATATGTCATATCCTTTACCGATTAATGTCTCAACCACTTCAACTATGGGACTCTCCCTTAGGTCATCAGTTCCGGCTTTAAAGCTTAACCCCGCAAACCCGATTTTCCCCTTTTCAAACGAGATTATCTTTTTGATGGCGTTGACAATATGTATGTTATTGCTGGGCAATAGCGCATTTAACAATGGTACCTCAAGATCCATCATTTTAGCCAGATAGTTAATCGCCCTCAGGTCTTTGGGCAGACACGAACCCCCGAAAGCAAAACCAGGTTTTAAATAAGCCGGCGATATGTTTAGTTTTTTGTCCTGAATGAAAATATCCATGACTTCATGACTGTCCAATCCAATTTTCTTACAAATCTGCCCAATTTCATTGGCAAAGGTAATCTTGAGAGCATGGAAATTATTATCGATATACTTAACCATTTCAGCTGTTTCGATTTTAGTCTTTATCTTGGGACCGGGAATAGTATCGTAAATACTCATGATTGTTCCAGCAATTTCTTCAGAATCGGCCCCAACCACTGTCTTGGGCGGATTAAAAAAGTCGTATACAGCGGTTGATTCTCGTAGAAACTCCGGATTAAAAGCTACCGAGAAACCTTCGTTGTGCCTTTTTCCTGAAGCTTCTTCCAGCACCGGGATTATAAGCTCGCGCATAGAACCGGGCAGCATGGTGCTCCTAAATACTACGACATGATTGGTCTGCTTGTTCTCAAGTGCCGAACCTATCTGTTTGCAGACATTTATGAGATAGGTGGTGTTGAGGCTCCCGTTGGCCCTGCTTGGGGTTCCTACACACACGATAGAAATCTCGGATGCCTCAATTGCTTCTTCCGCAAGCAAAGTGGCGGTAAGCAAACCCTTTTCTTTAGCCTCCTTAAACAATTCAGGTACACCTGGTTCTATTATCGGGGAGACCCCTTCATTAAGCATATCCGTCTTCACTGGATTTATATCAACTCCGACAATCTTATGCCCCATCGAGGCCAAACAACCTGCCGATACAATCCCGACATAACCTAACCCAAAAATACTGATAAACAAATCCTAATACCACCTTAATTAATCTTCATGATGAATCATTAGTTTTCTTCGGTAAACACCCGGAACCATATTTCCAGGTTTAAGAGCATCCATATTTCTTTTTCGTAGTTGCCGATACCTTTGAAATGTGCGTCTGTGATTCGGGCTATTTCGCCAGTATTAAATATACCCCGTTCCTTTAAACGGTCAGAAAGCAGATGGTCCTTGACATAGTCTTTGAGGTCATTTCTAAACCAGTCTCCAACCGGTATATAAAATCCTACTTTTTTGCGGTTGATTATTTCCTTGGGAATATATCTTTCCGCGAGGTTCTTAACAATAATCTTGCGCTTCAAATAGTTAATCTTAAAACTATCTGGAAGCCTGAAGCCTAGCTCCACGACATTGTAATCAAGAAATGGTACCCTGCCTTCTATCGCAGCTGACATAAGCATCTTATCTCCCCGTTCAAGCAGGTTGTCGCTGAGCCAGTATTTCACATCGTTATAGAGCATTCTATCTAGATTGGATAATCTCCTCTGGGAGACTATTGTATTGTTTGTGGCAATTGCAGAGTATTGGCGTTTAAAATCTTCATTAAACAATCCACCTACCATATCACTCCTATAAGAGGCAAACCAATTGTCATATCTTACCACGTCATCGTCTTCACTTAAAGTGTTGAATGCTAATTTAATCTTCCTGCTCTTGTAAGGTAGGTGGTTGACTACTCGGCGACATAGGCCTTGTCTGAATAAATACCGGAAAATCCAGGTGTGGGAAAGATAATCATAGGCATATTTGGGATATCCGGCAAAGACTTCGTCACTGCCCTCCCCTGTCAAAATTACGCTGACATATTTCTTGGCTTCCCTCGCCAACAACATAATTGGTATGTCTGATGTTTCTGAAACCGGGGCGTCACGATACCATACCGCTTCATAAAGGCTGTTGGTTATTTCCCGTGGGGTTATGACTAATTCGTGGTGATTCGTCCTAAAATAATCTGCAATCACCTTTGCATAAGGAAGTTCACTGTGACGGGGATCGTCAAGCCCCACCGAGAAAGTGTTGACCGGTTGGCTGCTGAATCTTGACATCAACGCCACAACCAAGCTTGAATCGAGCCCGCCGCTCAAAAACGCACCAATAGGGACATCGCTGATCATGCGGATTTTCACTGAGTTTTCAAGGTTCTGCTGCAAAATGTGGATGCATTCCTCTTTGCTTCCTGTCAATTTGTCAAAGTTATCAACATCCCAGTATTGGCAGATGGTAATCTGCTTGTTCTTTATCATCATAAAGTGTCCGGGTTCTAGTTTATTGATCCCCCGGAAAATCGTGACGGGATTCTTCACATAGCGGAACTGGACATATTGATAAAGGGCGGGATAATTCACTTGTTTGGGTACAGCAGGAAATCTCAGCAGTGCTTTTATTTCAGATGCAAAGGCTATAGTCTCCTTATCAGTATAATAATACAAAGGACGAATCCCCAAGCGATCTCGGGCTATGAATATTTGGTCCTTTCTCCTATCATAAATAGCAAAGGCGAACATGCCGTTGAAATGCTGAAGGCAAGCCTCGCCATACTTTTCATACATGTTCAGCACAACTTCAGTGTCGGTATTTGTTTTGAACCGGTATCCTTCCCTCTCAAGCTCATACCGGAGATCCTTGTAATTGTATATCTCGCCATTAAAGATGATAGTTGAATTTTTATTAACTGAATCCATAGGCTGACGGCCATTGGGAGTAAGGTCTATGATACTAAGGCGCTTATGACCAAAACCAATTTTCCCATTAGTAGGTGAATCATAAACGCAGCATCCGCTTGCGTCTGGTCCCCGATGATGTATTTCCGCCATCATTTTTTCCAGAGAGGCATGCAAATCATTTGTATCGCTTCGCGCGCAAAAGCCGGCAATTCCGCACATAGACACCTCTCCTAGTCTATGGATTTAAAACTAATCTCCGTTTCCAAACACATCTTGCCTTTTAAACCAATGCTATTTTCCAGGGTCACAGTTTTGGTAAGAGCATAAAATGAGGACGAATACCAACCCGCCTTGTGCGGTTTCACCTGACCTTCTATAAGATCAGACTTTAGCCGTGGATCAATTTCGACCAGAATACTCCTCTCATGAGACGTCAAGCAATAACGGTTGTCTTTTTCCAACTCAACTTTGACGTCAGGATGTAAATGAAAGAATTGCTGGAAAACATTGTACTCACTCGACTCCAGCGTATCATATAGATACAGCACTCCCTTATTCCACTCTAGTCTTCGTCTATGCCGTACTCCATATCTGCCCTGATATCCATCATGTTCAGCTTCTGCAAATGGGGTTTCACCATCATATCCATATTGGAATTCTACACGAGGATGGTCGTCCCACATAAACATACCCAAGTCGGCCAATTGATTGTCATAATTTACAGAAATAGTATTGTGGGCAGTTGTACCCTTAAAATAGCTGCGGTAATCGTCAGTAAAGTAATATTTGTAGGTACCCGGATCAATTATGAATGGGATATCTCCAAACGACACTTGAACACTTAATAAGTCTGCATGCCCATGGGCGGAAATCGGCCCTTTTCCAATTGGACCGAAATCAAAAAGGACAAAGGCTTCGCTACTAGCCTTCAGTCTATCTCTGAAGATGGCGTATCCCCCCATCGGATATATTTTTAACTTCTCCTGCGAATTATTGATCTCATTGGTTTCCTGAACTACCTGAAGATATTGTTCACCAAAAAGGAGTACACATTTGGAGTCAATGATCTTCTCTTTTTGATCTAAATAATCATTTCCCAGCAACATAGTTCCCAGACCAAGAATTGACAGCACTTTATTTTCCTCAACGTCAGCCAAAAGTCCGTGTCCGCCGTCTTCGTCTCCCAAATTCGGATATCCCCCACTATAATCCGAAATGTCTTTCAAGTATTCACACGATGATTGCAGAATTCTATAAACTGGCTCTATAAAGGTACATCCTTTCCTTTTCAATAATAAATCACTCAAAAAGTAGAATTCCATTGTATAACATTGGTAATAGATTGATTGTTCCTTATTGACTCCGTCCGAGAAAAACTGGCGTGATACCTCATCTTCTAGCAGGGAAACAGCCTTTTTCCTCCATTTAAGCTCGTCCCCCGAACCAGCCGTTGAAAAGCTGGCATATATCAATCCTGTTAATTCTCCAATCAGATGATTGTTGGCGGAAGAATAAAGAGATAGGTAATTGTAGATAAAATCCGCTTGCTGATAAATGGATAGTGCGATCTTGTCCCTTGCCGATTTGACTAAAGCCCCACTGTTCCTGATCAGGCTCAGCGAGAATGCCCAAGTAATTATCCTCAGCGCAACCTCAAGTGAAGAGACCCAATTAATTCCCCTATATGGAGGATTACAATCAATCCAATCCAGTATGGTGTTCACAATCTTGGCGGCATAGGCTTCATTGTCATATTTGCGATAGGCAATTCCAAGTAATACCAAGAATTGATGACGGTTGACTTCCCAAATTATCTTAGGATCACCATAACAAGATGGATTTCGATAATCCAGGTTTATAAAGTAATCCATACTCCATTCAGCGCCACTGGTTGGATCTGTTACCCAGCTTCGACACAAGCTTAAGTCGATTTCCTGGCCAAATATATCAATCCGGTTTTTGCTCATAATGCGATTGATATAGGTATCAAAGTCTTGTCGTTCCCAGTGTGCAAAATCAATATTATCAAAATCAACTGGGTATTCTAATTCTATTTTGCCTTTAAATCGGTACTTCTGGAGAGTTCTTCTGCCCAGTTTAAACCGCAGCATATTTTTGGCCCGATAGTATATTTCCCCGGAACTCATCTTCTTCAGCCGGTTCCTGAACCAAATCCGATCCATTTATTGCACCTTTGCTTATCGTAATAAAACCTCGGTTACCCGTTGGGCAAATACATCAGCATTAAAATTATCCTTCAATGTCTGATAGCCATTATGGCTTAATTTCATACGTAGTTCCTTCTGTCCCAGTAGGCGCTGGATATTGTCCTTCAGAGCTGCCTTATCACCCGGCTTAATCAATATCCCGTTTTCGTCCGATTTAATGACCTCATGTAACCCACCAACGTCAGTAGCTATGACAGGAATACCATAAGCCATGGCTTCCAATACGGACATAGGCAAACCCTCAGCATAGGACGGAAGCGTGTAAATCACGGTCGTAGAGAGGATTTTCTCAATCTGCACGGCATCCACCCATCCGGGTACAATGACATGCTCGTACAAGCCTTTCTCAACTGCAGTCTGTATCGCATTTTCGACTTCTCCATCACCAGCCAGTACAAATCTTATATCCGGATGCTCCTTGACAATCTCTTCCGCAACATCCAAGATATCATATACTCCTTTGCGTTTACCCAGTCTCCCTAACATTGTTATGAGATTTCCTTCTGGATTGTAATGATTGTCGTTGACAACCACACTGTTGTGGATAACAATAATGTTTTCGCACTCGTTTATCGAAAAATAGAACCCCTTCCATTCCTCAGTCAGGACGATTATTTCGTGAGCTTTTCTTATAACAAATTCGATATATCTCTTTATTAAATACCAGCCTTTTTTGTAAAAGCCATCGAAATCACTCCCGTGCATATGAAATACAATCCTTTTGTGAAATAAAACGCCTGTTAATGCGAAAAAGCTCTTTCTATAGAAGCTTGCATCACCAGACATATGAATATATAAGACATCAATCTTATCGATTAACAGTGATGTGAGGAACTTGAAATAATTCTTCACCGCAAACATCAACTTCCCTGCTTTGGAGATATCACGATGTGTTGGTATAAACTTAATGTGCAGTTTTTCTGCGGCACGCATCTTTTCCAACAGTATCTTCTCAACTGACGAAATCCCACCTCTCACTGTCAGATCAGGTCCGAGCATTAGAATGTTTTTCATAAATACTCCACGCATTAATGCCTGTACTCAATTCATAATACGTACAAAACTGTCAACAAACCTATCCATACTATAGTCTCGTATCCGTGTTGATGCTTTTTCGGCATACCCGTCCCTAAGTTCATCATCCCCAAGTAACTTTATAATGCACTCAGCCATAGCATTCTCAGCATAAGTGAGAGGATCTTGTTGGGTGTATAGCCTTCCGTCACATACCGGCAAAAGTATACCGTACTCTGCAAATTCAATGGAGTTGGTTTGTTCGTTTCCCATATATTGGTTATAAAACATTTCTCTGGGTCCTGTTTTGCAGTCAGTTGAAACAACTGGTAGACCGCAGGCCATTGCTTCGGCAAGACTATTAGGGAATCCCTCATACAGTGAAGATAGCGTGAATAAAGTCGATACCGCCATATATTTAAATGGGTTTTCTTTAAAACCTAAAAAAATAACCCTATCGTTAAGGTTTAGATCCTCAACCAGGTTTTTTAGATAGTCTTCCAAATCACCAACTCCCAAAATAACCAGTTTGGCATCGATAATGGATTCGGCTACCTTACTAAAAGCCCGAATCAAATGCCATTGCCCTTTCTGTCTGCAAAGCCTGCCCACATTTATTATTACTTTTCCTTCAAAAATCTTCTGATATGATGATTCAATTTCCTCTTCGGATAGTCGTCTAATATGATCTATATCGTAAGAGTTTGGAATTACTTTAATTTTTTCCGGTTTAATATTATAATTCGCTATTAAATCATCTTCGATGCCATGTGATACCGCTAAGATTAAATCAGCCTGATTATAGAGCGACCGCATCAAAACCTTAAAGAAAATGCCATAGGCCCCTTCAGTCTTTATTTCCTCGGAACGATAATTGCGAACTGAAACAATAGTCTTTTCCTTCCAATGGGATAGTATGTTTACAAGATTGGGATTCTCGGTAAAACTAATTGCAGTAGTGATACCAAGTTTCCGTTTAGTATTACGCACCTTCATCGTTCTCACCATAAATTGGTATATTTTCGAAAATGGATTATCGGAACCAGGCGAGTTGAGATCAATCAGGGTTCCATTATAGGAGTAGGTTACCGAGGAAGCATCGTATAGAATAATATATTTGTTTATATCTTCTGGCAGGTAGAGCGATAGGTTCGATACTACCCGTTCAGCACCTCCGATACCCAACATCGGGATAATCAACGCAATGTTCAAAGTCCTATTTCCCCCAAAAGTGTTTTTCCAAAACTTCACGTTGTATTTTCCGTTTTTGGGATACAGGCTGGTAAGCATAAGATTCAGGAAATGGAATTGTGCCTTCTTTACAAATTTCAATATACTCTTCCAATGTGCATACTACCCTTGCCGGATTACCGGCTACTACAACATTGGGCGGAATACTTCTGCGAACCACTGCCCCTGCCCCTACAACCGAGTTGGGACCTATTGTCACATTCGGTAGAATGATTGCACCATTCCCTATGTGGACGTTATCTTTTATTTGTATTGTCCCGAATTTATTTATGTGAGAATATTCAGAATTCTGATTGAATACCCTTAACCCTCCGTCATGGGTAATAAACTTGACTCCACTAGCAATAGCGCATTGCTCTCCAATACGGATCAGGTAAGGCTCACTGCCGAAATCGGAAAATCCGATATTTATGATTGTACCCTTTCCAATTATTACTCCACTCTTTCTAAGCTTATAATCCCTGACCTTTAGTCTGAAAAAGCTCTTTAAACCCACCATTTCTATCCCCCGTACCGTTTAGAATATCATGCACTACTGACTGTTGTTACCTTGGATCTGAAATATCAAACTCACCCTCATTAAGAACTTTACTCCACTAGTCTTCTGAACAGCTCAATATATTTTTCAATGATTTTGTTAATATCATGATTGTCCTTTACATACTTCAATGCGTTACCACCATAGTAACTGACTTTTTCATCAGTAAGGTTTTTTATAAAGTCTACAGCCTTTTCCGTATTGTTATCACAATAGTATCCCAACTGGTATCGGTCAATTAGGCCATCTGGATTAACATTATATGATAAGATTGGTGTGCTTCCCAAGCAGGCTTGAATATATGTATTGGGAAAGCCCTCAACATCTGAGGTATTGACAAACAAACATGCTCGATCAAAATAAACCTGTATTTCAGAAAAAGGCACAAAACCCAATACCCGAATGTTGTCCATATTCCTTGTAAACTCATCTATCATCGCCATAACTTTTGCGCTCTCTTCGGGATTAAAGCTATCAAACGGTGCAATCATTATGAATTGTTTTTGGGGAAGCCTTTTGGCTAGTTCAATGAACAGATCCGGCCTCTTATTTCTTCTCGCTCTAGCCACCCATAGGATAGAGCCTTTATCAAATACTTCGATATTTTCATGAACACAAAAACCATTTTTTATCACCTGGCTATCCAAACCTAGCTTCAGTTTTAGCATATTCTTCTGCCGCTCAGTTTGAGCTATTAAGACATCTGCATGATATAAACCGTATTTAAATAAATAATACTGCCTATGTTTTTCTGCTCCGTTGGCCGGCAAACTATTTTTGTAGGCTTCCAGGTCTGTCTCCGTGTCCAGCGCAAATCTATAGATCATTTTTTTCCCTCGGAAGACTTTTTGAACTAATGCCATCCAGCCTACTATTTCATTTGCGCTTTTAGTGATAAAAATGTCGGCATCAATATTAAACAATTGATGAAAATAAATGATTTTCCTGATGATTTTATGATAGATCGATTTACCTGTTACATTCATGTACTTTAACTTGACCAGTTTTATATTGTTAAATTCCTCTATATCGTCCTGGCCAAAATCGCTAACCAGAATCTGGATATCATATTCCCCGGACGCGGCCAGTCTTATAACTTGATTATAAACATCTACCTCTGCACCCCCGGCATAACCTGTAATGTCCTGGTTAAATAGCGGATACGCTGTAAACATAACATAGCATAGTTTAATCTTACTGCTTGCGTGAATAATAATTCGCGCCTCCTACACTAACAAGATTAGGGGAATGAACAATGCATGGTTCTGCAACAATTAGAATCATAGGATTTCCCCACGTAACTTTACATCTGCCCGAATAAATCATCATATCTTTTAATGATTTCGTCTATATTATGATTCCTAACTACGTATTCGAAGGCATTTTTGCCGTAGTTCAGCAGTTCGTTATAATCTAAGTCTCTAATAAATGCAGTTGCAGATTCCAAAGAGTTATCACAAACATAGCCCAACTTATTAGCAGTAATAAATCCATCGGGATTAACCCTGAAAGACAAGATTGATGTTTTTGCCATACACGCTTGAATAAAGGTGTTGGGAAATCCTTCATTGTCAGATGTATTTAAGAAAACCTTGGCTTCTTCGAAATAGCTCTGAATCTGACTAAAAGGAACATATTTGATGTATTGCACATTGTCAAGTTGTGAAATACTCCCCAAAATACTGTTTGTGAAACAGGCGTATTGTTGAGACTCATATGTCGGCATTATAAGTATGAATTTTTCTTCCGGCATTCTCCTGGCTAACTCCACCACCAACTCAGGCCTTTTTTCTGGGACGCACCGTCCTACCCACAAAATGTATTTCTTCTTCTCTATCTTAATGTCCTTGCTTTGGCTTAGAACAAAGCCGTTCTTGATTACCGGACTCTCAATATTTAACCGATTCAAAGCCGTACTTTGCGTTTCCGTTTGGCTAATGACCAAGTCCGCGTATAATAACCCATACCTATACATATAATAAAATCTCTTACTACCTTTTTTATGGGATCCCAGGTCGGTATCAGTATCACTTGCTAGGCGAAAAACCACTTTTTTTCGTTTAATTCTCCCGTTAATTAGCACCATCCATCCCAATAATTCGCTAGCGCACTCGGTGAAGTAAATATCCGCTTCAGTAAATAAGAGTTTTCTGATTAAATCCAAGTACTTAAATGTTTTCATACATACTTTATTATCGTTGTCATTTCCGATCTTCTCATAGTGGTGTTTTATCACCTTAACTTCGTTGTAATACTCTATCATATCTTGTCCATAGTCACCTACCAGAAAGGTAATTTCATATTTCGAATTCTTAGCAATGTTTACTGCAACATTATATAAATCTACCTCAGCTCCTCCAAACGTAGCATCGCACCGGGGATTGAACAATGGATAAGCACCAAATAATACAAAGCAGATTCTAATTTTATCCTTCGTGCTCATATATTATCCTCGCAAATAACGTAATTATTGTCCTTTATAGGAACAGTCTCATTGACATTATGCAAAGAAGTATGTATTTTAACCATCGCAATGCCCAATCCCAGCACAATCCAGATATATAGATTATTTAACTCTGGTAAAAAAGATCCATCTGTGATTCCCCTAATCATATAGGCTGCAACCGAAACCAGCACCCCATCAAACAGACTGCGCGACATTTTATCGAGACTCCGATGGCTCATTTCATAATAGATATAGGATAGTCTGCCGAAGTAATAAAGCATAAATGTCAAACCGATAAGGCCTGTTTTTAGCACCATATCCAGATAAGAATTATGAGCCTCTTTGAATGCAAGCGTTGGATTCATTTCCTGAAAATAAAATTTCCCTCCACCCAGTGCGACAACCCTGGGTTCTGATGACAACTCCCTCATTGTAGGTTCCCAAATGTTCATCATTCTCCCAGCGGTGATGTCTTCTCCACTTGCCAAAGCTGTATAATCATAACTGCCGATTCCAGTCATTGCCCTGTCTATAACTGTATTAGGCGCTAGTACTATAAAAAGAATCAATAAAAATATACTGTGGGGCAAAAATCTGCTGCGACCTGATTTAATCATGAATAGAAAAGTAGAAATGATCACAATTGCATAGGCCGTTCGCGAATAAAGTAGCATGATACCGATAACACTCAGAATCAAGGTAGCAGCCGTGAAAACATTCTTTTTTTCCATAAAATAGGCTAACAGCAACGGGTACCCTATAACATAAAAATTGGCGATACTGTTACCATGCGAATGAAAGTAAAGACCTATTGTAGCTCTGACAACTTCAAAATTGGTTTTATCCGGAACGACTAGAATATGGACCAATATAATAAAAGAAGAAAAAATGAATAGCGATACGATTAGACTCTTGACCAACTGAACAATGTGCTTTTCAGTCTGAACCAAAGCAGCAATCAAAATCAGCGGTAGGAATTGTAATATCGGAGTAACAATGTTGTTTATGGCGTAGCTTAACCAGTAATAATTACCCGCCAATTTCCAATAGTCAAAATTGTGAGTAGGCCACACCGAGCGAGCATATGGTATTGATTGCAGGCCAGCGATGACTATCAATATAATCATCAATGTTGCCTCGATTGCTTCCCGCTTGGGTAGAGACATACTCTTACGGAATAGAATTACACAGTAAGCAATTGCACCTATATACCCGAAGACAAGGGAAAGACCCGCTAATCCGGGCAGACTTCTTGACAATAGAGTTGTATTGGCAAAAGGAACCATTACTATATATATCCCCAGCGCTATGATGGGTTGGTTGATGATAAGTGCCAGTGCCGAACCCAGTAACACCAAGACCAAGGCGAATTGAGGCGCAGCAACTGAAAGACAAATACATACCAGCAGTGCTGTACAAAACAATATTGGGTATACCTGATTTTCCCTCAATTCCTCACCTAGCTATACATTTTTGCCTTTTATTTGACCGCTTGTGGCTGTTCCTCCCTGGACTTTGTTTTCTTAATAGAATCCCTGATAAGCCGAATCCGGCATAAAATCCAATGAAGAATTTTTATGTGCTCAAATGTCATGAGAAATATATGCCATTTGTCCCTACGGAAACGTTTTGTTTTGTTGCCTAGGAGCATTTTACGTGCCAGGTTCAGCTCACCTTGGCTGAGATGCCTTTCCGCGCTGTTTATTTCTTGAAATGCAGCATACTCCAGCGCATCTTCCCGCATATAGTCAGGCATTATTCCAGCACGGCAGGCTTTTCTAATCGTTGAGATAAACGCCATTCTATCATGCCAGCTTCTGGAACTCTTGTTTTCCGTATCAGCATAATATGTCGAACATACCTTTGTGCTCATTACAAATGGATTAACCATGGCTATCCTGCAAAACATGTCTACATCTTCCCCATGCCTCTCTCCCTCAGGGAAATACCCAACTTCTTCAAACACTCGCCGAGGTATAGCAGTGGATGAGCAATTATGTGGTACATGCATCGAATTTAACCTCAAGTAAAAATAATTATGGATAATCCCCTCCCAAGGCGGATTAGGGATTCCGGTAACATCTCTAATCGTCGTCTGACCCGCCTTACATATTTGATATGAAGTTGCGTAAGCACCCGCCTCAGGAAAATTGATATACAAACGCAATAAAGTCTCCAGCATTTCCGGCAAGTACTCATCATCCGCGTCTAAAAAAGCAATCAAGTCCGAGGAAGCTTCCCGAATTCCGAGATTACGTGCCGCAGATACCCCTTGGTTATTCTGAGAAATGAGCTTTATACGGTAGTCCGAAATACTCTTAACGACGTGTAAGCTTCGATCGGTTGATCCGTCATTAACTACTATCAATTCAAAATTGGGATGGGTCTGGGCTAGAACCGAACGTACTGCGCGTTCTATGTATTTGTCTTTATTGTACAAAGGTATAACTACTGATATATCAGGAAGATTGCGCATCATGTATGCTCTTTTCTCATATTAGTTGTCTCTGCCGACAACCTTTGGCTTAAAAACACCAGCAGCTATCCGTTGCACTTTTTCAAGGGTCATTTGAGCCATTTCTCGATCTACTAGTGCGTTGCCCACAATTATGACTACAAGCACAAAAGTGGCAACCCCTGCAGCCCATAAAAACCATTGCGCATAATTGACGGCTTGAATATCGATGCATAGTACAAAAGGAATGGCTGCAATAAGAGCAAACACAGCATTGGTAAATATCCTTTTGATAATATGCAGGGGTGACTGTTGAAGTATATATCTAGACGTATATACGACAGTATCAACAGCCCGATATGAATGAGAGCATATCGTTCCTAACAATACCCCAACCAGTCCCAGAGAATGAACGAGTATTAGAGATGCACCTAAATTGATGGTTGCCTCCAAAAGGGACCTGGATTGAGTCTGGCGAAAATGGCCGGCAGCAGTGATTATATGGCCCCTGGTAGATTTAATGATACCCAAAATACTCGTTATTAATAGCAACAGAGCAATGTCCGGTCTAATGTAATTAGCATCGATAAAACTAGCTGTATACACATTCATAAATGGCATTATCAACAATCCCGTACAAGTGAAAACCCAGGCTATAATTCCATAGAGAATATATTCAAAGTTCGAAAATGCGTTCCTTAAGGTCGCTGATTCCTGTCCCGCAATTAATTGACCGAAGCCAGCCAGAACTGCTGTGTTAAAAACAGAAACCATCTGGTTGACCGCTGTGAATATCATGTTATACACCATATATACGCTCACCGCTTTAAGTCCCAAAAATACGGTAATAATAACAGCCGGAGAGCTATATACGATTAGTGCAGCAATCTGATGAACCAGAGCTGACCAGTGTTGATCTATGGACTCAAAATCCGGTTTCTCACTGAATGTGATATAGGAATAACTTTTCTTTACGTACCATCGAATGATTACAAACTGTACGATAAACACCATTGTTGCTGTAGCCTGCAGTACCAAAACGTGAGTATCATTTAGGATTAGAACGACAATTATCACAGCATTAAGAACGGTAGTAAAGGCCTGGGTCAAAGATATTACATAGTTCCTCTGGTCGGCATTTATGAGTACACGGTATTTACCTATCAGGAAATATTCGGCTAAACCACCTGCTCCCAAAATCAATACCATCAGGGAGGATATTAGGGGTTCAACTTCATTTTTAACCAACAGCGGATAGAGTACTGCTATACAAAATAAACCAGCTAAGAACAAATAGCCGGATTTTCTATAAAAATATTTGGTGGCGCTTAGAATAGAATTAATAGCAATGCTGTTCTGGTTGAACAAGGGCTTGTAAAGTGCCACCATAGAAGCCGCACCCACCCCAGCCTCTACCAGGCTCAAATAAACAATGAACTGTTTTATCGAACCAATCATCCCATTTACGGTAGATCCGTAATTCTGAATGAAAAGCACTGGTAGAATAAAACCTACAGCCGCTGCGACCACTTGCAGAAGCATATTTCCTATAAGGTTATATAGGGCTTTCTCAGTCCTCATTGCCTATTATCGTTATGAGCGTTGTAGGGAATATAAGTAGAATCCAAGGCTTTGGCTACCTTGATGGGGCGTGATTTGCGGATGTTGTCATGATACTTATAAGCTTCAAAATACTTCTTGTAATCCCTATCCCCTAATTTGTTAAGCACAACACCGATAATTTCCACCTGAGCCTTTTCCATCTCTATCTTGATTCTCAATAGCTCTTCCATTTTGGTTATTCGCATAACCGCAGTAATAATGACCGCATCGGTCTGGGTTGCTACAACCAGACTGTCAATCGCACTGTTATATGCAGGCGTATCAATTAAGATAAAATCATAAATAGTTGCGCATTGGCGTAATAGCTCTGGAAAGTTCCCAGACATGAGCAGATCGGGCGAATTAGCATTTATCGGCCCACCCGGGATATATGACAAATTATCTATGTTGGTAACACTCTCCCATGGTTCAAACTTTATTTTATTGGCCAGAATGGTTGTTAACCCATGGATGTTTCCACCCAGATGCTTATGATCAGGTGGCTTTCGTAGATCAGCATCGATCAATAAAACCTTAATACCCATCATCGCCATGTAAATAGCTAGATTAATTGCTACGGTAGTCCGTCCCTCGCCCGGATTAAAGCTAGCGACAGTTAGAGTCTTGATGTTGTTACCCGTTTCACGAAAATGGAGATTTGCTCGTAAAAATCTATAAGCCTCCTCAACAACCAGGCTCTTGTTTAAATACATCTGTATTTTTTTTAGATCGTACATTTAGTTTACCCTCACTTGATATCCATTCTTGGCAAAATGCCGATGACGTTCAGACCAGTTAAATTTTCAATCTGTTCTATCGATTTTATGCCCTTACTCATCTGGGCAAATAATACGACAACTGTCCCCGAACTCAGCATACCTGCCGCGAAGGCCAGTAAGATGTTCTTTTTTGTACCCGATCCTACCGGTTCTGTAGGAACTACTGCTGTATCGATAACGCTGATATTATTGTAATTAGCCATAGGATTAACTGATCTGATGAAGACTGCAACTAACGTGTTGGCTATATCTGAGGCTCGGACTGGATCAGGATCCCTGACGGTAATTCGAATAATATTGGTATCTTCCAACAGGCTTACGTTTACGCGATTCAGGAACGACGCCGTACTCATTTCAGTAAGCTTAAGTTCTGCGATAGTCTCTTCGGCCAACTTGTGACTTTTCAACATACCTTTATAATCTATGGCTAATTGTTTATTCACCGCAATATCATCAAAATACAATTGACCAGTTTGGGTGCCGCTTTCCCTCTTTGTCATAATATATAAGGTTGAATTCGCTTCGTAGACAAGTTCGACTCTGGAGTTTATTAAAATCGCAATCCCTGTTGAGATGAGAGTAACCAGCAGGATTATCCATAGTTTGCTTATTATAGCATCATACATGTCTTTTATAGTCAAATCTGTTCACCCTTCTCAATCGTTACTTTTCAATATACACCATACACCAAAGACCATTATATGCACTTCAATAGGCAGAATTCGTCCTGAATACCACTGCAACGGTGGCCAATATGATATTAAAATCCATCCAGATGGACCAGTTATCAATGTATTTGGTATCCAAAGCTATTACCTCATCAAAATCATTTATTGAACTGCGACCACTTATTTGCCACATGCCTGTAATTCCTGGCTTTATACTGAGGCGGCGCAAGTGTTCATAATTATAGCGTCTATACTCTTCCACGGTGGGCGGTCGAGTACCGACAAGACTCATTTCACCTTTTAGGACATTAAGGAATTGAGGCAATTCATCAATGCTCGTTCTGCGCAAGTACGCACCAATACGTGTGATTCTGGGATCCTCTTTAATCTTAAACATCAGACCATCTTTATGTTCATTTAATGTCGTTAAGTCTCTCTTCTTAGTTTCTGCATCAACGCACATCGTTCTGAATTTATACATGTCGAATTTTCTGCCATTAAGCCCCACACGTTGTTGCTTAAATATTACTGGTCCCGAGGAGTCCATTTTGATAGCCGGGATCACAAATATCGCAATTGCAATTGTAATAAATAATCCCACCAAGGATCCCACAATGTCTATAGATCGTTTTGTAAACTGTTGCACGGGGTTTAGACACACTGAATGCATAGTAAGGACAGGAAGCGTCCCCAGCATTGCGACATGTACGTGGAAAAGGCGCCAGTCGCTGTAATCTATGACCATTCGAGTGGTGATCCCCATTTGTTCACATATCTGAACAAACTCGCGCCAATCACAATCATATTGTTCAGATATCGAGAACAACACTTCATCAACAACTTCCTCGTGGAGAATTCGCCCCAAATTCTCCAGTGCGCCTAAATTGGGAACCTCGGTTATCTTGGCGTCCCCAATCTGCACAACCCCCACAACATTGTACTCTATTTGGGTCTTGGCCAAAAACTTCATCACTTTGATAAATGTATGCCGGGAACAGACTAGAACTACGCGGGGCGCTTTATTTACGGCTCCTGACCGCCTATATAAGAACCCAAAAACATAACGTTCAATGAACATGACAAAAACGCTAAGGCTCATTAACAGGCCAATAAAGATCCGGCTGATCCCTATCTCTTTTACAAAAAACAGCATGGCGATAAGACCTAGAACTGACAAAACGGATGCCAAAACGATGTTTTTTAAAATCCGGTCTAAATAGTAGAAGGTAGTCTTGTCATACATACCATTCAGGGCCATCAAGGCACACCAAAAGGGAACATAGATAACCAACATCCACACATATTCCCGGATAGAATTCATTCCAGTCAGTTGGCTGCTTAGAACATATGCAATTCCAAAGGTTAATCCCAAAAATGAAACGTCCCAAAAAAATTGTTTCAAATGGGCGTTAGCATAGTGATTGGTTTTGTGCATTTCACATCCATACCATTTTTCCGTAATGCTCCATGGAACTCATAGATGATAGCGCAACACTCGTCTAGCACGGTATAAAGGTTTTTGGAGACCTCACACCATGCCCCACAGGGAGTCAACTATTCAATTATTTAAGTTCTTATATAAGATTACGAATAATGTTCACACAACATGGGTAAATGCACTGCCAAACGCAATCCTTCGCGCTATTACTGCCATTCCCATTCCGATTGTTCAACATCCGATTCGGAGAGTTCGATGCCGATCTGGACCTCTATTATACGAAGGTCGCTGGTGGCACGGATAGCATGGCACTTACCTTTGCCTATATGTGCAACATCACCACGCCTGAGATAGTTTATACGACCACCCAAGACCAATTCCCCGGTTCCGTCCACGACATTCAAAATCTCATCACGATTATTATGGCTCTGATAAGGGGTAGTTTCCTTAGCTTTAAATAGAATAATTCTGGTAAGCGCCATCATTCCGTCACTAAACTTGCTATAATTGAGCACCTTGGAATCTTCCCGATTCATCTCAAAATTGGTGGATTCCTGGTCTATTGCATCGATGTACGATTTCAAGTGGGAACTTTCATTTTTGTCTGACACCAATATCCCATCGGGGCTGGCAACAACAACTAGATCCTTAGTTCCTAAAACCATAATTGGAATGTCGACTGTATTGATTACATGAGTGTTCATACAATTGTTGGCTAAAACTGCCTTGCCACAATTGTTGTCTTCCAATACCTCCACCAAATTGCCCCAAGTCCCTATATCTCTCCAGGTGCCCGAGTATTCTATCATGGCGATGGAACTTTCATTTTCCACCACTTCGTAATCGAAACTAACCTTGGGCAGATTTTTATATTGGCTCTCTAAGTCCTCATAGGTGTCCAAGCGAATGTATTTCTTAGCCAATTCGAGCATGTAACCCAGGCGAAACGCAAAAACTCCGCCGTTCCAGCGTGCGCCCGCCGAAATCAGCTCTTCAGCGTATTCTGTGGTTGGCTTTTCGTGAAATGTATCTACCGTTATTCCATCCGGTCCTGGGATTATGTATCCATAATGTGCAGATGGGTAGGTCGGCTTAATTCCCATCAACACAATTTTGGCCGAATCATCCTCTATCAATCTCTCCATTTTCTTAAGGGTCTGGAAATACTCTAAATCAGTATAAGAATCAACCGGCAGAACTATTAAGGTCTCACCGGGGTGGATTCCTTTTTTATATGCCAAATATTCGCATGATAACAGGATAGCCGGAAATGTATTTCTCCTTTCCGGTTCCACCACAAGATCAACCTCATATCCAATTTGTTCTCTAATTATGTCTGATTGTTCGCTGCCGGTAGCAACCAGAATATTGGCACTTATACCTGATTCAATAATCTGCCTATGGACTCGTTGAGCCATAGACTCGTATTTACCGTCTGGGGTTTTAATCATTTTTAAAAATTGTTTTGAACGGATTTCATTGGAAAGCGGCCATAATCTTTGGCCAGAGCCTCCCGATAATAAAATAATGTTCATGAGTGCCTATTCCTATATTTTATGAATCCATGCGAAATACTTCATAAATTATACTACAATTGGCAAAGTATACTAGTGCGAAAATACTTTTAAAACGGCGGTTGGAGACGAAATATAGGGGATTGGTTACGAACCTTGTGTAAACAACCTGAGCGGTTCAGAAATTGTCATCTGATTGGAAGGGGGACATGGTGAATAAGAGCTGAGTAATAGGAGGGGAATACTAGATTTGTTATGTGATCGGACGCTCGGCAGCGTTAAATAAGTTCTCCATTGCGCCTTTTAATAGCTGAAAAACGCGCACACCAAGTAGCTCCGGCAATAAAACCAACACCTAGGCTCAGCCAGATACTCAGCAGAAGTGAAATCCAGTATAGCTTCATCATTTGGCCTCCTTCACGTACATGGAAAAACATCTAAGCAGGCCCGTTTGTATATTTACAATATGGAAAGCGGTTACCAATCTCCCTGTAGCGTTTACTTACTATATTGTTACTATAAATACATCAATTTATGTCTAGCCTAAACGAAATTGGTGGCGTCTATAGAAATAATTTCGCTGGGGGCGCCCGCTTGTTAAGTAGAAAAACTGAAGATAAAATAAACGGCAGGATTACATCATATTACTGGGGAAGGGGTGTACATTTGATCCAACCAGACTCACAAACCGAAAAAGACCAAGGCCGCGTGTGGCTCCTACAGGGCATCCCGGTAATAATCGTTTGGGCCAGCATTACCCACTTCGTATATGACTGGTCCGGTAATCTGGCTATTATCGGTGTGCTGACTCCGGTCAATGAGAGTGTCTGGGAACACCTGAAGTTGGCTTTCCTACCGACGCTGTTATGGTTTTTCCTGTGGTATGCGAAAACCGGTCACAACAAAATCGGAGTGGATGCCAGGCGCTGGTTTACCGCCTGCGCAGCTGCCCTACTGACCACCCCATTGATCATACTCTCAGTTCACTATATCTTTGCTGGGGCTTTTGACATCCATTTCCTCCCTCTGGATATTTTCTCCCTGCTCCTGGGTATAGTGACAGCCCAACTGCTAGCCGCCCATGTCTACCGCTACGCTCAGTTGGATGGTTGGCATTTATACGGATCTCTGGCTATTATCGCTCTGATGGCAGCCGCTTTCGTTATCTTCACCTTCGATCCGCCCCACTTCCCCCTCTTCCTGGATAACCCCACCGGCACCTACGGAATATAAGTATATCCTTGGCAGCTTGAGCGGCAGCGCCAACCTGGAGATGGAACTGGCCTACAACTCCCTGGAGGACAGCATCCAACATGCCAGGGAATCTTTGGCCCCAGCCAATTCAACACCAACCGATGCCGGAGGGACATGGGGTCCTAACCTCTGGACTTAAGAGGATCGCCGCAAGGGTTTATATGGTTGTTTGCTCTGCAATCCTAGGGGGCCCAGTCAAATACGTTTTGGCATTTGGGGCAAGTGACTTTGATGGAACCACGGTCGGTAGGTACGCGCAGTTTGGTTTGGCACTGGGAACATTCCACTACCCGGTGATCGACCAGCTGCAGGATCCGGGCCTTATCCAGACCCACCACCACATCCTCACCTATCAATATGGCTGGTACGCCACGCAGACCGCGGCGGGTGAACTCGGCGTTGGCCTCCGCATCGTTATTTACATCCTTTTCGGTAAAACTGATTTTGTTCTGGGAAAGAAACTCTTTCGCCGGTTTGCAATGGGGTCAGGTCTGGGTGGTGAACAATACTACCTTCTTCATGAATATGCCTCCTTGCATTTTGATGGACTATTTCAGGAGCTCCTTGGTCTCATTGAATTCTTCTTTGCTGATTTCTCCCTTGGCCAGCCGCATCTTCAGGACCTGTAAAGCATCCTGGGATTCACGGTGACTATCCTGCTTTTTCAACAATCGGACCAGAAACCAGACCAAGATCAGGGCCAACAGGATCCAAAACAACATCTGCAGTCCCATCCCCCACCACCACCAGTCTCCGTCATACATGTGCCAGCCGCGCCACATGATATCAATCCCCCTGTCGTCCAATTCCTAAGTAAACGCCTTCTCAGCATCTGGCCGCAGCTTGCGCAGCAGCTGGGCGTTTATGGCTACGATGATGGTGCTCAAAGACATGACTACCGCCGCTGCCGCCATGGGCAGGGCAAATCCCCAGGGAGCCAGCACCCCGGCGGCCAGGGGGATCACCACGATATTGTAGGCGGTGGCCCAGCCCAGGTTCTGGATCATCTTGCGATAGGTGGCTCGGGAAATGGTGAACAGCTGCGCCACATCACGGGGATCGCTGCGCACCAGCACGATCCCCGCCGACTCCACGGCCACATCGGTACCAGCCCCGATAGCTATGCCCACATCGGCCTGGACCAGGGCGGGCGCATCGTTGACTCCATCCCCCACCATCGCCACTCGGTAACCTTGACCCTGCAGCTGCTTGACTATTACCGCCTTGTTCTCCGGCAGTATTCCGGCAAAATACTCGCTGATTCCCAGCTGCTCCGCAATCTGGGCCGCCACGTTCTGGTTATCACCGGTCAGCATGGCCACTTTTATCCCCATGGATTTAATTAAATTTATGGCCAGTTGGGACTCATCCTTGACCTTATCGGCCAGGGTCAACAATCCCTTCACTTGCCCATCCACCAGCAGATAAACGATGGTTTGCCCGGCCCCGGCTGCTTCCCGCTGGGCAGGCATTAATTCTGCCGGTAGGATGATACCCTGCTGATCCAGCAGATTGGGTCCGCCCACTTGCACGTTATGGCCTTCCACAATGGCTGATACTCCCCGACCGGGCATGGATTTGAAGCCAGTAACCTGTGGCATCTCCAATCCCCTCTCTCTGGCACTACTCACTATGGCAGCGGCCAGCATGTGCTCGGCTTCATACTCGGCTGCCGCGGCCAAGCCCAGGATTTCATCGGCAGTTATCCCCTGTGCCGAGGTAATATGGGCCAATTGATGGCGGCCTTGGGTAAGGGTGCCGGTCTTGTCGAACACCACATAATTGATCTCCCGGGCTTCTTCAAACATCAGCCGGTTGCGGACCAACAGCCCAGCTTGCGCGCAAAGGGAAGTGGAGATAGCTATGACCAGAGGTATAGCCAATCCCAGGGCGTGGGGGCAGGCAGCTACCATGACCGTGACCACCCGTTCCATTATTATTTCCGAGCGAGCCCCGCTCATCCCCCAGGCCAAGGCTGTAACCAGAGCTGCTGCTGCCGCGATTATAACCAACCAGAAGGCGGCCCGATCCGCCAGGATCTGCGAACGGGAACGGGATTGCTGGGCTTCGTCTACCAGTCTTATTATCCCCGCCAGGTAAGTCTCATCACCAGTGCGGGCGACCTGTATCCGCAATGAGCCTGCCCCATTTATGGTCCCGGCGATCACCCCGTCATCGACTTTCTTGCTGACCGGCATCGACTCCCCGGTGACCATCGCCTGGTTTATCTGGCTTTCGCCCTGGACCACCTGCCCGTCCGCCGGTATCCTGGCCCCCGGTCTGATCAACAAGATGTCACCTACCCGCAGGCTGTCTACCGGAACCTCTATGATCTGGTCACCTTCCAGGCGCAAAGCGTGATCCGGCAATAGTTTGGCCATCTCGTCCAGGGCACTGCCGGCATTCTGGACCGCCCGCATCTCCAGCCAGTGACCCAGCAGCATAATATCGATCAGGGTAGCCAGTTCCCAAAATATCTCCTGGCCGGGGAAACCCAACGTAACCAGCAGGCTGTAAGTGAAGGAGACGATGATGGCCAGAGCAATCAGGGTCATCATGCCCGGTTTCCGCTGTTTTAGCTCATTAACGCCGCCTTGCAGAAATACCATCCCGCCCACAATGAAAACCAGGATACCAAATATCGCCGGAATGTAATGGCTGCCGGAGAAATGAGGGGCGGCGATACCGAGCAGACCCAGGAAGTGTTCGCTGAAAACCAGCACTGGGATAGTCAGGAGAACCGAGATCCAGAACTTTTGTTTAAAGACGTTGGGATCATGATGGGCGTGCGATGAGCCGCTATGGTTATTAGCGGCCTGATGGTTGTGTTGTGGTTCGGTTTGGACATTTGGTTCGTGCTGGTGGTGGGCTGGCTTCATCTCCCCATCCTGGACGTCGGAGGGTTCGGCCGGCTCTATATGTTGGTGGTGCTCGTTCACCGGCACCGTTTGGTGATGGTGCTGGCCGCGGTCTGCCGGCAAAGATGGTTTGGTCACAGGGTCCGCATACAGAGAACGCTGCTCGGTTACTTCGCCAGCGGCAGGGTGGTCATCATGACCGGCTGGCGGAGTTGGCTCCGCCATGTGGTGATGGGTATGATCATGCTGGTTCCTCATAAAATCCCCCCTCAATAATCAAACGATGATATCCATTTGGATACTGATAAGGATTTGATGTATACCAGTTGTTACTCGTCTTATGCCTATTCTAGCATATGCGCCGGACAGCAGGAACTTATAGGACCTGTCTCGGTTGAGTCCAGGCAGCCAACTGGGCCAACCCAGGCACTGCAACAACAACCGCCGGTAGTATTCTGTCAAACGCGGCCACCTTTACGCCCGTCGGTTTTCCCCGGTTCAGCTTATTCTATAATACAAATATGTCGACCCCGAAATCGGCCGGCGGACCATAGTACATGGCTGAGGTGACGATGGCATCCACCCCGGTGCCGGCTATGGCCGTCACATTGCCTTCGTTGATCCCCCCCGCCGCCAATATACTGACCGCACTGTTGATGCTGCGGGCCTGTTTAACCGCATCCAGCAGCAGGTTCACTCCCACCTTGTCGAACTGCACCCCATCCACGCCCGCCTCCGTCAAACGAAGTCCCTCTTCGACGGTCTTGGCTTCGGCAATAATTTTCTTCTCTGGATTCTGTTTCTTGAGCGATTCGACCGCAGCCAGGAATCCCTCCAGGCCGCCCATAAAGTTGGTGTGCTGCTCAAACACCAGTATGGTCTCGGAAAGCCCCAGCCGGTGCGGCATGCCTCCGCCCGCCAGGACTGCTTTTATGGCCAGTTCCTTGGTACCGGGGATTACCTTGCGGGTCGAGACTACCTGGACTGCGGGATTAACAGCCTGCGCCCGGCTTACCAGGCGGGCAGTGCGGCTGGCCACCCCGGAATAATGCTCGAGCAGGTTCTGACACACCTTCCAGCCGGTGTGCAGAGAGGCTGCCTTCCCCTCTGCCTCCAGGACTGCCGTGCCCGGCGGAACTGTATCTCCTGAAGGGGTATGGAACAAGGTTTGGATATTCAATTTCGTCAAGATCCTCACGGCCTCTTCGGTCCCGCAAACCACTGCTTCCTGGCGGCACCGGAAAACTATCCGGCCCTTTTGCCCCCCGATTTTAAGGCTGTGAGTAGTTAGATCGAGGTAGGGAATATCTTCCCTGATCAATCGGTCCAGGACATCGTCACTGATATATGCCATCATTTATCCCCCTTGGATTTAATAATAAGAATAGTCGATCAGCTTCCCTCCAGCATTATCTGCGGCGCCTGCACCTTAAGCCGATTTAATAGCACTACCTATGATTATAATCATTCTAAAACACATTTGCCGTTTGTCCCCAGCCTGGGAGTATCGCCTTGCCCGGATCTAGTCTGCCACACCCATTTTCATTGATCGCGCCCGCTAATCCGAAAATAAGTCCGCTAAAATTGTACTTCCCGGTCCTGCGCCTGTTATAATTGGTATAATTAGTATACAGGTTAAAAACACTCTTGGTTAAGACCATTTATATTTTAAGGAAAGAAGATTGGAATGGAAAACAGTTTTAAAGATCTCGGTATCTCCTCTCCTATCCTGCAGGCGCTCCAGGACATGGGATTCGAATCTCCCACCGAGGTACAGATTAGGGCCATCCCGCCCATATTAAAAGGGGAAGACCTGATAGTGATGGCCAAGACCGGCACCGGTAAGACGGCCGTTTTTGGGGTTCCCATCCTGCAGATGACCGATCCCAAGGAGCTCGGGCCGCTGGCCCTTATCCTGGCCCCCACCCGGGAATTGGCGGTGCAGGTTGACAGCGACCTGAAATTGATGGCCAAGCACCTGCCTCACCGGACGGCGGCCGTCTACGGTCAGCACAACATCAATGTGGAGATCGAGGCCCTGAAGAAGGGCGTAACAATTGTCACCGGCACCCCCGGACGGGTCTTTGACCACATCAGCCACGGCACCCTGAAGACCAAAAACATCCGCTTCCTGGTGCTCGACGAAGCCGACCGGATGCTGGACATGGGTTTCATGGACCAGGTCCGCCGCATCATCAAGACCATCCCCAGAAACCGGACCACCTTGGTTTTCTCAGCTACCATCCCGCCCGATATCCGCAAGATATGCCGGGACAATATGAAACATCCCGATACCATCGAGATAGAGTCACCCACTATGACCGTGGACACCATCCAGCAGGTTTACTATCGGGTCAGCGAGCGGGAAAAAAATGAGACTCTGCACCGTATCCTGTGGCTGGAGCGGCCCGACAGCTGTATGATCTTCTGCAATATGCGGGTGACCGTGGACCGGGTGCAGCGTTTCCTGTCCAACCACGGTTATGATTCCCAGGCTCTGCATGGCGATATCCCCCAGGTCAAACGCTTGAAGACCCTGCAGCAATTCAAGGAAGGCAAGTTTTCGCTGCTGGTGGCTACGGATGTGGCCGGCCGCGGTATCCATATCGATGATCTGTCCCTGGTCATCAACTATGACGTCCCCAACGAGCTGGACAACTATGTACACCGCATCGGCCGCACCGGCCGGGCCGGCAATGGGGGACGCTCGGTGACCCTGGTCACCAGTGAAGACATCATGTCACTTTATGAGATTGAGGAACACATCGGCTGCATGATAGAAGAGACGGAGATGCCGCCAGAGAAATACCTCACTGAACAGCGGGAAGAGATCGACCAGTGGATAAAGGCCCATGCCCGCAAAACAGTGCCCAAGGAAGATACGCCCCCGCCCAAAGCCAAGGAAGGCCAGCGCAAACGATCCCGCTCCCGATCGCGCAATCAGGGCAAGCCGGGCGAGGAACGCCAACTTAAAGCCGTACCGGATGCCAAACCACCTAAATTGACGGTTGTCCCCCCTCCGGCACCGCCCCGGACTATGCCTGAAACGGCCAAGGTAGTCCCCTTACCGGTGCAGGAACCCAAAGCCCCACCGTCACCTCAGGTCAAGAAAGACACCTCCCCGCTGCCTGACACCGGAGGCAGGGCGGGATTGATCCAGCGCATGCTCAATAAACTATGGGGCAAACCAAAGGACGAGTAGGTATCATTTATATATCTGCCAGAAATCCTGGAAGGCCGGTTTGCCTCCGGCCACCAGCGTGGTGCGATCATCGAAACTTAATGGTTCGCCTTCCATGGTGGAGAGCAACCCGCCAGCTTCGGTCACGATCAGGGAAGCGGCAGCATAATCCCAGGGGTAGAGCGTCATCTCATAGAAAAGATCGCAGCGCCCGCAGGCCACATAGCATAGATCCAACGCCGCCGAACCGCTGCGGCGCACGTCCAGGGCGGATTCATAGAGAAGCCGGGCCAGGGAGAAAGTGGCGGCGGCTTTGGTCTTGTCGTAGGGAGAGGTCCCAAAGCTGACCAGTCCCTCACTCAAACGGCGCTGGCTGGCACGGATAGGACGTCCGTTTAGATAAGCGCCTTGGCCCAGTTGGGCATAAAACAATTCGTCCATATAGGGGTTGTAGACCAACCCGGTGATTATCCGGTCTCCCTCGGCCAGGGCTATCGAGACTGCGCTGTGGTGGTAATCCCAGGTGAAGTTGGCGGTCCCGTCGATGGGATCCACTATGAAGCAGTAACCACCGGCGGCTCGATTCTGCATGCCGCTTTCCTCGCCAATAAATTGGGCTTCCGGGAGCAAATCGGCCAACTCCCGGCACAGCATGTCCTGCACTGCGGTATCGTATTTGGTGCGCAGGTCTCCCGGGCTCGATTTCACCTCGATATCAGCCTGGTCGATATCCGCTGCCAGGATCATCTCTCCTGCCCTTTTGATTATGGCCGCCAAACGCTCCAACATTTTTTCCCCCTGCTTGCTCAAATTTCCCGCCGTAAAACCACATTCAATGGTATTTTCTTAACCACCTTTATCCTACTTAATTCGGTGCCCGTTTGAGTGATGATGTTTCTCAAGGTATACTCAAGGTGTCTGGACCGGGCTGTCTGTTTTATAATATACTCTTCATCCCGCCTTTAATACAGCAGCAGTAGACCACAAAGCAAGAAATAAAGGGAGCTGAGAAGAATTGGCGGTCGGATATGCTTGTATCGCCCTAGGTCTGCCCGACGGCAGCATGAAAGGATGCACCCTGAAAAATGCCAGCCCGGAACGGATCGACCAGGTAGTTGCCGCCAACCTGGAGACTCTGTCCCGCCTCCTTGACTATAACGCCAGCAGAGGTGTTAGCCTGTTCCGCATCAGTTCCGACGTCATACCCCTGGGCTCGCATCCCGCCAACCGCAACCGCTGGTGGCAGGACCACCGTGATACTTTGCAGCGCCTGGGGGAGAAAATCAAAAAATATCGTATGCGGGTCTCTATGCACCCAGGCCAATACACGGTGCTGAATGCTGTCGATGCCTGTATCGTCGACCGGTCCATCACCGACCTGGAATACCATGCCCTCTTCTTGGATTCCCTGGGGATCGACCATCGCCACAAGATCGTAGTACACCTGGGCGGCCGCTACGGTAACGGCACTGCCGCCCTGCAAAGGTTCGCCCATAACTTCGGGCTCCTGTCCACCGCAGTCAACGCTCGTCTTGTCATCGAAAATGATGAGAGGTTCCATATAGGCGAAGTGCTCGGATTGGCTCGCACCATTGAGATACCAGCGGTATTGGACGTATTCCATCACCGGTGTCATCCTGCTCCCGGGGAACCAGATGTGCTTCATTGGTTGTACCAATGCCGGGCTACCTGGAAGGAACGCGACGGAATCCAGAAGATCCATTATTCCCAGCAGGAGCCAGGTTTGAGACCCGGAGCCCACTCCCGCACCATCGAACTGCAGCCCTTCCTCGAATTTTATCAGCAGCTGCCTCAGCCGCTGGATATCATGCTGGAAGTAAAGGATAAAGACTTGTCAGCCCTAAAAGTCATCTACTCACTGGACCCCAAAGTCCCCCGGCGGCTGATCGAAGCCGAATGGGCCAGGTATAAATATTTGGTCATGGAGCGCTCCCATCGCCACTACCAATCCATCGGCAAAACCCTGAACCCATCGCTGCCGCTGGATGCCGCCCGTTTCTACCTGATGATCGAAGAGGGGCTGGCTAATACTCCCCAGACCGGCCAAGCCTGGAATGCCGCCCAGCATGTTTGGGGATATTTCAAAGACGTGGTTGGGGATAAAGAAAAGCTGCGCTGGCAGAACCTGGCGGTGGAATACCAAAGCGGGGTAATCGGCCGCTCCCAGGTTAAAAACTTCCTAAAGAGGATGGCCCGCAAATACGGACGGGACTACCTGCTGGATTCCTATTACTTCCTGCTCGATTAAGGGCACTGGTTGTGGAAGGACGCATGATATGTTTTAAGCTCAGCTTTGCAGGTGTCGCCCAGATCATGCCAGCGTATCCCCTGTATGGCTCCCTCCAGGGCGCACAATGAATGGAATCAGGTATCACCTTCCAGGAGGTGCAACCTGGCGAAGGCCTGTCTGCTGCCCAGGCTCAGCAATTCTTGCGTAGTATGGATTCCGACTGCTGCCAGCCGTTTCTCCATGATCTTGCCGATATTGATCAATTCGCACAATTCCGCCACTGACCCGCCTCCGCTTCATTATATATCTGGAATTGTCAATGATGAATCGATTGGGCCAGTTCTAGCCTTCTTCCAGCATTTCTATCCGGCGCACGTCGTTTTTAAGCAAGGTATACAGGACGGTGGCTATCGGAACTCCCAGCAGTATACCCAGCGGACCGGCCAGGCCGCTGCCCACGATGGTGGCCAGCAGTACCCATATCCCCGGTAGTCCCAGGCTGCCCCCCACCACCCGCGGGTAGATGAGGTTGCCCTCCAATTGCTGCAGGACCAGCAGGAACAGGATGAACCACAAAGCCTGTATGGGCGATATCAGAGCCAGGACCAGCACCGCTATCGCTCCCCCGATATAGGCTCCTATCATAGGCACCACAGCAGTCACTCCGACCAATGTGCTTATCATCAAGGGGTAGTCGAAGCCCAGTACCAGCATACCGATAAAACACAGCACCCCCAGGATAACCGCCTCTATCAGTTGGCCGTAGACGAATTTGTTGAAGACATCCACGGTCACATGATATACATACAGCATTTTTTGGTACAGACGGGGGGGAAGATAGCTGCGGCATACCCGCTTACAGTTGGCGAGGATGCTCTCCTTACCGGCCAGCAGGTAGGCTGAAAAGATGAGGGCGATGAACAGGTTGAACAGGAAACTTATCACCCCGGCGGTGATCCCCACTATCGACGAGAAGACCCCGGTCAGGTTCTGGGCGAATGCTTGGATAGAGTCCACCAGCTGGCTGCTCAGCGCGGACAAGTCGATGCTCTGCAGCCGCAGCATCTCGGTGATACGATTGACCCAATCCTGGGAATTGGCGGCGTAGATGCTCATCCGCTGGATGAATTGCTGGATGCTGTCTATAATCTGGGGGACCACGAACACGGATAGAGTGGACATTATCAGCAGAACTATCAGGTAGGTGGCCAACAAGGCCAGACCGCGGTTCAATGCCGGCATCTTTTTCTTCAGGCCCAGGCGCTGGTCTATATACATACAGGGCCGGTTGAGTACGAAGGCAATAGCGATGCCGATTATGAGCGCATTGAAGAAGGAGGCGAAGGTCCTGAGTCCCTGCCAAACCAGCCCGGCATTTATGGCCAGCCATAACATCAAGGCTGCGAAAGCTGTCAGCAGCATTATTTGTTTGACCAGTCGGCTCTTAATAGTGATCATCCCTTGCAATCAATACTTACTATTATGTCTCCCTGGCCGGATATTTATGCCATCTTCCCTATTCTACCAGCAAACAGCATGAATAGAAACTGCTTGTATCCCCGTAGCTGCCAATATTTGCTACAAATTTTCGGTTGCATTCAACTAACTCACTGATTATAATGAGTTAAAGGTGGCGGAGAGATTAATCAACTCGGATGGTTATCCCCAGGTTTTTAGTTTCCTACCACGTATGTTTAGGATCAGGTTAGTTGAACCCAGTACCCCTGGTAAGACAGCTCAGGTTAGTTGAACCCAGTACCCATGGTAAGACAGCTCAGGTTAGTTTCCCTGGTGCCCTTGGTAAGATAGATCAGGTTCAGGATTGAGTGAAACCCTTTCCTTTGTATCGGTGTCCTGTACAGGTTAAAGTGAGGTTTTAAGGTTTTTGAAAGACTCGGTTTAACTCCGCCACCTTTATAAAGCTGACAAAACTCCTCCAGTGAAAGCTGGAGGAGTTTTAATTTTGTCAGCCTCCGATATCTCGGACTGAATGTGACTCTTTGCCCGCGCAATTCCGCTTTCAAGACGGGAAGCGATACTCAGATGTCTACTGGAACACATTGGGTTCCACATCGTTGCGGCTTTCCT
>CAZBSD010000023.1:0-36188 GCA_964494735.1 uncultured Syntrophomonas sp.
TTCAAGACCGCCTCCTTCAACCGCTCGGACACCCCTCCACTAGAAGGATACACTGATTAAATCAGTGCAAAAGCAAGTATAGCACAGACTCGAAGTTATTGTCAATGAACTACGGTGTTACGCTTAACCTATCCGTTCCACGCCACCCATGTAGGACCTGAGGACTGGCGGAATCATTATCGAGCCATCCGCTCGCTGGTAATTCTCCATTATGGCAGCTACCGTTCTGCCTACAGCTACCCCTGAACCGTTTAGAGTATGGACGTATCTTATCTTCTCCTTAGATGCGGGTCGGTAGCGAATGTTGGCTCTCCGGGCTTGAAAGTCCAGACAGTTGGAACAGGAGGATATCTCTTTGTAATCACTGTAACTGGGCATCCAAACCTCCAAGTCATATGTTTTAGCCGATGAGAACCCCATATCGCCCGTACTCAGCAAAACCACCCGGTAAGGAAGTCCCAGTATCTGCAACACACTTTCTGCGTTGCCAGTCATACTCTCCAGTTCTTCAAAGGATCTTTCCGGGGTGACCAACTTAACCAGTTCCACTTTATTGAATTGGTGCTGGCGGATGACTCCGCGGGTATCTCGGCCGTGCGATCCGGCTTCCGCCCTAAAACAAGCGGTGTATGCAGTCATATAACGCGGCAGATCCTTCTCCTCCAGAATCTCTTCACGGTAGAGGTTGGTAAGTGGGACTTCAGCGGTAGGTACCAGGTACATCTCCCGCCCCTCCACTTTGAACATATCTTCGGCAAATTTGGGCAATTGCCCCGTACCGACCATGCATTCGCGATTTACCATGAACGGCGGGAAAATCTCTTCATATCCATGCTCGTAAATGTGAGTATCAAGAAAGAAATTGATAATGGCCCTTTCCAAGCGGGCTCCCAAGCCTCTATACACAGTGAAACGTGCTCCGGATACTTTAGCCGCCCTTTCAAAATCCAGAATCCCTAAGCTGGGTCCAATATCCCAGTGTGCTTGGGGTTCAAATTCGAATTGGCGCGGCTCCCCCCATGTCCTTATCACCTGGTTACTATTTTCGTTAGCTCCCACTGGCACCGAAGCATCGGGCAGATTGGGGATATTAAGCATAATATTCTCTAAAGCGTCCTCCACTTCCGCAAGCTTTTGGTCAAGTTCCTTTATCTTCTGCCCCGCTTGTCTCACTCTTTCTATTAATTCCTCAGGATTCTCACCCTGCTTCATCTGCCGGCCTACTTCCTGCGATGATTGGTTGCGGAACTTTTTGATTTCTTCCGTCTCCACCAGTAGTGTTCTCCTTTGGTTATCCAGGGCGAGGAAGTTTTCTAATAGCCCCATCTGGTTTCTGTTTCGCAAAGCGGTTTCGACCAATTCAGGCTGGGCCCGAACCATTTTGGCATCCAACATTCCTTTCCCTCCTTTAGGTTCGTTCTTTATGCTAGTTCTATTAGCCGGATCCCGCCCAGGATTCATGTCGGGCCGGCTCGACAATCCGCTTTAGAAATGAAGTAATATGGGGCGACCTATAATACCATCCAATTTTCCCAACCGGTCCAGGGCGTCTGTTTCCACTCTGTTATCGACATTGAGTAGCATTATGGCCTTTGCACCGCTGGCATGGGGTGCTACTTTCATCCCCGATATGTTAATCCCCTCATCACCTAAAGCGGTAGCAAATGGGCCAATCACACGGGGACGGTCCTCGTTTTCAGCCACTAGTACATACCCGGCCAAGGTGGTCTCGGTTTCATAACCGTTGATATCCACCAACAGTGGGTTGCGGGCACGGGACAAGGTGCCTTCCATCTCCAACTGGTTTTTGGCGCTTATGATTCTAGCCGAAATAAGATTTTTATAACGCTTGGGGCTGACCTCTTCTTTACTGTCAAAGACCTTGATTCCGCGATCTTCTGCGGTCAGTCTGGCATTTACATAGTTGACCGTTTCTCCCATCACCGGTTCCAGTAATCCCCTAAGGAATCCTATCGTCAGTATTTCGGTTTCGCTGACACTTATGGGTCCGCTATAGGTAAGCTCAACTCTTGCTACCGGGTCTTTGTGGATCTGGAAATAAATATTTCCCATCTTTTCGGCAAGAGTAATATAGGGGCGCAAATACTCCAGTTCTTCACTCAGTATCGTAGGCAGATTTACTACATTTGGCACTATGCCGCCTTCCAATGCTCTGACTACTTGCTCGGCTATGGTCTCTCCCACCCGTTTCTGGGCCTCGAAAGTATCTGCCCCCAAATGAGGTGTGCAGACAGTATTGTTGAAATTGAATAATGGATTGTCATGGGCAGGTTCCTTCTCATAAACGTCCAAACCAGCCGAGGCTACCTTGCCGCTTTCCAGCGCTTTCAGCAGGGCAGCTTCCTCTATTATTCCTCCTCGGGCACAATTGACCACCCTTACCCCATCCTTGGCCAAGGACAGTATCCGGCTGTTGATTATATGCATGGTCTCTTCATTGCGGGGGGTGTGGACGGTGAGAACATCGGCTTCCTGAACCAGTTGGTCCAGCGTATCCTTTTTCTCCGCTCCAAACCTTTCAAAACGTTCATCAGATATATAGGGATCGTATGCAATTACTTTCATATTAAAAGCCTTCAGGCGGGTAGCCACCATGGAGCCGATCCGACCCAATCCCACGATTCCAACCGTCTTTCCAAATAGTTCGGTTCCCCTGAATGGAGAACGATCCCAAGTTCCCGCTTTAAGAACATTGTTGGCCCAAGCAGTATTTCGCACCGAGGACAGTAAAAGGCTCATGGTCTGCTCGGCTGCGGAGATGGTGTTGCTGTCCGGTGTATTGGCCACTATGATCCCATAGCGGGTACAAACATCCACATCGATGTTGTCGACTCCATTGCCAGCGCGTCCGACAACCTTTAATTTGGTGCCTCTCTTAATCAGTTCCTCGTTTACTTTCGTAACGCTCCTTACGATTAAGGCGTCATATTGATCTATTATCTCTAAAAGATCACCTCTGGAGATACCGCTGCGGTAGTCTACATCAAGGGTAGATCTCAACAATTTCAATCCCTCATCAGCAATACTCTCGGTTACTATGACCTTTTTCTTTTCCATGCTAAAGTTCCTCCCTTTTTCCTTATTTAGAGATATGGTAATTATATAAGATCTCCTGGGCTCTATGTAATCCAGATCCCATCTTCAGATCGTAACCAAATTTGACCAGGGTCAGCTCTAGCGCTGCCAACACTGATATTATGTCCAATTCCCGCACATAGCCCAGATGTCCCATACGAAAGATGACATTGTCGAGCTTTAGTTGCCCCCCGGCCAGGATGATGTTGAACTCTTCCAGCATATATTTGCGGATAGGGTTGGCACCGATTGATTCCGGGGCACAGATGGAAGTCACGGCGTTAGAAGCGAATCGTTTCTCCGTAAACAACTTCAATCCCATAGCCTGAATGCTGCTCCGCACCATATCGCGATAATTGCGATGACGGTTTAAAACATTTTCGAGCCCTTCCTCCTCAAGCATTTTTAATGCTTCCTGCAAGCCGAAATACAGGGATATGGGCGGAGTAAACGGAGTCTGCCCGGTTTCTTGGTACTGTAATCCTATGTTGACGTCCCAATAGTAACGGCTGTTTGGGTTGTTGCGCTGTTTGGCCAGCGCCTTTTGACTAAAGGCCATAAAGCTAAGCCCCGGCGGAATCATGAAAGCCTTCTGGGAGCCGCTAACTACTACATCCAACCCCCATTCATCCATCCTCATATCATGAGCGGCTAATCCGCTTACCGAGTCTACCATAAATAAGGCCGGATGATCGCCGATAGCTTGCCGTATGGTTTGAACATCGTTACAAGCGCCGGTTGAGGTTTCATTATGGGTGATCAATATGGCTTTAATTTCTCCATTTTTGTCTTGGTCTATCCGGTCCTTGATCCGGTCAGAATCAGCTCCGCTTCCCCAAGGGAAATCCATTTTCTCCACTCGTGCCCCAAAACGGGCCGCTATCTCTGCAAAGCGATCTCCGAAGACTCCAATAGATACTGCCAGCACTTTTTCTCCCGGAGCTATGAAATTAGCTACGGCTGCTTCCAAACCCCCCGTCCCCGAAGCTGGATAGATTAAGAGGTTATCTTGGGTTCGGTAGATCCTCTTCACGCCATCTACTACGTCCTCGATTATAGCCCTGAATTCAGGCCCTCGGTGGTTTATCATCGGCCGGTCCATCGCCCGGGCTACCCTCAACGGTATAGGAGTAGGCCCTGGAATCAGAAGATATTGTGCGCTTTTCATTTAAGGATAACCCCCCACCTAAAAATCAAAAAAGCCCCTCGCCCGCTTAGGGACGAGAGGTTTCCCGCGTTGCCACCCTTGTTGGCGTATGTACGCCCGCTTTATGGCTATAACGGAACCACCGCGACTGTTTTTTCAGTCACCCTCCGGGGTGGATTCAAAGCCGGGCAATACTGGTTCACACCATCCACCAGCTCTCTGTAATAACCCTGGTTCTTACTTTTCCCCATCATCGCATCTAGCTCAATTCAATTATGCTAAATTATATTACACCGCCAAACCTTTGGCAATAAGGCTAGTCCAACATTTCCAGGAAGTATCTGTGTATACTCGTATCATCGGTTAGTTCGGGATGGAATGCGGTGGCCAGTAGATTGCCCTCCCTGACCATCACTATTTTATCCTCATATTGAGATAAGATGCGTGTTTTGCCCCATACTCTTTCCACATAGGGGGCACGGATAAACACTCCCCGACTGGGTGGCAGTCCATCAATGTGTAATTCGGTTTCAAAGCTCTCCACTTGCCTCCCGAAGGCGTTCCTCTTCACCGAAATATCCATCAGGCCTAATCCAACCTGGTCCATATCTACTACCTCGCGAGCCAGTAGAATCATGCCGGCACAGGTTCCCCAAATAGGCATGCCCTCGGTACAACGGCGGCGGATAGGTTCCAACAAGCCATAGGCCTGCATTAATTTGCCGATGGTGGTACTTTCTCCTCCGGGGATTATTAAGGCCTCCACATGGTCCAACTCTTGGGCGCTCCGTACCTGGTTGGCCCCGGCACCGCATCTTGCCAATGCAGCTTGATGTTCGACAAACGCTCCTTGCAGAGCCAACACCCCTACCTTTTTACCAGCCACGATCCTGCATCCTGTCTTCGGGCTTGATGGTCATTATATCTATTCCCGACATTGCCTCCCCCAAATCCCGGGAAATCTCAGCGAGGATGGCCGCATCCTGGAAATAGGTTGTGGCTGCTACTATTGCTTTGGCCCGGCGGGCAGGATCCCCTGATTTAAATATACCAGAACCCACAAATATGCCATCGCAGCCCAACTGCATCATCAATGCGGCATCTGATGGCGTCGCAATACCTCCGGCTGCAAAGTTGACTACTGGCAAACACTTCTGTCTGGCTGTCTCCAGGACAAGCTCATAAGGGGCGCCTATATCCTTGGCAGCAGTCATCAACTCTTCCTCAGGCAGATTGGCAACCCAGCGGATTTCATCATTCACCTGACGGATATGACGCACCGCTTCTACAACGTTTCCAGTCCCCGGCTCACCTTTGGTGCGTATCATAGCTGCACCTTCACCGATCCGGCGTAAAGCCTCACCCAGGTTTCTGGCTCCACAGACGAACGGTACCTTGAATTGACGCTTGTTGACATGGTATTTCTCATCGGCTGGAGTCAATACTTCACTTTCATCTATATAGTCTATTCCAAGTGCTTGCAATACCTGCGCCTCTACGAAGTGACCTATCCGGCATTTGGCCATCACGGGAATGGTTACCGCCTCCATTATCTTCAGGACTATACTCGGATCGGCCATGCGGGCTATGCCCCCTGCCGCCCGGATGTCAGCTGGCACCCTTTCCAGCGCCATAACCGCGCAAGCACCGGCTGCTTCCGCTATCTTGGCTTGTTCCGGAGTGGTTACATCCATAATCACCCCACCCTTCAACATCTGTGCCAAACCTGTTTTAACTTTAAAAGTACCTGTTTCTTGCATCTTATAACCTCCAAAGTCCCAATAGTAGTGTATCAGTCTTCTTTTTCGATCTTGAAGCGGGCTACCGCAGCCACTTTGTCGTTTTCGGATGTTTTCATCAATACAACCCCGCGCGCATACCTCTTCTGCGTGGATATGCCGCTGGCCTCCAGTCTGATGATCTGTCCGGCGCTGGTCAGGATGACCAGTTCCTCTCCTTCGACAATTATTTTAAAGCCTACTATTGGACCGTTCTTGTTGTCAACATTTATGGTCTTAAGCCCCTTGCCTCCCCGGTGTTGGGTGCGGTATTCGGCTAACGGAGTCTTTTTTCCGTATCCGTTTTCGGTTACCATAAAAGCTCCACCGCCGGGTCGGTCTTTGTCTACTCCTACCACATAATCGCCCGGATCAAGTCTAATTCCTTTAAGTCCTCCAGCAGTTCTTCCCATGCTGCGAACCTGCTGCTCATCGAATATTATCGCTTGACCCAGGGATGTCACCAGCATTATCCTATCATCTCCATCAACTCGGATGACACCTATCAATTCGTCCTCATCCGCCAAATTCATGGCTATTATCCCGCTCTTTCTGATATTGGCCAGGTCAGACAACCTTATTTTTTTTACTATTCCTCTTTTAGTAGCCATTATCAAGTGTCTTCTATCGTCAATACTGCGCGCTGCCACGATGGTCGTTACCTTCTCCCCCTCCTTCAAGTCCAGAAAGTTGACCAGCGCCATGCCCTTGGCCTGACGTGAAGACTCTGGTATCTGATGGGCTTTGGAGCAGAAGACTCGCCCCTGATTAGTGAAGAAGAAGACGGTGGCCAATACACTGGTAACCACTATGTCATGGGCAAAGTCCTCGGCCCTGGTGCTGGTAGAGCTTATTCCCTTGCCGCCCCTCTTTTGAGCCCTATATGTATCCAGTGGTTGCCTTTTAATATAACCTCGGTGGCTTAATGTGATGACCACTTCATGTTCTTCGATAAAATCCTCGTCCTCATAATCCATGTTTGACGCGCTTATCTCGGTACGGCGCTTATCCCCGTAACGAGCTTTAATCTCATCCAGATCATCCTTGATAATCTCCAGGACTCTCTCCGGCCGGGTGAGAACATCTTCCAAATCAGCTATCCTTATCACTAAATCACGCATTTCTTCTTGCAGTCTGGCTCGCTCCAGCCCTGTTAGTTGGGCGAATCGCATATCCAGGATCGCGTTGGCTTGGATCTCGCTCAAGTTAAATCTGGCGATCAATCCTTCCCGGGCGTTTTCTCGGTTGGCAGAACTTCTGATCAGGTTTATTATTTCATCAAGATTGTCCATCGCAATTTGCAGCCCTTCCAGTATATGCAAACGGTTACGGGCTAGATTCAATTCGTGACGGGTCCTCCTGGTAACGACCTCTTGGCGGTGCTGGATGAAAAATTCCATCATCTGCTTGAGGTTAAGCACCAGCGGTTGTCCATTTACAAGGCTGAGCATAATCACCCCGAAGCTGTCTTCCAGCTGGGTGTGCCGATACAGATTGTTCATCAATATTTCTGCATTCACGTCCCGACGGGTCTCTATGACTATTCTTATACCGGCGCGATCCGACTCATCCCGGAGGTCTACAATCCCGTCTATTTTTTTGTCCCGGACCAAGCCAGCTATGCGTTCCACTACCCGCGCTTTGTTTACCTGGAATGGAATTTCCGAAATAATGATAGCATTGCGCCCCCCTTTCTTCTCTTCAACTGAGTAGCGGGCTCGGATCTTGATACTTCCCCTGCCGGTTGTATAGGCTTGGCGGATGCCCCGATTCCCCATGATTCCAGCTGTTGGAAAATCTGGTCCCGGTACGATTTCCATAAGCTCATCCACGGTGACCTCCGGATTATCTATCACCAACTTGATCCCATCCACGATCTCACTTAGATTATGAGGCGGGATATTGGTGGCCATGCCTACGGCAATACCTGCGGATCCATTAATCAGCAGGTTTGGTATCCGGCTGGGCAACACCTGTGGTTCTTCGCGGCTGTCATCATAATTGGGGCGCCAATCAACCGTATCCTTTTCTATGTCTTTGAGCATTTCACCTGCTATCCGGGCCATCCTCGATTCGGTGTACCGCATGGCTGCGGCAGAGTCGCCATCAATCGAACCGAAATTGCCATGTCCGTCGATTAACGGGTAGCGCATTGAAAAAGGCTGGGCCATTTTGACCATAGTTTGATAGATGGCAGCATCTCCGTGAGGATGATATTTACCCATGACCTCACCGACTATATTGGCCGACTTCTTGTGGGGTTTATCATGGGTCATGCCCTGATCATAAAGCGCGTACAAAATGCGTCTATGGACCGGTTTGAGGCCATCCCTTACATCCGGCAGAGCTCTGGAAACGATAACACTCATCGAGTATTCCAGGAATGATTTCTTAACTTCTCGTTCTATGTCAATAGGTATCACTTTGCTGAACATGTTATCCTGTGTCAATTACATTACCCTCCTATATATCCAGGTTGGCGGCATAACGTGCATTTTCGTTGATGAACTCCCGGCGGGGTTCTACGTTATCCCCCATGAGGTTGGAGAAGACTTCGTCGGCTTGTATGGCATCATCGATAGTTACCTGGAGAATCGTTCGGTTGTCTGCATTCATGGTGGTTGACCACAACTGTTCTGGGTCCATTTCTCCTAAACCTTTGTATCGCTGTACCGACCATTTCTTGTCGGAGCCATCAACAAAGCGATTCATTTCGGAATCATTAAAAAAGTAGTGAATTTCCTTGCCTCTTTTTAAACCATACAGGGGCGGTTGAGCTATATACACATATCCGCTTTCAATTAAATCTCGCATGTATCGATAGAAAAAGGTTAACAACAGTATCCGGATATGAGAACCATCCACATCGGCATCAGTCATGATGAACAGCTTATGGTAGCGCGCTTTCTTAATATCGAAGTCTTCCCCTATTCCAGTTCCAATGGCTGTAATTAGGTTCCGGATTTCCTCGCTGGACAAAACTCGGTCCAACCGCGATTTTTCTACGTTCAGTATTTTGCCCCGTAAAGGTAGAATGGCTTGATAGGTACGGTCTCTGCCTTGTTTGGCCGACCCTCCAGCTGAATCACCTTCCACGATGAACAGTTCCGACTGGGCCGGATCCCTATTGCTGCAGTCCGCCAGTTTTCCAGGCAGGGAGGTTGATTCAAGAGCGCTCTTGCGGCGGGTCAATTCCCTCGCCTTGCGGGCAGCTTCCCTAGCCCGACGGGCCGATATGGACTTCTCCAGGATTTTCTTAGCTGTAGCCGGGTACTCGTTTAGATAGTCTTCCACACTTTCGTATACAGCTGCATCCACCACCCCTCGAATGTAGGTATTGCCAAGTTTTGTCTTGGTCTGACCTTCAAACTGGGGGTCTTTCACTAAAACAGATATAATCGCTGCTACGCCTTCTCTGATATCCTCCCCGGCCAGGTTGGTATCGTTTTCCTTCAATATCCCGCTCCGTTTGGCATAGTCGTTAATAACTCTGGTCAGCGCATTCTTGAATCCGGTTTCGTGGGTCCCGCCTTCCTGGGTGCGGATGTTGTTGGCAAAGGAATAGATATTTTCTGTGTATCCATTGTTATACTGGATGGCAACCTTAACGATTACATCATCTTTATTGGTCTCAAAGTAAATGGGCTCTGCGTTGACAGCTTCCTTGCTCTTGTTTATATAGTTCACAAAGTCTTTCAATCCAGTTGATTTAAACTCTTTGCGGTATATCTCTTCACCCCTGGCATCGCTGAAGATAATATGCAAGCCCTGGTTGAGATAAGCAAGTTCCCGCAGACGCTGAATCAGTATGTCCCGTTCAAAGACGGTTTCTTCAAAAATTTCTGGATCGGGATAAAATTTAATAGCTGTTCCAGTTGCCTTCGTATCACCTACTGTTTCTAACTGTGTGTAAGGTTTACCACGTTGATAATCCTGTCGGTATATATGCCCGTCCTTACTCACCGTTACTTCCATTTTGGCTGATAAAGCGTTTACCACAGACAAACCTACCCCGTGCAATCCCCCCGAAATGGTATAACCACTGCCACCAAACTTGCCCCCGGAATGAAGTGTAGTAAGAATTACTTCAATGGCCGGGATTCCCATCTGGGGATGGGTGTCTACCGGAATACCTCGCCCATTGTCAGAAACTGTGACGCTATTGTCATCATTAATGATTACCTCTATTCGATCACAATAACCCCCGACCGCTTCGTCGATACTGTTGTCGACTATTTCATAAACTAGATGGTGCAACCCTTTAGGACCGGTTGAGCCTATATACATACTCGGTCGCATGCGTACTGCTTCCAATCCCTCCAGTACTTGGATATTAGAAGCATTATAGTCGTTTTCGGATGTCGCCACTGATTAGTCCTCCTTGCCGAAAATAATAGCTCTTTTAAACAGGGTAGCAGATGATATCGGTGAAAGATAATGGCGATCGTCGCACAGGACTAAGGCCTTTTTCTTATCGTTTTTACTTATGATAAGTAGATTTTTATCCAGCTCAGCTCCCTCAATTATGTCTTTTACGTCGTCTGCAATGGGCTTATCCAAGTTTATTATGGCTATTATCTTCTCTCCTGATATGATTATATCGTCACCTAAATGCAGATACATAAATTCTACTCCTTTCGCTCCAATCGGCCCTCTTCAATACAATAATGAGCCGCATCGTCGTATACTCTCTCCCCTACATTCACAGAGGTTAGAAAGGTTTGAAAATCAGCCTGGCGCAAGTACTCCATAAGCATTTTCTTTTTGTTGTCATCAAGCTCAGAAAGGACATCATCCAGCAACAAAAGCGGATAGAAGCCCATTATCCTACGAACTGCGTTCATCTCACCCATTTTAAGGCTTATGGATATATTGCGCTGCTGGCCTTGCGAAGCGTAAATCTGGGCTGGGCGGCCATCGTTATAGACGTTCAAATCATCCAAATGAGGACCCACCAACGTCTTTTTTCTCGTTATCTCCTCGCCCTTATGTTGCTCAATATGTTGGTGCATCGCATGTTGTAAAACGTCCACATTGATTTTATCACTCTCTACTCCAAATGACAGGGCGTATTTAATTTTCAAGTCATTTTTTGCCTGGTTAATCTGACTGTAAATAGGCTGACAAATACCTTCCAGGATGTTCACAAATTGAATCCTCTGAATAATAAGGCGGATCGCATTTTCCACAAACAGATCATTTATTATTCGATAGGACTTACCTGCAGTTTGCTCTCTCTTTAGAAAAATATTCCTTTTCTTAAGTATGCTGGTGTAATTATCAAAATTATAAAGATATTCGCTGGATATCTGCTTGAGTATACAATCTAAAAAGGCCCTCCTCTTTGATGGAGAACCTTTTATCAAGAAAAGATCGTCGGGGGTAAATATTACTACCCTTATTCGCTCTTTATGATTTAGCCGGCTTTTGTTTTTATTGATCAGGTTTTGTTTGTAACCATTAATAGAGTATCGTAGTTCAGTTTCCAGTTCCCGACCATCTGTCTCATATCGGGCGGCGACAGCATACCCTAGTTCATTGTATTTCACTAAATTGGTATCTTTGCCTCGCCGGAATGACCCGCCAGTGGCCAAAACAAAAATAGCCTCTAACAAGTTACTTTTACCCTGCCCGTTAGATCCAGTAAATATATTCAGTCCTGGCAACGGATCCAAATTAAGCTGGGATATATTCCTGAAATTCCGTACCTTTAAATTAATTATCTTCACTAAAAGGCACCTTCGCTAATTGTTGGTCCTCATGGGTACCAAAATATACAGGTAATTCTCCTTCTCTACGTTTGTCATTAATGCCGGACTCAAGGGGCCAGACAACTTAATGAGTATACTATCGCACTCCAAGTCAAACATCTTAACTGCATCTAAAAAGTAATTGGTGTTAAAAGCAATCTTGATACCTTTTTCTCCTTTTATATTTATTTCATCGATAACTTCACATATTTCCCCCATGCTCTCAGAATTAGATGTTAACTCTACTTCTTCTTCTTTCAGACTAAATTGCACGTGTTGGATCTGGAATTTATCATCAGTGGGCATTATTTTAGCTCGTCCCAGGCTGGCGGCCAGTACTGGAGTTTTTATAGTCAAGTCAGTTATAAAATTGGTTGGAATTACTGTCTCATAATTGGGATATTGCCCCTCAATTAATCTCGACAGCAGGAGGAATTTCTCATTATAGAAGATAACGTTGTTTTCTGACATGGCAACGTTTATTTCTTCCTTACTATCATCCAAAAAGCGCATCAATTCATTCACAGTTCGCATTGGAATGACGAATTTGACCGGCTCTAGGTCCGGCTGGGCAAGGGAATAGGTGTAGCATCCCATACGATGAGTGTCTGACGCTACTATCCTAAGTTTTCCTTCGCCAATGTAATCAAATAAAACCCCGGTAAAAACCTGGCGGAAATGATTTATAGCGGTCGCAAATGATGTCTTCTTTAATCCTTCCCTTAAAATATCTTGGGGAATGGAAAATAAATTCTCCATTTTCCCTATCGGCAGGTCAGGATACTCTTGCTCCTGATAGATATTTAGACGACTGGATGAGCGTCCATATCCGATGACCAGCTTAGAAGTATCCTTATTTAAATCAAATGATATAAGGGTGTCCGGCAGCAGTTTAATAAAATCGGCAAAATAGTTGGCGTTAACCAAAACGCTGCCCTCCTCTACTATATCGACGTTGGAGGATGAAGCCTTGATGCCGATCTCCATGTCGGTAGCGGTCATGGTAATGCCGGCACCTCTGTTGATATTAATATGCAATCCAGACAATATCGGAATGGTATTCCGATTGGAGGCGGCTCTATGTACCAGAGTAGTAAGGATAGATATCTCTCTTTTTTCGATGTTAAACTTCATGTTAGTCCTCCTGTTTTATTTATTACTATTAATTAATAAACTAGGCGTAATAACCGTAGTAATGTGCAAAATGTGCAAAAGGACCGCCCCAAGGCAAACAACCGAGCATAATGCGGGTGGAAAAGATTGTTGATATAAGAAGAAATTATATAACCGCCCTGGGGTCCAATTGTTTACTTATCTTATCCAAGGTTGCTGCTAAGGAATGGTTAAGATTTGCTTCCTTTTCGATCTTTTCGACTCCATGCATAACTGTGGTATGGTCACGACCGCCGAACTGATCACCAATAAGCGGGTAAGAAGCGTCGGTCATTTTACGGCATAAAAACATGGCTATATGGCGAGGGTAAACAAGCTGTTTATTCCTCTTTTTAGAAAGCAATTCGTTAAGGTTAATGCCATAATATTTGCATACTTCCTTCTGAATACATTCGATAGTGATTATTTTGGGAACCGGAGGGGGCATTATATCCTTAAGAGCCTCACTGGCGGTGGCCATGTTCAAATCCAAGTTGTTTATGGTGGCAAAAGCAACTAAGCGAACTAATGCCCCTTCCAACTCCCTGATGTTGGAATCAATATTGTCCGCGATATAGTCTAAAATCTCCATGGGGATATTTATTTCATCAGTACTGGCTTTGTTACGCAATATGGCTATACGGGTTTCCAGATCGGGAATTTGAATATCTGTTATCAAACCCCACTCAAAACGAGAGCGCAGCCGGTCCTCCAAGGTGGGGATATTTTTTGGAGGACGATCACTGGAAATCACAACCTGTTTATTATTTTCGTAAAGAGTGTTGAAAGTGTGGAAAAACTCTTCCTGGGTCCTCTCCTTACCGGCCAGGAATTGAATATCATCTATAAGTAGAACATCCACGTTGCGGTATTTATTACGAAACGACTGTGTCCTATCATCCCTTATGGCACTGATAATCTCGTTGGTAAACTGTTCTGATGAAACATACACAACCGAGTACGATGGTCTGTTCTCAAAGATGCGATGGGCAATAGCCTGCATCAGATGCGTTTTTCCCAGACCTACACCTCCGTAAATAAACAAAGGATTGTAGGCCCGGGCCGGCGCTTCACCGACAGCATAGCAGGCGGCATGAGCAAAGCGGTTGCTATTGCCGACTACAAAAGTATTGAACGTGTACTTGGGATTGAGATTGGAGATGAACCCGTTCTTTTCGACCAAGGGTTCTGTTATGAGGATTAATTTGGTATCGGTTTGACTTGTTTCGCAAAACCTTTGTTGTAGAAGGTCCAGGTAGCGAGATTCTATCCATTCACGGGTAAGAGCGTTGGGGACCATTATGTAGAGTGTGTCATCCCGATAAGTGTTATAGGCGACTCCGGCAAACCATATATCGAAGCTGGTGGCACCAATCTCGCGGCGAAAAGATTGTAGGACTTCTTCAAATAACGACTGGAATGATACAACACGGGACATAAGCGCCCTCCTAAAAATGTGTGGAAAGTGGGGAAAAATAGGGATAGATGCCTGTCCCGACAGCCTTGTGGGGAAACCCGCAGATCCTCCCCTATGTTTTTTCCAAAATAGAGTCAATTAATATAGTAGCAGATTTTGGCGGCGATTAGAAGTATTTAGAAATCCAGACATTCTTGACATGCTGAAGGTTTTGAAAATATAATTATAGGTACTGGAAAAATTAAGGGGGCAACCAATCAAATGAAACGAACCTACCAACCCAAGAAGAGACAAAGGAAAAGAGTCCACGGTTTTAGAAAGAGAATGGCCACCGCCGGCGGAAGAAAAATATTGGCCATGCGCAGATTAAAAGGAAGGAAGAAACTCAGTGCATAGGTGGTAGCCTTTTTGCCACCTATATTTTTGCGTATTTCAAAGGATTCTTATGCTGCATAAAGACTGGAGAATTAACCGGGGCCGTCAATACAGCTTCATTTATAAGAACGGTCGGCGACACGTAGGTAAACACCTAATCGTATTCGTAGTAAGGAACCATATTCAGGAAAACCGCTTTGGTATTGTCACCTCCAAAAAAACCGGTAATGCAGTAGCAAGAAATAAGGCTAAGAGACAAATCCGGGAAGTGATACGCAAGAATCGGCTTGGACTGCCCCGGGGATATGATTTGGTAGTGGTCGCCAGATACAACATTCAAGAGGCATCATTCAAGCAAATAGAAAGTGACTTTGTACGATTGACAAGAAAGGCCGTCCAGTGAGTGAGACAAGCACTGATTCTTCTTATTAGAACATACCAAAAAATCGGCGTAATTAAGCGACCAGCATGTCGCTTTTACCCTTCTTGTTCCAATTATTCCATCGAAGCGTTACAGAAATACGGAATCCTGAGCGGTGGATGGTTAGCGTTAAAGAGAATCGGTCGTTGTCACCCTTTTCATCCGGGCGGTTACGATCCGGTTCCATGAGAAGAGGCAGTATTAATGTAGGTATGGCAGTAGCTGTACTTGAAGGGCAGGGCTAAGGTTTTGTGGCAGGCTTTTATACAATGGTTTACTGAGGTTATCAATCTGACCTATTCATTCACGGTTCAGATAGGCATGCCCAGTTACGGACTGGCGATAATATTCATGACCATAATGATCAAATTGGTCATGTTCCCACTTACCCAGAAACAGATGAAATCGATGCGGGCGATGCAGGAGATCCAACCCAAAGCCAAATGGATTCAAGAGAAATACAAAGGCGACCAGCAGATGCTGCAACAGAAAACTATGGAGTTGTACAAGGAGCATGGTGTAAACCCGATGGGGGGATGCCTGCCGTTACTTATTCAAATGCCGATATTTTTGGCATTTTACCAATCCCTGTACAAATTTCAATATCTTGATGCCGCCCATAAGGGTTTTCTCTGGATCAGCGATATCGCCCTTCTGGTGAAGTACGATCCCGATTGGAAAAAGATAATATTACCGCTTTTAGCAGCACTTACAACCTATTATCAGCAAAGAATTTCAACCACCCAAAACACTGACCCTACCCAGAAGGCGATGCTTTATTTTATGCCGCTCATGATGGCGTACATCACTTACACGGTACCGGCTGGATTGGGATTGTATTGGGTAACGTTTAACACCCTCGGGATCCTTCAACAATTATACGTGAACTATACCCATAAAGTAGAGAAGCTCGATACCGGCGTAGGGACGCAGGTTGATTTCGCATCAGAACCAGTCTCTCTGGAAATCGAGGAAGAATCGTATAAGGCAGAGGAAACCCTGAAGGATGAAGGAGGAAGAGTAAGAGATGCAAAACCAAGCAATCGAAAAAAAAGGAAAAAGCGTTGATGAAGCCGTTAAGGCTGCTTTGGAAGAATTGGGATGCGAGATAGAAGATGTGGTTGTGGAGATCCTGGAGGAGCCCAGTAAAAGGCTTTTAGGGATTATGGGTAACAAACCGGCGCTCGTCAAGGTGTCTGTGATAGAGAAACCTGAAAACGACGCCCGCCAGATAGTGGATGAATTACTCCAGAAAATGAAGATAGAATATCTAATAGAAAGCGTCGAATGGGACAGTGGTGTTACCAGGATTAATATAGTGGGCAAAGACATGGGGTTGTTGATCGGGCGCAAAGGTGAGACATTGAATGCCCTGCAATTTATCGCTGGACTTATGGTCAACCGCAAGCGGGAACAGAAGATGAGAATCATTCTGGATGTCGAGGACTACAGAAAGAAACGGGAGCAATCCTTGGAGGCTTTGGCTCTGCGACTATCGGATAAGGTGAAGCAGACGCAGAAGAACGTAATCATGCGCCCAATGAATCCGCAGGAAAGAAGGATAGTACATACCATTTTACAGGAAGACCCGCTATTGGTTACTTATTCTATGGGAGACGAACCTAACCGCAAGGTAGTAATAGCATTGAAGAAGTAAACAATTCAATTACGATGGTTGCTGACACAGGTGGTATCCCTAAATAACCATTGGCATAGCCCGTTAACGAAGCGTAAAATGCGTTGAGTGGACGGGCTTTTAAAATAGAATAATTAGTTTCGCCCCAAGCGAGGTGCGATGATAATCGCTGTCAGATATTAAGAAACTTTGCCCCAGCAGAACTCAGGACATAGGCTGTGGGTTTTTTGGGTGAACCAGCAGAAAGAGGTGGAGAGATGAAAGAGGATATGATCGCCGCACTGTCCACCCCACCGGGTGAAGGTGGAATTGGTATCATTAGGCTGAGCGGAGAAGGGGTTATCGAGAGAGTGGCGATGATTTTCAAGCCGGTCAAGGGGCGCCAATTTCACGAACGGGCGGGCTTTACATTAACACTGGGCTGGATCACGGATGAAGATGGCTCCAATATCGACCAGGTCTTGGTGGGCATAATGCGTTCGCCCTGCAGCTACACGGGCGAGGATGTGGTGGAGATAAACTGTCACGGCGGCAGTTTACCGATCCGCCGATGCCTACAGAGATGCCTGGACATGGGTATGCGGTTGGCCGAACCGGGAGAGTTCACCAAGCGGGCATTCCTGAACGGACGGATTGAGCTTAATCAGGCCGAAGCGGTAATAGACGTCATACGAGCCAAGACCGACCGGGGCCTTCAATTGGCTATGCAGCAGTTGGAAGGCAAAATCAGCTTCATCGATGAGTTGGAAGAAGACCTGCTCCAAGTCAACGCCTTGGTGGAAGCAAGCTTGGATTTTCCGGAAGAAGTCGGTGATTTGGATCCGAATCAAACCTTGGCGATCTTAGACACCATCCTGGACAAATTACGAAAACTCTTAGAGGCCGGACGTCGCAACGAAGTATACCGTGATGGCATCGATGTGGTCATCTGCGGAAAGCCCAATGTGGGAAAATCAAGCCTCCTTAATGCCCTACTCCGCAAGGAAAAAGCGATAGTTACAGATATACCAGGTACTACCCGGGACGTTGTGGAGGATTACGTAAATATCAAGGGCATCCCAGTGAAGATAATGGATACTGCGGGGATAAGATTCACCGAAGATTTTGTGGAGAGGATAGGGGTGGAGAAATCCCGGGAAGTAATAGACAAGGCGCAGTTGCTCATCTTTATGTTGGATTTTTCTGAAGGCATAAGCAGGGAAGATATTGATATCTATCAGTCGGTTGATCCAAGGCGGATGATCGTGCTGGTCAATAAAGACGATATGGAGGTCAAGAGGATCACTTCCTACGAGTTGGAAGTGATGTTTACCGGGGTGGAGGTGATCCGGGCCTCGGTAAAAAATGAAATAGGCTTGGAAGAACTGGAACGGGCTATAGAATCAAAGGTACTCGGTGGTACCATACCAATGGACGGCCTGGATATTATGATCAACCTACGCCAGAAGGATGCATTGCAGCGTACCCTCGATCAAGTGCTGAGTGCGCGTAATAGTATCGGAGAGGTACCGCTGGATTGCCTGTCCATCGATGTGTGGGGGGCACTTGAAACCCTGGGGGAGATAAGCGGGAAATCTTTGAAGGAAGATGTTATAGACCGCATTTTTCATGAATTTTGTATAGGCAAGTAAGGTGATAGAAATGATTTATGAAGCTGGTAAATATGATGTAATCGTAATCGGTGCTGGTCATGCCGGCTGCGAGGCGGCCCTGGCTTCCGCCCGGATGGGCTGCAATACTCTCTTGGTGACCATGAGTGTAGAAAACATAGCGTTGATGCCGTGTAACCCGTCCGTGGGCGGTCCCGCCAAAGCCCAACTAGTTAGGGAGATAGATGCTTTGGGGGGCGAGATGGGCATTAATATCGATAAGTCGAGTATCCAAATGCGGATGATAAATACCGGCAAAGGTCCTGCGGTGCAGGCTTTAAGAGCTCAAGCAGACAAACACGAGTACGGCCGCGAGATGATAAAGACGATACTAAAACAGTCAGGGCTGGATTTACTGATGGCCGAAGTTGAGGATATTGAGTCCGATGGGGACCGGGTGACCGCTGTCTTGACACGTACCGGGGCTCGGTATGAGTGCCAGGCGGTAGTGCTGACCACGGGCACATACCTCAAAGGACGGATTATTGCCGGTGAAGTTATCTATGATGGTGGGCCTGGAAACCAGTTTCCTGCCGTCAGACTATCCGACAACCTACAGTCGATGGGAATCAAGCTGGGGCGATTTAAAACCGGAACCCCCCCCCGGATCGATCGCAAAACCGTCGATTTCTCGAGAATGGAGGAACAACCGGGCGACAGTTATCCGTGGCGTTTTTCTTTTATCAGTCCTCTACCTCATAGGGCACAATTGTCCTGCTGGCTGACCCATTCCACGACCGAGACCCATCGCATTGTGAGAGAAAACATTGACCGGGCGCCTATGTTCACAGGTGTCATTCAAGGCAGGGGCCCGCGCTACTGCCCATCATTTGAGGACAAGGTGGTGCGATTCTCCCATAAGGATTCGCACCAGTTGTTCATTGAACCCGAGGGACGAGACACAGATGAAATGTACGTACAGGGATTGAATACGAGTTTGCCGGAGGACGTGCAGGTACGGGTCCTCCGGAGTATTCCCGGATTAGAATCGGTACACATGATTCGGACCGGGTATGCAATTGAATACGATTATGTGATCCCTTCCCAAGCCCAGCTTAGCCTGGAAAATAAGGTCGTGGCAGGGCTTTTTACCGCCGGGCAGATAAATGGGACATCTGGGTATGAAGAGGCGGCCGCCCAGGGATTGATTGCCGGCATTAATGCGGCGTTGAAGGTACAGAGTCGAGAACCTTTTATCCTTAAGAGAAGCGATGCATACATTGGCGTGCTCATAGACGATCTTGTCACCAAGCATGCCGAGGAGCCTTATCGGTTGTTGACTTCTCGGGCAGAATACCGATTGTTGTTACGGCAGGACAATGCCGATCTACGCTTGACTGAAAAGGGCCGCCAGATTGGCTTGGTGGATGACTTACGCTGGGACTTTTTTAAGGACAAAAAGGCTCGCCTGGATAAGGGAACCAGTGATCTTCTGAATACAACCTTCACGCCTGCCGATGGCGCGATGAATGGTTTTCTGGCCAGCAGCGCCAGTGCGCCTCTGCGTGACAGGACTTCCCTTTGGGAATTGCTGCGCAGGCCTGAAATCAAGATAAGCGATCTTATCGGGCAGGGATGGATGGAAGCAGATAAAGCGGAGATCATGGACCAAATCCAGATCCAGTGCAAATATGAAGGTTATATAAACAAACAGCGCGACCAAGTGCGTCGATTCGAAAAGATGGAGAGCAAGCCGATCCCGGTGGATATCGATTACGATCAAGTTTACAGCCTATCCAATGAAGCTGTTCAGAAACTAAAGGAGATAAGGCCCCGATCAATAGGTCATGCTTCACGGATTTCCGGGGTCACCCCCGCGGATATTAATATTTTATTAATAGTTTTGGAAAAAAGAAGGAATTAACCAAGCCGCATGGAAATAAATGTAAAGAGGTATTTAGAGATCTTGATGGAGGAAAACCAGCGGCAGAACCTTGTAAGTCGAAAGACTGCCAGGTCTGACCTTGACCAGCATGTCAGCGACTGTCTGCAGGTGCTGGAATGGTACTCGCTGTCAGGAGAGAACATCATCGACATTGGTAGTGGGGCTGGGTTTCCCGGGTTGGTATTGGCCCTGGCGGAACCAGGGTGTCAAATGACTCTGGTCGAGTCCGATTGGAAGAAGAGCGAATTTCTGGAGCTGGTTGTAAATAAGCTTGAAATCTCCAATATCGAGGTTATCAGGGAGAGGGTTGAAAACCTGGGCCGGGACTGCATCCATAGGGGAAGTTTTGATCTGTGTACAAGCCGGGCAGTGGCGGTAACACGCATTTTGCTCGAGTACGGAATGCCCTTGGTGAAAACGGGCGGAAGGCTGTTACTCTGGAAAGGCAGTCAGTACCAGGCGGAAATGGACGAGGCACAGCAAGCTCTGAAAATACTTGGAGGAAGGGTGGAAACGGTCCATCCCTATAGCCTGATGCACGAAAGTGACCGAGTTATCGTGTCGGTGCAAAAAATCTCCCCCACCCCGCCACAGTATCCGCGCAAGGTTGGGACACCGTCCAAGAGGCCTTTGTAGGAGGAATTCATATGGCAGCGAAGAAACCTTTTGATAAGCTATGGACCAGAGCCACTCAATTGAAAGTATTGGATTTGCCTTTAGAGGAGATTAGCCGTAATCCATACCAACCGCGCAAGGACTTTGATGATATTGAACTGAAGGAATTGTCGCAATCGATATCGAAATATGGAGTGATCCAGCCCATCATAGTGAGAAAGACAAGTAGTGGCTATCAACTGATAGCCGGAGAAAGGCGGCTCAGAGCTTGTCGTATGATTGGAAAAGCGACCGTGCCGGCGATAATTCAGAATATGGGCGATCAGCAGATGGCCGCGGTATCTTTGATAGAAAACCTGCAGCGGAAAGATCTAAATTACTTTGAGGAGGCCGAAGCCTACACCAGATTGATAAATGAATTCGGGATGACGCAGGAAGAGATCGCGCAGAACGTTGGCCGGAGTCAGTCGGCGGTAGCCAATAAATTGCGGCTGCTTAGGTTAGCCAGGGAACTACGCTGTCTAATAGTTACGGAAACGATCACTGAGAGGCATGCCAGGGCGCTGCTTAAACTGAATTCTATCCAGACCCAGAAGGAGGTCTTGCTGGCTATATACGAGAGAGACCTTACCGTAAAGGAAACGGAGGAAGTGGTGGAGAGACTGCGTTACAATAACCTGCCCCGGGAAAGCAACCATACTGGGAGCGGACAGCAGATATCCAGTGTTATTAAGGACGCCCGGATATTCCTCAATACCATCAAAGAGACAGTGAACCGAGCTCGCAAAATAGGGATAGATATGGTAATGACCGAAAACGACAGCGAAGATGCATACGAGATCTTCATCCAGGTGCCAAAATTGAAACGCCCGGGTCGGGCGGCAGCCAAATGATTAAGTGAACTCGAAAAGAGATGAACATGTTTAAAGCAGGAGGCGCTCCCCCTGCTTTTTTATTCCTAGGGATTTTTGCCAAAAAGGATAAAAACGAAGCCGGCCCTTTGGTATAATAACAGGCAGGGCTACATAAAAGCAAACCCTTCTCGATAACGGCCGGGAAAAGGCGCTACAGGCAAGAAAGGTGGACAAGAATGGCTCAGATCATCGCGGTGACCAACCAAAAGGGAGGGGTGGGTAAGACTACCACCGCTATTAATCTGGCCACTTATATCGCACTGGAAGGAAAAAAAACCTTACTCGTAGATGCGGACCCTCAAGGAAATGCCACCAGTGGTCTGGGGGTGAATCGCAAGCGCCTGAAATACTGTTTACACGACCTTCTAATCGACGGACTTGAATTTGTTCAGGTCATGACCGTAAGCCGGGTGGAGGGACTGGATTTGATTCCGGCCACCATTGATTTGGCTGGTGCAGAGGTAGAGTTGGTCGGCCGCCCTGGCCGCGAACAGGCTTTAGCCCTGGCTTTGGCACCAATAAGCGAATACTACGATTACATAATAATCGATTGCCCGCCTTCGCTGGGCTTGTTGACCATAAATGCATTGACCGCTTGTGAATCGGTATTGATCCCCCTCCAGTGTGAATACTATGCTTTGGAAGGCCTGAGCCAGCTGATGGATACCATTCAATTGGTGCGCAAACAGCTCAATCCCCGTATAAGGGTTGAGGGTATTGTGTTTACCATGTTTGATGGTCGCACCAATCTTTCCATACAGGTAGTTGATGAGGTAAAAAAGCATTTTCGCAAGGATGTATATAAGACCATTATCCCCCGCAACGTTAGATTGAGTGAAGCGCCCAGCCACGGCAAGCCTATTGCTCTGTATGATGCGCGCTCCAAGGGGGCGGAGGTATACCAAGATTTGGCCAGGGAGGTATTGGAACGTGGTAAAGAAAGAACGCGGTTTAGGTAGAGGGTTAGAGGCATTATTGCCGTCCATTGACGGAGATTCGGCACCTCTCCTGAGCTTGGAAGTGAAACGGATGGTCCCACAGCTCAACCAACCTAGAAAAATATTTGAGGACGATGCCTTACAAGAGCTTGTGGATTCTATAAGAGAACATGGCGTTCTGCAACCCGTCTTGGTCAGACCTAAGGGCGACTTTTACGAAATAATTGCCGGGGAAAGACGGTGGCGGGCAGCCCAATTAGCAGGATTAGACAACCTGCCGGCACTTGTCAAGGAGATAGAGGACGTGCAGACGGCCGAAATTTCACTTGTCGAAAACCTGCAAAGAGAAGACCTGTCAGCCATTGAAGAGGCCAAGGCTTTTAAGAACCTACTGGAGCATTACCAGTATACCCAGGAGCAGGTAGCATCCCGGGTCGGCAAAAGCAGGGCTTACATAGCCAACACCATCCGGTTGCTCAATCTTAGCCCGGAGATTATTGAAATGATTGAACAAAGGAAGATTTCTCCCGGCCATGCGCGGGCTTTGTTGTCGCTGCGCAATTCGAAAGAGCAAATAGCGGCTGCCCACGATATCATCAACAAACAGTTGTCCGTGCGGCAAACGGAAAAGAAGGCCAAAGGCCACAAGAAACCGAGTAATAAGCCGAACAGCAAGAGCTTGGAAATAACCGAACTGGAAGAACGCCTGCAGAAGATCCTCGGTACGCGTGTAGACATTAACACCATGAGGGGTGGAGGTAGAATAGAAATATCCTATTATGGTGAAGAGGAGCTGGAGAGATTAATAGATATACTTGGGGCTTGAGACTGACGCCGGCCTCGACCTTTAACCGGGCTTTTGTGTTAATAAAGAAGGATTAATCCCATCAAGGGCGGACCTGATGGGATTTTTTTACCGGCTACCGGGTTATGTGGAGGCTTGAGCCGGTTATTTAAATGGGAAGGAGCCAACTGCAGGGACAAACATGGGAAATATTAAGGGAAGAGAATTTCAGCAAACACATTGAAAAACTTGGGTCTGGAAAGTTTCACGTGAAACAGCCGTGCTATTTCGGAACCCGACTTCGAGCACAGAGCAAGGAATTCACCGCTTCGTATACCTTTAGAATCGGCAGTCCTTCGCGCTGAGCAATGGCTGCACAATCTTCAAATTCGGGCTTTACACGTACTTCGTCCATCCCCAGCCGGGCAATCTTGATTCTAACTGGACCCCACGGTGTAGCCAGGCTATCTTCATGACGGACAGCCAATATGCGGTTCTGCAAACGGTGCCTGACTCCCAGCGAACCGGTTTCCCTAATAATCAAATGGCATAACTCCTCCGTCCCCGCCGGTCGTGCCAAAATGGTGATCAGGCTGCCCGGGCGGTTTTTCTTCATAAATATGGGGGTGATAAAATAATCCACCACCTCCGAATGCTCGGCCATGATGCGGACCAGATGGGAGAACAGCTCTGGGTTCATGTCGTCAATCTCGGTCTCCAGGATAGCGACCGTATCCTGTTCCCCGCTCGCTTCCGAAACGGTAGCCTGGACCACCCTTAAAAGGTTGGGAACACCGTCTGTTCGCTCAAACAGACCTGCCCCATAACCCGTTCGTACTGGGATGAAAACAGGTAGCGTTGCGCCTTGAGCCGCAATAGATGTTAGCAGCGCTGCGCCGGTGGGAGTAACCAACTCCAACTGGACCGAAACGGGATAGCATGGATAGTCCTGTAACAAAATGGCGGTAGCCGGGGCTGGCAGAGGATAGCGGCCATGACTGATTTCAACGGAACCCTGGCTCCAGGGTAGGCTGGAGGCAAAACACAGATCTATCCCGAGTGTTTCGAGACATAAAAACGTCCCAACTATGTCGACAATAGTGTCAACCGCTCCCATCTCATGGAAGTGGACCTCCCTTGGCGTCACGCCATGAACAGCAGCTTCAGACATAGCCAGCTTATCAAACACCGCAATAGACCTAAACTTTACAGCCTGCGATAGAGGGCTGCGGGTGATTATTTTTTCAACATCCTCTAGGCGGCGCAATGGCGCCGCCTCCCCATGGACTACAAATGAGGAGCAACTGATCCCTTGCCGGACCTGTTTGCGGACCTCGATTTTTGCTCCAATCTCCAATGAGTCGATTCCGGTCTGGAGGTCGGCCCAACTTGCCCCACAATCGAGTAGGGCGCCAACCATCATGTCTCCCGATACGCCGGAAAAACAATCAAAGTAAATAATGTTCATTCTTCATCCTCCAACATAGGCGTTGGGCCATACAGAGGAGCCTGCAACCATAATTAGGCGCTCAATAAAACATCTCAAACCCTTCCTAATTATACTACAACCTAAGAATATTGATTGGACATACAATGGGAATACGCAAGGGTCCTGCTCAGTTTAAGGCGACAGACAGGGGCGGGAAGGCTTTAACTTCACCGGCCGTTTTATCCTTATGGTACAGGGTATGAGCTTGGAAGAGGCTTTGGGCAATCACTTCTGCCATACGGTAAACGATGTGCAAACGCGTATTCTGAAGCACTATCTGTTCCAGGTAGCCACCCACGTTGACAACTGCTGATATGTGGAAATCGCCCACAGTGGGCAGGGTTTTCTGTAGTGCGGTTCCGGGCGTCAAGCCTCCGGGCTGAACTGAAATAAATCCGATCCGGTTTTCTCGGCCCAAGCTGGCATCCACCGCAACTACCAGTGGGTCGCGAAAACTATCCTCAATGTGGCGTACTATGTCAACGAGATTGACCGCATGAGCCGGGTTTTCCAGGGTACCGAATACATTCGTTTTCGGGAGATACGCGCGCAGAAGGGTGCCGACGAGAGGACCCAGGCAATCCCCGGTAGCGCGGTCGGTGCCGATACACAGGTATACCATGTCCCGGTCAAACAAACGGTTCAGGGTATTGAGATAGTAATACGAAGCGCTCGCCAGGCGCCCACTGCAATCGGCGTCAGAATAATGGACTGAAGCGGTCCCGGAGTTCATGCATCTGGGAAAAATTAACATTGGATACCTCCAAACCTCGGCGTTTATCATAATTGTTGCCGGCCGCAGCGATTTTATGCGGTTATTTCATTATGCTCAGAATATTTATTTAATACAGGATCGAAAAGGCGGTGGGCATAATAAGATATCGGCTAATGATTGTCATGGGTTATTTGGGCGCGGTTATTGGAGCTGGATTCGCTTCCGGTCAGGAAATTGTGCAGTTCTTTGTCAGGTACGGTACAAGCGGAATCTATGCCACCATAATAGCGGGGTTCATGTTTGCGGTCTGTGGTGCCCGCCTGCTGTACCTCGCCCATGCCCGGCAAGCCTCCAATTACCAGGATCTGCTCAAGTATTTGCTGGGCCACCGAATGGGCCTGCTGATGGATTCCCTGGTGGCCGTGCTCCTATTCATAGGGATAAGCACTATGTTGTCGGCCAGCGGGGCGGTATTCAGCGAGCATTTATATCTGCCCAAAAACACCGGGATTTTTCTAGCTTATACGGTTGTGCTCATACTGCTGATGACCGGTAAAAAGGGACTGATTTACTCATACAATTTACTGGTACCGGTTAAGTTGGTATTGATGCTCACCATATCGGGTTATGTTGCCTTCTGCATCGATCCTCGCCGCTATGATGCAATGGCTCTAGCCATATACTATAAGGATGACTGGTTCTGGATGGTCAGCGCCATTCTATATGTATCGTACAATTTCTCCTTGGCAATGGTCATTTTGACCCAATACCAGAGCATTACTACCCGTCGCCATGGGATAATTGGGGCGGCTTGGGGAGGTCTGGCCCTTGGGGGGATGGTTGTTATAAACTACCTGGCATTGTGCAAGTTCTTGCCTGAAGTAACATATTACCAAGTGCCTATGTTGTATGTGGCCGGACAGATGAGTCTGACTGCCAAGCATCTCTATACCATTGTCCTGTGGTTGGGCATTATAACCACCGCGCTGGCTAATACTTATGGATTTGCCCAGCGGTTCGCCCAGCTTACTGGGCTAAGCTATCAGGTCTGCCTGGTCCTGTGCCTGACCCTGGCTATCCCCCTTTCAATGCAGAGTTTCTCCACACTGGTAGCCAAAGTATATCCAATCTTCGGCTTGGTGGGAGTATTGATAATGGCCTCGTTGATCTATAAGACTACAAAAGACATGGGGAGAGAGGTATACTATAGATTAATCCGATTATCGCATCGCATTAAGGAGGCTTGAGATGAGTAACTTGAGGAACATACCCGCTATAGACGAACTCCTGGAGATGGTGCCGATCCAAGCTCAGGTACACCTGTTCAACCGGGAGTTTCTTATTGCCAACCTTCGGCAGGCAGTGGCCGAAATCAGGCAGGAGTTAAGGTCAAACGGGGAACAATGTTCCAAAGAGGAGCTCACCGCCAGGATCAGCGCCCATTTGAATGAACTGCTGTCGCAGTCCAGTCGGGGTACTTTGCAGCGGGTCTTGAACGGAACCGGGGTGGTACTGCACACCAATTTAGGCCGAGCCCCCTTAGGACAGAGAGCCCTGAATTATCTGCTGGATATGGCCCGAGACTATAATAACCTGGAATTCGACCTGGAGAGTGGAGAGCGGGGCTCGCGTTACTGCCATGTCGAGGAAATACTCGTCAAACTCACCGGAGCTGAGGCCGGGCTGGTAGTGAACAACAATGCAGCAGCGGTATTACTTGGCCTCCATACAATCGGCCAGGGGCGGGAAGTTATTGTCTCCCGGGGGCAATTGATCGAAATTGGGGGAGCGTTTAGGATACCTGATGTAATGAAACAGAGCGGAGCGAAATTGGTCGAGGTAGGTACTACCAACCGCACCTACATAAGCGATTATGCCGACGCCATCAATGAAAACACCGCCTTATTGTTTTCGGCGCATACCTCCAATTATAAAGTAGTAGGGTTCAGTGCTGACGTTCAACTGGCCGAGCTGGTAAACTTGGGGAAAAACCGCGATATCCCGGTCATGCAGGATTTAGGCAGCGGGATACTGACCGACCTTAGCGCATGGGGAATGCAAGAGGAGCCAACCGTGCAGGCCAGCGTCGCATCGGGAGCGGATCTTATTACCTTCAGCGGGGACAAGCTGTTGGGAGGCCCCCAAGCGGGCATAATAGTCGGGCGCGGTAGTTATATCAGGGCGATGAAACAAAATCAATTGACCCGGGCATTACGGGTGGACAAAATGACCATAGCGGCTCTGGAAGGAACTTTATTGGAGTATTTATGTGGGGATCCTATACATAATATTCCGGTTTTGAAGATGCTGACCGCAAAACCAGTGGAATTGGCGGAACGGGCAGAATTGCTCCAGAAAGCCCTGCAGCAAGCCTTTCCGGAGGATTGGATGGTGTCGGTCCAGACCGTCGAAACCGAAGATATGGTAGGGGGGGGAGCTTACCCTACCCATAGGATTCCCGGATACGGAGTACAGCTGAACTCTGTCGATAGAGAGGCGAAGCCTATAGCCCTTCACCTGAGGAGAATTGACCCAGCGCTGCTTGTGCGCGTAAAGGATAATGCCATACTGATCAGTATGCGAGCTCTGCCGCCTGCGGAAGATGAGAGGATCATCGACCTTTTGATACGAGTGTATGCACAGAGGGCCAAGAATCGCCCAGAAGCGGGGAATGAACCATGCAAAGACTAATAATTGGAACCGCTGGGCATATAGATCACGGGAAAACCACCTTGGTCAAACGATTAACCGGAATTGAGACCGACCGACTCAAGGAAGAGAAACAACGGGGAATATCGATCGAGTTGGGATTCGCCCCTTTTGTGCTGCCCAACGGGCAAAAAGCGGCTATTGTCGATGTTCCGGGTCACGAAAGGTTTGTACGCCACATGTTGGCAGGGGCATTTGGGATTGACATGGTACTTTTCACAATTGCTGCCGATGAGGGAGTGATGCCGCAAACGCGTGAACATGGCGACATAATACAGCTTCTGGGTGTGGATAAGGGCATTGTAGTTATCACCAAAAAGGACATGGTGGATGATGAGTGGCTCATGCTGGTAGAAGATGAGATAGGTGAGTACATAAAAGGAACCATCTTAAAAGAAGCACCTATTGTTGCTGTGTCGGCGGTCACCGGAGAAGGCATCCCAGAGCTGCTGGCTAAAATAGAGGAAGTTGCGGAGACAGTCGCAGAAAAGCCGATAGCCGGAAGAGCCCGGCTGCCAATCGATAGAGTTTTTACGATCGCCGGTTTTGGTACCGTAGTTACGGGAACGCTTTGGTCGGGACAGATCCGGGTGGGGGACACCTTGGAGCTAATGCCAGTGCAGAGGAAAGTTAAAGTACGAACCCTGCAAGTGCACAACGAAAAAGTGAGTACGGCTTTCGCTGGCCAAAGGGTGGCTATAAACCTGCAGGGCATCGAGGTAAGCGAGATTAAAAGAGGATTCTTGTTGGCGGAAACCGGCTATGTAACCCCTGCTTACCGGGTGGATACGAGGTTGCGTCTGCTGGAGGGGAGTTCGCGGACCCTGCGCAACTGGAACCGGGTGCGGTTTCACCTGGGCACGGATGAATCTTTGGGACGAGTAGTATTGCTTGATCGAGATGAATTGGTCCCGGGCGCGGAGGCATATGCGCAGATAGTAATGGAAAAACCAGTGGTGGCCGTCAAAGGGGATCCCTTTGTGGTTCGCTATTACTCCCCGGTAGATACCATAGGGGGAGGAACCATACTCGACCCCAATGCCCCTAAGCAAAAGAGGTTCCGAGAGGAAGTGCTCAACGACTTGGCGGTTAAAGAGGAAGGGAGCCTCTACGACCTGGTCCTGCATGAACTGGAGAACTCGCAACAACCGCTAAGCTTGGCTGATCTGGCTAAGAAGACCGGCAGCCCGGAATCAGATGTGAGTAACGAAATAGATCTGCTTCTTGTCGACGAGAGGGTAATCAATATCGAAAGTAAGGGCGGACTGTACCTCTCTATTTCGAGAATGGAGATTATATACGAGCAGATAGTAGGGACTATTACTGAATACCGCAGTAAATATCCGCTGCGGTCCGGATACCCGAAAGAAGATATGAGAACGCGCCTGTTCGGAGCCTTCAACCCGAAGACTTTCAATAGTCTGGTCAGGTACCTGGAAGAGGCACGACGATTAGTTACCCAAAGCAACCTGGTCAGTATTCCCGGCTGGGTGGTCCACCTGGGTGAAAAAGAACAAAAAGCCATTGGTGCCATTAAGCGGGCGATGCAGGATAATCCCTTCGCACCGCCGGAACCGGAGGCATTGGGCTTGGCTGCGGGTGTAAGCGGAAACGAGTTAGTTGAAATACTAGCCTACCTGGTTGAGCAGGACCAAATTGTTAAGATTAGCGAAGGTCTATATTTTACGCATACCGCCGTCGATAAAGGGCGGCAGCTATTAGGTGAATACTTCGAACGGGAGAAGGAGCTGAGCTTAGCCACCGCGCGGGATATCCTGGATACCTCACGGAAGTACGCCTTGCCATTGATCGAGTATTATGACAAGTGTCGTTTCACTCGCCGGGTTGGGGACATTCGGGTTAGGTACAACTCAAACATTGCCAAATAAAAGCAAAGGGGGGACAGTAAATTAATCCAAGTTCAAGTCGGTATTGGGATACACGGAAAGGGAGGAATAGAATGTTGAGCAAGAAGAAAAAAAAGGTAGCCGTACTAGTAATCATGATGTTCATGATTGGCATTATCGCCGGATGCGGCCAAAAGGCACCTACCCAGCAGCCGACCCAGACCGCCGCTGCGATCAACGTTGGGATTAACGTGGAGTTGACAGGTGGAGTAGCCAGTTATGGTACCAACGCCAAAGATGGAGCCATGTTGGCAATTGAACAGATCAATGCTGCCGGTGGCGTTCTGGGCAAACAGCTAAACCCCATCGTCAGGGATTGTAAATCGGCTGCTGACGAGGCGATGAGCGTGAGCGCCGCCCTGGCTGGTGAAAAGATCGTAGCCCAGATCGGCCCCCTGACCAGCGGTGACGTTGCTGGAAGCACCCCCGTCATGACCGAAAATAAGATCCCCTTAATAGCACCCGCGGCCACCGCTGCCAATGTAACTGTGGATGACAAGACGGGGCTTACCAGGGATTATATCTTCCGGGTGTGCTTCATTGACCCCTTCCAAGGTACTCTGATGGCCCAATTCGCAGCAGATAATCTTAAGGTCAAGAATGCGATCATCTATGGTGACACCTCCAGCGATTATGCCAAGGGATTGGCAGAGTATTTCAAGAAGACCTTTACTGCCAAGGGCGGAACGATCATTGCAACTGAAGGTTTTGTCAAGAACGACCGCGATTTCCGGGCCACCCTGACCAAGATCAAAGGCCAAAATCCGGAATTCATCTACGTACCCGGATACTATGAGGAAGTCGCTCCCCTGATCAAACAAGCTCGCGAACTGGGCATCACTGCTCCCATAGGTGGACCGGATGGTTGGGACTCTCCCGACATGGTTACCGTTGCTGGCGCTGCCGCGCTTAATAAGACATATTTCACCAATCACTACTCTTCCCAGGACACCGACCCCAAAATAGTAGCCTTCGTGCAGGCTTTCAAGGCCAAATACAATAAAGAGCCGGATGCCTTTGCTGCACTGGGTTATGACTCGGTACAGATAATGGTTCAGGGCCTCAAGGATGCACAAGCAGCTGAACCCGTAAAATTGGCCGAAGCCCTTGCCAAGATCAAGAATTTCGAAGGGATTACGGGCAAGATGAGCATCGATGCCAGTCACAATCCGGTCAAGGCCGGGGTCATCATCGAATTCAAAGACGGGAAACAGATTATGAACTCAAGAATACAGCCATAACTGGTCCAAAGCGTGGAAGGAAGGGAACCTCTTCCTTCCACGGCTATTCAATAAGAGGATGTGGCATAATTGCTAGAACTTATCCAACAATTGGTCAACGGGCTGTCTCTCGGCGCCATCTACGCCCTGATAGCGCTGGGATACACGATGGTTTATGGGATAATAAAGCTTATCAACTTCGCCCATGGTGACGTGATGATGGTGGGCGCCTTTGTTGGCTTCTTTACGGTAACTCTATTAGGCACGAACATAGTGGTGGCAATGCTGGTAGCTATGGCGGTGTGCGCGTTATTGGGGATCATCGTTGAGAAGGTTGCTTACCGGCCGCTGCGTAATTCGACTCGGATCGCTTCCTTAATAACCGCCATCGGGGTGTCTTTCCTGTTGGAGTATCTGACCATATTTTTTATTGGCCCCAATCAGAAGGTCTTCCCGGCGACGGCTTTTACGGTAAAGGCGTATGATATAGCCGGTCTTTCCATACTCAACAAAGATGTGTTCGTGTTCGTATCCGCAGTGGTCCTGATGTTGATCCTTCAATACATAATCAAATATACCAAAACCGGCAAGGCCATGCGGGCGGTGTCGCTGGATATGGAGGCGGCCGTGCTCATGGGCATCAGCGTGGACAAGACAATTTCCATAACCTTTGCCATCGGATCGGCACTGGCTGCGGCGGCAGGGGTCATGGTAGGCGTATATTATAATACAATCAATCCCTTGATGGGAATCATCCCTGGACTGAAGGCATTTGTGGCGGCGGTGCTGGGGGGGATAGGCATAATCCCAGGAGCCATGGTGGGGGGATTCGTAATGGGTCTCCTGGAGACCATGGTCAGCGGCTATGGAAACAGCCTCTATCGGGATGCGGTGGCCTTCGGAGTTTTGATCCTCATACTTCTGATCAAGCCTACCGGTATCTTTGGCAAAGATAGCGGCGAAAAGGTGTAGGTGAGAACATGCATAGTAAGCAGACAAAAAAAATAGATTGGGCGCGGTTTTTACTGGAGACGGCTGTATTAGCGGGAATCTTCACCTTGATACAATACGGAATCTCCACCCGCCTGCTGGACCAATACCTCCAGATTAACCTGACTTCGATGTGTATCAATGTTATCCTGGCCGTGAGCCTGAATCTTATCAACGGCTTTACCGGGCAGCTGTCCCTGGGCCATGCTGGATTCATGGCCGTAGGTGCCTACAGCGCAGTGATCCTGACCACCAAGCTGGACTACCCCTTCCTGGCTGGGCTGGTGGGTGCAGCCCTGGCAGCGGGTGCGGCAGGCTTCGTGATAGGAGTACCCACGTTGCGACTGAAGGGAGACTATTTGGCTATCGCCACCCTGGCTTTGGGGGAGATCATCCGAGTCACCCTGCAGAACATTGAGTATGTTAACGGACCAGCCGGCATTTCCGGCATCCCCAAGCTGACCACCTGGGCGTGGTTGTTTGGTGCCATGGTGCTTACAATATTGGTGGTGGTCAACCTGGTCAATTCAAGTTATGGGAGGGCAATAATTTCGGTCCGGGAGGATGAGATAGCCGCTGAATTGATGGGGATCAATACAACCAAATACAAGGTGCTGGCTTTTGTCATCGGAGCCGCCTTTGCCGGGGTCGCCGGTGCTCTCTACGGGCATTATTTCTACATCATCAAACCAGAGACGTTCAATTTTATGAAATCCTTCGATATCCTGGTTATGGTTGTCTTGGGCGGCTTGGGCAGCACTACCGGTGCGGTGATCGCGGCCATCTTCATCACCATTCTTACTGCAGTATTGCAGCCCTTCCCGGAGGTGAGGATGATTCTATACGCGTTAATTCTAATCATAGTGATGATATATCGTCCTCAGGGCTTGATGGGCAACAAAGAGTTAGGCCGAAAGACTCTGGGCAAGATTTGGGGTGGAGGCAGATGACCCTTTTAAACATCAGTAAGCTTTTTAAATCCTTCGGCGGTTTAAGCGCGGTGATGGATTTTAATTTTCATATGAACGAACATGAACTCGTGGGGCTAATTGGTCCCAACGGTGCTGGCAAGACAACGGTATTCAACCTAATCACCGGCGTTTATAGGCCGGATCGGGGGGAGATCGTATTTCAAGACCGGGACCTGGTGGGTATGAGTCCCTACAATATATGTGCCCGGGGGATAGCCCGAACCTTTCAGAATATCCGGCTGTTCAATGATCTCTCCGTGTTGGATAATGTCAAGATCGCTTGTCACAAAGAGGTGCAGTATAGTCTATTGAGTGCGATTGTGCGAACCCCGTCATTTTTCAGGGGCGAGGAACAAATCGAGCAGGAGGCCCTTAAATATTTGGAAGTATTCAACTTGGCGGACAAGAGGGACGAACTGGCCAAGAATCTACCATACGGTGAACAACGCCGACTGGAGATATCACGTGCTCTGGCTACCCGACCGACGTTGTTGATCCTCGATGAACCGGCGGCCGGGATGAATCCTCAGGAGACCAATGAACTGATGCAGCTCATCGAAATGATCCGCAGTGAATTCGGCTTGTCGATATTGCTGATCGAACATGATATGTCCCTGGTTATGGGGGTTTGTGAGCGTATTTATGTGTTGGATTATGGCCAGATCATAGCCCAAGGGGTTCCACATGAGATCAGGAACAATAAAAAGGTCATCGAAGCCTATTTGGGAGAGGAGCTAAATTAATGCTGCAGATAACAGACATAGATGTATATTATGGCTCTATCCACGCACTTAAAAGACTATCCTTGGAAGTTGAGCAGGGAACCATTGTAACCCTAATCGGCGCTAACGGAGCAGGCAAGACTACCACTCTGAATACTATATCAGGTCTGCTCCGACCTAAGAACGGGACGATAACTTATAAAGGAATCGACCTGGCCAAGGTTGCCCCGGAAAAGATCGTCGGATTGGGAATCTCCCAAGTGCCGGAAGGGCGCCGGGTATTTCCCACCATGACAGTTGTGGAAAATCTGGAGATGGGAGCTTATCTGCGCCGGGACAAAAAAGACATCCTGACCGACCTGGAAATGGTTTATAGACGATTCCCGCGACTGGAGGAGAGACGCCGCCAATTGGCTGGAACACTAAGCGGGGGTGAGCAACAGATGTTGGCTATAGGAAGGGCCCTGATGGCGCGACCGGAGCTGATGTTGATGGATGAACCTTCAATGGGATTGGCCCCCCTGCTGGTAAAGGAGATATTCTCAATCATCAAAGACATTAATGAACGAGGCACGACCATCCTGCTGGTGGAACAAAACGCCAATATGGCGCTATCTATTGCCCACAAGGCTTTCGTCATAGAGACCGGCGAGATCGTTTTGCAGGGGACAGCGGAACAATTGCTCAAGAGCGAGGACGTCAAGAAGGCATATCTGGGCGGGTAGGCGACTATAAGTAAAATAAGATTTGCTTAGGAGGATGGAAGCATGAAGGTCAAGGAGAGGATGAGCCCCAAAGTAATCACCGTGAACAAGGATAGTAGCATCAGCGAAGCGTTTTCATTAATGAAGGAGAATAATATCCGCCGCCTGCCGGTCATGGATAAGGGAGCAGTGGTGGGAATTGTGACGTTGAGCGACCTCAACCAGGCGGCGCCATCGACGGCTACCAGCTTGAGCATCCACGAATTGAACTATTTGCTGGCCAAAACCAAGATCAAGGATGTCCTCCCAAAGAAACAGGAGGTTATAACCATCGGCCCGAATAACTATATCGAAACCGCCGCCAAAAAGATGCGTATCCACCGCGTCAGCGGCTTGCCGGTCATTGATGGGGGCCGGTTAGTTGGGATAGTTACCGAGACCGACATATTTGATGCCTTCATTGACATACTGGGTGTCCGCAAGACCCACAGTCGCATCGATCTTTATGTGGACGACCGCCCCGGCCAAATTGCCAAGATTACGGGTATTATTGCCGCAGCGGGCAAGAATGTTCTGAATACAGTCGTCTATTACGACGGGCAAAGGGATCAATATAAAATGATTATCCGTATTGAGGAGCTGGATTGCGAGGATGTGGTTCAGACACTGAAGGATAGTGGGTATGAACTGGAATCGGTAATCGAATCACCCCAGGAGGACTGAAAATTGGGGCCTATTTGACAAATATGCGCGGGTGATAATATAATCTATGAGCGTGCTTTGAGGAGGCGGATCGGTCCTGGTGGGCCGCCTGGACTTCAAATCCAGTTTGCGCCGTGGCGATCCCACGGTGGGTGTGTTCGATTCGCACACGCCTCCGCCAGTAATATAGGCGGTTTGAATCGCTTTAGCTGAGACACTTTGTTTCAGCTTTTTTGTTGGGATTTTTCCTTTGACCCCCATTTTGACCACCGCGGGATACAATCACGATTAAATTAACAGACTGTTCCCGCGCTGCATATATTACAGTAGATTATTTTGGTAATTCACCGGGGAGTGATTGTCGATGTTGAAAATAGTTCCGACCAAGCAATTCTATGCAGGGGACCTGGTAACAGTGAAGAGCTCCCACAACCAGGGCCCATATTGCATCCTGGCTTTTAAGACCAATGATAATGGTCTTAAGATAGCGGTCTTGAAGGCC
>CAZBSD010000024.1:0-34785 GCA_964494735.1 uncultured Syntrophomonas sp.
TTTGCCGACTTTTAATTATCAAATATCAAGTGTTTTTGCAACTGCGAAAGTTGAGACTATAACTAATATGACGAAAAAGGATTGTTTTTATTACACTGCAATGGCCCTATTTCTTGTTACTTTCTTTAATCATTTGGCGAAAGCCCTTGACACCGCCCACCCCCGCAAACATCTCTTTGATCTTGGCATTCTCTATCTCACGGGAGTTCAAACCTTCATAGCGGGCTTCTTTCTTTAATTTCAGGTAGCTTTCCAGCCGTTCTGGCGTTAGTCGGCCATCCTTTATAGCTTGTTGCACCGCACATCCAGGCTCCCCGCGGTGGGCGCAGTCACTGAATTTGCATTCTCCCGACCATGCATCGATATCGGCGAAGGTTTTGGTCAGGTCGGCGCTCTCCAGCCCGATCTCACGCATGCCGGGAGTATCTATCACCATCCCGCCTTGCGGCAGCAGGATAAGTTCACGTCGGGTGGTGGTGTGGCGGCCTTTGTCATCACTGCGCACTTCGCGGGTGGGCAGGGCGTCTACGCCCATGAGACGATTAATGAGGGTGGACTTGCCTACCCCGGACGAGCCTAGGAAGGCAACCGTCCGACCCGGTTTGATGTAGCCCAGGATGGAAGTGAAACCGTCTTCATGCATGCTGCTGGTGACCACCACGTCCGCTCCTATCGAGACACTTCTGACCAGGTTGACCTGGCTTTCAATGTCTTCACCCAGGTCGGATTTGGTCAGCACCACCACCGGCATCGCACCGCTGTCCCAGGCGATAGCCAGATAGCGTTCCACCCGGCGGATGTTGAAGTCGTTGTTGATCGACATACAAATGAAGACGGTGTCTATATTGCTGGCGACTATCTGTTCATCATGACTTCGGCCTGCGCTCTTGCGGATGAAGGCACTCCGCCGGGTTAAGACCTCATTGATGATGCCATGTCCGCTGCCGTCTTCATCACGGTCCATTAAGACAAAATCGCCCACTGCCGGGTAATCAGCTGCCGCCTTGGTGCTGAAACGGAATTTCCCTGACACTTCAGCGGTCATTTCGCCTTTTTCGCAGACTACCCGGTACAGGTCTTTGGATTGAGTTATAACCCTGCCCAAAAATAAACCTGACGGAATTTCGCGGTGTGCCCAGTCCGGTTTCCATCCGTAATCCTGCATGTCTATGGTGTTCATGATCTTTCCCCCATGTTTTTATATGTTTCTGGCCTTACTGTTTCAGTCCCGGCCGGGTCATGGTCCACCCGGTTTATCACCATATTGTGGATATATTGCGGCCCGGACAGATTCAGGTATATCTCGTACATGATCGATTCAATATGGGCGGAGATGACATTCATATTCACCCCCAGCGGGCAAGCCATCAGGTGCAAGGGTACGCCCCAGATGGTGTAGTCAATCCCTGCAATCAGTTGAAATCCTGCCTTGTAATAGAAACCGAGCCGGGATTGACGAGTCTGCTGCTCCTCCGCCTGCAGGGCTAACTCAGGACGTTCCAACTCGGCTATGAGTCCGGAACGGTCACTATGTTGATCCTTTATTCTCTTCAGGAGATCTGATCCTATGCCCTGTCCCCGCCACTGCGGCAGTACTGCCATCAAACTGATCAATACGTAATCATGGCCGGCGGAGCAGATTGCGTAGGCCAGGTCCTGACCCCAGTTGTGTAGGATAAAACCCTGCTGGCGGCCATCGCTGATCTGCCGCTGCAGGATAGCATAGGGAGGGTACTCCCCGCGGGAAAAATCCTTTTCGATAAATCGATAGTAGGTTTTCAGATCATTAATGTACATGGGGCGCAGACTGCGGTCGTTCATTTTGGCGATTGTACCTTTCCTATACCTAAAGTAAATCTATTCCATAAGCCGCGCATTTGCAAGCGGCTGCACATACCAGTGGGTAGTTGGCGGTTCTGTAAACAACATGAGACCGGCACGGACAACAGTGGCGCAATTGGCCCGTCAAAAGCCGGCGGGCCGCAATCGGAGCTGAGAAGGCCGGCCAACCCGAGCCACGTTACTATCAATATAGGGATGGCCAAGTCGGCGCTGCCTCCAATTTTTGTGATAACATTGCTTACAGGAGTATTATCAGGTTTCTTGGTGCCCCATCGTGATCGAACGGGACACTATGATAAACCGAGAGGCTGGAATTATGCTGAGGAAATTCATGAAAATATGGGTGCTGCTGCTGTTAGTAGTATGGTCAGCACCAGGCTGCTCTGCTAACCTGACCAGTCAGGTGCCGGATACCGGCTCTGAACCGCCCCCGGTCAAACCGCTTAGGGTGCATTTTATAGATGTAGGCCAGGGAGACGCCATTTTGATCCAGACCCCGGCCGGGCAAAATGTGCTGGTCGATGCCGGCGAAAATGTTTTTGGCGACAAGGTTATCGACTACCTGGAGGCGCAGGGAGTTGACGAGCTGGCGGCGGTGGTGGGGACCCACACCCATTCCGACCATATCGGGGGAATGGATGCGGTAATTGACCATTTTAGGGTGAAGGCGGTCTACCTGCCGGCTATAACCCAGAACACCAAGAGTTTTAGAGATGTCCTGACTGCGGTGCAAAGAAAAGGACTCAAAATCACGACCGCCCGAGCCGGGGTGGCACTACCCCTGGATGCGGTGGAATGCTGGATCTTGGCCCCGGTAAAAGACTACTACGAGGAATTGAACGATTACAGCGTGGTAATGAGGCTGGCTTATGGCAGCCAGGTATTTCTTCTGACCGGCGATGCGGGCAGTGTGCCGGAAAGGGATTTATTGGCCAGTGGCGCCAACTTGAAGGCCACCGTGCTTAAAGTGGGGCATCACGGCAGCTACGCCTCCAGTTCCACCGAGTTCCTGAAAGCGGTCGGGGCCAGCCATGGAGTGATATTGCTGGGCAAGGACAACGACTATGGGTACCCACATCAATCAGCCCTGCAGCGCTTTGGCAGAACGGGGATGCAGCTCTATCGGACCGATTTGAACGGGACCATTGTTTTTAGCACCGATGGCCAGATTCTGGATATCACGACAGAGAGGTGAGAGCTATGAAAATCGGGATCATTGACCGTTTTGAAGGTGGGTTTGCAGTGGTTGAAATCGACGGGACCCTGAGAAACGTGCGGCGCCGCTCTATCCCCCCGGAAGCACGGGAAGGCGATGTACTGATTATGATAGGCTGGCGCTGGCAGATAGACCAGGAAGCCACCGAGAGGCTGCGCCAGGAAGTGCGCCGGATGGCTGACCGGGTTTGGGATAAGCCGTTCATTTGACTTGCCTGCGATCCGGTTCGTTGCCGAACAAATAGAGGATCAGCAGACTTCCCCCGGTGACGATGGCCATATCGGCGACATTGAACACCGGGAACCAGCCGATACTGAAAAAATCACGCACAGCTCCGATACTCCAACGATCGATGAGATTACCGATGGTTCCCCCGACGATGAAGCCCATCGCATACTGGACCCAGGATGGCATTGCATAGATCAGGTGGACATAGATCATGATAGCGACGATCAACACCGCCATGGCCAGGAACAGCCAGGACTTGCCTTGCAGCACTCCGAATGCCGCCCCACGGTTAAGCACGAAGGTCAGGTTCAAGATATTATGGATGAGCGGGATGCTGTCGCCAGGATTTAACATTTCCATTATACGGATCTTGCTGAACTGATCAAGCATTATGATTACGGCTATGGTAGCCCAGAAACGCAATTCTATATTCCCCCTGGTACACCGACGGTAGAAATAGACATGATTCGATGGTCAATTGTATTATAATTTATGGAGCCATTAATCGCCACACTTATAATGACCCAGCTTTACCTGCCTTTGGCGGTGGTTTATAATGGAAACGTTCAAAATGAAGTCAGGAGGTCATCATGGAATCGATTATTAAGGATATCAAACTGGCGGCAGCCGGTTACGATAAAATGGAGTGGGTCAGGACTCACATGCCGGTGCTCAGCCGTTTGAAGCAGGAATTGGAGCAGACCCTGCCCCTGGCGGGTAAGACGGTTGTCTGCTGTTTACATCTGGAAGCCAAAACCGGTTACCTGTTGCAGACGCTGCAGGCGGCCGGTGCCCGGGTGGTGGCCTGCGCCAGCAACCCCCTCTCCACCCAGGATGATGTGGTAGCGGCCCTGGTCGATTCGGGGATGACTGTTTTTGCCATCTATGGAGAAAGTATCACCGATTACTGCGCCTACCTGGAGAAGGCGTTGGACTGCCAACCTGATGCCATCATTGATGATGGCGCCGATCTAGTCAGCCTGCTGCACAAAGACCGGCCGGAGCAGGCCGGCAAAATTATCGGAGGATGTGAGGAGACTACTACCGGCATCATCCGACTGCGGGCCATGGATGAAGAAGGATCTCTTTTATTTCCTATGATGGCAGTCAACGATGCCTATATGAAATACCTATTCGACAATCGTTATGGAACCGGACAGTCGGTATGGGACGGCATCAACGGCACTACCAATCTGGTGGTCGCCGGCAAAAATGTGGTAGTGGCTGGTTACGGTTGGTGCGGCAAAGGCGTCTCGCTACGGGCCAAGGGCATGGGTGCCAGGGTGATTGTTACCGAGATCGACCCCATCAAGGCCAATGAAGCGATCATGGATGGATTCCAGGTGATGCCCATGAGCCGAGCTGCCCAGCAAGGTGATGTATTCATAACCGTGACCGGCAACCTTAATGTTATCCGCCGGGAACACATGCTGGTTATGCCTGACGGTGCCATCCTGGCCAATGCCGGACACTTCGATGTGGAGATATCCAAGCCTGATCTGGCTGGGCTGGCGGTTTCACAGCGGGGATTGAAACCAAATATCGAGGAATTCGTGCTGGCTGATGGCCGCCGGATTTATCTGTTGGCTGAAGGCCGGCTGGTCAACCTGGCCGCCGGCGATGGCCACCCGGCTGAAGTCATGGACCTCAGTTTTTCTCTACAGGCTTTGTCGCTGTTGTACGTGATCGAAAATCGATCCCGACTCGGCTGTCATGTATATAATGTGCCGGAAGCCATCGATAAAAAAGTGGCTTGGCTCAAATTGGAATCCGATGGAGTTGAGATCGACCGATTAACGACGGAACAAGTCGATTACCTGGCCAGTTGGGATACCGAGTGATCACCGTTATTTCAGAACCGGTTTGAGAGAATAATAAGTCCGCCGCTTTCACATCATAATCCTAGGATGAGGAAAGGCGGATTAATTTTATGGAGACTGTGAGCCGGCGTTACATTGGGATATTTTTCGGATTGCTGGTGGCGGTGATGATCGGGGCCTATGTCTTGAACACCATCAATACCCCTATACTTAAAAAACCGGTACCCGGACCGGACGAACAGGTGTCTTCTTATTATATTGTCAAAGATACATTCGGGTTGACTATCCTGGAAACAGGTATACCAGTCCACATCGATGACCAGTATATAACCGAAAAAAATGTCCAGTATATAATCGTCAAAGTCGAGGGACAAAATGCAGTAGCCGACATAGTCACCAAGAGCAGCGGCGAGGGAGCTGCCGGCAGTGATCTCTCTGACCTATCGCTGGCACCTCATTCGTTCGATCTGGCTATTCCAGCCCAAGCGGCCGATCGGTCCCGCCACGTGGTTTTGTACCATACCCATACAGATGAATCATACCTGCCGACTTCCGGGAAGACTTCCCAACCCGGAGCTGGTGACATATATACGGTGGGGGCAACCCTGGCCGATTCCCTGCGCAAATCGGGGGTCAGCGTATCCCATAGCCTCAGCGCCCATGATCCCCATGACCGCAATGCATACCACCGGTCTCGCCGGACGGTGGCTCAACTATTGAAGGAGCAGCCCGATGCCTCCTTCGATATCCACCGCGATTCGGCTCCCGCTTCGGCTTACATTACCACCATCAACGGAGTCGAAAGTTCGCGGGTGATGATGGTAGTAGGTCGCTCCAATCCCAACATGAAGACCAACCTGGCTTATGCGCGGCGAATAAAAGACCAGGCCGACCAATTGTATCCTGGCCTGATACGAGGCATCTTTATGGGCAAAGGCGATTACAACCAGGATCTTTACCCCACCGGCATACTCTTTGAGATCGGCACCGATTCCATTCCTCTCAGCCTGGCGGAAAATGCGGCCCGCTGCCTGGGCGATGTTATCCTGGCCGTTTTCAGTCAGGGATAATCAGGAATCTCACCGACAAATTACAATTGACAAGCTGCCATCCCCTAAAGGGGTGGCACTTTTAGTTGAAAATGTTATAGCTGCCGCCCAGATCTCATAGAATTAGAGGATAGCCCCTTGCAGTCGGTTTATCATATAATTTAGCCAACGACTACGAATGGCGGTTGAAGACCATGCCCAAGCTTGAATTGAAGTGGCGGGTTTTCCTGGTAGTGGCGATTGGAATACTGATCTCCACCCTGGACAGCAGCATCCTTAACATAGCCAATCCCAGTATCGCCAGGGAATTCGGGGTTGATATAAACGATGTCCAATGGGTGGTCAATGCCTACCTCTTGGTCGTAACCTCGTCGCTGATCCTATTTGGACGTTTAGGGGATCGACGCGGAAGCAACCGCATATACACCTGGGGATTCCTGGTCTTTACCCTCGGTTCGCTGGGTTGCAGTATGGCAGCCAACCTGCCGTGGCTGATCAGCATGCGTATCTTGCAAGGATTGGGCGCCAGCATGATGATGGCAACCGGGATAGGAATAGTCTCCAATATATTTCCTGATAACGAGCGGGGCAAAGCAATGGGCTTGACCGGAACCATAGTGGCTCTGGGCAATATGCTGGGGCCGGGATTAGGCGGTGTTCTGCTGGCTAGTTTTAAATGGCCGGTCATTTTCCTGATCAATATCCCTATTGGCATCTTGGGTTTCTATCTGGGTCTGCGCTATCTACCCTTGGAACAGCGCGACTCTGACCAGCAATCCTTTGACCTGCCGGGGACGGTGCTGCTGGCTGCCACGGTCACTACCCTGTTGATGAGCCTTTCAGGAAATGGCCTGGAATGTATTTGGCTCGGGACCAGCCTGCTGATGCTGCTCGTCTTCCGTTGGCGCGAGAAAACCACGCCATCACCACTGTTGGATATGGATCTTTTTAAAAATAAGATCTTCGTGACCGGCAACCTGGTGGCGGTAGTGGTCTACAGCGTACAGAACTCAGCGTTTTTCCTGCTGCCATTTTATCTGGAATCAATGCTGGGTTACTCCCCTGCTTTCTCCGGATTGATGATGACTACCACTCCGATCATGATGGCCATCACCGCTCCCCTGGCTGGTCATTTATCAGACCGCTATGGTTCACCGCCGATAACCGCCCTGTCCCTCGCCTTGCTGACCGGAGCGTTCCTGATCATGTCCTCGCTACAGGCCGATTCTTCCCAGCTGCCCATATTGGCGGCTTTGATCGTGCTGGGGATGGGCATGGGTACCTTCGGTTCACCCAACACCAGTTCCATTTTGGGCTCTATGCCCAAGCAAAAGGCTGGCTACGGAGGCGGTTTCATAGCGACCAACCGCAACCTCTCCTTTTCTCTGGGGATTAGTCTCTCGGTTCTTCTCTTCAGCGTGGTTCTGAATAGCCAGTTGCCGCTGGGCGAATACTCGGCCGCATTCATGCAGGCCCTCCATACGGTTCACCTGACCGCAGCCGCCGTAACCGCTGCCAGCCTGGTGTTTTGGGTAACCTGGCACCTGACCAGACCAAAACCACAACCACTGCCTTCCCGCGATACCCTAAATTAGCGGCATTTCCGTTTCGGGCAGAATGACCAGCACGGTAGTCCCCTGGCCGATCCGGCTGCTGACATCTATGCTTCCGCCATGGGTTTCCACTATCGCCTTGGTTATGGCCAGACCTAATCCCGCTCCCCCTTCCCGGCGGGTACGGGCGGAATCACTCCGATAGAAACGCTCGAATATGTGAGTCAAATGTTCGGGACTAATACCCTGACCATTATCCTGGACAACCAGCCGTATCTGCTCGTGATGCTTCAAAAGTGACACCCTAATCTGCCCATCTTCAGGATCCGTGTACTGGATTGCGTTCTGGAAGAGATTTAAGATTATTTGTTTGATCTGGTCTGGATCATATCTGCAGGTCAATCCAGGTTGAATAGTCATGACCACACTGCGTGATCCAGCCAGGATACGCAACTGGGGTTCCATCTCCCGAACAGACTCATCCAAATACCCGACTTCCATGGCGGTACGGGGCATCCGGTCCAGTTTGCTCAACAGCAGCAGGTCATTGACCAATTTGTTCAAACGCTGAGACTCGCTGTGCATGCTTTTTAAGGCTTCCTCCAGTTGCTCTGGCTGGAGGGCTGCACCTCTCAACAATACTTCCAGAAATCCGTGGATTGATGTCAGGGGAGTACGCAGCTCATGAGAGGCGTCAGCTATAAAGCGGCGCATCTGTTCCTGAGTCTCCCTTTCGGCTATGAAAGTGGTCTCCAGTCGGTGCAGCATACCATTGAATGAATCTGAAAGCTGGTCGATCTCGATCTGTCCCTGTTGGGCAGGAAAACGACGGTCGAGGTTGCCGGCATCTATATGAGCGGCAGTTTCCACCATGTTGGAAAGAGGCACCAGGGTTTTTCTCAGTACCGGCCGGAAAGCCATCAAACCTATAGCCATCGCGCCCAGTGCCAGGGCCAGAAATATCAACATATGGCGCCAGAGCATCTCTCTTAATGGCTGAGTAGCAGAAGCCATGATGGCTGTTCCCAGTAACTGGCCCGATTCGATGATAACTGGAGCAGCCACCGCCAAGTGTTCATCAGCACCGCTGCCGGTCAACAAGTACGGTTGACGACGGTGCCGGTTTAACATTTGGTTTATCTGCTCGCTGCTAAATTGCGGTGGTTGGGTGTCTCGAGCGGTGATAAGGACCGAAACCCCACCTCCCTCATCAACAAAAGTCAGGCTGGTTCCGGGTCCGAAAAAGAACGGCGGTTTGGATTGCCAATCCCGGCCCTCTCCGCTATCGCTGCGCATCATTTCCCATTGGGCGGAAGCGATACTCAGTATCTGGCGGTGCAAGCTGGCGGCTGTATTGCGGTAGATGTTTTCACGCATGAATGCATATTGCAGGACGCCAATCAAGCCCAACAGTATTGCCAGGATGAGCAATGAACGGGATAGAAGCTGGAATCTTAGGGAATGGAATTGCAAAAAAGGCCGGTTGGCCGTACCGTTATCGTTTTGGTTCATATATCCACCCTATAGCCTGCCCCTCGCAGGGTGCGGATAAGGCGGTGCTCCCTATCGCGCAGTTTCTCGCGCAGGGAACGCACATAGACTTCTACTATATTGTCTTCACCGCCAAAATCATAACCCCATACCCGGTCCAGGATCGTCTTTTTACTGAGTACCAGCCCGTGGTTTAAAACCATATATTTGAGCAGTTCATATTCGGTGGGTGACAGTTCCAGGAGCCGGGCATCATGCTTTATCTCCCGGCGCCGGTCATCGATGCTGAAAGGCCCCAGGATCATCGGCCCGAAAAGGTGAGGGAATTGGTTGCGCAGACGGGCATTGATCCGTGCCAGCAGTTCCTCGAAACTAAAAGGTTTGACCATATAATCGTCGGCGCCCAAAGTCAGACCTTTGATCCGATCGTCCACCTCGTCGCGGGCAGTCAGCATTATCACCGCCACACTGTCCATCTTTTTGAGCTGCCGGACCACCTCGAATCCGTCCAGTCCGGGCATCATCACGTCCAGGATGACCACGTGGGGGCGAAAATCCTCCATCTGAGTGATTGCACCCAGACCATGCTCAGCACAACACACCTCGAAGCCCTCGTTACGGAGTCCTAATTCCAGAAACTTCAGTATATTGGGTTCATCATCCACCGCCAATATCCTGATCCCCTTTAATGGCTGCATAATCTTACCTCGTTTTCCGGTCCCTATTCTTATGATAGCCACAGGCGGCCGAAAGTGTAAACCCTTGAACCGTTATTCGAAGCGCAGAGCGTCGATGGGATTCATCCGGGCTGCCTTGTTAGCCGGGTAATAACCAAAGAACAAGCCGATGGCGGTGGCGAATCCCAGTGACAAAACCACCAGCCACGGCGCTATTTTCATGTTCAGATCGGAAAGGCTGGTGATAACCAGGCCTCCGCCCCAACCCAGAACGATCCCAAGAATCCCGCCGATCAGGCATAGCACCAGTGATTCGATCAGGAACTGGGTACGGATCGCTCCAGCAGTAGCACCGATGGCCATGCGGATGCCTATCTCCCTGGTACGTTCTGTAACCGACACCAGCATGATATTCATGATCCCGATCCCCCCTACCAGCAACGAGACGGCGGCAATGCCGCCCAATAGGAAAGAAAGCATGGCAGTGGTATCCTCAATGGTAGCCAGCAGCTCGGTTGTGTCCTGGATACGGAAATCATTGTCGGCAGTCTCAGCCAGTTGATGGCGCTGGCGCAGCAGGGTGGTCAGGTACTCTTGCAATGGATTCAAAGCCTCGGCGCCGGTGGCCTGCACGCTTATGGAACGAACATTGTCGCCGCCAGTCATCCGCTGCTGTAAAGTACTTAAGGGTATATAGATGACGTCATCCTGATCATTGCCCATAGTGCTGCCCTTGTCGGCCAGAACCCCGATAACGGCAAATGATATTCCATTGATCTTGATAGTCTCCCCCACCGCTGTAGTTACTTCCGGCAACAGATTTTCTACCACGGTGCTGCCCAGCACTGCCACCCGGTTTGACTTGCTATTGTCATCAGCAGAAAAAAACGACCCTTGCACGGTATCCCATTCCTTGATGCTCATCAGTTCCGGCCAGGTTCCATCCACTGTTGTTGTCCAGGTAGCGCTGCCATAGGAAATTGTGCCGGAGGTACTCGACTCGGCCGCCACGTTCTTAACCAGCGGCAGGTTCTTGATGGCTTCGGCATCGGCGTTGGTGAGCTGGGCGGTGTTTGCCCCTCGGATAGGGCCAAAACCACCGCCGGCTGAAACAGTCAGCAGATTGGCCCCCATACTGGAGATCCTATCGGTAATGCCGGCAGCTGTTCCCTGACCAAGCGCCACCATAATAATAACTGCCCCGACCCCGATGATCACTCCCAACATGGTCAGGAAAGAACGCATCTTATTGGCCAGCAAGCTCTGGGTTGCCATCTTAAGGCTTGATTGCAAATCCATAATTATTCCCGCCCATCGTTCTTATTTACGCCTTCCAGCCGCCACGGCCAGGTCCGAGACCAATGATTCGTCGCTGACTATTTCTCCGTCGCTAAGCCGGATTATCCGCTGGCAATGGTTTCCGATCTCAGCTTCATGGGTTATGATCACCACCGTAAGCCCTCGTTGCTGATTCAGTGTTTTCAGCAGCAGCATTATCTCCTCGGATGTCCTGGTATCGAGGGCCCCAGTAGGTTCGTCGGCCAGCACCAATCCCGGATCATTGACCAAAGCCCGGGCTATTGCCACCCTCTGTTGCTGTCCTCCAGAGAGTTGTTTGGGCAGGTGATGCTCCCTGCCGGCCAGGCCCATAATACTGAGCATCTGGCGGCCCCGTTTCTCCCTCTCCCGGGGCGACTTTATACCTGCATATATCAAAGGCAGACACACATTTTCCAAAGCCGTAGCGCGGCCGATCAGGTTAAAATTCTGGAAGACGAAACCGATAAATATGCTGCGCATGTGGGCTAATTGATCCCGGTCCAGTTTCATCACGTCCTGCCCGGAAAAAATGTACTGGCCCGAATCCGGTTTATCCAGGCAGCCCAGCATATTCATAAGGGTGGATTTACCCGAACCGGAGGGCCCCATTATTGCCACCATCTCTCCTTTGCTGACATCCAGCGACACCGAACGCAAGGCATTGACCGGAGTGGCAGCTCCATAATAGGTCTTATTTATGTCTCTGAGTCTGACTAGATTCTCAACCATTAACTGTCTCCCTTCTGCTAAAACCCTCCCGGGGGACGGTCCATACTTCCTCCGGGCATACGGCCCTGGCCGCGTCCGCTGTTGTTTTGGGTAGTCGATGTTTCGGTGGCAGACCCGGATGTTGAAGCGGTACCGATAATGACGGTATTACCAGGATTGAGGCCATTTATAATAGCATAGTTGGTTCCATCGCTTATCCCTACTTCAACCGCCTTGACTACTGGTTGGCCGTTTTCCAGGATGACTACCGCTTTTGATCCCGCGGGCACCGCAGGGATAGGATTGCTACGCAGATGGGTTTGGGCGTAGGATACGGCCATCATTGGCACAGTTAGGGCATTTTCCTGCCGGGCTACTATGATCCGGGCTGAAACCGACATACCCGATAAAAGAACTCCTTTAGGGTCTTGGCAGGAGATCAAGACCGGATAGTATTGAACATTGCTTACCGTTTTGGCCTGGGGAGTAATCCGCAGGACTTCTCCCTGGAACACTTTTGCGCCGAATGAACTGCTGCTGAATTCGACTGCCTGCCCTACCTTCACTTCTCCGATGTCGGCCTCGTTCACCAGGGCATTCATCTGTAATTCATCACTCATAACCGTTAGTAAGGTGCTGGAGGAAGAATTGATCCCATTGATGGAACCCACTTGGCCGTTGACGGCCCCGATTAATCCGTCAAATGGGGCCACGATGGAAGCTTCCTCCATATCCTTATCGGCTTGCCCCAACTTGGTGCGATCGTTGGCCAATTTTGCCTGGGCCAGCTGGAGATCCAATTCGGATTTGGCATAGGAGTTCTGGGCGGTTTCGAGTTCGGTTTGAGAGATGGCGTTGGCGTCGTAGAGTTGCTGCTGGCGTTCCAATTCCCGGCGGGCGGTTTCCAGGTTGATTTGGCTGCTCTTCAAACTGATACTATCCTGGTCGACCGTGTTTTGGGCCTGCTGCAGAGCGTTGCGAAGGGTGGCCGGATCTTGCTGGGCCAAAACCTGGCCAGCGGTAACGTGGTCTCCCGGCTGAACATTGAGGGCGATTATAATGTCATCGTTCTTGAACCCCATGTCGGAGGTCCGCACCGCTTCCAAAGTGCCGGTAGCTTCAATGGAATTGGTAACTGTACCTTGAGAAACAGTTACCGTGGCATAACCGACCTGATTTTCTTTTCCGACCCCCTTCTGGATGCCGTAAGCCGCCGCTGCTACCAAAAAAAAGGCCGCCAACAGCAGGAAAAACTTCTTGCCCTTGGACATACCCCGAATCCGTTTATCGGCCAGCACCTGACGTACATGCTGGGAGTCCAGGCTCACATGCTCTTCCCCGCTGGGTATTTCAGCGTTCACGGTTTGGATCTGTTCATCGTTTCCATTGATCGGCGTATCTGACATAAAATTCATCACTCCAATAAAAATATTCACGACTCGAGTAGGGACAATAATATATATAATCGCTTTTAGAAGTCTATGATCCATTATCCATATCCTACCTGAAAAGAACCTGAAGAATCGCTTAAAAATCAGGAAATGGTTTGAATTATTCGTTGCCTGGGCAGCTGGCCGGTACATTTTATCATCGCTAGGTCAGCTTTCCTGGAAAAGTGTTTCACGGCAATCCAATGTGGGTTATAATGTGGAAAATTAACATCTCCGATAATAGCAAACTTGGTGAAAGCCAAGGACGCAAAACTACGGGTCTAAAGCAAAATGCCATGATCGCCGGGTTGCCGAAGAGAAGCCAGTAAAAATAACTGTACGCTTCGGCGTGCAGTTTTTCTTTCGGTGGAGATGGAAAAAGAAAGGAAGGTTGGTCGAATGAAAAAAGTATTGGTGCTCATTTTGACCCTCACCCTGACCCTTTCCTTGTCCCTTAGCGCCCTGGCAGATCCCGGCAAGGGCAACAACGGCAACGGCAAAGGCAACGGGGGAAACAAGGCTGATACCCAGACCGCCGCGGATACTAGTGACAAGGCAAAGACGAAACAATTCAAGCAAGAGATGAATCAATATGTCAAAGACCCGGTTGGTGCTCTGCAAGGTGACTTGGACTCATTAAAGGCAGCCAAAGAAGCCCTGCAAGACGAAATTGATGCCCTGGATCCGAGTGACCCGGATTATGATGCCGACTTAGCCGCATTAACGGATGAAATGACCGAACTTGATGGTCAAATAACTGATATCACCACCAAGTTGGCCACGGACCCGGAGTCCCTGAAGAAGCAATTTATCAATGAACGCTTCATGGTAATTAAATCCGGGAAGTCAGGATTTGATCTCAGCCTGTATGACAATGCTCAAGCCCTGATCGCAGCGATGTACACGGCTGCTGAGGATCCTGACACCTGGACTCTGTGGACCAACAAGAGCGAAAACCTTATGAAGTTGGAAGGCCCCCTCTATCTGAAAGGCGGCAAGATCATGTTCCCGTTGGCAGCCATGCGTGACTTGGGAGCCGAGGTTACCTGGGATGAAACCACCAAGACGGTGACCGTAGTGGGAGCCAACGGAATCAGTGTTGTCTTCAGCCCCGAGGGCAAAGCTGCCACAACTCAGGCCAGTGTTGCCAATTCCGCGATTGTGTTTGAAGATGGCGCAGTTGCTGGCGAGAAAACCGGAACAATAACCGGCACTATAACCGATCCTGTTACCGGAGTAGTGTATAATGTAGAAGCTATGGTAGAATTGGCCTTACCAGTTGACGAAAATGGTGTTATTACAGATGAGAACATACCCCCCGATACAATATTAACCGCCAATATTGTTGATGAGAACGGCGCGGTCATCAAAACGGTCGAGGTAGAGCTGACTGGCACACTAAGTTCAACAGATTTGGCCTTTGCCGAGGTGAGCCTGGATGTTCGACTGTCCAACACTGTAAACAATTGCGGCCGGGCTTATCATCCCTTAAACGAACTGGCAGAAGTATTCGGGCTGGAAGTTACTGCCGATGTCGCTGAGGGAATTGTAGAAGTAGCACCCGCTGGAGAAGTTACAGAAGAAGCTGTCACCGAAGCAGTATGAAAATAGTAAAAGCAAATTATTAGTCAATAATAGACGTCCTTTCAAACACCAGGCGGCCAATCTTTCGCAAGAAGGATTGGCTCCTTTCTTTCCCCTCGGTGGCTTCTGGATTAAATGCTGGACCCGAGCCAGAATACTTTGACCTCTTCCGCCAATTAGTGATATAATCATTAACGCAGTGCGCGCCCGTAGCTCAGTGGATAGAGCACCGGCCTCCGGAGCCGGGAGCGGAGGTTCGATTCCTCTCGGGCGTACCATTACAGACTACCCAGCACACCTATAATCTATAGATGTGCTTTTTTTATGGAGCGAAATAGTCCTGTTGCCGAGCAGCGGTTTTGACTTATTAATTACCATATTTCATGATTGAAAGAGGCTCGCTGGATGGGGTATTATTGGATGATAGAGACGGTACCCAAACCATACACATCATTAATATAAGCCACACTTGGCAGCATTAGGTACACTGCTTCCCTTAGAAAGAATGGACTATATTTTTGGAGAGGAAGAAAAAAGAGTTGAAAAAGTATGGCTCATTTCTCTGTGCCTTGATATTGATTATTGGCTTGGCATTTTTCTTCCGGGACAGCGTTATTGCTTACATAGATCATGCACCGGCAACTTCGCCAGATCCCCAATCTCAGGCAGTCGCCACCAACCAGTCGCCATCTGACCCGGGGAAATCGTCTCCTGCGGGTCATAGTGGTGCGAATCAGCCCACGGCGGCACCCCCTTCCGAAAATTACACTGGAACGGTCATCCCCATCCTGATGTATCATGAAGTGACCTCCGGCCCTAACAGCCTTTATGTTCCCGTAGAAAAATTTCGGGAGCAGATGCAGTTTTTAGCCAAGAGCGGCTATCATACGGTGACGATGGCTCAAGCCCGGGAAATGCTCCGGGAAAAGAAGATACCAGCCAAAACGATAGTTCTCACTTTTGATGACGGATATACATCTGTCTATACCAACGCCTGGCCAATATTGCAGGAATACGGTTTTACCGGCACGGTTTACGTCTGCACCTCGTTTTTCGGCCGTTCCAATTACCTAACTATAGATCAGACTAAGCAATTGGCAGCAGCGGGAATAGAGATAGGCAGTCATACCTGCAACCATATCAGTTTAAAAGAAGCCAGCTATGATCAACAAGTAAAGGAGATAGTGGTGTCCAAACAGGTGCTGGAAGAGAACCTGGGCCAGCCCTGTCTTTCCTTCTGCTACCCGACCGGAACATACAGTGACATTACTCCGGGCATAATAAAGGATGCCGGTTATACATCGGCGGTGACTGTCGCTTACGGGCATGCCTCCCCGGCCAACACCGCTTTCCTCACGCCCCGGGTGCGTGTCCCGGGGTGGATCACCCTGGATAAATTCGCCCAGAGTATCCCCAAATAACGATAAGCTATACGCAAAAATGCTGGCGCAGCCATTCTGTAGTGATATCCTCGCGTTGAGCGGTTAGTTCAAGGAATCTGTGTCCGGCCTGGTCGAACATGGCCAACTGGCCATTGGGCAGATTGCGATGCAGGTATTGACCGTTTTCAGCACTTACCGCATCATCATCGCGGGCCTGGATGATAAGAGTTGGCCGCGTACCGATAGCCCGGACGTATTGCTCCATATCATGGCTATCAAAGTCGGAGATGAGATCAGGATCGAGCCTGAATTCCCCGCCATCATCCCTCAAGTAAATTGATTCACCCACCCGCAGACGATCATAATCGGTCCCCATGATGGTGGCGAATGCCTGGTGCATAAACACCGGAGTCGACCAAAAAATAAATGCGTCTACCCGTTTATCGGCGGACGCCCCGGCCAAAACCGAACTTCCTCCCATGCTGCGGCCCAGTAGAATTACGCGCGATCCGTATTCCCGGCAGATGTAATCGATAACCGCCTGCACGTCTTCCCCCTGGCGGGAGAGGGTCACTGAGGAGAATTCCCCATCACTCTTACCGCTCCCGCGGAAATCGAAAGCCAGGACTCCCATCCCGGTATTACGCAGTTTATCGGCGAACCCAAATAGCTTGCCGCCGTTTTCCTTGGTCCCCCGAAATCCGTGGCAAATCACCACCGTGTGCTTTTCCTGGTCACCGGGTTCCCACAGATAGGCAGCCAGTTTAATATCATACAGTGTTTCGATGACAATTTCCTTCATTAATTAAATTCACCCTCCTTCCTTACCAGATTTCGTTATCAAGCGAGATATTTCCTGTTGCTTATTGATTTATTGAAATCCAGAAGTTATAATCTTAATTGTTGCAAAGACCCGGGCCATTAGCTCAATTGGCAGAGCAGGTGACTCTTAATCACAAGGTTGAAGGTTCAAGTCCTTCATGGCCCACCAGCTTAAATAACAAACCCGCCAGGGCTGGCGGGCTTTTTTCTGAGTAATTCTATTCCGGGGAGCCGTTCCTCTTTGGCCTGAAGTCCTTTATCCCGATTCCGGGAGCTTTATAACGAGCCCAATAATAGGTCAGTGACGTGTAGACAAAGATGCGGTTGATCCAGGGATGGCGCAGCAGAACAAACAGGAGCGCGTAAACCACATAGATTATGGCCAGAGTCAAGAGCCAGAAGATAATCTGTTCAACTGACCACACCCCCACTCCAGTCATCTCCAAACCAGATCCGGCCAGAAGGCGATGCAGATAAATGCAGACCGGAATGGAACTCGCGATCGCGATAATCAGGGCCGCCAGGGAATGCGAAGTCTCAATAGCCTGTAAGGGGCAGATATTCATACAGCGCATGCAGCTCTCGCAATAGAAACTCCAGTACGGACGGTCATCAATAATTCGGACAGCTCCAACCGGGCAGCATTCAGCACAAATAGCGCAGCCGTTGCAGCGCCACGAGGCAATGAAAGTCTTGGCCAAAAAGAACCTCCCCATTGCAAAGTACAAGAGACTTATGGGAATCAACGCCAGATCCAGTGGCAGGAATAACCAGAAAATAAGCGGGAAACTCCTCCTATCAGCAAGTAGCGCACTGCTGAACCGATCAACAATACCGCGGCAATGGCTTATGATGTCATCAACCGTATGCGGAAACAGGCCCGGGTGTAGAGAAATCCAATTTGAGGGCATATCAAGTGGTAAAACGCCCTTGATGCGATACCCCTTGAGAGCCAGGAGCAGCATCGGCAGCAGGATAGCGATTCCGGATATTCCAGGGGTATACCAGGGACCGAGTTTCAGTCCGGCTCGGGTGTTGAGCAAATAGACCGGATTATGGCCGCGCCGGAAATATAGCATGAACTTAAGCATATACCACGGGAGATTAAATCCATGGGTGGGATAAGCAAAAACCAGCAATGAATCCGGGGCTGGCTGGGGCATAGAGTCCCGGTCAAAGCGATCTATCGCTTGTATTTTGGCCTTAACACCAGCTTTGCCGGCATTTTCAGCCATCCAGCGGCTGGCCTTCAGAGAGTTTCCGGTGCCGGAAAAATAGTAGGTCATCCATTGCATTGTCATCCCGGACACCCTCCATAAATCATCGTGGCCTGGACATTGGTTCGGGCATTCGTTAACCAGAATTATTTGGTCTCAATGGTGATAGTCTGGGCATCAGGATTCCACACCGCCGTATGGCGGAAAGCTTGAGCGACCCAGGCGATGGGCAGGCAGGTCCGGCCTTGATGGATCTCCGGTACAACATCCATCGGAGTGGGTATATCGTTCAACCATAGATTGTGACTGCCGATGGTCATCGTAATCCGGTTGCCCCCTTTACTCATGATAACCTCTTGCGTTTTCTCATCCCAGGTGATGTCACTATCCGTTAGACCCATAGCGTAAGCAGCGTAACGGACTGGCATATAGGTACGGTCGTTTTTCAGATAGGGTGCAACATCCATCTGCCTCTGCGCACCCCACAAGCGGTACCTAAGCGACCCTACCGTAAATACACTGACTTTAGGTAATTTGTCGACTTCAAAATATCGAAGGCTGCCCTGACCGGTTCCCACATCATTTTTGGCGAAGGCTTTGACATAATAGATCACCCCATCGTCCAAACCAGATAGCTTGTATTGGAAAGTCCCATTTCGGCCCGGACTGCCTTCACATTCGATCTTGATCTCATCGTCCTCATAGCCGGGAGACCCCACATAGAAACCGTAGTGCTCCACTTCTTCCTGGCCATCATCCTCGACAGTGCCATACAGGATGGCATAACCGGCACCAGTCTCCGGCTCCCATGTATAGACGACCGGTTGCCCATCTTTGTTGTTTAACGCCTCGATATCAACGGCGTATGTCTTCATGGGCCCAACCGAGGCATAGAATAACTGCATCAACAGGGCTATCGTCAGTACCGATATCCAGGCTACACTTCTTTTGTAAATCAACCGCATCAATCCACCTCCATATTATGCAATCCCCTGCTGAGTCCATTGTTGCAACCATTGCCCAATCCGCCCTGACCGGTAAAAAGACGTCGTATACGCCTTTATTTACCATGATTATACTTTAGATGGCGGCAATATTCTGCCCATTAATTTTCCAGTTCAATGAGCAAATAATTGACTGCCATTCACCCAGCAAAATACAATAGACTTAGCAGACCTGTCTCCGGAACGGTTCCGGAGAATTATGACTAATTGGAGGGATAGGAATGGATTTCTACCTCAGCGAAGAGCAGGAACTTATCCGGACAGCTATGAGAGAGTTCGCCCAGGAGTATGTCGCCCCCATCGCTCAGGAGATCGATGAGTCCAGTCGTTGGCCAGCCGACCTTTATGCCCGTTTGGGTGAAAAGGGCTGGATGGGAATGCCCTTTCCCGAGGAGTATGGGGGATCAGGGACCGATTATGTGAGTTATGTGGGAGCTATCGAGGAATTGGCCCAGGCCTGCGCGGCCACTGCCTTCAATGTCTCAGTACATACCGGGGTGGCTTGCATGTGCATCAACAACTTCGGCAGCGACGAGCAAAAGAAAAAATACCTCACTCCCCTGGCCAAAGGCAAGATCGGTGCCTTCGCCATCACTGAACCCTCTGCCGGTACGGATGTGGGTGGTGCACTGACCAATGCGGTGCTGGACGGTGATCAATACGTCATCAACGGCAGCAAGACCTTCTGTACCAATGGCCCGGTGGCCGACATCTATGTAGTATTTGCCTGGACCAATAAGGAGAAAGGCGAGATGAGCTGCTTCATCATCCCCCGGGACACTACCGGTATGCAGATTGGCAAGAAAGTCGAGAAGATGGGCATGCGTTCTTCCCAGACTTCCGACCTCTACTTCAAAGACTGCCGTATCCCCAAGGAAAATATCATCGGCAAGGAAGGGCAGGGCCTCAAGATAGCCATGAATGGGTTTGATCATGGCCGGGTGGGGATCGCTGCTCAAGCCGTGGGCATTGCCCAGGCGGCCATGGATGAAGCTATCGCTTATTCCAAGCAGAGGGTCCAGTTCAATAAACCCCTCGCCAAACAGCAGCAGATCCAATTCTGGATCGCGGACATGGTGACAGATATTCAGGCCGCCCGTTTGCTTACCCTTCAGGCTGCCTGGCTGAAGGATCAGGGTAAACCCTTCTCCAAGGAAGCGGCTATGGCCAAACTATATGCCTCCGAATTGGCGGTACGGGTCACCAACAAAGCGGTACAGATCCACGGCGGCTACGGTTATTGCAAGGGGGTAAAGGTGGAACGGCTCTACCGTGATGCCAAAATAACCGAAATTTATGAAGGTACTTCAGAGGCGATGAAGATGGTGATTGGGGGCAGCGCCCTGCGCTGATGGGCGATCATTCTCACCGCAACTAATGTCACCAACAGAAGAACCGCGCGTAAAGCGCGGTTCCAGACCGTCAAAAAAGGCCCATAGCTGCGTTAATATGGGACCCCCGTTCAATCGACGTACCTCATGTACGCCTCAATCACGGGGCTCCCAAGTGCCTTGCTCTAAGCCTTTTTTGCTCGGTCTGCCTGAATGTAACTTGTTTGATACCCTGGAACCGCGCGTAAAGCGCGGTTCTTTTATACCTGCTACGCCGGTTTTTCCTATAACCCACCGTCTGCGGTGCTTGGTTCTACCGGCCGGCATTCATTTATTCCCACTGTGAAAAAAGCAGCCGATATCTGTTCGTTCCATACGATAAAACGTCGTGCCTCTTCGGCATATGCATATCCGTAAACTTCGAGCACCGTTTTGGGTGGAATAAAAATAGTTTTGGTAACCAAGGCACCGTTGGCGTCTGCTCGTCTGATGATAACCTCAGTCCTGCCCACCGTTGTTACTTTGAATAACATTTTCATCTCCACCTTTCCGCGCTTATTTATGATTATTATCACTATACCATGATTTGCATTATATGGTAAAACGTTTGTCGAACTACAGCCAACAGGATAGGCGCGTATGTTTTCTAGCGTAAGATTTTTTTCCAGTACTTGTGCTTGTCTTTATAGGGCGGATATAGGGGCAGGTCCAAACCGAAGCCCTTGTACAGCACCGATTTCTGGTGGGAGAAGGTTTTAAAACCGAAGCGGCCATGATAGCTTCCCATTCCGCTATTTCCCCGCCCCCCGAAGGGCAGTGAGTAATTGGCAAAATGATATTGGGTTTCGTTGATGCATCCCCCGCCGAAAGGTATATGGTCGATTATCCAACGGAGCACTGCTTTGTCCCTGGCAAACACATAAAGCCCAAGGGGGTCGGGGTTATGAGCTATGATGGCAGCAACCTGGTTCAGGTCTGAATACTCCAATACCGGGAGTATGGGCCCGTAGATCTCTTCCTGCATCACCGGCAGGCCCAGGTCCGACACTTCCATCACGGTGGGCTCGATGAGCAGGCGTTCATCATCAAATCCCCCGCCGATAATTATCCGCCCCTGGTCCAGGTAACTCTTGACCCGCTGGTAGTGTCTCTCATTGATGATCGATGCCAGGTCCGCACTCTTATCTGGCCCTTCCGGATAAAAGACTTTCAGCCATTTATCGAATGATGCAAACAGCTGTTCTTTGATGTCGTGGTGAACGATCAGGTAGTCCGGGGCGATACAAGCCTGACCCGCGTTGAGGAGTTTGCCATGCAGTATCCTTTTGGCGGTGATATCCAAATCGGCGTCCTTATGGACGATACAGGGACTCTTGCCACCCAGCTCCAGGGTGATCGGAGTAAGGTTTTGGGCTGCCTTGGCCATTATTATCTTGCCTACTTCGGGGCTGCCGGTAAAAAGTATCTTATCGAAGCGCTGTTCTACCAAGCGCTTGGATGTCTCCAGATCAGAGTCCACCATGGCCACATAATTACTATCGAAGGTCTCCCCTATCATCATTGCGATGATTCCAGCCGCGGATGTGTTGTTGGAGCTCTGCATTATGCAGCAATTGCCGGCCGCTATAGCTCCAACCAGAGGGGATAAAATCAGCAGGAACGGGTAATTCCATGAGCCTACGATTAAAGCCACCCCATATGGCTCGCTGACTATGTAGCTGCGGGAAGGCCAAACCAGCCAACGGGTACTGGTTTTGAGCGGTTTAGCCCATCTGCGCAGGTTCTTGATGGCGATATTGATTTCCTGAAGCGTCAGAACCAATTCCGACATATAGGTCTCGAACGGAGGCCTGCGGTTATCGGCCATCATGGTATCGGCTATCTCCTGCTCGTATCTCAAGACCACCTGTTTCAGGCGTTTTAAGGAGTCAATTCGGAAATCGATATCCCTGGTTTGGCCGCTGGCATAGAATTTCCGTTGTTCATTGATAAGCTCCTGGATCTGGTTTTCTAACGTAAGACCACACCTTTCTTATTGGATATACTGTCTTCTTTTGCTATCATTGCCTTTGCCCTGGCCTGGTTAGGCTTATTCCTGCAATCGGCGTTAACCTGTTAATACGTAATGCTTAATTATGTATCAGAACGACTATTATTTTCAAGGGCAGCCAAACTGTCCAAATCCTATAATATACTTATAAATTCGTTCCATACCATTGAATTATCAATATAGATTTAAATTCAATCAGGTTGTATACTGTATGAGTTAAAAGTCCGCACGTACAACATATTGTAACCAACCACTCAATTGGTCCCACATTTTATTCTTGACAGACAGGAAGAGATTAAATGAAAGTGATCATAATCGGGGCTGGCAAAGTGGGATTCTCCATGGCCCAGCTGTTATCGGCCGAAAATCATGATGTGACCATCATCGAACCATCCTCAGAGCGTCAGCAGATATTGGAGAATACCCTCGATGTCCAGGTGATCGGCGGAAGCGGGTCCTCAATGGCTATCCTGAAAGAGGCCGGGGTGGAACAGGCCGATATGCTGTTGGCGGTGACCGAGAAAGACGAGCTGAATATGGTCTCCTGCATGTTGGCCAAGAGATTTGGTACCAAGACCACTGTCGCCCGGGTCCGAAATCCTGAATATCTGGAACTGAAGGACCTGTCCTTCAATCAGATGATGGGCATAGACCTGATCATCAACCCGGAGCGGGTTACGGCTCGTGAGATAGCGGCTATCATACGCAATCCCGAAGCACTCAACGTTGAGTTTTATGTTGATAACAAGATTCAACTGCTGGAGTTGGAAATAGATCCGGATTCAAAGCTGGCCAACAAAAAAATCCGGGATCTGGATACAACTCTTCCCTATAATATTGTGGCTATTGTACGCAGTCACACCATATTGGTCCCGAGTGGGGATGATTGTCTGCTGCCTGGGGATCATATCCATCTGATGGCCCGCACCAAGGACATGAGTGCGGTAGAAAATTTGCTGGGCTTCCACTCCCACAAGGTGGAGCAGGTGACCATATTAGGCGGAGGGCGCACTGGTTTTTATCTGGCTTGGATCCTGGAAGAGAAGATGCCCTCCGTCCGTATCAAGATTATCGAGAAGGATCTGGAACGAGCCCAGAAGATATCCCAACTGCTGAAACGCAGTCTGGTGATATATGGCGATGGCAGTGATTCGGAGCTGTTACATGAAGAAAACGTTAAGGCTTCCGATATCCTGGTAGCGATAACCGATGATGACAAGGTCAACCTGCTGTGCGCGCTTATAGCCAGGAATTTGGGGGTTAAGAAGACGGTCTGTCAGGTAAAGCGCAACGAGGTCCTGCCCCTGGCCGAACAGATAGGTATAGATACAGTCCTGAATCCCCGCCTGTTGACCGCGGGGGCTATCCTAAAATATATGCGGGTGGGCAATATCATTTCCGTTACCCTATTCGGAGAGGACCGGGCCGAGATGTTGGAACTCCAAGTCCAACCGGGTGCCATTGTACTCAGCAAACCGCTTAAAGACATCACTTTCCCGCGTGGTTCGATGATCGGTGCAGTCATACGCGATGATATTATCATTATACCGGACGGAAATTTTCAAATTGCAGCCAACGATCGCCTGTTGGTCTTTTCTCTGTTGAAAGGCATCCACAAAATAGAAAAACTATTCCGGGGCGGAGGAAAAAATTGATTAGGCCTGGAATAATCCTGGGTAACCTGGGGCGCATTGTCCTGATAATAGGCATAGCCATGCTTAGCTGCCTGGCCTGGTCCATCCCCCATAACGAAGCGGTGACCACACCCATAATCTGGGCGGCAGCAGTTACCATAGGCTGTGGTCTGCTGCTCTATCTGTCCTCTTCCCGGGTAAATGACATCAACTTCAAAGAAGGTTTCATCCTGGTAAGTCTGGCCTGGGTGGTAGCATCCTTGTTTGGATCGCTGCCCTATCTATTCTCCGGTTACCTGCCCTCATTTTTCGATGCCTTTTTTGAGACCGTATCTGGTTTTACCACTACCGGGGCCAGCGTGGTAAGTGATGTGGAGGCCTGGCCCAAAGGTCTGCTGTTCTGGCGCTGCCTTACCCAATGGCTGGGCGGTATGGGTATAATCGGCTTATTCGTGGCCATCATCAATACTCTCGGTTCCCGGGCCAAGCAGCTTTTCAAGGCCGAGGTACCGGGACCGGTCTCGGATATCTTAAGTCCGCGTATTAGGGAAAACGCCCGCATTCTCTGGATTACCTACGTCGTACTTAGCGTTTTGTGTGCATCAACCTATTATATCCTGGGGATGGATTCTTTCGATGCCATCTGCCACACCTTTGCTACCATGTCCACCGGCGGGTTCTCCACCAAGAATATCAGTATCTCCTTTTATCCCCAGCCACTCCTGCAATGGGCGGTGATTCTGTTCATGTTCCTGGGTGGGGTCAACTTTGCGCTGCACTTCTTCTCCTTTAAAAAGAGAAATCTGCTGCTCTATTTAAAAAATGCCGAATTTCGTTTATACAGCCTGATAATCATCGTCTCTTCCCTGCTGGTATTCCTCAGCTTAAAGGACAAGTGGGCGGTAGCCGGGGTGGAGGGCACCCTGCGGGCGGCTTTCTTCCAGATAGTGTCCATTATCACCACCACTGGATTTGCCACCACCGATTTCAACCTCTGGCCTCCTTTGGCCCTTTCCCTGCTCCTATTAATGATGTTCATCGGCGGTTGTTCAGGTTCGACTGCCGGCAGCATCAAGCCGGGGCGTTACTTGATCATAGCCAATCGAACCATCATCGAACTAAAAAAGATGGTCCACCCCAAGGCCGTCTTTTCCCTGCGTTTCGGGGGCGTGACGGTCCGCGAAGATCTGCTCATTAACGTGCTGCAGTTCTTCTTCCTTTACATGAGTTTTGCTGGTCTGGGAACCTTGATCATGACCTCATTGGGCTTGGACTTCTTAAGCGGTTTTTCAGCTACTGCCACCTGTCTGGGCAACTGCGGCCCGGGTCTGGGACTGGTAGGTCCCATGTCCAACTTTGGCATGCTGCCCGATACCGGCAAATTTACCCTCAGTATTTTGATGCTGGTAGGCCGCTTGGAGATCTATCCACTGCTGGTATTGTTCCTGCCCTCCTTCTGGACTGACTAGACACCATCTAAATAATGTTCTTGTATGCTTCGACGCATGCATCATTGCTGTTTTTCACCCTCTGCCTCACCATCAGCGCTCACCGGCTCACCGGCCTTAACCATCATCCGGTTCGATCCTAATAACAACCCCTCAATACATATGAGCACCCCAGATACCACCAGCATCTTTTCTATTGCCACGGTATCGGCCAGGGGCCCGAGAACGAGCATTCCCATGGGCATCATGGAACTGGATATCATCGATAATACCCCGAATACCCGCCCCAGGAGGTCGGGCTCCACCTTCTCCTGCAGGAGCACTGTAAAGGGGGTGTTGAAGAACGGGATGGATATGCCGGCCAAACCCATGAAAGCCAGATAGATCCAGAAGTTGGGGACCAATCCCAGCGCCAGGGTGCAGCCTCCGAAGAAGAAGGTGGCACCGGTCATGGTTCGAACCCGATTTCGGAATCCTCCCCAGACGGCCATAAGAAGGCCACCCCCGATCATACCCAGGGAGAAAGCCACTTCAATGGCGGTTAGGCGCCAAACATCGGCGCCAAAGGTGCGGGTCACCTGCAAGGGAGTCAGAAAAGAAGCCGGCCCCAACAGCAAGAAGAATACCCCGCAAAAAATGAACAGCCCTTTAATGTACCCCTGTCGGCTGATATAGGAAAAGCCCTCTTTAAGATCGGTAAAATAGCTGATGGTCTGCTCTTGCTGGGCTTTGGCATGTACAGGTATATGCAAAAACAATAATAGCACTATAACTGCCAAGGCAGCGGTTACCACATCGACCAGGAAGATTGTTTTAATGTCCGACAATGTCAGCATGGCCGCGGCCACCATAGGCGCGATCAGGAATACCGCCGACTGGATACTGGAGTTGAAGGCATTGACCTTGGTGAGCATTTCCACCGGCACCAATTGGGGCAGGAAAGCTCCCACTGCCGGCATCTGCACGGCCTGGCCCACGGAGCGGACCGCCATTACCGCGAAGAGGATCCAAAGGTGGTCATAACCGATCCAGAAGAGGACCGCCACGATCAGGGTTGAGACGGCGATCATGGAATCGGACAGCATGATGAGGATCTTGCGGTTATATCGATCGGCCCAAACCCCGGCAAAGGGAGACAGGAACAGGGTAGGCAGGAAACCGCAGATGATGGCGATGGTCATCATTACTCCGGATTGGGTTTCCAGGGTTATGTACCACATTATGGCGTACTGAACCAGCGAAGAACCGAACAGGGAGATGGTCTGGCTCAGTATGAAAAGTATGGTGTTCTTCTGCCATTTGGTTTCCAAATACATGTCTCCTTTTGAAATGTATGCAAGTGGCCGACGGGAAATAAATTGGGGACAGTAAACTGCCCCGGAATAACTTGGTGCCTGTCCCCAAGTTATTGGCGCCAATGTAGAGGGCTGGAGTCCTTCTCCCTGCCCCGCCCTGGATTGAATCGCTATAGATCTAGTCTCATATATATAGGTTGGTCCAAGGGATTCAGATAATAGGGCTCTATCTCACAAAACCCGAGGCTCTTGTAAAGAATGGAGGCAGTCTCCAATTGGGTCAGGGTATCGAGCACCATATGTTTATAGCCCATCATTTTGGCTTCCTGTATCACCTTTTCCGCCAGCAACCGGCCAACTTTCACTCCCCGGAACTGGGGCCGCACAAACAAGCGCTTCATCTCACAGGTTGAAGCATCAAATCTTCTTAATCCGATGCACCCGGCGATTTGGTCCTCCACCAGAGCTACATACAGGCGCCCATCTGGCCGGTCATACTTGCCCGGCAGTCCGTCCAATTCTTCATCATATTTTTGGAAGTCAAGGTTAACCCCAAGCATATGAGTATATTCGTTGAAAAGACCTCTTACCGAGTCTATCTCCTCATAGGCTGCCCTGATCTCGATTTTCAATCAATCCACCTCCGACCCAAGCTATTTTAGAGTATAACAAAAAACGTCCAGCTCTATTTCAATACCGGCAATTCTCAATATAAAAAGGCCCTGCGATCAAGCAGAGCCTTGAGTAAATTCCAGGGGTGAACAATGCTCCCCTCCGACCGTCAAAAAATCGACATACCTCATGTACGCCTTAATCACGGGGCTCCCGCATGCCTTGCTCTAAGCCTTTTTGCTCGGTCTGTCTGAATGTAACTTGTTTGACACCCTGAGGCGTCTAGAATGCTCCCCTCTCTCCCCCAACAATAGTGTTGGAAGGATATCAACTGACCAGGCACAAATGACGGATCTTAGCATTAATCTTGGTGATCACTGGGGTTCGGGCTTTTGGCACTGTCCGGTTCATCCCCGCTTCGGTCAAGCTTTTTTTCTTCACCAAGGTCAGGTTGGCCGGTATCTGTGGCCCCCAACGCCAACAGCCCGATGACCACAGTTTTACCGAAATGCTTGGCGTAGAGCCTGGTCCGGCCGAATTCTCTTTTAGCCAGGTGTTTCTCGCCTTGGACGTAATAACGGCCGGCCTGGAAGGCACTGGAGGTGGTCCTGGTACCGGCAGCAGCAGTATAGGTCAGCCCCTGCCCCACCCCGGCTATTATCTCTTTGCCGGCGGTCTTGGCCTTATCCAAACCTTGGTTTTTTTGCTCAGGGTCTCGGGAGAGGTAACCTGCTCCGGCTTCCAAACCCCCATCGACTACATCGGTAAGGGTATTGACCGTTTTTTCGGTCACCCGCACCGAGCTGGAACCGACATCGGACACGGTTTTGACCAGTTCATTTCTCCCGTAGCGCTTCTCCAAACCATGAGCACCCTTGGTAATCGCCGTATCCAACCCGAGGGCCAATAACCCGACCGTACTCTTTACCAGCTTGCCGAATACACTCATCCTGGCTCTCCATTCCTTCCCTATGATTGATTATCCCGCCTGGGGCAAGTGAATTATGGCTTTAAAAAGGTCTCCGTCTATCTCTATGTTAAAACGCCCCTTTTGCAACTCTATCAGGCTTTTGGCGATCGACAAACCCAGCCCGCTGCCCACGCTGGTCCTGGATTCATCGCCTCTTTTGAAACGTTCCAGCAGTTCTTCCGATGAGATATTGAGTTCGAAAGCGGATATATTTTTGATGGTGAGGGTAACCCCACTGGCCCATTGTTCGATGTCTATATATACCCGCGAACCGGACAGGGCGTATTTGAAGATATTGGACAACAGATTCTCCAGGGCCCTCCACAGCAGTTTGCCATCGGCGGTCACGAATAGTTTGTCCTGGGGATAATTTACTTTGAAATCCAACCCGCATTCCTTTATTTTATCATCCAGTTCCCCCAATCCCTGCGTCAGCAGCGATACGATATCTATTTTTTCAAGGTTTACCGGCATGGTTCCACTGGAAGCCTTGGCTGCTTCGAACAGGTCTTCGGTCATAACCCGCAGGCGCTGGGCCTTCTGGTCTATGACCTCTATATATTCGGCCGCCTTCTGTTCATCGGGAGCGTTTTTCAACAGGTCGACGTAGGTGATTATGGATGTCAAAGGGGTTCTGATGTCATGGGATACGTTGGTGATCAATTCAGTCTTGAGACGTTCGCTGCGCAGCTCGCTGGCGACGGCTTGGTTCAACCCATCTGTGATACCGTTTATGTCGGCCGCCAGCCGGCCCAATTCCCCATTGCCGCTGACGTCGATGACATGGCGGATATCGCCCCCTTTGACCTTCTTCACCCCTTCTTTGATGAGGTTGAATTGCTGCACCTTCTTCGCCGCCAGCCATGCGGCCACACCGATAGTTACGGGGAACATGAAGAAGGTAGCCACTACCAGCAGGGGATAGCCGATGACCAACAGGATGACTTTGACCCCGGCACTGCCACTGTTATAGACATCCTGCAGAAATAGAAATAGCTTCTCGAATATATAAAAAAGCAGAGAATGCTTGATGAAGGTCCGGTTTTTGATGTGTCTGACCAGCGACAAGAGCAGGGCTAGCCCCAGTGCCGATGCAATCAAGGTCAACGGAAACAACAGCTGTTGGGAGCCGGCTTGAACCAGAAACACCATGCTTGCTGCCCATATGGTTACCAGGCATATCCCGCCGAATATATTTATATCGGTGAACAGCCGGTCCAGCCAATTAAGTTCCACGTGGTCATAATCCTCTGGTTTTCGGCCCGTGACCACCACCAGGTAGATAAAGGCCACCAGCAAACCCGAAAGCCATGCGGCCATCTGTTTTAGATTATCGGTGCTTGTCTTTTTATCTTCTTGCCAGGCAGCCAGTCGGGGATTAAGGTATTCTTCACTGTATGCTACGTAGACCACGTCCTGCAATCTCAACTCCCCGCTTCCAGTTCCAGGAGTGATCCTATAATAGTACTGACTTTCCGTGATCTCTTCCGGGTGCACATGCTGCTGATAGCCATCGATTAACAAATATGAAGGGAAGGTCTGAAAATAATCCCGGCTGGGATCAGAGCTGTTGGTAAAAACGGTGGCGCCGCTTTGGGCATAGTAGACTACTCCCGCCTTCTGTTCCAATGCCTGTAAACTGGAATGATAGGCCCGCAGATGTTCTTGAATCATCTTTTGTCTGGCTTCCTCCAATTGCCGGGCATAGTCCTGTTTAAATACCTTGTAATTCTCTGCTTCGGTTAGATTAGGATCATAGCTTCTCGAATCTCTGCTGAAATCGTTGTATAACCGGTCTTCGCGGTATTTAATGTCATCGGCGGAGAGGGTGGCCCCGCTGAGTATATTTGCCTCACTCTTGTATTTCTGGGTCAGGTTTTCGAGATTATTGACGATCTCACTGCCTTCATCCATATACTCGTGGCCAAGAAAGTAACTCTCCTCAAAAACGATATCCAGACTGTTTTGGGACTTGATCGTTTGGGCCAATATGGTCACTGCAGCGCTGAAACACACTATCGCAATTATGAAACCGATAGTCTTAGCCAGGGTTGAATGGCTCAATCTTCTCCACCTTGTATCCAATTCCCCACACCACCTTTAAATATTTAGGCTCCCGTGGATTTATCTCGATCTTCTCTCTTATCTTCCGGATGTGTACCGCTACCGTATTGTCAACGCCGACGGCATTCTCCTGCCAGACTTTTTCATAGATCTCGTCGATGGAAAAAACCCGGCCGGCATTGGCCATCAACAATCTCAGTATCTTGTACTGGACGGGGGTCAATTTCACTTCTTCACCATCGACGCTGATCGTCTTGCTCTCATCATCCATGACCAGACCGCCGCTTTTATAGATATGGATGCTGGTCTCCAGGCTGCCCAGGGTGGTATAACGGCGCAGCTGGGACCTGACCCGGGCTATCAGTTCCAGCGGATTGAAGGGTTTGGTGACATAGTCATCGGCCCCCATATTCAAGCCGATAATCTTATCGGTGTCCTCGGATCTGGCCGAGAGCATGATTACCGGAATATTGCTGTCCTCTCGGATCTTCATAGTGGCCTGCATACCATCCATCTGCGGCATCATGATATCCATGATAACCAGGTGGATCTGGTTGTCTTCTATGGCTTGCAAAGCTTCCAACCCGTTGGACGCCTTTATGACGGTATAACCTTCATTGTTCAGGTAGATTTTGATAGCCTCGGTAATTTCTTTGTCGTCGTCACACACCAAAATGTTCATGAGGTTCCACTCCTGCAATTGAATTCGTAATTAATGATACCATACCCCCCTTTTTGTTATTGAGACTATGGTATCAAGGGAATCTTATGAAAAACGGTGCTGATTTATTAAGAATTTCTTAAGTTGCTTGGCACAGGCTGGCAATCAGGTAGAATACCATTATTACCGGTACACATATAAGGGATTCGAAATGATGACCATAATGGGTGGAAAGCAGGGACTGGAATTTGAATTTATCAAAGGGTGGTTTTCTAACCAAACATCTGCTTGTGCCGTTAGCGCTTTGCTTGATTACGGCCGTCAGCGGGCATTATCTATTGGACAGTATGTCTGGTTATTATGATATGAGTTTGACCATGGTGGCGGTTGTCCTGGCCGGATTGCAGGGCTGGTTCTACTACCAGAAGAAAGCTCATGCCTGCCAGATCATGAATTATGTCATCTACTACTTTGCCGCCATCTATTTCTTCGTCATACTGGTATACTACGCAACCCACCTGATGGTCCTGTTCGACTACCAGGACCTGGTGGAGTTCCTGCAGCGGAATGAAAAATACGCGCTGTGGATATTTATGGGCATATGTTATCTGCAGCCAATCCTACTGCCATTGCCGGAGCCCTTTACGATCATGGCCGGTTCTGCGGTTCTCGGACCTTGGAACGCTTTTGTAGGCAGTTATGTGGCTACCAGCTTAGGTATCATGACTATGTTTACCATCACCAGGCTGGGCGGTAATAGTATCAGACAGAAGCATGGCAATGAAAAAGCACTGCACCGTTATTATCATTATGTCGATAGATATGGGCAATGGGTCCTGATATTTCTGTTGGTCTTCCCTATCCTGCCGGATGAGATAATCAGCCTGGGGGCCGGTCTCAGCAGTATGAGCTTTCGGCGTTTCATCCCCATCATCCTGATCGCCAAGATCTTCTCCTCCTACATGCTGTCCTATTTCCCTCATCTTTTCATCTGAAATGGCGACCATCACGTTCACCCCGGTCAATTGACATACCCAATTTTTTGTTATATCTTGTAACCATCCTACGAAAGTAATGGTGCGCTACTGATGAGGAAATAACCTTGTTTGGGATTTAACAGTATCAGGTGGACAGCTGCCACGACTTGGCTGGCAGCACTATCGATTATTGTTCCGAAAAGGTTATTGCCCACAATCAAAACAGTCCGGATTGGCTCATGGTAATTTCGCGCCGTCATGAGTATGTTGTGGGAGTACCCTTCTCTGAGGAGCAGAGGAGGTTTTTTTATTGTTACTGTTGGAGGCAGATGGTATCAAAAAAAGTTTTGGGGAGCGTCTGGTATTGACGCTGGACCATTTGGAGATTCATTCCCGAGAACGGATCGGACTGGTCGGGCTGAATGGTTCGGGAAAGACTACCCTGATGAAAATCCTGGCGGGGGAGATGGAAGCAGACGCAGGAGTCTGCCGCCGATACGTGGATATCTCCTTCATGCGGCAATTTGCAGTTGACGATGAGGGAGCCGGACTTAAGGACCATATGAGTGGCGGTGAGAAAACCAAAGCCTCGCTCCTGGCCTATTTTAATACTGAAATGGCGCTTTGTTTTGCCGATGAACCTACCAATCACCTCGATATGGACGGGGTCAAGTTGTTGGAAAAGAAACTGCGCAACCATTCCGGCGCTCTGTTGATCGTATCCCACGACCGGGAATTGCTGGATCAAGTATGTGAGCGGATTATAGAGATCGAAGCTGGCCAGGTCAGAAACTACCGGGGCAATTATCAAGCCTATCTCTTGAACAAGAAACGACAACAGGAACAAGCCGATTTTGACTATCAGCAATATTGCCGGGAAAAGTCACGCTTGGAGGGAGCTCTTCGGCAAAGTAAGAGCAAGGCAGCTTCCATTCGCAAGGCACCCAGACGTATGGGCAATTCCGAGGCGCGGCTGCATAAGCGGGAGTCAGGAGAAATACAGAAGAAACTGTCCCGTTCCGCCAAATCGCTTCAGTCACGGCTGGAGCGTCTGCAACCTTCGGCCCGACCGTTTATGGAACCACAGGTTCTCTTTTACCACAATCCGGTCCAACAACCAGTGGCCAAGGTTTTAATAAAGGGTGACCAACTCGACCTAACCGTCGGTAGGTCAGAGCTATTTGGATCCAGCAGTTTCATTCTGCCCAAAGGTTCCCGGACTGCGCTCATCGGGACCAACGGGGCTGGCAAAACCAGTTTGCTTCGTCTGATAGCCGCCCTTGACAGTCGCCTGACCATCGCTCCGGGAGTTCGTATGGGTTACCTGACCCAGGAATTAGAAGATTTGGATCGCTCCCTTAACGTCCTGGATACGGTGATGAGCAACAGTGTTCAGCCGGAGAATACCGCCCGGATCCTGTTGTCCAAGTTGCTGTTTAGAGGCACTGATCACTATAAGCAGGTAGGGGTATTAAGCGGCGGTGAGCGGGTCAAACTGGCCATTGCCCGGCTCTTGCTTTCTAATGCCAACCTGCTCCTGCTGGATGAACCGAGCAACTATCTCGATATAGGCTCCACGGAGGCAGTACAGCAATTGATACTCGATTATTCGGGTACGATACTGTTTGTCTCCCATGATCGTCAATTGGTGCGAACTGCGGCCACCCGCATCATAACTATTTCTGATCGCAGATTGATTACCTTCGAAGATGGTTACCCGCAGTATGAGGCATGGGCGGAAAAAGCCAGGAGCGACGAGACCAACTTCTACTCCCAGGAGCAACAACTGATATTAAAGATGCGTTGTGCGGAATTGGCGGCGCGTATAGCAAAACCGCGCAAGTCAGATGATTTGGATCGCCTCAAACAGGAATATGATAAGCTGATGCCTTCAATTACTCAATTACCTTGAATCACCCATAACCCAGAAAAAATAAAAATTCCTGGCGACGACCTACTCTCCCACAGTAAACTGCAGTACCATCGGCGCAGGAGAGCTTAACTGCCGTGTTCGGGATGGGAACGGGTGTGGCCTCTCCGCCAAAGTCACCAGGAAATTTGATTACGTATGTTGTTGTCAAAGATAGAGCTGATGAAGATCTCTGCGCCCTGCCCTTCGGTTGGGCATGTGAGCTTTTGGCATTTCACTCATCGCTTAAGCTCTGGTGAAACAAGCTCCGACGGTGCCAGTTTGGCACCTAGTATCGGTGAATAGAAGGTCGAAGACCTGACCACCGATGAAGATCTCTGAAGACTGCACAAGGGATTGGGTAAAAGAAGAAGCAGAAGTTTTTAGTTCTCACCCTTGCGGGTATCCGTACATACGGATTCGTGAAATTTGAATATAGGTCAAGCCCTCGATCTATTAGTACCGGTCAGCTTAATACATTGCTGCACTTA
>CAZBSD010000025.1:0-34769 GCA_964494735.1 uncultured Syntrophomonas sp.
ACGTCGATTGAACGGGGATTCCGTATTAACGCAGCTATGGGCCTTTTTTGACGGTCTGGACTGTCCCCGCGGGACAGTTTTTTTCATGATCAGCAGGATTAATAAGGGTTGAGAGGGAATAAAAATATTGTTTAAAAATGTAGGGGGGAGGTCAGCGACTGACAGGCGGATAAATAATACGGAGGCGATAGATTTGAAGAGAGCAAGTATTAGAAGGGTAGCCCTGCTGCTTTGCCTGATGATGGTTTTCTCGGTGCTGGGCGGCTGTGCCAGCAAGCCCCAGACCACCCAACCTGGCGCTCCGGCGGCTACTGAAACCATCAAATTCGGGTTCCTCGGAGCCAAGACCGGATCGGTAGCCAATTACGGCATCCCGGGCGAGAAGGGCATGAAGATGGCTATCGATGAGCTGAATGCCAAAGGCGGCATCCTGGGTAAGAAGGTAGAAGGCGTTTACGATGACAACAAGGGTGAAAGCAGTGAGATAGCCAACATCACCACCAAGTACATCACCAAGGACAAGGTGGTGGCCCTGATCGGCGATCCCACCACTGGCGGCACCAAGGTAGCAGCCGACATCTGCCAGAAGAACAAGGTGGTCATCCTCTCCGCTGGTGCCACTGGCGCGGGAGTGGTGGAGATCGGTGACTATGTATACCGCAATACCCTGCTGGATGCAGTAGCTGCCCCGGCCGTGGTTGATTGGATGATCAATACCAAGGGGTGGAAGAAGCTGGCGGTCATTACCTCCGTCAACAACGGCTATAGCACCGCTCTGACCCCCATTTTCAAACAGGCTATAACTGCCAAGGGGGGCACTATAGTTTTAGAGGAAAGCATCAATGACGGTGAGACTGATTTCACCGCCCAGGTGACCAAACTCAAGAACGCCCAAGCCGACGCCCTGGTCTTTACTGGCTACTATACGGAAGCAGCCCTGATCATGAACGAAGCCAAGAAGAAAGGCCTCGACATCACCATGGTCGGCGGCGATGGCCTGTATGGCCAGGATTTGGCCAAATTGGGCGGTGATGCGGTCAAGGAGAAAGTCATATTCTATGCCGGTTTCTCCACCGACCAGCCTACTGCAGAAACCGCCAAGTTCCTGGAGAATTACCGCAAGATCTACAACGAGGACCCGGACATGTTCTCAGCCCAGTACTATGACGCGGTGATGCTGTTGGCCAAGGCGATGGAAACTGCCAAGAGCGCTGATCCCAGCGTGTTCAAGAATGAGTTGGCCAAGATCCAGAATTATCCTGGGGTGTCCGGGGCCACCTCCTTCGCTGCCAACCGGGAACCGATCAAGAGCCCGGTCTGCCTGTTGACCGTGAAAGGCGAGAAATTCCCAGCCTTGCTGGAGAAGATACCAGTCAAGTAAAATAGTTCCTGCTGTTGGCCCAACTGCCGGTGATGGCCCGTCCTGCTTGGGGCGGGCCTTTGCCGGAATCATATCCAGTTTAACAACCGCAAGGGGATGGGCTATGTTAAACTGTATATGATTTGCACAAACAGGAGGCTACCGATGTTCTGGGAACAGTTGTTAAACGGGATGACCCTGGGCAGTTCCTATGCCCTGATCGCCCTGGGTTATACCATGGTCTACGGCATCATCCAACTCATCAATTTTGCCCACGGCGAGGTGTACATGTTCGGAGCCTTCGTAGGCTTGTTCCTGGTCACCTCGGGAGCCAATATCTTCGTCGCCTTGCTGGGAGCCATGCTGTTCTGCATGCTGTTGGGAGTAGTCATCGAAAGGGTGGCCTACCGGCCCCTGCGGGGCAAGTCGTCCCGCCTGTCAGCTCTGATAAGCGCCATAGGGGTGTCCATATTCATGTCTACCTTGATGGTGCTCTACCGCGGCCCCAATACGACCCGTTACCCGGAGGTTTTGGCCGGCTCCTCCTTCCAGTTGGGCTCCCTGCGGGTTTCCACCCTGCAGATCATTATCCTGCTTATCGCCGCCTTGTTGATGGTGGTCTTGGAACTGTCCATTAAGAAGACCCGGGTAGGCAAGGCCATGCGGGCCTGCTCCCAGGATCTGGAGGCCTCTCAGCTGATGGGGATCAACGTCAACCGCATAATTTCCCTGACCTTCGCGACCGGCTCAGCATTGGCTGCCGCTGGCGGAGTCATGGTGGGGATATATTACAATGCCGTCTGGCCCTATATGGGAACCATGGCCGGGCTCAAGGCCTTTGCCGCCGCCGTCCTGGGCGGGATTGGATCGGTCCCCGGGGCCATGATCGGGGGACTGAGCCTGGGCGTGCTGGAGATAATGGGGATAGCCTACCTTTCTTCCTCCTATAAAGATGCCATCGCCTTCGCCATCCTGATCCTGGTGCTCATCATCCGTCCCCAGGGACTGCTGGGCCAGAAGATATCGAAAAAGGTGTAGGTGAACCATGTTGGATGCATTCCTAACTCAAACCATAGACGCTTATTATCTGCGCATAATGATATTTATCGGAATAAACATCATCCTGGCTTTGGGCCTCAACCTGATCACCGGGGTGACCGGCCAATTATCGATGGGACATGCCGGATTTATGAGCCTGGGGGCCTATACCTCGGCCATCCTCTCCATGCAAATGGATGCGCCCTTCGCCCTGGCCATCTTAGGCGGGGCCTTGACCGCCGCCTTTTTTGGCTTCCTTATCGGCATCCCTACCTTGCGACTGGAAGGAGACTACCTGGCCATGGTCACCATCGGTTTCGCGGAGATAATCCGGGTCTTCTTTCTGAACTTCGGGCCGGGGGGCAAAGCGGTGGGTCTGTCGGGCATCCCGCAGGAGACCGGTTTCACCATGGTATGGCTGTTGGTCATCGTGGTCATCTTCCTCAACCGGCAGTTGCTGAACTCCCGGGTGGGGCGATCCCTCTATGCCATCCGGGAGAACGAAATAGCAGCTGAAGCCTGCGGCGTCAACACCACCCGCATGAAGGTTTTGGCTTTCACGGTCGGTTCCCTGCTGGGAGGATTGGGGGGCGGTCTCTATGCCCACTATATGTACTACATCAACCCCCAAGATTTCGGGTTCATGAAATCCATCGAGCTGCTCAACATGGTGGTATTAGGAGGCATGGGCAGCATCCCCGGTACCATCATCGGAGTTGTCATCCTGACCATACTGCCGGAGATGCTGCGCATCGTGGATGAATACCGACTCCTGTTCTACGGGGCTCTGCTGGTCATCCTGATGATATTCCGCCCCAATGGCCTGCTGGGCAATGTGCGCGCTTATGACATCCGCAAATGGTGGGGCGAGAGGGGGAGCAAGCCATGAGCATCCTCGAGATGGTCAAGATAAGCCAGGAATTCGGAGGCCTGCGGGCGGTGGATGCAGTCAGTCTGGCGGTTGCGCCCCAGGAAATACTGGGCATTATCGGCCCTAACGGGGCAGGCAAGACCACCTTGTTCAATATCATTACCGGCATCTATATACCCAACGAAGGTGAACTGATATTCCAAGGACGCCGCATTGACCGGATGGCACCCCATGACATCGCCCGACTGGGTATTGGGCGTACCTTCCAGAATATACGGCTGTTCAACAAGCTGTCGGTCCTGGACAACGTGAGGGTGGGCTGTTTCGGAGTGACCGGCAGCGGCTTCTGGAGCTGCCTGTTGAGATTGCCGGCCAGCCGGCGGGAAGAGAAGGAGACATATAACCGAGCCCTGGAACTGTTGGAAATGGTGGATCTGGCTGATAAACGGGACGAATATGCCGACAGCCTGGCTTACGGTGAACAGCGCCGCCTGGAGGTGGCCCGGGCATTGGCCTTGAATCCCTCCCTGCTGCTCCTGGATGAACCCGGAGCCGGAATGAACGCAGGCGAAAAAGAGGAATTGATGGCCTTCATCCGCCGTATCCGCGACCAGCTGGACTTAACCATTATCCTGGTGGAGCATGATATGAACCTGGTAATGAACATCTGCGAACGGATCGCGGTACTGGATTACGGGCGTAAGATAGCCGAGGGCACGCCCACCCAAGTCAAGAACGACGAGCGGGTGATCCAATCCTACCTGGGGATGGGGGCGTGAGACCTACCTTCATCTACCTGGTCTTGTTCGTATCGGTGCTGTGCATGTCCGCCTCTTCGATAATGATCCGCTATATCACCGCCCCGGCTTTGATAATCTCCCTCTACCGGGTAATATTTACCGCCGGTTTCGCCGCTCTTTTGGGCAGCACCGCTCCCACCGGCATCAAAGCCCTCAACCGCCGCGACCTCATTTATATACTGGCTTCCGGGGTGTTCCTGGCCTTGCACCTGGGATTATGGATAACCTCCTTGAGCTATACCAGCATCTCCAGTTCGGTCCTGTTCACCAACCTACAGGTGATATTCGTACTCCTACTGTCTGCCTGGCTGCTGCATGAGCGGGTCAACCGCTGGGTGCAGGGCGGTATCATGCTGGCCTTGCTGGGCAGCCTGCTGATCGTGCAGGGGGATCTGCAGTCGGGAAAATTGCTGGGCGACATGCTGGCTTTGGCCAGCGGGCTCTTCATCGCCTTGTATTTCATAATAGGGCGGGATGTACGCTCCCGGGTGGATGTCTGGACCTATACCTCCCTGGCGGCAGCGGCAGCCTCCCTGGTCTTGCTCGCGGTCTGCCCGGCCTTGGGACTGAAGCTGACCGGTTATCCGCGCCTGGATTGGATGCTCTTCCTGCTGCAGGCGGCCGGCCCCGGAATAGTCGGCCATGCTTCCCTCAATTGGGCCCTCAAATACCTGAAAGCCCCGGTAGTGTCGGTGTCCGTCCTGGGTGAATCGGTCGGGGCCAGCATCCTCGCTTTTTTCATCTTCGGCGAAGCGCTGGCCTGGTACCAGCTGGTGGGCGGTTTCTTCATACTCTCCGGAATCTATATGGCTGCCACCCGGGAACAAGGAAAGACGGGGGAAGCGGTCGATACCAGCCTTCCCTCCGCCTGAAGATCAATTCCCAATCGTCTTTCTATTGATATAACTGGTTCCACATCGTCCCCGGGAAATAGTGTTCCACGATTGTTCGGGCATTCTGACCTTCGCCGGCCATCACATAGGCCCCCCATTGCTCCATACCGCAGCCATGGCCCCAGCCCTTGCCTTTGAAAACCACGTTGTTGCCCTCTACCCCGACACTGGTGAAATAAGTGGAAAAGAGCTTGTCGAAACCTACCTTCTCACGCAGATCGACAGCCGGGATGGAAGCGGAACCGGATACGACAGTCAGGGCCCGTCCGGAAGGACCCTTTTCCCCAATGCGGATATCGTCCAGCGAACCAGCCTTGGTTCCCATGATATTTTTGACGGTGGAGCGGGGCACTTTGACGGTCCAATCCCGGTACTTTTCTGGGGCGGCCTGCAGACCGTTGGTATCCACCGGGACAATATAGGCAGCTGCCTTTTCCTTCAGTTTGGGAAAGCCCTCCTCGATGCTGGCGGTCTTCTCCGCTGAGGCCGAGGAAAACAGGGCATAGACGAATTTGCCCTGGTAGGTGAGCACCTGGCCGCGGGTCTCATCCACCGCCTTGGCGATCTCGGGGGTTATCTTCTTGGCGTCATAAGCCTGGAATTCGGTATGGTCATCACTGACGTCGGTTCCATGCACGCCCTTGGTGCCGTTCTCATAATTCAGCAAGGCCAAAGTCATGGTGCGGGCCACGATAGCCTGGGCCTTGAGTGCCTCCATGGGGAATTTAGGGCCGATTTCGGCCGCTACCACTCCCTTCAGGTATTCCTCCAGTTTCAGCTCCTGTTTCTGGCCGGTGGCGCTGCGGAATATGGTCACGTTGGGCTCGGTCTTGTATTTAACGACCTCAGGGGCTAGGGGAACCTGTTGCTGTTGCTGCAGCTTATCGGGGACCAGGTCCGGTTTCTTGGCCTGCTGGTTGCAGCCGCTCACCGCCAACAGAGCCACCACCAGGGGGATCAGCAGCAATAAAGCCAGCCGGCTCCAATTGTAATGACGCAAATAAATCTCTCCTTTACTATTATTTAGCTTTTGGCTTAGTGTTAGCGGGAGAGCAAATTGTTATGAACGCCACACTCAGGTATAATTTGGGACGTGGGTTTTAAAAGACGTGACGATCAGTCCTGGCAGGCAGCCGGACTGATCGGCGGACTGCAAAACAAAGTTCTTCGGAGATGGTGGTGGGAGTCGTGCAGATAGTCCTGGTGGCACCGGAGATACCTCAAAATACCGGCAACATAGCCCGTACCTGTGCGCTTACCGGTACTGTTCTAAACCTGGTCAAGCCACTGGGATTTTCGGTTGAGGACCGTTATCTGAAACGGGCCGGACTTGATTACTGGGATCGGGTGGAGGTCAAGCTGTGGGATAATTTCGAAGCCTACCGGCAGGCCAACCCGGGATTCAGGTTGTTCCTGGCCACAACCCATGCCGGTCATAGCTACCACCAGGTGCGCTACCAGCCTGAAGATGTGTTGGTGTTCGGACAGGAGACCAGCGGACTGCCGCACCGCCTGCTGGAAGAGTTCCCCGACACCCAGATCCGCATCCCCATGCTGGACATAGGCCGCTCCCTCAACCTGTCCAATTCAGCCGCCATAATCCTGTACGAGGCGTTGCGGCAGAACGGGTTCCAGGGTCTCAGATAAGAACCGCTCCCGCTGGATTCCAGCGGGAGCGATAGAGCTAAACAATATGATTACAGAAACCTATCTATTCATCCAAAGGCTGAGGGGCCTCAGTCGGGCAGATATCTGCGCAAGAACCGCAGTCGGTACATAGATCAGGATTGATCACGTATTTATCGTCGCCCTCCGTGATAGCTTCAACCGGGCATTCCTCTAGGCAGAGTCCGCAGGCGATGCAATCATCGTTTATGAAATAGGCCATTTGTTTCGCCTCCTTTGCTAAAAATGACAACAATAGCATTATAGATAACCCGATTTTTTTTGTCAATTTCGAAAAAACATTTTCATTATTGGGTGTGGGGAGAGGATTTCATCTTAAAATCCGTTCCGCCTGTTTATGGTATTATACAGGCAATGGCAGAATATTTACGAAACGGGGTAAAACATGCGCTGTATAATACTTGCCAATGGTGAATACGGAGAGTTGGATGCCTATGAAGATTTATTCAAGAACTCGGACACTATCCTTTGCGCCGATGGCGGAGCCAATTATGCCTTCACGATGGGAGTCATTCCCGACTCCATAATAGGGGATCTGGATTCGGTACGCCCGGAGGTCTGGAAATATTTCGCCGCCCAGGATGTGGAATTCATCGAGTACCCGGTCCACAAGGACTTGACCGACCTGCAGCTGGCTATGGAACTGGCCCGGGAGCGGGGGGCGGATGAGATTGTATTGCTGGGGGCACTGGGTAAACGGCTGGACCACACCCTGCACAACCTCTATGCGGGCATCAAAATGGTCCGGCAAGGAGTCCGGATCAGCCATTACACCCCGGAATGCTGGGTATACCTGGTTCAGGATGAGCTAGTCGTCGATGGCCAGGCGGGGGATATCGTCTCCGTGATCGCCCTCACCGATAGAGTGGAAGGGGTTTTCGAATCCGGGTTCGAATACAATCTTAAGGAACAGGTTCTGCGCAGCGATCAACCTTACACCATATCCAACCTGCTGGCAGGTCGGCAGGGCGTGATCAGGCTGCGGACAGGTATATTGGCAGTGTTCCATTATTTTTGATGAGCTGCCAGCGGTTTCGCCAGATTGTCCGCCAACAAAAAGGTGCTGACAAGTGTTTTTCATGATAGCTTCGGATATGGCGAGCTGATTTAGGATTTTTTCGATACTCGCCCGTCGATGGTGTCGGGCGTCACCAGGTGGTGGTGAGGAAGGTACCGACGGATGGGTCCATATGGTGAGCTTAAATTAACCAGGTCCTTTTTCACAGGTATTAACCGGCAGTCAATTTAACCGGGTAATCCCTCGTTTGAGGTGGTGCCATGGGTGCCGGTTGGGATACACTATAATAGTGCACCTTCGCCAAAGGAGATATGATAGTTGGACTTCTCTCTCTTAACCGGCGTCTTCGCCAGTCCCTGGGATGTAATCCGCAGCCTGGTCGACATCGCTATCGTGTCTTACATAATCTACCGTTTGCTGGGACTGATCCAGGGCAGCCGGGCTGAACAGCTGCTCAAGGGAGTCTTTGTGCTGCTTATCTTTTCGGCGGCGGTCACCTTGCTGCAGTTGGATCTGCTCAACTGGCTGTTGAACAAAATATGGATAGTTCTGGCCATCGCCCTGCCGATAGTCTTCCAGCCGGAATTGCGCCGCGTCCTGGAACAGCTGGGGCAGGGCCGCTTTCTGAAGACCTATTACGGGAGCAGTACGCCCGATGCCAACTGGGTGATGGTCCAGGAAATAACAACGGCGGTCAAATTGATGGCCCGCGATAAGATTGGGGCTCTGATTGTGCTGGTGCGGGAGAACGATATCGAGGAATACCTGGACAGCGGCACCAGGATGGACTCGCTGGTCTCTGCCGGCCTGTTGATAAACATATTCGTACCCAATACCCCCTTACATGACGGAGCGGTGGTGATAAAGGACGGGCGCATCCGGAGTGCCGCCTGCTTCCTCCCCCTGAGCAGCAATCCGGCTGTGGACAGCAAGTTGGGCACCCGCCACCGCGCCGGCCTGGGTATAACCGAAGTATCCGATGCCATCGCGGTCATCGTATCTGAAGAGACCGGCACCATATCGGTAGCCCGTGGGGGGCGTTTGGTAAGGTTCCTGGATGAGAAAACCCTGCGGGAGATTCTAGAGGTGGAGCTGGTGGCTCAGGCCGTTCAGCCGGACCGAGTCTGGAAGAGGAGGGCCAATAATGGCCGAAAAGACCACGAACAATAAGAATTGGCTGCGGGCGGCCTCGGTGCTATTTGCCCTTTTGCTGTGGTTTTATGTAATCAACCAGGGCGATGTGACCTCGGTCGGCAAGACCAACCCGGTTGCCCTGCAGTATCATAATGTGCCGGCCGGTCTTGATGTCAGCGGGCCGGAAAGGGTGTCGGTGCGGACCTGGGGTGCATCGGGACCGGATACCGAGATCCAGGCTTATGTGGACCTGAGCGGGTATGACAAAGGGGTACACCAGGTACCGGTAAAATTAGCCGATGTGAAAGGGACTCTTTTCACTTCGGTGCAGCCCCGGCAGGTGCAAGTGACACTGGAAGCGCTGAGCGAGCGGGTCATGCCTATCAAGCATGAAATCAGACAGGGGACCCAGGCCGGCTACAACGTCAACCAGACTTTGCTTTCGCCCGACCGTTGTGTCGTCAAGGGGGATGCGGATGCCATAGCCAGGGTGACCACGGTGGTGGCGCCCATCGAGTTAGGCGATGTCCTGGACATCGCCATGCTGAAGCCGGTGCTGGAGGCCCATGATGCCAACGGCAATACGATCACCCAGGGTATCCAGATAGTCCCGGCATCTATCAACCTATACGTGGTAGTGGAGAAGACCCAGCTCAATAAGAAGGTGAATGTGGTACCCCAGTTCACCGGAGTGATAACTCCGGGGTACATAGCCGGCGAAACGGTTATCGACCCCGCCCAGGTGAACATTCTGGGGGACCAGGCCAAGGCGGAGAGCCTCAGCGAGGTGGTCACCAAACCTATCGATCTCAGCGGCCGTATTGACAGCTTCACCCAGACGGTGGATCTGGTGCAGCCGGAAGGAATATCTATCGTTCCCGCCCGGGTCAACGTGCTGGTCAAAATCTCATCACCGCCGACCGGGAACATTGTGCTGCCCTGATTCAGGGATACCATGCGCCCAGTGCCGTATTCGTGCGCTGAGCGCTTTCTGTTGGGCAAAATGGACTATCGGAAAATAATATTTCAGGGTAGACTATGGTTTGTAGACATTGGCTGGAATCAGGGGCAGGATTTGCTGCCGGTGGGTGAATAGACGGGTTTGTGAACACAGTATGATCAAAAAGCATAATAGTATATAACGATATTTTAAATTCCTGGCCGCTCCGTCAGGGTACGGCGTTGGCGGCAACCGGGCCGGGGAGGCCCGGGTAATCCTTAAAAATGACTGGTGGAGGTAGTTTTAGGTGGGAACACTGTTTGGGACCGATGGAGTAAGAGGGGTAGCCAATATCGAGTTGACGCCGGAATTGGCATTTAATCTGGGCCGGGCCGGGAGTTATGTCCTGGCCATGCAGGATAGGACTTCGCGTCCTCGTATAATGGTGGGAAAAGATACCCGTTTGTCGGGCGACATGTTAGAGGCTGCCCTGATCGCGGGGATATGTTCGACGGGAGCCGATGTACTGACGGTAGGGGTGATACCAACCCCGGCGGTAGCTTACCTGACCCAGACCTACAATGCCTCCTGCGGGGTGGTCATTTCCGCCTCCCACAACCCGGTGCAGGATAATGGCATCAAGTTTTTCGGCCCCAACGGTTATAAGCTGCCCGACGAGATCGAGGACCAGATCGAAAGACTGGTGTTGGAGGGAACGGCCGACTTGAGCCGGCCTACCGGCGAAGAGGTGGGACGGGTTTATGACGTCGAGGAAGCCTTGAACCGCTACCTGGATTACCTGGTATCCTGCTACACGGGAGAAAAGAGCCTTAATGATATCACAGTGGTGGTGGATTGTGCCAACGGGGCCGCCTATAAGGCCGGGCCCCGCTTGTGGAGCCGGTTGGGGGCTCGGGTGATCGCCATTAATAACACCCCCAACGGGATAAATATCAATGACCGCTGCGGCTCCACCTATACCGAAGGGCTGCGGGCGGCAGTGGTTCATTTCAAAGCCAATGTCGGGATCGCCTACGATGGCGATGCCGATCGTTGTATAGTGGTAGACGAATTCGGCAACGAGACCGACGGCGACCATCTCATGGTCATCTGCGCCCTCGACCTGCGTCGGCGGGGAAGACTTAATCCGCCTACAGTGGTGGCGACGGTGATGAGCAACATCGGCCTCGATATCGCCCTGCGGCGCGAGAGTGTACAGGTGGAAAACTGCAAGGTGGGGGACCGCTACGTGTTGGAAAAGATGTTGGAGACAGGGGCCCTGTTGGGCGGTGAGCAGTCCGGGCATGTCATATTCCTGGAGCATTCCACCACCGGTGACGGCCTGCTGACCTCGTTGAAACTGGTAGAGGTGATGAAACGCACCGGGCTGCCCCTGTCGGAACTGGCCCGGGAGATGGATAAACTGCCCCAGCTGCTGGTCAACATCAAGATGGAAGACAAGGAGACCATCCTGTCCCACCAACTGGTCACCGCTGCCTTGCGCAGTGCCGAGAAGAAACTGGGCGAGATGGGTAAATTGGTGGTAAGGCCCTCCGGAACTGAGCCCTTGGTCAGAATAATGGCCCAGGGACCGAAACAATATTTGCTGGAGGAGGTGATCGCGGAGATAAGCGAGGCAATCAGCCAAGCCCAGCAGGAATAAGCGCCTGACCCGGTATAATTATATGTAGACCGGCGTTTGCAGTGCCATGGTCCGGAACCGGGTGACGAGGTGGGGGTTTATCGAGTTTATCGGCGGGTGCCCCCCGGTGTTCTACCATCGTCAGTATAGTCACAAAACGAATAGCAATATGCGCAATAAAAGGCTATACCTGTAGAAATTAATAATTATTGGCCAATTACCGACCACCAATTCCAAATATATTCATTGGGGGAAATGCGACAATGTGTGGAATTATGGGTTATATCGGCAAGGGTGACGCCGTGCCGGTGATTATCGACGGCCTGAGCAAGCTGGAATACCGCGGCTATGACTCAGCCGGAATTGCCGTCTACCGAGATAACGGCTTGAAACTGACCAAGAAGAAGGGGCGATTGGCGGAGATGGTGACCGCCCTGGGCGAAGTGGAGCCCGCCGATCTGGCCATCGGACATACCCGCTGGGCTACCCACGGGGTGCCCAGTGATGCCAACGCTCATCCCCATCTGGATTGCAGCGGCCGCATCGCGGTAGTGCACAATGGTATAATCGAGAATTACGCTTCCCTGCGTAAAGACCTGATGCTGGCGGGACATGATTTCATCTCCGAAACCGACACCGAAGTACTCTCCCATCTGATCGAGAAGTATTACCAGGGCTCCCTGGAAGAAGCGGTGCGCCTGGCTTTGCAGGATGCGCATGGTTCCTACGCGATCGCCGTAATCAGCGCCGACCAACCTGACCGGATAATCGCCGCCAAAAAAGACAGCCCCTTGATCGTAGGATTGGGCAGCGGAGAGAATTACCTGGCCTCCGACATCCCGGCTATCCTGGGCCGGACCAACCAGGTCTATATACTGGAGGATGGCGAGTTCGTGGTGCTCAAGGCCGATTCGGTCACCATCACCGACTTCCGCGGCAATCCGGTCAGCAAAGAGATATTTGCGGTCACCTGGGACCCGGTTGCGGCTGAAAAAAATGGTTTCGAGCATTTCATGCTGAAGGAGATCCACGAGCAGCCCGCTGCCCTAAAGGACACCCTGCGCGGCAACATCAAGGATAGTCTAATCGATCTTACCGACCTGGGCTTCGATGACATACTGGCCGGGTTGGAGAAGATATATATCGTCGCCTGCGGTACTGCCTACCACGCCGGTCTGGTAGGGCGCAGCATAATCGAGAAATTGGCCGGGATACCGGTGGAGACCGACATCGCCTCCGAATTCCGCTATCGCGATGTTATCTGGCAGCCCGGTTCGATGATGATAGTTGTCAGCCAGTCCGGTGAAACCGCCGACACCCTGGCGGTATTAAGGGAGGCTAAACGCCGGGGGATAAAGGTGTTGGCCGTAACCAATGTGGTCGGGAGCTCGGTAGCCCGGGAGGCTGATCGGGTCATTTACACCCATGCCGGCCCGGAGATCGCGGTGGCCTCCACCAAGGCCTATTCCACCCAGTTGTTGGTGATGTACCTGCTGGGGCTGCACCTGGCTCGCCTGAGAGGTACCTTGAGTGAAACGGAGCTGCAGGAAATGGCCTATGCCATAAGCCAGGTGGATAAAGCGGTCGAGCAGGTTCTGACCCAACAAGAGAACATTAAAAACCTGGCCCAAAAATACCAGAAGGTGGCGGATACCTTCTTCCTGGGGCGCGGGCTGGACTACGCGGTGGCCATGGAAGGGGCTTTAAAACTGAAGGAGATCTCCTACGTCCATGCCGAGGCTTATGCTGCCGGGGAACTGAAGCATGGTCCCCTGGCCCTGATAGATGTAGGGGTTCCGGTACTGGCCCTCATCACCCAGGATAACCTGGTCGACAAGACCATGTCCAACATTAAAGAGGTTAAAGCCCGCGGTGCGGTAGTAGTGGCTGTCTGCAAAGAAAACCTGCAGGAGGCCTGCCAGGAATGCGACGAGCAGATTCTGCTGCCCAACGTGGACCAACTGCTGTCGCCGCTGGTGTCGGTGGTGCCGCTGCAGATCTTTTCATATTATATGGCCATCTTCAGAGGGGCCGACGTCGACAAGCCCCGCAACCTGGCCAAGAGTGTGACGGTGGAATAGAAGCAGGCACTGGACCGGTTGAAATGTTAATTTAGGCACAGTGGGATATAATGGTAACATCGTCCCCTGTGCCATTACTTTTTTAACGCTTCAGAAAATATATTCCTATAGAATATGTTGGGAGGAATGGAGTTGGCGAAGGAAGTGGAGTCAAAACCCAACCGGCATAAATCGATCCAGCCCAGGACAGCACCCGGTTGCTGGTCGTTCATGCAGCCTGAGTTCATCGAGTATGTGGAAGGGGCGGGCCTGACCCTGTCCTTCCCGGTCCTGGAGGTATACTCCAACCCGCGTGGCACCATGCAGGGCGGCTTCATGGCGGCCGCCTTCGATAATACCTTCGGGGCATTGCTGGAGAGGGTTACCAATCGCAACGACATGGCCTCCATCGATCTGCATGTCAACTATCAGCGCCCCATCTTCGTCGGCGACGTCCTGGTGGTGCGGGCCTATATAAAATCCACCGGTCAGACTCTGGCCCACCTCTATGCGGAAGGCTTCGATAAAAGCCAGGGCCGTTTGATCGCCACCGCGGCCAGCAACCTGGTGTTCATGGGACAGGACAAATTCGTCAAAAAGGAGAAGGGTCCGGGACGTGCATAACGCCAATGAACCAATACTTTTTCGGTTGGAAATCCTATCATCTGTGGGATGCCACCGGCAGCCCCCGATTCTTACAGGGTACGGGCGTTGAAGGTGTCGCCGCCCTCCAGGGAGCCAGCCTGATAGCCCTTCAGGAACCAGCGCTGCCGCTGCTCGGAGGTACCGTGTGTGAAGGTATCCGGTTCTACCGAACCCTGGTACTTCTTCTGGATACGGTCATCACCGACTGCGCTGGCTGCATTTAAGGCTTCCCCGATGTCTCCCGCTTCCAGCAGATTGGTCCGCTGCGCATAGTGGGCCCACACCCCCGCATAATAATCGGCCTGCAGCTCCAGGCGTACACTGTACTGGTTATACTGGGTCTGGCTGACCCGTCCCCGCAGCGCTTGTACCTCTTGCAGGGTCCCCAACTGGTATTGGACGTGATGGCCCACCTCGTGGGCTATGACATAGGCCATGGCCATATCCCCCGGGGCTTGGAACTGAGTCTGCAGGTCGTCATAGAAGCTTAAGTCCAGATAGACCTTCTGGTCCCCAGGGCAATAAAAGGGCCCGGCCGATGCTGCCGCCGTTCCGCAGGCCGAGGTCACCGTATCCGAATACAATACCAGGGCCGGCTCTGCGTAGCGGAGCCCCTCCTGCTTGAAAAGGGCGGCCCATACATCCTCCGTTTCAGCCAGGACCACTGAGGCAAATTCGCGCAGCTCAGCCTCCTGGGCGCTCTCCTGGTAGGGAGCCGAGATCTGGGAGTTGTTGGGTTGGAGATCACCGATGATGGCGCTGGGGTCACCGCCCAACAACGCGTACAAAATCACCAGGATGATAGTGCCTATCCCGCCGCCCACCAGCCCCTTGGCCGGGGTTCCGCGCCGATCTTCCACGTTGCGGCTGGTCCGCCTGCCTTTCCATTCCATCTGATTACCTCCCTGCCAGATTGATAAACCCGCCCGGCGGGCCCACGCTAGTTTTATTTTAGCACGGAGGCGTTTGAAAAAGTGATATCCTGTTCTTGCCGTCCACGTCAATATAAGCTGAGGTTTGGCTGTGCACGGCCAGGCTGAACCAATTGGGCTTAGGCGATATTTACAAGTCACAATGTCAAGGATCTAGCTAACATGTGTCTGGAATAATTGGCGGAGATGTGTAAATATGGAGACAAGGGATTACGACTAATCTTGAGACGAGAAGGAGGTTGGATTATGGCCGCAGCAGGCAACCTATTCTACCAGGCAGTGGCGGCCCCGGCAGGCACAGCCACGGGCAGCCTGATATTTATTCACGGGGCGGGAGGCAGTCACCTCAAATGGGCCCCACTGATGGAACACAGCATCAACGGGTTTACCCACATCGCCCTGGATCTGATGGGGCATGGCGGGTCACCGGGCAGCCCGGCCGCGGAGGTGGAGGCTTATGCCCAGTCGGTCCGCGAATTCCTGGCCGCCAGTAAATTCCCCCGGCCTTGGGTTTTGGCCGGCCACTCCATGGGGGGCAGCATCGCTCTGCAGACCGCCCTGACCTACCCGGAGTCGGTAGATGGTCTGGTGCTCATCGGCTCCGGGGCGCGGATGCCAGTCAATCCGATTATGCTGGAACAGCTGGCCCAGGGCACCTTCGACACCAGTTTCCTAAAGATTGCCTACGGCCGCGATTTTGCGCCCGAGCGGCTGGCCGCCGAACTGCAGGGCTTGAGCCAGGTGCCCCAGCCCCAGCTTCATGCCGACTTCACCGCCTGCGACAATTATGATATCGCCGCCCAACTGGACCGAATCAAGATACCGGTGCTGATACTGGTAGGCGACCAGGACAAGATGACCCCGGTGAAAAATTCCCAGTATCTGCAGGACAACATCCCCGGTTCGATACTGCATATAGTGCCGGCCGCCGGCCACCACCTGATGATGGAAAAACCGGCTGAGACCATTGCGGCTATCGGCGACTTTCTCGCCGACAAATTCCCCCGACCGGCTTAAACGGCTGGCTCTCCCCAAAGGAAATCCTCGGCAGAACCTGTCGGGAGGTTACCCCTCACCCAGGCTCGGAACTGATCGGGGAAAGACCAGAGGCCGCAGATAGATGGCTAACAAAGCTTGATTGGATGATCCCAGGCCTGCACCGGTCGCCTTACCCAATCGCCGAGGACAGGATTCGGCATGGTTGCGGATGATCTGGGCAGAAAACCCATATGAAAAAGAAAACAATCACAAATATTGACCTTGTTACATGTTTCGCATATATTGAAAATATCAGGAAGACAGTTCCGGCTGACACTACTGGTAAATATCCTGTTACCAGGGGATATGAGAAAAGGTTCTTCCAAGTCTCATTACTAGTTCCCGACAGTCATACCAAAAGAGGTGTTGCTGGAAAAGACCCAGGGTTAAGGTATAGGTGCAAGGCTTAAACGGAGATCTAGGGCAAGGGTAGTAACGAGGATAAGAGAAGACACGTTTTCCAGGTAGATCCAAACCAGGGAATATCGCACGGTATGATTGGGTTGGGAAATGAAGTCCCCGCAGGTGTCGACCCAGAGACCAACCTTGAATGCTCTGGTTAGAACACCGAAAAGTTTCAGGGTAAATTCCACGAGGAGGTACTCCGTGATCAGTACCACACAAAAGTAAAGGGCCAACTCTATCCGGTATAGATGTTGGTCCTTTACTTTTTCTGGACCAAAGTGGCGCGTATTGCGGATAACTGGTCCCCAAACAAATAAAACGTTTGTCAAAGGAGGCTTGCCAATGAAAAGTTATCGTCAGGTGCTGCATCTGCACCTGCCCACCCGCCGGGGATTGCAGAACATCACCGGCCAGGTGCAGAAGGCCGTCGAGGAAAGCGGCATCGAGGAAGGGCTGGTTTTGGTCAATCCCATGCATATCACGGCCAGCGTTTTCATAAACGATGATGAGAGCGGTCTGCATCACGATTTCGAGGTATGGCTGGAGAAACTGGCCCCGGAGAAGCCTCACAGCCAGTATCGCCACAATGGTTTCGAGGACAATGCCGATGCTCACCTGAAGCGCACGGTGATGGGGCGTGAGGTGGTAGTGGCGGTCACTGGCGGCAGGCTGGACTTCGGCACCTGGGAGCAGATATTCTATTTCGAGTTCGATGGCAAGAGGGATAAGCGAGTATTAATAAAGGTAATCGGGGAGTAACCGGCGGCGGCTAGAGGTTATCCGAACTGCCGGAGCAGAGGAAAGATCAGGGCTTCATTGTGGCGGGCGGTGCTATCCAATCCCCACCGCATGACCTTGCCTGTGGCCCTGGCGGCAGACTGCCAACGACCAGGCTGAATACGATCGGTCCAAACTCTATTTCGACAATTTCATCGTCAACACCGTGGACCTCCAATAGCTGGAAGCGCTATAATGTCCACAACCAGTTAATGCTCTATTCGAGGGCCATTGCCATAAGTTGATTATCGGAATTCAAGACAATGTTTCCAATGTAATGAAATTGGGGAGAAGGTAAGGAGGAGAATCAATGAAAGCCAGGATCCGCGAGTTTGCACTGGGCCTGGGGGTGGATGATGTCGGGTTTGCCAGTGTGGAGGATTATAGAAGCCCCCGAACCCCGGACATCAAGACCATCTTCCCGGAAATCAGATCAATGGTGGTCACCTTGATGCGGGAAGGATCCCATATCGAGAGTGCCAATCCCCGCATCGCCATGTCGGGGCGGATGGATACCGCCGAATTCGGCCGCTCGGTCAATTTCAAGCTGTCCCGCTTCCTGGAGAAGGAATGTGGGGCCCGGGCGATGAGTGTTCCCTTCTCCTACCCCTTGGATATGGGGGCGGGCAAAACAGGTCTGATCAGCGATGTTTCCCTGCGTCACGCCGCCGTCGCCGCTGGCCTGGGTAATTTCGGCCGCAATAATCTGGTGCTCCACCCCGAGTACGGTTCGCGGGTGCTTTTCGGAGCCGTTTTGTGCGACCTGGACCTGCCTTCCGATCCTCCTTGTACCGAGGAGGTATGTACCTACTGCGATATATGTGTGGAGGACTGCCCGGCGGGTGCCCTGGACGAAGAAGGACGGACCAATCCCATGAAATGCCTTAAGGTATCCCAACCGGCTGGCATCGGCAAGGCGATAGGATTTTGGACCCAGCTGCTGAAGAAATCCCCGGAGGAACAGAAGCAGATGCTGATGTCCGAGGACTTCATGAGCATGTATCAAGCCCAAATGATCGGATTTCAATATTTTTGTTTCAAATGCTATGCGGGCTGCCCATTGAACAAATGAGAACCGCAGCCTGGTATGAGTTTAACCTCTGGCGGCCAATGTAAATAGTCTTACATAGGATATCGTTGCGGGGCCGGGACCAGGTTGGCCCGACTAAATAAAATGAACCGGATCGGCCGGCTATGGCTGGCTTGAACTGGGTCCGATGTTAGTATTGATCTGGAGCCTGCACCGGCGGATGGCCAATCGCCGGTTGGCGCCGGGGAGGAGAATTACAGTGGAGAAACGACTGAGTTTGCTTTATTTCAGCGCCACCGGCACTACCGCCCGGGTTGTGCAGGCCATCGGCGCAGGCATCGGGGGCGCCGCCAGGGAATATGACATTACCAACCCTTATAGCCGCCGCCAGGATTTCAACTTCGGCCCGGATGACCTGGTGGTGGTAGGGGTGCCAGTATATGGCGGACGGGTGCCGGATTTCCTGGCCGAATACCTGTCCCGGGTGAAGGGTGATCATACCCTGGCGGTGTTGGTGGTTGTCTACGGTAACCGTGATTATGACGATGCCCTGCTGGAATTGAAGGATATCATGGAGGGCAACGGTTTTAAGGGTATTGCGGCCGCAGCTTTTATCGGAGAGCATTCTTACACCCGGTTGGTGGCCACCGGCCGGCCAGACCGGGAGGATTTGCAGGTCGGCCGCGATTTTGGCACCCGCATCAGGGGAAAACTGGCTGGGGCCGGAAATATAGAGAAAGAGCCGCAACTAGTGGTGAAGGGGAATTTCCCCTATAAGGACCGGGCACCCAAGATCAATGCCATACCGCAGCTCAGTGCGGACTGTATCGAATGCGGCATGTGTGCGGAAAGCTGCCCCATGCTGGCTATCAATTGGAAGGACTTCCACGATATCGACCAGGCCAAATGTATTCTCTGCTGCCGCTGCGTTAAGATTTGCCCGGTCCAGGCGGTCTCCATCGACCATGAGAGACTGGACCAAATAAGACGGATGCTGATTGAAAATTTTAGCCAGGTCCGCCGCGAACCGGAGTTGATAATATGATTAAAGAGATTTTACCCTCAGTCTACCTTATTGAGATACCCCTGCCCAAGAACCCGCTGCGGGTCTTGAATTCCTATCTCTTCCGGGGCCCGGAGAGGAACCTGCTGGTCGATACCGGGTTCAACCTGCAGGAGTGTTGGGCGGCTATGCACAGCGCTTTGCAGCAGTTGGGTGTAAGCATGGACAATACCGACTTGTTTTTGACCCATGCTCATTCCGACCATGCCGGACTGATAGAATACCTGGTCACTCCTACTAACCGAGTATTGATAGGCGAGGAGGACTTATTTATTCTGGAGGCCGGGCTGAGAGACCGCCGGTTTGTGGAGTCGGTGGGTAAACACCTCCACCAAAGCGGGCTGTTGGCGGCCGGGGTCCCGTATACTCCCGAGGAAGAAGCGGTAGTCAAGTATGCCAGCAAAAAGGTTGTCAGCCTGACCAAGCTGCAGGAAGGCGACCGGATCTCCGTTGGGGAGTACGACTTTCACTGCATCGAGACCCCGGGCCATACTCCCGGTCACATGTGTCTCTACGAACCAACCAAAAGGATTTTGGTGACTGGTGATCACGTCCTGGATTCCATCACCCCCAACATCGGCCTATGGCAGGTGGAGAAGGACGCGCTGGGCGATTACCTGTCGAGCCTGGACAAGGTGGCGGAACTGGATGTGGATTTGGTGTTGCCGGGACACCGTAACTTATTCCATGATCTGCCGGCCAGGATCGACGAGCTCAAAGTGCACCACGAGCAACGTATTCAGAATGTCCTGGGTATAGCAGGCAGGGAGCCGATGACCGCTGCCCAGGTGGCAGCCGGGATGAAATGGGACTTGACCTACAAGAGCTGGGATGAGTTTCCCTTCAACCAGAAGGCCCATGCGGCCGCCGAAGCCATGGCCCACCTCTACCACCTGGTCTGCACCTCCCAGTTGCAGATGAGCTGTGAAGATGGGATCTATTACTTTTGGCAGCCAGGTGCATGAAGCCCGGCAAGGGATCGCAAAAGTGAACAGAGTCGCCCCGAGCCTCAGATAGATGGGGCTCGTTTCTATTTAGATTCTCTTATAGCCATAACCGAAGAGGGTCTGGCTGTACCTTTTTGAGATAAGGTTTCCACACCCTGGCCTTAGCCATAGGCTAATTCAGAATCCGGGAAAGCCCGGTTGCGGCTGTCTATGGTAAAATATATTTGACATAATATCAAATTAACATTACTGTATTGGCAGAGCCAATTATCAGCGAGGGGTGATGGGATGGGTAAAAATCTGCGCCTGAAGTCAGCCCGGGCCGCCAAGGACATGTCCCAGAAGGATCTGGCCGATGTGGTGGGGGTCACCCGCCAGACCATTAATGCCATAGAAAGCGGGGACTATAATCCCACCATCAAGTTGTGTATCGCTATCTGCCAGGTGCTGGGCAAGACGTTGAACGACATCTTTTGGGAGGAGGATATCGATGGATAGGAACGGACTGGATGAGATGCAGCGATACTTAACCGCATTCAGAATAAGGGCGGAAATTGATGTGCAGTTATTCACTTGCCGGGTCACCGTTTGCCATATAATAGAATAAAGGCTGGTATCACATCGGGGTGGCAATTGCTGCTGGCCGCGGAAAGGGAAGATATGCGGTGACCAATCTAATTATCCGCCATTGGATAAAGGATTACGAAAATGTGAACGACAAAAAGGTACGGGAATCATATATGGTCGTTTCCGGTGTGGTCGGAATCATCTGCAACTTGTTCCTGTTCAGTTCCAAACTGGCCGTCGGTTTGATCTCCAACAGCATCGCGGTGATATCCGACGCCTTCAACAACCTGACCGACATGGGTTCCTCCCTGGTTTCCATCCTGGGAGCCAAACTCAGCGGCAGTCCTCCCGATGAGGAGCATCCGCATGGGCATGGCCGGTTTGAATACATCGCCTCGCTGGTGATCGCTTTCATCATTTTCGGGGTGGGGTTCGAACTGTTGCGTGATTCCTATGACCAGATGAAAAATCCCGAGAAAGTTATCTTCAGCTACGTGACTGTGGCTATCCTGGGCTTGTCGGTAATGATCAAGCTGTGGATGTTTTCGTATAACATTTATATCGCCCGGAAGATCAAGTCCAGTATCAACAAAGGCGTCGCCTATGACAGCCTTAACGACAGCATTGCCACTACCTTCGTAATCGTATCGATGATGGTTGGACGCTTCTGGGACTTCCCCATCGATGGCCTGGCCGGCATGGCTATTTCCCTGTTTATACTCTATGCCGGATTCGACATCGCCCGCGACACCGTCAACCTCCTGCTGGGTTCGGCACCTGACCCGGAGGTGGCAGCCCGCATCAATCAGATCGTGAGCGCCGGTAAGCACGTGGTGGGCACTCATGACCTGGAGATTCATGATTACGGGCCCAACCGGGTAGTTGCTTCCATCCACGCCGAGGTGCCGGATGATAAGAACATCGTCGAAGTCCATTCCTCCATCGATACCCTGGAGAGCCAGATCATCCTTGAATTGGGCATCGACATCGTCATCCACATGGACCCCATCTCCACCGACACCAACAAGATCACCCGGGTCCGGTCCGAGGTAGATGCCTGCATCAGCGACCTCGTCCAGGAGCTCCGCATCCAGAATTTCCGTATCGCCCAGGGCGAGGATAAGATCATAGTGATCTTCGACCTGGAGATATTGGCTTCCATACCGGAAAGCGCATACCCGAAGATGGCCCGCGTGGTCCGGGAGCGGATCGAGACTCACTGCCTCCGCCATGAAGTGGTCATCAACAAGGTCGGCAGGGATATCCGCCCCAAGGCTGTCAATGGGATGGAATCGCAGTAACGCTCCCAATCACTGGCGAAACAGTATTGGGGGAGGATTCACTTACTTCGCGCCAACCTCCCTGACCTGCAGATCACCGATTAGTTCGGCAATTGCCAGCTGTATCAGATAAACGAAAGTAATTCACGTCCAGCGCCCCTAACCGGATTCTCTTCCGGTTTGATAAATACCAACCTACAAAATGGGGCCCTGATTCCCCAGCCTGATGTTTTCCAAGTCAGCCCGCCATTCCTTGTCGAAATGCATCGCGTCCTGGCATGCTTCTTGCTTATATTTAAGGGCAGAAGCATTGTAACCCGATCGAGGTTATAGGCACAGAGGTTAAAGGAGCATTCCTGTAATCCCTAAGAAGGATCTTTGAAAAAAGAGACGCCAATCCCTACAATGAAAATGTGCTGAATCCCGCAAAGAAAGGCACAAATTCAAAGTTGAGGAGGCGTCCCTATATGAAAAGTACACAAAACGAGAAGATTTCGCAAATCAAAATTTCGACCCTGGTGGTAGGTATCGATGTGGCCAAGGAAACCCACTATGCCAGAGCCTTGGATTTCAGAGGCATGGAGCTGTCCAAGCTGCTTAGATTCAGCAACACTCGGGAAGGCTTTGAAGAGCTGGAGCAGTGGATGCAGGGCATTTGCCGGCAGCACCAAAAGACAGACATTATCGTAGGCTTTGAGCCAACCGGACATTACTGGTTTTCACTGGGAGATTATCTTAAATCACAAGGCCACCGACTAGCGATAGTCAATCCGTTTCATGTCAAACGGACTAAAGAACTGGATGATAACAGTCCCAGCAAGAGTGACAGCAAAGATCCCAAGACCATTGCCATGCTGGTAAAAGATGGCCGTTACCGTGAAGTATACATTCCAGACGGCTTGTATCAGGAACTGCGGGAAGTGGTGGCCGAAAGGGACCGCCTGGTGCAGCGACTGATATCCATCAACAACCAGGTGAGCAGGTGGATTGATATCCACTTTCCAGAATATCCAACCGTCTTCAAAGACTGGCGAGGCCAGGCCGGGTTTCTAACCTTGCGGCACTTTCCGACTCCGGAGAAGATCGCATCAGTTGGAGCAGAGAAGATAGCGGCAACCTGGAAAGGGTCCATGAAACGCAGTGCAGGGTTTAAACGAGCCCAGGAACTGTTCAAAGCAGCCCAGTCCAGCATCGGGAGGAAAACAGGTCTGGTAGCCGCAGAAGCCAGCCTGCAGAACCTGCTTACAGAATATGAGTTGTACAGACGGCAATACACAGAGTTGGAGCAACTCATGTTGGATCTCTTACAACAGGTTCCCAATGGTGAGAAACTGCTGGACATCAAAGGAGTGGGCCTGGTAACAGCAGCAACCTTTGTTGGGGAAGTAGGCGACATCAGCCGATTTCAGGATCCACGTCAGATCCAGAAACTAGCGGGATTAAACCTGGTAGAAAACAGTTCCGGTAAGCACCAGGGCAAAACCAGGATAAGTCACCGGGGAAGAAAACGCTTAAGACACGGCCTGTTTATGGCCATGATAACAATACTGGCGAAGAATCCGGAATTCCGGATACTGCACCAGAGGAACCTGACCAGAGAGAAAAACCCACTAACCAAAATGCAATCGATAATCGCGCTGTGCGGCAAACTGATCCGGGTATTCTATGGTCTGTTGAGAACCGGAACTGACTACAGTGCAGAGAAGATGCTGGGCGACATTGAACGGGGAATTAAAGCAGCCGCGTAAGCTAAGCAGGCCATCCGGGTTCAGAGTTGTCTAAGCCGCAACAGCTCCAAGGAACCAAAGAAACAAGAATGAATCGAAGCCAAGGAGATGAAGAGCCGGGACAGTCAGGTTGAATTTCACCCTCAGGGCGTTGACCCAGTTAAGGAGCATTACTGACGTTCCACCTCTTGGGTAAGCAGGACGAAGGAATTTAGGGCTTTAGACCCAGGAAGATATGGGAGGTTTGCTGCCAGGAGTTGATGTGGAATCCCAACGGCCGAAAATATCGAACCGCAGCGGTCTGTTGAACCACGCCCATCAACACCTGAAATTGCAGAATATGCAGTAACCAAGAGGATTTAGCTTCATTAATTAAATTGAAATACTGCGAAAACAAGAGAAATTGCATGAAAATGAAAGTTTATTAAGGGAGGTGATGGGGATGATCAATGATCTGCACGGCAACACGGAATGCCAAGCCTGCAAACACCTTGGATTCTGCAAGATCTACTGGGGAGCAGAATGCAAACGACAGGGAGGCGTCCGCACACCGCGTATCAAAAGTGCAAAAGAAAGATCCAATTCTGAAACAGGGGATAAGGCGCTGGCGAAACTCAAGAGCAAATCAGCTGCCCTAGACCAGACCATCAGGACCAGGGTGGTGAATTGGTGATGATGAAGGCAGACATGAGGATAGTGCTGGATAGCAGAGAACGTAAAGAACTGTTCGCCCTGCTGGTTAAAGCCGTCACAAAATGAGCAATTTTGTACAGATAAATGTGTAAAACTTTGAACACCTGTACAAAAACTATACACCTGCTTATGATGGGATACTTAAGAAAGTAATTCATAAACATAGGTGACTTTTGCAAGCTGCCTTCACTGCCGTATGGGTGGTGGAGGCCTTTTTAGCAAATGCCGGAAGCCGGTCTCCCTATATGGACTGAGGCGTTACGGGGTTCCGGGCTTTCGAATATATGAACATTTGGAGATACGCGTCGCAATTCGCCCGGTGGATTCATAAACTTGGCCTTAATGGACAAATTATTGATGGAGTTAGTCCGGCTTCAACGTAGCGGACCGACGGAGGTGTGATATTTGTCAATAATAAGTGCTTTGGCCATCGCCATTCAAGCCGGAGTCCCCACCCTGGCCTGGGGCCCCCCGGGGGTTGGGAAGACGGCAACGGTAACCATGCTCGCAGATAGATTGGGCTTGCCTCTGGAGGTGGTGTTGGCTTCCATCCGCGAGCCTTCTGATTTTTCTGGTCTGCCGGTCATCCGCAGCGAGGGGGTGCGGATGGAACCGCCCGCCTGGGCCCGCCGCCTGGCTCAAGCCGGCCAGGGGCTGCTGTTTCTGGATGAGATATCCACCGCCCCGCCAGCGGTCCAGTCGGCATTACTGCGGGTGGTGCTGGAACGGGTGGTAGGGGAGCTGGCCCTGCCCCCCGGGGTTGCGGTGGTGGCATCCGCCAATCCGCCCGATCAGACGGTAGGAGGATGGGATCTTTCGGCGCCGCTGGCCAATCGTTTCTGCCATCTGTTTTGGTCGCTGGACCACCGGAGCTGGGTGGAGGGTATGATAAGGGGATGGTCGGTCATAGATCTGCCCATTCTTCCCCCCGCCTGGTTGGCATCGATTGCCGAGAAACAGGGTATAGTGGCTTCATTCATACGCCATCGCCCCAATCTGCTGCTGCAGATACCTCGGGACGAGGGCCAGGCAGGGAAAGCCTGGCCTTCCCCACGCTCATGGGATATGGCTGCCCGTCTGTTGGCGGCAGCTGATGCAGTACATGCTGACCTGGATGTAGTTGCTCCCCTGGTAGCTGGCAGTGTCGGCGAAGGTGCTTGTCTGGAGTTTTTTGCCTGGCGCCGCGATTTGGATTTGCTCGATCCGGAGGAGGTGCTGGCCGACCCGACCGGACTACGATTACCAGACCGGGGAGATCAGGCCTTTGCGGTGTTGGCCGCGGTCATAACCGCGGCGGTGAATAAACTGACCGAAGAACGCTGGGCAGCCGCCTGGTGCGTCCTGGCCCAAGCCGCCCAACAGGGCAGGAAAGACATAGCCGCAGTGGCAGCCAAGAAATTAGCCGCCGCCCGGAAACCGAATATGACCTTGCCGGTGCAGGAGTTGCAGGAGTTTGTCCCCTTGCTGCAGCAGGGAGGATTGATGTGAGCCCCTTGTTGCCTTACCGTATCCTCCCGTGGGTGGACAGCATCTCGGGGATGTTGTCCTCCGGCCGGTTGCTGGTGAGGATGAAACCGGGGGCTGACTGGCTGGATTGCTGCAACTGGGAGGGTTCCAGGCTGCCTGCTGCCCTCCTGTATGGTGTCTTCCAAATCGCTCTGGGGGAGCGGTGGGCGGAAGAATTGGAGGCGCTGCACTGCGGTCGGGACCGCCGCTGGCAGGCTGAGGTATCCAGCGGGCAGGACAAGCGGGAATATCGGGTACATACCATCACCGATGCAGGAGCCGGGTGTTCCTCGATCATAACCATAGCCGGGGGTCAGGTGGAGACATTTTCCATCCGGGCCGAGGATGGTGCGCCGCTGCTATCTAAGATATTTGGGGAGCATACCCCGGCCTTTGTGCCCCGCTATCGCAATAATCGGCTTTTCCCCAACTTCTATCCATATCCGGCCGACCACAAGTACCTGGAGATGCCTGTAATTATCCGGGAGCGGCGCGATGCACTCGGGCTCATACCCGACAGTGGTGACATCTGTGCCCACCAATGGCAGCTGCCGGGGGGGACATCCGGACTCATCGAAACCATCCAGGCCTTAAAATGTATGGAGGTGCTCCTGGCATGACCATGCCCGAACAACTGCAGGCGGCCCGTCTCTTACTGGCTAAACAGAGACCATATCTGGCTTCAGCCGCCTGGGCCCTGTATCCTCTGCCCCGACCCGGATTGGAAACCCTGGGCGTCGATAAATACTGGCGCCTCTATTATGATCCAGCTGTTCTGGAGCAGTGGTCGGCGGAAGAAATGGCCGCTATCCTTTACCATGAGATCTGCCACCTGCTCCGCGATCATGCCACCCGCATGCAGGATTTCGATCCCGTTTACAGCAATATGGCTACCGACGCCGAAATAAACGATGATCTGATCCGTGAAGGGGTCAGATTCCCGGTCCCGCCACTGACTCCTCAATTCCTCGGTCAACCGGAAGATTTGTTGGCGGAGGAATATTACCATGTCCTGGTGCAGCGGAAGCAACAAAAGCAAGGCCAGCCCAACAGAGGTGAAGAGCGGTCCGGAGAGACCGACAGCGAAGGGAGCGAACCCCAGGCCAATTCCCGCACCGAAGGTTCAGATCCCCGGGCGGGCAGCCAGGCAGACGACATACATTTGCGGTTACCGATAATGAACCGTGAGGGCAGTCGAGCTCTGCCAGCGAGATCAGTGGTGCCCGGCGATGCTCAACAAACCGAACTCCAACCGGCAGCAGAGATCGATTGGGAAAGTAGCTGTGAAATACTGCCCCAGGGTACAGGCGGTTTTCCCGGGACGGGTGAGGACAGAGCGGGCCAGTTTTTTCCTGGAGAGGGCGGGGACGTTGCCAGGGGTGAGCAGCCGTCCAGCGATTCAAATGCTGGTGGGGACAGGGAGGGAAGCAAAGGGGCCGCCAGTCTTGGCCCAAGCCATGGTAGTGTCACGAACCGTGAAGGTGGAACAAACCCAGACCAGAGCCGCCAAGAAGTTCCGTCACCTGCAGCCGGCCGCTGTGGTTCTTGTGCAACAGGACAGATGGAGCCATGGGAGGACCCGCCACCGGTTGATGGGTCAGCCGGTATCGGTGCCGCCGAAGCTGGGTTGATACGGCGGGAGGTAGCCCGTCAGGTCTATGAACATGCCTGCAGCCCGGGCCATGTGCCCGGGCATTGGATGCGGTGGGCGGAAGCCCAACTGCATAACCAGGTGAACTGGCGCCGGCAGCTGGCCGCGGCTATCCGCCACGCCGCCGCCGAAACCGGCGGAGCAGCGGATTATTCCTACCGGCGGCCTTCGCGCCGCCAGGGACAAGTTGGCCCGGGAGACATCATTTATCCCGCCCTGCGCTGTCCGGTACCTGCCGTAGCCATAGTAGTTGATACCAGCGCCAGCGTTTCGGACCGCATGCTGGCTCAGGCCCTGGCGGAGATCACCGCCATCCTCAAGTCGGTGGGTCATACGGGAGGAGTGCATGTGGTGGCGGTGGACAAGACGGTCCAGGCCTGCCGTCAGGTATTTCGGCCCGAGCAGATCCAACTGGCCGGGGGCGGGGGGACAGATATGGGAGCGGGCCTCAAAGCCCTGGCTGAACTGAGTCCCCGTCCCCAACTGGGCATAGTCATAACTGATGGCCACACCGCCTGGCCCCAACTGCCGCCTCGGGGGATGAAGATCATCGTGGTCCTGTCTGGTGACGGTCATGCCCCCGATTGGGCCCGGGTCATCAAAATAAGTGCCTAGTGCATTATCCGGTTCTCCAAGGCTGTGAGTACGCTCCCCCCGGGTTAGGCGGCCCAGACTAATTAGCACGATTCGGTAAAATAAGACAGGGTAGGCTTTTTAGGTATATACTATTGGGAAACACTTCACATAATCATCGACGAAAACGGGGTAGCATAATGACCAAATTGGACTTGGAAGCCCAATTAGCCAGGCTGCAAATCGAGGTAGGGGAACTGCGCAACGAGAACCAGGAACTGAGACTGGAAAAGGAAAAATTCCGCCAAACCTTCGACAATAACCAGGCTTTGATGTTAATCACCGATTTTGACGGAGAGATCCTGGACGCTAACATTGTTTGTCAGCAGATTACCGGTTATACCCGGGACGAGCTGCGCGGCAAATCGATAGTCAAGATGGGGTTTTATGAAAGCCTGGATGAAAGGAAGGCTTTTCTGGATCTTCTGTTGGAACACCATGCAGTCCGCAACCTTAAACGGACGCTGCGCAAGAAATCCGGGGATATCACCCACGTCCTGTTTTCCAGCAGTGTGATCTACATCAACGACCGGCGAAGGATAGTATCTTCAATAATCGATATCACCGAACAAAAAAAGACCGAAGAAGCCCTGCGGGATTCTCTGAAGTTTGTAAACCAGATGTTCAACCGGGCGCCGGTTGCCATGATACTGACCAAGGCTGATGACCGGACGGTCCTGGAAACCAATGAATCCTTTTTGAAAGGCCACGGTCTGGAGCGCCATGAGGTGGTAGGCCGTTCGGATGTCCGCCTGGGGATACACAGCCAGTCCGAGTATCTTAACGAGTATTTCGATATCATCCGGCGGGAAGGAATGGTGGAGAATTATGAGGCCGAGTATGTTGTAGCGGGCGGGGAGGTTCACACAGTACTGTTGTCAGGAGCTTTGATCAATTATCAGGGTCAGGATTGCATCCTGACCATTAGCAATGACATCACCGAGTTGAGAAAATTCCAGAAGCAGATATCCAGGTTGGATAGCCTACATATTATCGGCCAGATGTCAGCCAGTCTCGCCCATGAGATACGAAATCCCATGACCGTGGTGCGGGGATTCCTGCAGATGTTTCAGATGGAGGAGCGCTACCAGGAGGATGACGAGGTCATCAAGCTAATAATAAAAGAGCTGGACCGCACCAATGACATTATCACCAACTTCTTATCCCTGTCCAAGAAAAGCCACATCGATATCAAGAAATCCGACCTCAACGTTCATATTCATTCGGTGTTGCCTCTTATCATCGTTGATGCTTTGAAAAACGGCATCACGGTTCAAGCCGAACTCCATGCGGAGGCCCCGGTCATGCTCGACCAGGGTGAGTTTCGGCAGCTGCTGTTCAACCTGGTGCGCAACGCGGTCGAAGCCATGCCAGAGGGAGGGCGGGTCTCCATCCGAACTTTTCAGAGCCGGCAGGGTATCTGCATGGAGGTAGAGGACCACGGCGGGGGCATCCCGGAGGACATCCTGGCAAGAGCCGGAACCCCTTTTCTGACCACCAAAACCACCGGGACCGGGCTGGGGCTGGCAGTCTGCTACAGCATCGCTGAGCGGCACAAGGCCAGCATAAAGATAAACACATCTCCGGCGGGAACGGTGGTTAGAGTGCTTTTCCCACCGGCGGGGCAATAAAAATTGGCCGGCCGGTAAGGGCGTCCCGATCAACTGGATGCCGGCTCACATAAGCCCTGGCGGACCCAGGGCGGTCATAGCCGCTGGAGGGAATGAAGCTAAACCGGGTGGCTAGGCTAACCACCTCCTGCATCCGCGCTCAGATCGGGCAGATTGTTGTGGCACTGCTGGAAGGTTACTGATTATAATTAACATCACAGAGTGCAGCCCGAACAATCGGTACCACATGACAGTAAAGCGAGGGGTGGAGATTAAATGGCCAAAATCACTGATCACATCTATTTTGTCGAGGCTCCCAACAAGGCCCGGTTCCCCTACTGCCATTGCCTGTTGATCGAAGACGAACGGCGGGTCCTGATGGATACTGCTTGCGGCGACGAGAACATCCTGGAGTTGTCCAAGACCCCGGTGGATATCATCGTCAACACCCATTTCCATGAAGATCACATCCTGGGTAATTATCGTTTTCCGGATGCCGAGGTGTGGATGCACAGCCTGGATGCCCCCGGAGCCCGCACCCTGCCCAGTTTCCTGGAGTATTACGGCTTCTCCGATTTTAGCGGAGATGCTATCGGCCAGGATTTCATTACCGGTATCGATCTCCATCCCACCCCAGTCCACCGTGAATTTAAGGATGGGGAGATCCTGGATTTCGGACATACTCACCTGCAGGTCATCCATACCCCCGGTCATACCCCGGGTCACTGTGCCTTCTATGAGGAGAAAAGCGGATTGCTGTTTGCCGCCGACATCGATCTCAGCAGTTTCGGACCCTGGTACTCACACCGCTGCAGTGACATCGATGATTTCATCACCTCCATCCGCAGGTGCGCCGAGATCAATCCCAGCGTCGTGGTTTCCTGCCACAAGGGCATCATCACCGACGACCTGCCCCGGCGATTCAAGAAATACGAAGAGGTCATCCTTAAAAAAGAGGAGGAGATCATCAAAGCCCTGGCGGTGCCTTCAACGGTGGAGGAACTGGCCGTCCAGCAGATTATTTATGGTGCCCAGAATACCCTGAACGATCTACTGATGTGGTGGGAAAAGATGGGATTGGCCCAGCACCTGAAAAGGTTGGTCAAGCAAAAAAGGGCTGCGGAGAATGAAGGGCGCTACTACCTGATATAGTGCCCAGGCCATGAAACGGGGAGGACTGGGCCACCAGACCCAGGTGAAGAGGAACTTTATCTTGAACGGGCCGGTGATGCCATCCGCAGCGCCGGTCCTTTTTACTGCCCTGATTTAGGTTGGCTGGGGCTGAGATCCGGGCGTATGGCGCGGCTGGCTGACCAATTATAAGGATATTAGACACCACTTACCAGAATACCCGCCCTTGTTTATGTACTATAATAATGTGCGTGGAACGGTTTGGGGCGGCTGGGAGAAAATGAGTATCCCCAAGGGGGAGGATATGCAGGCTGCTTGTCGAATTAGGGACATTTAAAAGAATTTATATGGTTTTCGAGTTGCTGTTCCTAAAGTTGTGGCTATGGGCAGTGACCGACAGGCAGAGCGGGAAACTGCTGTGCCTCCCAGAGCGGAAAGAGGACCTGGCTGTTTCCTGGTGCCCTTGGGGGTCGACAGCCGGTTGTGTATTTTTGCATAGCCGGTTTTTTTTATGATGTAACCGAGACGCAGGGAGGATTTATATGAATAAGACAATGCGATGGTTGGCGGCTTTGGCGGTGATGATGGTCATGGTATTGATGCCACTGCCGGTCCAGGCTGCCGATGGGGACGGCGACGGTTCAGGAGGGGGGCAGAACAATCCTCTGGTGATCGAGAGTTCGACCCCGGCGGATGGGGCTGCCGGGGTATCCAACCTGGAATACATCAAGCTGGTATTTAGCAAGAATGTAGTCTATATGACGGTGCGGGACAAGAACATGCAGGGTTTCTCGCTATGGTCGGGATCAGAGCGCATCCCGGCGGATGTTATAATGGCTGATGATCAGGTAGAGCGGGAGAAGCGCAACGATGTGCTGGTCAAGCCCCGGCAGCCTCTGAAGGCGGGCGCCACATATCGGGTGGAGATAGCTCCCGAGGTACAGTCCAAGAGCGGGGTGACCTTGGGCAAGAAAGCCACCATCACTTTCACTATGGCCGGAGGGACGAAAGCCCCAGCGACAGGGACACCTGAAAAAGGGCAACCAACAACATCGGGCACCATAACCGGCAACCAGACCAATGCCGGATCAGTCCAACCGGCTGATGCCCCCAATCCAGACCCAGCGGGGACAGTTGCCGGCAGTCCCACTGACACGACTACAACCACACCGGCCGTCGCCGATCCCCAGCCGGAAGCAAACAGCCCGGCGGGCTCCAACAGTAATACCTGGCTGTGGATAGCCCTGGGGGCTGCGGTCCTGGCCACGGTTGCGGTGGTATTGGGCCGGATGAGGACCAAAAACTAGAAGGTCGCGGGAGCCGCTCCCGTTTTGAGGTGGGTACTACGAAGAGAATTCCTTTAGGGTTGATTTTTATACTGGCGCCTTTTCTGGTAATTTTGTTTTCCCTGTCGATAGGTCGATATCCGATTGATGCCGCTACCGTCGTACAGGTGATATGGTGCAAATTGACGCTGCAGCCCTGCCCGGTGGACCAGATATACCAGACGGTGGTCTGGGACATAAGGTTGCCGCGCGCCATCTTGGGGGCTATGGTGGGGGGATGCCTGGCCATAAGCGGGGCTTCCTTCCAGGGGCTGTTCCGCAATCCCCTGGTCAACGCCGGCCTCCTGGGGGTGAGTTCCGGGGCTGGATTCGGGGCTTCGGTAGCTATAATCATGTTTGACAATGTCCTGATAACCTATACTCTGGCCTTTGGTTGCGGTATGCTGGCGGTGCTGCTCAGCTACTTGATAGCCCGGGTTTATAAGGCCACTCCCACCATCATGCTGGTGCTGGGCGGGGTCATCGTATCGTCAGTATTCTCAGCCCTGATCTCGCTGCTGAAATACCTGGCCGACCCCACCGACCAGTTACCGGCTATCGTCTTTTGGCTGATGGGGAGTTTGGCCAATGCCCGCTTCAGCGACATATTGATGGCGGGCTTGCCGATGCTGATCGGCATCTCCGGCCTGTTGTTGCTGCGCTGGCGGATAAACGTACTGTCGATGGGGGACCGCGAAGCACATACCCTGGGCATCAACACCACCATCAACAAAGGCATCATAATCGCCTGTGCCTCCCTGGCCACGGCCGGAGCGGTCTGTGTGAGCGGCATCATCGGCTGGGTGGGCCTGGTCATACCCCATATCGGACGTATGCTGGTGGGCAACGATAATAAGGTTCTGATCCCGGTCAGCCTGTCTCTGGGGGCGGTTTTTCTGGTGGCGGTCGACGACATCAGCCGGATATTGACCGGCGGCGAGATACCCCTGGGGATCCTGACCGCGTTGATAGGGGGGCCTTTCTTCGTCTACCTGCTGAAAAAAACCAAAGGGGGTGGGTGGTGATGAAATATTTGTTGGAGGTTCAGGAACTGGGTTTCAAATACTCCGCCACCCCGATCTTAGAAAATATCAGCTTGAATATAGAAGCGGGCGAGGTGTTCTGCCTGCTGGGACCCAACGGCTGCGGCAAGACCACCCTGCTGGACTGTATCCTGGGATGGCTCAAGCCCTGCTCGGGACGGATTCTGCTTAACGGCGAAGATTTGGCGGCTATGGGAGCCCGGCAGGTGGCTCACCAGGTGGCATATGTACCCCAGCTGCATGAAAAGACTTTTCCCTACCTGGTCAAGGATATAGTCCTGATGGGGAGGGCCTCCTACCTGGGAGCGTTCGCGGCGCCATCGGAGGATGATATCTGCATTGCGGCTCAAGCCCTGGAGACGGTGGGGATGAGCGCATTCAAGGATCGGCCCTACACCCAGCTGAGCGGCGGCGAAGGTCAGCTGGTCATGGTAGCCCGGGCCCTGGCCCAGAACACCCGGCTGATAATTATGGATGAACCGACTGCCCACCTGGACTACCACCATGAACTGATAATTATGGAGACCATCGTCAAACTGGTCCGGGAAAAAGGGATATCGGTGCTGATGGCCACTCATAATCCCAATCATGCTTTCTACCTGCAGAAGAATGGTATCAAAACCCGGGTGGCCATGCTCAAGAACAGCCATATTTTCAGTCTCGGTTCTTCAGCTGAGGTATTGTCGGAATATAAGCTGGGTGACCTGTATGGGATTGTCGCCCGCATCGTCGATTGTGTGCTGGAGGACGGCGGGAATCTCAAGCAGGTGGTTCCGGTCAGTACTCTCAAATCCAGGTAAGTAACATTGGCGGGAGTGATTCATATAATTAGAAGATATCAGAAATTGTACTCCAACTGGCCGGCCCTGCTGATTCTGATAACCATCCTGGCGGTGAGTGCCGCCGGATGCAGCGGTGCCCAAAACGATCCCGGTGGCGGCGCTAATAAGGCCACCAGGACCATCACCGATACTTTTGGCCGCCAGGTGGAAGTGCCGCTGGATCCGCAGCGGATCGCGGTCACCTGCCCGGAAGCAGGCTACGCGCTGGCCTTGTATGGCAAAGGGGATAGGATAGTTTCCACCACCGACGGTATGCAGCGGGACGTACTGCTGACCGAGATGTATCCTCATCTCAAGGGGTTGCCGGTCCCCAAAAAGGGCGGCGCCATCAACATCGAGGAATTGATCCGGATCAAGGCCGACCTGATATTTGTCAAGGATGAGACCATCAACAACGAGGCTGAGATGGATAAACTGCGCCTGGCCCAGGTCCCGGTGGTCGGCATCCAGTTCGTCAGCATCGCCGAACAGCAGACGGCAAT
>CAZBSD010000026.1:0-29385 GCA_964494735.1 uncultured Syntrophomonas sp.
TCGCTGGTTTCCTCAAAGTGGCGGAGGCCATGACCAGTCAGGGTGTAGTATAAGAAAGACTATATAGAGTGCCGGAGGGGTATCAAACAAGTTACATTCAGGCAGACCGAGCAAAAATGGCTTAGAGCAAGGCATTCGGGAGCCCCGCGATTAAGGCGTACAGGAGGTACGCCGATTGAACGTGGCTCCGGTATTAACGCAGCTATGGGCCTTTTTTGACGGTCTGGGAGCTTCCCTACCGGGAAGCTCCCTCATTGGTGTGCGGCTGAATAATATTCCCGTCATGGTCAGCAGTCAGGATAGCGCCAGCGAAACATAGGACTTGGTTGCGCCGACCGATGGTTTTTGTTACTCTTAATTACAGTCAATCCGGGTGGACACGGGATGAAAAACGGAAACCTGGATATAGTTGCAACTTGTCTGGTCGGTTATATTTGATGGGAGGAAAATGATGCACAAGAGGATCACGATTCTAATTTGCCTGTTGTTGGTGCTGTTGGCAGCCGGATGCCAAAAACAAAGTGCCGACAATATCGCTACAGTCAACGGGGAGGGCATAACCCAAGTCGATTTCGATAAATACTACAACCTCATTAAAAGTAATTATGAACAACAACGCGGCAGTGCCCTGGACGAGACCACGGATAAGGAGCTCATTGACAATATAAAGAATAGCATATTTGATGACCTGATCATGCAAAAGCTGATTCGCCAAGAAGCCAAAAAGCAAGCGGTTACGGTCAGCCAGGAAGAGGTAGATGAAATCCTGATTCCATTTAAAGAATCGAAAGAGGGCGAGGAAACTGGTGGGTTCCAGAAGTTCCTGGATTCCATGCAGGCCAGCGAAGGTGACTTACGCAATCAGTTAGAGATCAGCATACTCTACGATAAGCTGTTGGAGAAGGTCATAACTGATGTAGCGGTAAGTGACGAGGAAGCCCGGACGTATTACCAGGAGAACCAAGCCATGTTCAAGGATCCGGGCGGCATTCAGATCTATCATATCCTGGTCGACAGTGAAGAACTGGCCAAGGATATCATCTCGAGACTCAAGGCAGGGGAGGATTTCGCTCAATTGGCTTCCCGCTACTCAACCGACCCGGGCAGTAAAGATGCGGGCGGTGATGTAGGACTGGTCAATGAGAGCACTAGTTTCGTAGCCGAGTTCAAACAAGCAGCCCTGGCTCTTAAAACGGGGCAACTTCATCCTACTCCGGTCAAAAGCGAATATGGATATCACATAATCAAAGCAGGGGACAAGATCGCCCCATCGCAGGTTTCATTTGAGGAAGTCAAGGAAGACCTTAAAAGGCAGATGGAGATGGATGAAAAAAGTGCGGCCTTCGAAGTATATTTACAGAACCTGAAGAACACCGCCGATATCAAGGACCTGCGTCAGAAGTAGCCGGAGTTGGCAAAATGCCGGAACCGCCTTTACTAATATCGTCTGTTGTTGGAGACCGGTACCCTGGCAGAGAACACAAATCACAGCCCGTTTGATCAAATCATAGCGGGCCAGACCATCAAGAAAGGCCTATAGCTGCGTTAATACGGAATCCCGTTCAATCGACGTACCTCATGTACGCCTTAATCACGGGGCTCCCAAATGCCTTGCTCTAAGCCTTTTTTGCTCGGTCTGCCTGAATGCAACTTGTTTGACACCCTGGCCTGTTTGATCAAATCATAGCGGGCTTTGCTTTACTTAACCAAACGCGAACCGGTATTTGTCAGGATACCAAAGTGCCTTCCTGCTCGGCCTGCTGATAGGCAGCTTCATATTCCCCGACCAGCGTATTCATCAACTCTTTTACCGACACGATCTCCTGGCAGCGGTGAACGTTGGCGCCGGCAAACTCCAAACCATGTTTCAAATTGCCCTTCTGGGCGTTGGTGAGGGCCAAGGCGATACAATAGGGGCTGTTTTCCAGTTCACAGGAGGTAATACAGTGATATGGACATTTAAAAGGCTTCTTCTTTCCAGCCTCCATATTGATGATGAACTCGTTCCGAACCGCCCTCCCCGGCATACCCACCGGGCTCTTTATTATCACCGTGTCCTCAGGGCCGGCGTTGATATAGGCTTCCTTGAACTTAATGGATGCGTCGCATTCGTGGGTAGTAACGAATCGGGTAGCCATCTGTACTGCTTCCGCCCCTAATTGTATGAATTTAAATATATCAGCCCCGGTAAATATCCCGCCTGCGGCGATGACCGGAATATGTTTCTGATTTTTTTCACTGATGGGCTGGATTGCTTTTACTACTTCCGGAACCAGCTTTTCCAGGGCAAATTCTGGCTGATTCAGTTGTTCCGGTTTGAATCCCAAGTGTCCGCCCGCCTGAGGACCCTCAACCACAAAAGCATCGGGTAAATAGTCATAGCGTTCCAGCCAGCGTTTACATATCAATACCGCCGCCCGGCCCGAAGATACTATCGGTACCAGCTTGGTTTTGTGGTGTTCCTGCAAAAATTGGGGGAGATTTAAAGGCAGACCAGCTCCGGCAAAGATTACGTCAATGCCTTCCTCCAGGGAAGTAGTCACCATATCGGCAAAATTAGACAGGGCCACCATAATATTGACCCCCAGCACACCGTTGGTTTTGGCCCGGGCTTTCTGGATCTCCATCCTCATGCGGCGCTGGCTGGCCTCAACATAATTGGAGAAGCCATCCGGCTCCAGCATACCCATCCCAGCGGCGGCTATGACGCCGATTCCACCCTCCTGGGCAACTGCCGCCGCCAGTCCTGACAGAGAGACCCCGACCCCCATACCGCCCTGGATTATCGGCAGCTTGGCAACCAGATCGCCTAAATGGAGTTCTTTTAAATGCTTGATGCTCATTCCTATCCCCTTCTGGTGTTTAATACTGTCGTTTTATAAGTGATCTGTTCTCTACAATACTAATGGAGAGAAAAATTTGGAGGAATCGGCCCACGGGGCAGCCTCTCCTTTTGGCAATAAAAGACCCATGCATTATACCATAATAGATTCTGGAGTAATCAGTTGGGAAAGCTACTTTATTGACAAGCCCGGCTTGCACTGTATAAACTAATCCCATGCGTTGATGTATGGTGCGTGCTTATACTACTAGATATCTTATCTTATATGGTGGGTAAAATACATAGAAAGGTACAGTGCATCTATGAAAGCGAACATCTTAGGTTTGGGATATTATCTGCCGGAAAAAGTACTGACCAATCAGGACCTGGAGAAGCTGGTTGATACCAATGATGCCTGGATAGTGGAGCGCAGCGGGATAAGGGAACGCCATATCCTGGGCCCCAACGAACCGTGTTCGATCATGGCCATAGCGGCAGCCCGTCGGGCACTGCAAGACGCCAACCTTGATCCGACTGACCTCGACCTTATCATTGTAGGCACCGTTACCGGGGATATGCTGTTTCCAGCTACAGCTTGCCTGGTGCAGGCGGAGTTGGGGGCGGTCAAAGCAGCAGCGTTTGACTTGGCGGCCGGCTGCACCGGATTTGTATATGCGCTGTCGGTTGCAGAGAAATTCTTATTGGCTTCCGATATGCGTTACATTCTGGTGGTTGGAGCCGAGGCGGTATCCAAGGTGCTTGATTTTACCGACCGCACCACCTGTGTCCTATTCGGAGATGGGGCTGGAGCAGTGGTTATGAGCAAGGCCGAAACTGAATACGGTGTACTAACTTCTACCTTGGGGGCCGATGGCCGAGGGGCCAAAGACCTTTACATGCCGGCCGGTGGTTCTGCCATCCCGGCTACGGTGGAAAGCATAGAAAAAAGGCTTCACTACCTGCGGATGAATGGAACCGAGGTTTTCAAGTTTGCCACCCGGGCCATGACCGATGTCAGCGATAGATTGATTCAACAAGCGGGTCTGAGTTATTCAGACATTGACCTGTTCATTCCTCACCAGGCCAATCTCAGAATTATTCAGTTGGCTGCTAAGCGGATGCGGATACCAATGGAAAAGGTATTGGTGAACCTGGACAGGTGCGGCAACACCTCCGCGGCTTCTATTCCGGTGGCCTTGGCTGAGGCTTATGAGGGAGGCCGTCTTCATAAAGGTGATATTATTTTGATGGTGGCATTCGGAGCCGGACTAACGTACGGCGGAGCCATCTTGCGATGGGGGAAGAATTAGATGGGTATACATACAACAATCTGCGATCTGTTTGAAATTGAACATCCTATCATACAAGGCGGGATGGCCTGGATAGCCGGAGGCCGGCTGGCGGCGGCGGTGTCCGAGGCAGGTGGAATGGGCACCATCGGGTGCGGCAATGCTCCTGCCGATTGGCTGAAGCAGCAGATCGATATTGCCCGGAGCATGACTGCCCGTAATTTCGCAGTCAACCTGGTAATGACCTCGCCCTATCTACAAGAGAATTTGGAATTGATCGTCCGGGAGAAGATTTCGGTGGTGGCTACCGGGGGAGGAAATCCGGGCCCCTATATAGCCGGACTTAAGGAAGCCGGCATCAAGGTGATGCCGGTGGTTGCGTCGGTGGCGCTGGCCAAGCGACTGGAAAGGCTGGGGGCCGATGCTTTTGTGGTGGAAGGGGTCGAATCAGGGGGCCATGTTGGCGAGATGACCACCATTTGCATCGTACCCATGGTAGCTGACGAGGTGAAAGTGCCATTGGTAGCGGCGGGCGGTATCGCTGACGGCCGTGGTTTGGTGGCGGCCCTGGCACTTGGTGCTCAGGGAGGCCAAATGGGCACCCGCTTCATATGCGCCGAGGAAACTGACATACATCCAAACTACCAGGAGAAGATAATAAAAACCAGAGACCGGTCAACGGTGGTGTGCGGAGAATCAACCAGCCACCCGGTGCGTGCCATTCAAAATCCATTCACCCATGAGTATCTCAAGGCGGAAAAGGGAGGAGCCGATTTGGAGACCCTGCAGAAGCTGGGTGCCGGACGCTACCCCTTGGCGGCTGTGGAGGGTGACATGCAGAATGGCAGCATCTTATGCGGACAGATCGTCGGGCTGGTAAAGAAAATACAGCCGGCTGCCCAGATAGTGGAGGAAGTGATGGGTGAAGCGGTGAGGTTGATGCAGAAGTTAGGAGGTTGGCAATGTTAAGAATAGGGTTTGTATTTCCTGGCCAGGGTTCCCAATATGTAGGCATGGGCCAGGAATTGGCCGCTGCTTTCCCCCCAGCCGGGGAAATTTTCACCCGGGCCGACCAGATATGTGGTTACGAGATCAGTAAACTGTGTTTTGAAGGTCCCCAGGAACTATTGAATCAGACCAAGTACTCCCAACCGGCGTTGCTAGTTACCAGCTTGGCTTGCCTGGCTGTTGTACGGGCAAATAGTCTGTCAGCCAATTGCATGAGTGGGTTGAGTCTAGGAGAGTATAGTGCCTTGGTAGGTGCGGGCGCCATTTCTCTGGAAAAGGCTCTGCCGCTGGTGATGCGCCGGGCTGAACTGATGCAGGATGCGGTACCGTTGGGACAGGGGGCAATGGCAGCCATTATCGGTTTGGATGATGCCACGGTGGAGGAGGTATGTCAGGAACAGGACGGCATCGTTACCGTGGCCAACTACAATTGCCCCGGTCAGTTGGTCATCTCCGGGGAAAAGGCAGCGGTAGAGTCAGCTACTGCACACTTAAAGGAAAAGGGTGCCAAAACCATGATATTGGCCATAAGTGTTCCTTGTCACAGCCCCCTATTGAAGAAATGTTCCGAAGAATTCACAAAGGCCATTGACGGAATTAGGTTTGAGCAACCCCAGGTGCCGGTGATCTCAAATGTCACTGCTTCGGCTCATGACCTTGCCGCCCTACCCCAACTGCTGGTGCAGCAGTTGTATTCACCGGTGCGTTGGGAACAGAGTGTGCGTTATATGATGAACATGGTTGATTACTTTGTTGAGATCGGTCCTGGTTCCAGCCTGTCCGGTTTGATCAAGAAGATCGATAAGAACCGGGTTTTAGGGCAGGTCAACGACAACCGAAGCCTGCATAAATTGATGGAGAAGGTGAATTCTATATGAGTAAACCAGCAGCACTGGTAACCGGTAGTTCACGAGGTATAGGCAGAGCCATTGCTATCGAACTGGCCAAGAATTTTAAGGTGGCGGTCAATTTCTATGATAAGGCTGATGCCGACAGCAACCGCGCCCAGGCCCAGGAAGTCCTGGACCTTATCGAACAGGCCGGGGGAGAGGGAGTGGTAATAGGGGCTGATGTATCAGATCCGGCCAGTGCCGCGCAGCTGGTGGAAGCAACGGTTGCCAGTCTGGGCGGAATCGATGTGTTGGTAAACAATGCCGGGATCAACAAGGACCAGCTTATGGTGCGGATGACCGAAGCCCAGTGGCATGACGTAATCGATACCAACTTGTCGTCTGCTTTCTATTGCTCCAAAGCGGCCCTTAAGTATATGATGAAAAGAAGGCAGGGCCGCATAATAAACATATCTTCGGTCGTCGGCATGGCAGGCAATGCCGGACAAGCCCATTATGCCGCCTCCAAAGCCGGTTTGCTGGGATTTACCTACTCGCTGGCTAAAGAGTACGGACCACGGGGAATCACGGCCAATGCTGTTGCCCCCGGCTATATAATGAGTGATATGACTCAGAAACTTCCGGCTGAGACCACCGCCAAAATGGCCCAACAGATTCCTCTGGGGAGACTGGGGACACCGGAAGACATCGCCAACTTGGTCGCATTTCTGGTTTCCCCGGCAGCAAGCTACATCAACGGCCAGGTGATCCGCGTTGATGGCGGAATGTCTATATAGATCAACCACAAATATATTGAGGAGGTAATGGAATGTCAGTATTTGAAACCGTAAAGAAAATCATCGTGGAAGTAAAGGGTATCGAAGAAGACCTGATCCAGCTGGAATCGCGCTTTGAAGAGGATTTGGAAGCAGATTCTCTTGATGTCGTGGAGATGATCATGTTGTTGGAAGAGGAGTATGAATTCGAAATTCCGGAAGAAGTAGCCGAGAAACTGAAGACTGTCAAGGACGTAGTAGATTACATCGAGCAACACCGGCCTTAATTGTAATAGTGAATGAGGTGAAAATTTGATACCACGCAGAGTTGTGATCACGGGGATGGGAACTATCAATCCCGTCGCCCATGATCTTGATGGATTCTGGACTGGTCTGCTGGCCGCAAAAAGTGGCGTAGGACTGATTGACCGCTTTGATGCCAGCGACTATCCTACCAAAATTGCTGCCCAGGTCAAGGACTTTAATCCCCAGGATTATATGCCCAGAACTGAAGCCCGCCGCATGGATCCGTTCATCCATTATGCCTGCGCCGGTGCGCGTTTGGCGTTGCAAGATGCCAGTTTGGAGCTTGGCAAGGTGGATGCCGATGGGGCTGGAGTACTCATTGGTACCGGTATCGGCGGCATAGAAATATTTGAAAAACAGTGTTTGGTCCTGCAAAAACGCGGAGTATCAGGCATTAGTCCCTTCTTTATCCCCATGTTGATCCCCAATATGGCCTCCGGCCATGTATCTATCATGTTTGGGGCTCGCGGACCCAGCGGTTGTTCAGTGACCGCCTGCGCCACGGCTACCACTTCCATAGGTGACTCATTCCGTATAATCCAGCACGGCGATGCGGATATCATGATCACCGGGGGGACCGAAGCGCCCATCACACCAGTCAGCATTGCCGGTTTCTGTGCCATGAAAGCGCTTTCTACCCGCAACGATGAACCGGAAAAGGCCTGCCGTCCCTTCGATATGGACCGGGATGGATTTGTAATGGGGGAAGGCTCAGCTATCGTTATCCTGGAAGAACTGGAGCACGCCCTTAACCGCGGAGCCAGGATATATGCCGAAGTGGTCGGCTATGGCAGCAGTTCAGATGCTTTCCATATTGTCCAGCCGGATCCCGAGGGAAATGGTGCTGCCCGGGCGCTCAAAGCTGCATTGCGGGAAGCCGATATTGGGGCTGGACAGATCGATTATATGAACGCCCACGGGACTGGCACCCATTTCAATGATATAGTCGAAACCAAGGCCCTTAAGAGCGTGTTTGGAGATGCCAGCGACAACCTGGCCATCACTTCCACCAAGTCGGCCACCGGACACATGCTGGGGGCGGCGGGAGCGGTGGAGCTGATTGCGACGGTATTGATGATGAAAAATAATCTCATCGCTCCTACCATCAACCTGGACAATCCAGACCCGGAATGCGATCTCGATTATGTCCGGGCAGAAGCACGGCCGAAACAGATCAATTATGCCGCAACGGAATCGCTGGGTTTCGGCGGGCATAACGCCGTTCTGTTGATCAAGAAGTATTGATACGGGAGTCATATATGGATATAAACGAAATACTGGCAGTATTGCCGCACCGCTACCCATTCCTGCTGGTCGACCGGATCACCGAACTGGAACCAGGGACCAAAGCGGTGGGGATCAAAAACGTCACCATAAACGAGCCCCATTTTGCCGGCCATTTTCCTGGCCGGCCTATTATGCCCGGGGTGCTTTTGATAGAAGCCATGGCTCAGGTAGGAGCCTGTGCGCTTTTCAGCCAGGGAAAATACCAGGGCCAACTGGGATTCTTGGCCGGCGTAGATAAGATGCGCTTCAAAAGACAAGTGATCCCTGGCGATACCCTGGTCATAACCAGCCAGGTGCTCAAATTGAAAGCCAACTTCGGATGGTTCCAAGGCGAGATCAAGGTCGATGGCGAGTTGGTCTGCCGGGGGGAGATAATGTTCGGCATGGAAAAATCGGCGGTGAAGGGAGATGCCAGTGTTTAAACCTACCTTCAAACCGAAAAAGGCATACATTGACTTGTCCGGGATAAACAAATCTCCCCTGAGCCTCGACTCCCGGGAAGGAAATTTTACTTGTCCCGCCTGCTCGGCCTGGATATCGGAAGCCGAGATTATCAAGAACAATGACTTCTGCCCCCGCTGCAACCACCATTTCACGGTTACCGCCCGGGAGCGGATATACTCCCTCTGTGACGAGGATACCTTTGAGGAGTGGGACTATGGCCTTACCTCATGCAATCCCCTGGACTTCCCTGAATACGATGACAAGCTCCAGAAAGCCCGGGAGGAGACCCACTTACCCGAGGCGGTCATAACCGGCAGAGGGATCATCGGGGGATTTGAATGCGTGGTGGGAGCCATGGAACCCCACTTCATGATGGGCAGTATGGGCTCGGTGGTAGGGGAAAAAGTCTGTCGGGCCATGGAAGGAGCCATTGAGCGGCGGGTGCCGTTAGTATTATCCTGTTGTTCCGGGGGAGCCCGCATGCAGGAAGGGATGCTATCCCTGATGCAGATGGCCAAGACCAGTGCTGCGGTAGGCAGACTGAACCAGGCAGGGTTGTTGTACATCGCTATTTTGACTCATCCTACCACTGGGGGGGTAACAGCCAGCTTTGCTTCCCTGGCCGATATAATCATCGGTGAACCGGGAGCTTTGATTGGCTTCACCGGCCCCCGGGTCATCCAACAGACCACCGGCCAGAAGTTGCCAGCCGGTTTTCAAAGGGCCGAATACCTGCTGCAGCATGGGATGCTGGACATGATCCAACCTCGAATCGAGATGCGTTCCCTGCTAATTCGGTTGCTGAATGTCCATCAAGGAGGTAGCAATGGCCAGTAACAAATTCGAGTTTGAATCGGCTTACCGGCTATTGGAAGGGAAACTCGAGGAACTCAAGCAGCTTTCCGAGACTCTGAACTGTGATTTCAGCAGTGAGATAGCCAGTGTCGAAAAAAGAATAAATGAGCTCAAAGCCGAAAGATACAAGCACCTTACCCCTTGGGAACAGGTTATCTTGTCCCGTGATCTGGAGAGGCCTATGACCAGGGATTACATTGACCTGCTGTGTACCGAGTTTGTCGAACTGCACGGTGATCGCCTGTTTGGCGACGATCCGGCCATCGTAGGCGGCATTGGGGTGTTTGAGGATAGGGTGGTAACCATCATCGGTCACCAGAAAGGCCAGGATACTCCCCAAAATATCAGGCATAACTTCGGAATGCCGCGTCCGGAAGGATATCGCAAAGCTTACCGGCTCTTACAGGAGGCCGAGAAATTCAACCGGCCGGTGGTTACCTTTATAAATACGCCGGGAGCCGATCCCGGTATTGGAGCGGAAGAACGGGGTCAGGCTTGGGCAATATCCCAGTTGTTATTACTTCTAAGCAATCTCCGCGTCCCGGTGGTATCAGTCATAACCGGTGAAGGGGGCAGCGGCGGTGCTTTGGCTCTGACGGTTGCGGACCGGATTATCATGTTATCGAATGCCGTATTTTCAGTTGCTTCGCCGGAGACCTGCGCATCCATACTGCTGCGGGATATCAAAAGGGCCGATGAGATGGCCGAGGCCCTCAAGCTCCATGCGACTGCTCTCAAGGATATGGGGATTATTGATGAAATATTGGAAGAGCCCGCTAATGTCAACCTGCTGGAAACGCCTGATTTTGTGTCCGGCTTGAGAGCTTGCCTGAAGAGAAATCTCGACTTGGTTTGCTCACAACCTATGGACGAATTACTCCAACAGCGTTTTCACAGGCTGCGGATCATCGGCAAGTTCAATCAGTGATACTGCTGGGATCATAACCCCAATCAATAGGATACCTTAACAGAAATCTGGAATACTAAAGGTAATGGAAGGAGCGTACCGATGCGGCACGTTCCTTTATTTTATGGGAATCGAGTTGATTAGACTGATAAATCCTGGTTATGATAGAATAGGAATCGAAAAAATGAAAGGTGGGGACAGAGTGCTGGTACTCGAAAATATACAGATGCAGGTAGACACCGATAGTGGTGAGAGGACGGAGATACTCAAGGGTATAGATGTCAGCTTCGAAAAAGGCAAGGTTTACGCCGTGACGGGGCCGAATGGCGGGGGGAAGTCATCCATCGCCAAGGTCATCATGGGTATTTACAAGCAGAGCGACGGCCATATATATCTTGATGGTGAAGAGATCAGCGGTCTGAGCATCAGTGAGCGGGCTAAGCGTGGGATCGGTTATGCGTTCCAACAGCCACCCCGTTTTAAAGGGCTGACCATCCAAAATGTATTGTCGATAGCCGCCCCCCAAGCGGATCTAATGAGTGTGAGAGGCAGCCTCCGTGATGTCGGTCTATGCCCCGAGGACTACCTGGACCGGGACCTGGGTACCGGGCTGAGCGGCGGAGAGATAAAAAGGATCGAGATGGCCCAGCTGCTACTCCGTAATCCGGTCATAAGCATATTTGATGAACCGGAAGCCGGGGTTGATCTGTGGACCATCCAGAAACTGCTGGGATTGATTCTTTCCAAATATAAAAATAATCCCAACAAGACGGCTATCGTTATCACCCATAATGAGAAGATAATACCGGTGTGTGATGAGATCATTGTTGTAGATAACGGGATGATCAATGCCCAGGGGCCTCCGGCCCAGATATGGGAATTGATCAGGGATGATATCGAATGTAAAGTGCGCAATCAGTGCCAGGGGGAAATAAATTATGCAATTTAGCAAGCTGGATATGGACCTGCTGGAGGCGGTCGCCGATCTGAAGGAAATACCCACCGGTGCGCTCAATATCCGCCTCAATGGAGCGGCCGTAATGAGACATTCTTCCCCCAACGTCTCAGTGGGGCCCCGACCGGACGGCAGTGGATTACTGGTAGAGATCAAGCCCGGCACTCAGAACGAAACCGTGCATGTTCCGGTAGTCCTGACCCAACCTGGATTACAGGACAAGGTCTACAACACCTTTGTGGTTGGTGAAAACGCCGACGCTACCATAATTGCCGGCTGTGGAATACATAATTCAAGTCACGCCGAATCGCGTCATGACGGCATCCATGAGATCATCGTCAGATCGGGGGCCAAACTCAAATATATCGAAAAACATTATGGAGAAGGAGATGCGGCGGGCAAACGGGTACTCAATCCCAGCGCCATCATAACCATCGAAGAAGGCGCCAGCGCAGAGTTGGAGATGGTTCAGATCAAAGGCGTCAATGATACGGTGCGCACCACCACAGCCCATATCCATGCCCGCGGCAGCCTGAAAATTACCGAGCGATTGCTTACCCAGGCAGATCAAAAGGCCGAATCGGACATTACCATCTACCTTGAGGGTCCCGGTTCGTCCGGGCAAGTACTCTCCCGGGCGGTAGCCCAGGGGACTTCCTATCAGTTATTTAAAGCGTCCTTGGTGGGCCGGGATGCATGTATGGGGCATGTCGAGTGCGATGCCATTCTCATGGATCAGGCCCGCATCCGATCAGTGCCGGAGATCCAGGCCGAGGCCGCGGAAGCGGTTTTGACCCATGAAGCGGCCATCGGCAAGATTGCCGGAGAGCAGTTGATAAAGCTAATGTCATTGGGCTTGAGTGAATCAGAAGCGGTCGATGCTATCCTGGAGGGATTCTTGAGATGAACTTGAACCTGTTCAAGACATACGTACGGGTGGTGGAATCCCAAAATCTGTCCAAGACCGCCGACGATTTCGGGATATCTCAGCCTGCGGTCACCAAACAGATACAGAACCTTGAGGATATATTTGGGGTTTTGCTGCTGGAGCGGTCGGGCCGTAAATTGAAGCCGACCGAAGCGGGTGAGATACTTTACAACTATGCCAAGGATATCATCAAGGCGGTGGAAAAGACGGAAAGAGCCATGGAAGAATTGTCGGACAGCCGCCGCGGCAGTCTTTACCTGGGCGCCAGCACCATCCCCGGGCAGTACATTCTGCCGTATTTAATAAAGCTGTATAAAGACAGGTTCTCCACCGTCAGTATTAGTATGGACATAGCTGACACCGAGAAGATATTCTACCGGGTGGGGGAACGGGAGTTGGACATCGGTATCGTCGGGGGCTGGATAAACAACCGTAAGGTGGATGGATTTCCTTGGCTGGAGGATGAGCTGGTGGTGGTCGTACCTGAGAACCACAAACTGGCTGTTTATCAGGAAGTGAAACTGAAGAACCTGCTCAATGAGAGGTGGATATTCAGGGAGAAAGGTTCAGGCACCCGCAAGGCGCTCGAAAGCATACTGGCTGCCCATGATATCCGTAAAGAAGACCTGAACATATATATGGAAGCTGGTTCCACCGAAGCGGTCCTGGCAATGGTGGAATCAGGGGTGGGTATCTCGATCGTATCCCGCTGGGCAATAAAACGGATAGAGATGCGCAATATGAAATCGATAGCTTTGGATGAGGTGGATGCCAAGCGGTTGTTCTATATAATATACCCCCGCCAGAAGGTCCGTCGCCGCTCGGTGAATAATTTTCTGGAGTATCTGAAAACTTTGAAGGAATCGACCGAAGCCATAATAGCCAAGCAATAGCACCGGTTCAGTTATTTCCGGCCAGGTTCATAAATACCGTGAAATATTTGTTAAAGGCGCAATGGGGCGAGTCAGAAAACTGTCAACCAGAATCAAGTATATATTTATTTTTGGATATCATCTGTATATAATGATTCTGTTGTGTCCAAAAAAGAACTGGAGGTGTTCCCATTGTTGCCATTACCGAAAAAGTATTTTGTTACAGCTGCCTCAGCCGAAGGGGAGACATCGCTTACCGCCTTCGACGGAGCTCTATTGAAAGCCAGGGTGGGCAATACCAACCTGCTCAAGGTCAGCAGTATATTACCGCCCGACTGTGTCTTCGACCCAGACCTGGTTATCCCGCCCGGTTCGCTGCTGCCCATAGCCTACGGCTATATAACCAGCTCGGAACCAGGGGATATCATCTCGGCCGCTGTGGCAGTGGGGATAAAACATAATTCATTTGGGGTAATAATGGAATTTTCGGGCAAATGCAGTAAAAAGGAAGCTGAACAGCGGGTAACCGCGATGGTACAGGAAGCATTCGAGATGCGCGGACTGGAACTGCAAGAGGTGAAGGTAGCAGCTACCGAGCACGTGGTGGAACACATTGGCTGTGCGTTTGCCGCGGTTCCCCTTTGGTATTAGGATTGCGGCAGGGCTTTTTCATTAAAGCTAAAAGGCTGTCACATGCTGAATAGGCTAACCGCACCAATAAATGACGAGGAGGAACCCCGATGGATCTTTGGGTCACAGAGTATCAAACCCCGGCGTTAGGTTTCAGCTGCAAGATAAAGAGCACTCTCAGAGTAGAGCAGACCGATTTTCAGCATCTGGCCGTTGTTGACACCGAGCAATTCGGGCGGATGCTGTTACTGGACGGAATGGTGATGACCACCGATGTTGATGAATACGTTTACCACGAGATGATAATGAACGTGGCGCTGAATTCGCACCCGGCCCCTCACAACGTTCTCATCATCGGCGGCGGCGACGGAGGAGCCCTGCGGGAGGCAGTACGCCATCCCTTGGTAAAGAGGGCGGTCCTGGTGGAGATAGATGACCGGGTGATCAGTGCCTCCCGGGATTATTTCCCTCAACTCTCCAGCGCGTTTGACCACCCAAAGGCCCAAGTGATCGTGGAGGACGGTATCAAATATGTAGCCGAACATCGCAATGAGTTCGATATAATTGTGGTGGATTCCACCGAACCGGTTGGACCGGCAGTGGCTTTATTCAGCTCCGAGTTCTATCGGGGCTGCGCAGAGGCCTTGAAAGATGATGGGATGTTAGTGGTACAGAGCGAATCCCCTTTTTTCAATCGCGATGTCATCAAGACAGCCTACTCAGGTATCAGCCAATGCTTCCCGGTAACCAAGCTGTACCTGGCCAGCATTCCCACTTACCCCAGCGGGTTATGGAGTTTTACGGTAGGGTCCAAACGCTATGATCCCGAAAACCCGCTAGTCGAAGATTATGAACTGAAGTACTACAATCCTGAGGTCCACCGAGCCGCATTCAAACTGCCGGGCCTGGCCAAAGAGATACTGGCTGAGCTGGGTGTTCAAAGGTAGAAAAATACGACCAAACCAAACAAGTAAAAAACGGAGCCTGATCATAAAGGCTCCGTTTGATATTGGTGAATATAGCTCTTAATAATTTTCGGCCAGCTCTTCGTAATAAGCGCGGGGATGGGCGCAGGCGGGGCATACTTCCGGCGGCTCCACTCCCTGGTGGATATATCCGCAGTTGCGGCATTTCCATTTTACCGGGCTCGGGCGGCGGAAGACGGTATCACGCTTGATGTTATCCAGCAGTTTGCGATACCGCTTTTCATGCTCCTCTTCGACTTCGGCGATCTCTTTGATAATATCGGCGATTTCTATGAATCCTTCCTCACGGGCCACTTTTTCCATCTCCGCGTAGATGACGGTATGCTCTTCGTTCTCGCCCAGGGCCGCAGTGAGCAGATTTTCATCGGTGGGATGAACATACCCCCCCATGAGCAGTTTATAGAAACGCTTGGCATGTTCCTTCTCATTGAAGGCAGTCTCCTCGAAAATCCCAGCCATCTGTTCATAACCTTCCTTTTTGGCCTGGCTGGCGAAGAAATCGTACTTGTTGCGGGCCTGTGACTCACCCGCGAAAGCCTTCCACAGGTTTTCTTCGGTACGGGAACCTTTCAGATCCATACTATCTCCTCCTCCATAATCAATCAGTATCGAATCCAATAACGATTTTGTTTCTATCTTACCATGGTGTAAGGGTAAACCCAAATCAAATGGCTGCCCTGGGGGCGGGTGAACATGGTCAATCGGCTGAGCAGGCCCAAAACACTGTCGAGCTTCGCCTCCCTTTCCTCATCGGCGACCGTATCAGGCATAAACAATTCGAATACTGCCACCGGTATTTCCGACCAGTTAAGCAGGCGCAATTCCTGCAAGCCTTCATCGAGGAATGCCAAATCTTCGATAGGAACCGAGAATGGTGCCTGGTCTTTGCGTTTGATGTGTTCCTCCAACATGGCGATAAATCTCTGCAGTTTTACTTCCTGATCATCGGTCAAGATATACTGAAACAGGGCATCATAGAGACTTTGAGTCAAACGGATGGAGGTAATGGTGGGCAGCATCAGATGCTGTTCTTCTCTTAGGAACTTAAGGTCAAAATTGGCCGGTACGGGCACGTCACTTCACTCCTTGCGGTAATAATTGGCGTTCATTCTACTCTAACACGTAAATTATCGCAAATGTCGCGCCGTAAAACAATGACATCGCAACGGCTATCGATGCGGGTGGATTATAATCATCGTGAAGCAGGGTAACCACCTGTCTTTTACTGTCCCAGGTCTTATGCTAGAATGGGTTAAAATGCTTTTCGGCAGGAATGATCAGGAATGATAATGAAGATTGCTATCGACGGCCCCGCTGGGGCCGGAAAGAGCACCCTGGCCCGGGCCTTGGCGTCCAGGCTGGGATACATATATATCGACACCGGCGCCATGTACCGGGCGCTGACGTGGCAAGCCCGGCAGGAAGGGATCGACCTTGATGATCCTCATGCCTTGTCACGATTGGCATTGGAAATCGATATTCGCTTCCATAAACAAAACGGTGAGCAGCGATTGATATGCCAGGGGCTGGATATAACCGATGTCATACGTTCGCCGCAAGTGAGTTCGACTGTTTCCCGAGCAGCAGTCCACCCCCAGGTTCGTGAGATAATGGTAAGAAAACAGCAGGAGATGGCTCAGGCTGGTCATGTGGTTATGGACGGCCGTGATATAGGCGAACAGGTGCTGCCCGATGCTGATTTCAAGTTTTTTATTACGGCTGACCTACAGAAGAGAGTGGAGAGACGTTTGTTGGAGATGGACACCCATGGATTTAAAGTCGACAGTGATTCAATCCTGCATGATATGCGCAATCGGGATCTGATGGATTCGGCCCGGTCAGTGGGTGCTCTCAAGATATTACCCGACTCCATCGTCGTCGACACGTCATCCTATAATGCAGAAGAGGTGCTGGCCCAGATTCTCTTCCTGATTGGGGAGAGATAGATGTTCTATGCTGTTTTTCGCTCTGTTGCCGCCATCCTATTCTGGCTGTTGGGGCTGAAGATCGAGGGAATGGAGAATGTCCCAGCGTCGGGGGCAGTCATCATCGCTCCCAACCATGTAAGCAACTGGGACCCCATTGTAGTAGGGGTGGCTATGAAACGGCCCATCTATTTTATGGCCAAAGCTTCTCTTTTTAAATACCGGCCGTTAAAATTCTTCTGTACAAAAATGAACGCTTTCCCGGTGAATAAGGAATACGCTGACCGGCAGGCAATCCGGCGCGCCCTGCAGGTGCTGGAGGAAGGCAAGGTGCTGGGCATATTTCCCCAGGGTGTCCGCAACAAAGGCGGAGATGCCAAGGCTCAGGCCGGAGTGGTGATGATCGCGCTTAAATCGGGCGCACCCATAATACCAATAGCTTGTGTGGGGACCGGTTATAATGTTCCTTGTGGTTGGTGTCGTGATCTGACCGTGAGGGTCGGCCAGCCTATGTATCTGGATCAATACCGGGGGCAGAGGATAGGTTCGGCGGGGATGGAAAAGATAAGTGAAGATATTATGAACAAAATAAATGAGCTTCTGGTAAAATGAAGAAGGAATAAAGCAGAAGAAATCAGAAATGAGCACAACAATTGTCGAGGGTGTAGAGATTTGCAGACCATAGTGGCCAGTAAAGCGGGTTTTTGTGCGGGGGTCAGGAGAGCCTTCAAGATGACCGATGAAGCCGGTCGCGATGGTATCCGCTGGGCTACTTTGGGACCGCTGGTACACAATGATGAGGTAGTTGGTTATTTCAGTTCCCGCGGCATATCACCAGTGAACTGTGTGGAAGAGATCCAAACTGACGGTATTATCATCAGGACTCATGGTGTGGCTCCTGATATTATCGCTCAAGCTGAGGCCCGGGATATTAAAATCATGGACGCTACCTGCCCGCTGGTGCGCCGGATTCACGAAGCCGCGGCATTACTAATCCAAGAGGATTATGATATAATAATTTTTGGAGATATTGAACACCCCGAGGTAAAAGGAATACTTGGTTTCTGCCAGGGACGGGCTACTGTCGCAGCTGATGTTGACCAGGCACGTCGATGGCAGGGCGGTAAAAAACTAGGCATAATCTCCCAGACTACCAAGGACGAAGGCCAATTCTACCAGGTAGCTGCGGTATTGTTGCCTTTAGCCCCCGAGGTAAGAGTAATCAACACCATCTGTTCTGCCACCCGCCAGAGGCAGGAGGCAGCCCGGGATTTGGCCCACAAGGTAGATCTGATGCTGGTCATCGGTGATCAGAGCAGTTCAAATACCCAAACCCTGACCCAGGAGTGTCAGAAAACTGGAGTAAGAACCTGGCAGATACAGTCTGTTGCTGACATAGACCCGGAAGCACTGACCGGTTTTGAAACAGTAGGGATAACCGCAGGGGCATCCACCCCGGACTGGATTATTAAGGAGGTATTGGATAGGATGACGGAGTTTGGCGACGGCGCTCCCCAGGAGCAACAGGAGGTAACACCGGTTATTGAGAACGAGAGCAGGGAAAACGGGGATAGTGCCAAGGAAGAAAATTTCGCCAGTATGGAAGCCGAGATGGCTGATCTGGCCATACCCAACAAAGGCGATATCGTGAAGGGCATTGTAATACAGGTACTTGACGATGAAGTCATGGTGGATGTAGGCGGCAAGTCGGAAGGCATTATCCCGTTGCGCGAGATGACCACCAAAGACGCTAATTCGGCCAAGGATTTGGTTAAGATAGGTGACGAACTGGAAGTATTGGTATTGAGATGGGATGATGACGGCACCATCCTGCTCTCCAAGAAGAAAGTCGATTCAAAGCGGGCCATGGATAAATTGGAGGAGGATTTCAACGAAGGCCGCCAGGTGCAAGGTACCGTCACCGGCAGTGTCAAGGGTGGCTTATTGGTTGATGTTGGCGTGGTAGCATTCCTGCCCGCATCCCATGTCGAAGACGGCTATGTCAAAAACCTGGATGATTACGTAGGTAAAACCTTTCAATTTAACATAATCGAGTTCAATCGCCATAAGAAGCGGGGATCACAGATTGTGGTATCGCGCAAGAAACTGGTGGAAGAGGAACGGGCCCGCCAGAAAGAGGAATTTTGGGCCAATATCCAGGAAGGGCAGACCGTTACCGGTCGGGTCAAACGGATCGTTGATTACGGGGTGTTCATAGACCTGGGCGGTTTCGAAGGTTTGCTGCATGTGTCCGAGATGGATCATGTTCGCATCAACCATCCCAATGATGTCGTCAAAGAAGGCGAAGAGATTGATGTATTTATTATGGGACTGGATCGCGAAAAACAGAGAGTTTCTTTGAGCCGTAAGAAACTGTTGAAGAGTCCTTGGGAGATAGTCGTTGAGAAGTATGAAGAAGGCGACATAATCGACGGCAAGGTAGTAAGGATTGCCCCGTTTGGAGCATTTGTGGAGATCGAGCCGGGCGTGGATGGGCTGGTCCACATCTCCCAGTTGGCCAATCGACGGGTGGAGAAGGCACAGGACGTAGTAAGCGTCAATCAACCCGTAAAGGTCAAGATCCTGAGCATCGATCCGCAGGAGAAGAGGATCGGCCTGTCGATACGGGAAGTCGCGCAAGAGGCCGATGATGCAGAGGTGCAGGAATACTTGGACAATCAGGAACAGGCGCCGGCGATAGAAGAGGTCAACGATGCCAGCAGCCTGCCGGTTGAGTCGCCAGATCAGGAATAGCTGACAGGAGGTGATCCTGTGCCCATATTCGATTTTAAATGCCGCGAGTGTGGTAATAAGTTCGATCTTATGATCTCCCATGCAGAAAAGGATAAGGTTCGCTGCCCGGAATGCGGGGCGCTCAAGCCTACCCAGCTCCTGTCCTCATTTAACACCGCACGACCAGAAATGGGGGTCAGGAGGCCGTCCGCCGATGGTTGTCATGGATGTGCTGCTGCCGGGCCAGGCGGCTGAGGAATATGATATTAGGCTGCCAGGTGGCAGCCTTTTTCGCGTATATTGAACCGGCCTCGCAAGTGGCTGCCGACTTCAGAAATGGGGGGCGACAGAATTAATAGCAGTGGTGTAATCCTGGCCGGGGGAAAAAGTTCTCGGATGAAATTCAACAAGGCCTTCGCGGAGATATCTGGCCGGCCTGTAATCAACATCATATTGGACAAATTCACCACAGTCTTCGATGATATTCTGATAATCAGCAACGAGACAGAGTTGTATAAGGAGATGGGGGTTCCGGTATACCCCGATGTTTATCCCCGCATGGGCCCGGTGGCCGGAATCCACTCGGCGCTGTACCATTGCAGCCACGACAGTGTCTTCGTCATGGGCTGCGACGTTCCCTTTATGAATATGGACCTGGTGCAGATGATGATCTCACGCCTGGACGGATATGACAGTGTGGTGCCGAAGATCGACACCCACCTGCAGCCACTGGCGGCAGTATATAGCCGCAGTTGCCTGCACGTATTACAGCAATGCCTGGAGACCAACCGGGTGAAACTGATCCGTATATTCGATGATCTCAACGCACTGGAGATCACCCGTAATGAAATAGAAAAATTCGGAGTAGCCGAGGAGATGTTCCTCAACCTGAACGACCTGGAAGCCCTGAACCTGGCTACCCGAATCGCAGGGAGGCAGTACCATAAGATACCGACGCAAGGATGAACACCTGTCCCTGGCAGTTACCACGCCGATTGGACCTTTGCACAGCGGATTCGATGATGTTTGCCTGCTGCCGGATGCGGTTCCAGAATTGGCCTGGCAGGATATCGATTTGCACACTACGTTCCTGGGCAAATCCCTTCGTTATCCAGTATTGATAAACGCCCTGACCGGAGGCACAGAATCCGCCTATTCCATAAATAAAACCCTGGCTGGTATGGCAGTTCGTTTCGGTCTGGCCATGGCAGTAGGATCAATGACCATCGCTTTGGAGAATCCGCTGGCTCTCAACAGTTTTGAGGTGGTACGGGAGGTAAATCGGGACGGGGTAATAATCGCCAATTGCAGCGCTTATCTGGCGGCTTCCGATGCCTGCCGCCTGGTCGAGTTGATAGCCGCCGACGGTCTGCAGCTGCATTTCAATGTAACCCAGGAGTTGGCCATGGCCGAGGGAGACCGGGACTTCAGAGGAGCCCTGCAAAACGTGGCCCGGATAGTAGCTCAATGTCCGGTACCGGTCATCGCCAAAGAGGTAGGGTTCGGATTTACGCGAGAGGCGGCCCAGCGACTGCATCAGGCCGGGGTCACTATCGTCGATAATGGAGGCAGTGGCGGAACCAACTTCGCAGCTATCGAGAGCCAGCGTTACGGCAATTTCGACAGCCAGATGTTCGAATGGGGAATCCCTACCGCCGCCAGCTTGGCTGAGATAGCGTCCTTGCAGCTGCCCCTGCAGATAATCGCCACCGGGGGGATCCGCAGTGCTCTGGACATCGCCAGGGCTATTGCCCTGGGAGCCGATCTGGCCGGTATGACCGGTTGGTTCCTGCAGAGGATGCAGCCAGGTTATGACCTGGCCGATCAAATCGATGCGCTCCTCTACCAATTGCAGGCGGTATTTTTATTATGCGGGGCCCGAAACTGTACCAGCATGCAGACCAAACCGGTGGTAATAACCGGAAAGACGGCCGAATGGCTGCGGGCACGGGGAATAGATCCTTGCAGATGGGGTAACCGGAAATAAAAAAGATATAGTTGGCAAACTTTAAAAAATAGGTACTACTTGAACCGGTATGCTTCCCGAAAAATAAACACTCCACAATTAACCCGCCTGAGGCGGGTTTTGTCATGGCTGGCTATTTACATAAACCGACATCGCGCTGGGCAACCTATTTCAAAATCGCCGCTTAACAGGTGGCATCAATGGAAAGGGAGGATTGCTCAGATGCTCAATTTTCCTATAGGCTTGATAAGCCTGGTTATAGTCTCTATATTGATCTACTTTGGATTGGCCCACCGGGTCCTCGATAAACTCAGGATGAACGACAAGGCCGCTCTGGCAGTGATCGCCGCCATAATAATCGGCAGTTTTATCGATATCCCGCTGGGGAGCAGGGTTACCCTTAATTTAGGCGGATCGATAGCAGTCATCCTGGCTATCTATGTGTGGCTGGGAGCAGGAACTGGCTGGGAAAAGATACGGTCCCTGCTGGCCGCGATTGTGACCGGCCTGGCGTTATATTTGGCGGCCCGCTACTTAGGTGCCGAACCCGAAGATATATTCATTGACGCCATCTATGTTTATCCGCTGATCGCCGGTATAGTAGGTTATCTGGCCGGACGTTCGCGCCGGGGAGCATTTTTCGCAGCGGTGATGGGGGTGCTGTCCCTGGATGTGACCCAATATATTTACCTGGTACGCAGCGGCTTGCGGGGCACGGTGCATGTAGGCGGGGCCGGTGCTTTCGACTCGCTCATATTGGCAGGCATACTGGCGGTACTTTTGGCCGAGCTGATAGGAGAAAGCCTGGAAAGGATGCAGGGCGGACCACAGACGGAAGGCAGGCCTCCGGAGCTGATAGAAAATTTGCGTGAACCGGAACCGGCGCATAAGCCTATGCGTGACCATGACGGGGATGAGGAACGGGGTGATGGCCATGCGTAAATGGACGGCGGGCTTGATAATTGGTCTATTTATGACTCTGATTCCTGCAGCGATAACTCTGGCTGAAATGGAGTCTCCCTCGGGAGAATACTATTCATTAATAAACGATGCCGGCTATGTGATAATGCAGACCGCCCTGGAGGTTAATCCGGGTGATGTCTATATAGCGGCCGACAATTCTCGTTATGAAGTTGGGGAAGTTAATGGTTATATAGCCAAATGCACCTACCAGGGCAAGGAAGCCATGCCGGATATCGCCGCCCTGCCGCCTGAACAGGCATCTATTATGGACGGAGCGGTACCGATCGTCAAACAGGGGGGTAAACCTACCATAGCTGTGTACCATACCCATAGCGACGAATCCTATGTCCCTAGTGACGGCAAAGAAAGTATCCAGGGCAATGGGGGCATTTACGATGTCGGGGCCGCATTTGTGGAAGAACTGAAGGCCAAAGGGTTCAACGTGGAATACAATACTGAGAATCATAATCCCCATGATGTCAACGCCTACAACCGCTCCCGTAAAACGGCTGCTTCTTTGCTAAAGAGTGCTCCCATAGCCATCATCGACGTCCATCGTGACGCGGTGCCTCCAGGTCAATACCAGGCCCAGGTAAATGGCAAGGATGTGACCAAGATTAAGCTGGTGGTGGGTCGGAGCAATCCCAATTCCAAGACCAACCTGGAGTTTGCCAAGAACTTGAAGGCGGCCATGGATAAAGCCACCCCGGGATTGTCAAATGGCATCTTTATGGGCAAAGGTGCCTACAATCAAGACCTAAGTCCCAGAGCCATGCTTATCGAGGTAGGCGCCCACAGCAATGACAAGATGGCGGCTGAGCAGGGTGTAAAGGCCTTTGCTAACGTGTTGCCGACTGTTCTGGGAGTGACCGCTGATGGCAGCGTAACAGGCAACTCACCGGCACAAAAGCCCGCTTCCGATCAGAAGGCAGGCTCCACGATTTTAATAATGCTGCTGGTAGTGGCGTTTGCTGCCGTTGGATTCTACCTGTTAAACAAGGGTTCCTTAACGAAATAATTGGGAAGCCGATTGCCGGCCACGAAGGTCAGAGCCGATGAAAATAGTTTACCATTGTTTTGGGGGATCACACTCGTCAGTATCTGCGGCCGCTCTGCATCTGGGTCTGCTGGATAGGGGACGAATACCGACGGAAGAGGAACTGATGAAGGTCCCCTATTATGATAAAACGACCGATGCCGATTTTGGATCGATAAGGTATATGGGAACCGATGAAGCCGGCAACGATATATACGTATTCGGCAAAAAAACATTTAATAATCGCTATAGCGCCCTCTTGATGGGGATAGCCAGGATATTGGGTGAACAACAACAATTAGTCATGATCGATTGCATGAACCGGGTCAATTGGAGCATGAAGATAGGAGGGTTCACTTCGCGCCGCCTGGGGCTTACATTTGTGGGTCGTCCCATCGTCAGTTGGGGAACCAGGCAGGCCTTCGCCCAACTTGTCAACCTGGTGGAGATCACCAGAATAAAGACCCTGGGTAATAACTAGCAACAGCATACGGGCGTATTGATTATGAAAATTGTGTTCTTGGGTACCATCGGTATATACCATCCTGTCCTGGCCGCTCATTTATATCTAAATGGGGATTGGGGCCAAGATATCGCCAACCTGAAAGGCTGGGGTGATTTCCGCCAGGAGGCCAGCGGCGATCCTATCCTGGTGGGGTGCGACCAGGACGGTAACCAGGTTTATGGTTTGGGGGCAGGTATCGAAGTAGAGATGACCAGGAGGACCATCGAGCAATTGACCGGAATATTAGGACATGACCAGGAGGAGCTGGTGATTCAAACCATTTCGGTCGGAGCGGAAAGAGTCTTGATATACCTCTATCGTATGGGTCAGCTGCAGGTGCTGCAAAATCCCATAAACACGATCGCCAAACGCCTGCTGCAGAACGAACGGGATATAATAGGGCAACAGGTGAACGCGTTCCAAGCCAAGATCAAAGATTGATATTCAAGCCTCAGGGTGTCAAACAAGTTACATTCAGGCAGACCGAGCAAAAAGGGCTTAGAGCAAGGCATTCGGGAGCCCCGTGATTAAGGCGTACATGAGGTACGTCGATTGAACGGGGATTCCGTATTAACGCAGCTATGGGCCTTTTTGCTCGGTCTGGAGTTTTGATATTCAAGCTTGGCCTTTACATTTTCTTGCGTCGGGGCTATTTATAGAAGATAATTTAGACGGCACCTTTTACCATATCTTCGGAGTGTGATGGTGCGAAGTTGTATGGGAGGGTGGTTTGATTTGCCGGGTCGCATCTATGGGGTCAGAGAGGACAGTATTGCGGCAGAGCTGGGGATCGTCCCCGGCGATATGCTGGTATCGATCAATGGTAAGCCCATAAACGATATCCTCGATTACCAGTTCTGGGTCCAGGATGATTATTTAGAAGTGGAGATCGAAAAACCGGATGGAGAAACCTGGCTGTTGGAGATAGATAAGGATTATGATGAGTCGTTCGGCCTGGACTTTGAAGAGATAGTATTCGACCGGCTCAAATCGTGCCAGAATCGCTGCGTCTTTTGCTTCGTCGACCAGCTTCCGCCTGATATGCGGGAATCTCTCTACATTAAAGACGATGACTACCGCCACTCGTTTATCAATGGCAACTTCATTACCTTAACCAACCTGCGGGAATCGGATTGGTCAAAAATATGCGCCATGCACCTAAGCCCCCTCTATATATCGGTACACTGCACCCAAGCGGAATTACGGCAGCAGATGCTGCAAAACCGCCGAGCCGGAACCATCAAAGAGGACCTGAAGCGTCTGGGAGACGCTGGCATCCAGATGCACACTCAGGTAGTGGTGTGCCCGGGCTGGAATGACGGACAGATCCTACAAGAGACCATAATTGATCTGGCGGCCTTGTATCCTGGGGTCCTATCGGTTGGTGTCGTCCCGGTAGGGTTGACCGGGCATCGGCACAACCTGCCGATAATGAAACCTCTGTCGGCGGAGGCGGCGGTGGCGGTCATCGAGACAATCGAATCCTCTCAAGACCGGTTTCGCCCAATCTTGGACACCGGTTTCGTTTACGGGGCAGATGAGTTTTATATCAAGGCCAGGAGGGAAATACCTCCCGCACTCTACTATGATGATTTCAGTCAGAGCGAGAATGGTATTGGATTGGCCCGGATTTTCCTGGATGATTTCGCCAAGCTTGAACCGGACCTGCCCAGACGGGTATCACCCCGGGAAGTCTTCCTGGTCACTGGCGAGTCGGCTGCGATGGTTATGGAATCGGTCGTCCACCGGCTTAACCAAATCGATGGACTAACCGTCAGCATTATCAAAGCACCCAACCTATTTTTCGATGGGGGAGTAACTGTGACTGGGCTCTTGACCGGCGGTGACATCCTGGCCGCGCTGAACCACCAGTACCAGGGACAACGGGTGATAATACCGGAGATAATACTTCGGGATGGATTTGATGTAGCCCTGGATGACATGTCGGTGGATATGATAAAATCCAGCAGTGGAGCAGATATACACACGGCTGACAGCACTGCCGCGGGTCTGGTGGCGGCGCTGCTGGAGGAATAGCCCATTCTTGAGATCAATGGAGGTAATTATGGCAAAACCGATAGTAGCCATCGTGGGCCGTCCCAATGTGGGCAAGTCGACCTTGTTTAATCGCCTGGTAGGAGCCCGCAAAGCGATCGTTGAAGATATACCGGGCGTCACCCGCGACAGGCTGTATGACAATAGTGATTGGGCGGGGCGCGAATTCGTGATCATCGATACCGGGGGGATAAGATTCGATGATGGGGAGATATTTGCCCGGGAGATTAAACTACAAGCCCAGTTGGCAATCGAGGAAGCCGACGTCATCGTGTTGGTACTCGATGCTCAGGAAGGTATCAGTCCGGAAGACGAACAGGTCGGCAACCTGCTTAGAAAAAGCAAAAAACCGGTAGTGTTGGCTGCCAACAAGGTGGAGAATTTTGACCGCCAGTTGGATTATTATGAATTCTATAAGCTGGGGCTGGGAGAGCCCATCCCGGTTTCGGCCATGCATGGCAGAAATATAAATGAGCTGTTGGATGCGGTGGTGGCCCAATTTGGTCCCCCGCAGGACTATCAGGATGATCCCGAAGCCACCAAGATAGCCATCGTGGGGCGCCCTAACGTGGGTAAATCATCGTTGGTAAATGCCTTGTTGGGCGAGGAACGGGTAATAGTGAGCGACACCCCGGGAACCACCCGTGACGCTATCGACACCCCCTTTGAATATGAAGGGAATCGATATATCCTGATCGATACAGCCGGTATGCGCAAGAAATCCAGGATCACCGAAGCGACGGAAAGATACAGTGTCATCAGGGCATTGAAGAGTGTTGAACGAGCCGATGTCGTCCTGATAATGTTGGATGCCAGCGAAGGGGTAATCGAGCAGGACAAGAAGATCGCCGGTTATGTTCACGAACAGGGCAAAGCGAGTGTTATAATCGTCAATAAGTGGGACCTTATCGAAAAAGATGGCCAGACCATGAACAAGTTCGATAAGGATATAAGGGAAGAACTGAAGTTTCTGGCCTATTGCCCGATTCTGTACGTGTCGGCCTTAACCCGCAAAAGGATTTTCAAGATAGTGGAACTGGTGGATTTCGTGTCTGACCAGCACAACCGGCGCATTCAGACATCCGAGCTGAACCAGGTCATTAATGAAGCCATGCTATTGAATCCGCTGCCGGGAGGCGGGGGGAAGAAGATCAAGATCTACTACGCGGTCCAGGTGCAGACCGCTCCCCCGACGTTTGTTTTCTTCGCCAATTATCCGGAGAAGGTCCATTTTTCATACCTGCGTTACCTGGATAACGTATTGCGCAAGAATTTCGGTTTCGAGGGGACCCCCATCAAATTGATCGTTCGCAAAAGGGAGAAGAGCGAATAATTTACCCTCTCGGGATAACGGGAGGTTGGGTAAAATAAACTGGGGAGTGGAAAGGCGGGGAGAGTGTTGAAAGAACTATGGGTGCTGCTGCCCCTATTATCTTACATAATCGGTTCAGTGCCATTTTCCTATATTTTCGGCCGTTCTTTGGGTGGGGTGGATATTCGCACCAAGGGCACCGGTAATGTCGGCGCCACCAATGTATTAAGGTCGGTGGGCATCAAAATCGCGGTCGCTTCATTGGCCGGCGATCTGCTGAAGGGCCTGCTGGCTGCCTGGCTGGGCAGTTATTTAGGCGGTCCTGGCCTGGCGGCAGTATGTTCGGCGGCAGTAGTGGTGGGTCATTGCTGGCCGGTCTTCCTGGGTTTCCGGGGTGGTAAAGGAGTAGCCACTGCCGCGGGAGTGATACTTATGCTGATGCCCCTCATATTTGTGTTGGAGGCCCTGGTATTTGTGACCACAATAGTCTTCAGCCGCTATGTATCATTGGGTTCAGTCTTCACAGCGCTGGTTTTTCCGGTTGCGGCCTTGGTATCCCAGCAATCGTGGCAGTACGTATTAATGAGTTTGATAATTGCCGCTATAGTCGTGTACCGTCATCGCAGTAATATTGAAAGACTGCGTCAAGGCACCGAGAGCAAGCTGACTGAAAAAGCCTTGTAAGCTCAAGGAGGATAACAAATGAAGAAGATATGCGTTTTGGGTGCCGGCAGTTGGGGGACCGCCTTGGCTGCCCTGTTGGGCAAGAATGAATACCGGGTGGCACTGTGGGGCCGGGTGGAGGATGGGGTGGAAACCATCTCGACTCACCGTGAAAACCGCCGGTTTCTTCCTGGGGTAGTAGTTCCGGATACCGTCCAGCCAACCTCCAGCATGGACCATGCCATGGAGGGAGCTGACTGGATCATACTGGCGGTTCCCTCCCAGGCCATGCGTTCAGTATTGCTGCAAGCCAGAGAATACCTGGGTCCCCATTCCTATTTGGTCAACGCCGCCAAGGGGATTGAGATATCGTCAGGGATGAGAATGGGACAGGTTACCGAGGAAGTTATGGGCGCTGCGATAGCTGACCGCTATGCGGTTCTTTCCGGGCCCAGTCATGCCGAAGAAGTGGGCCGGGCCATACCCACGGCGGTGACGGTGGCGTCGAGCAGCCGGGAAACCGCTTTCCTGGCCCAGGATCTGTTCATGGCGCCGTCCTTTCGAGTCTATACCAATCCTGATGTAGCTGGGGTGGAACTGGGCGGGGCGCTCAAAAATGTGGTGGCTCTGGCAACCGGTGTGGGCTACGGATTGGGATATGGAGACAATACCATGGCGGCCCTGATGACTCGTGCCTTGACCGAGATCATCAGGATGGGAGAATCCCTGGGAGGTGATCCGCGCACATTCATCGGCTTGAGCGGGTTGGGAGACCTGGTGGTGACCTGCGGGAGCCGCCATTCACGCAACCGCAGGGCGGGTGAATTGATCGGCCAGGGCTTGAGCCTGGAGCAGGCATTGGACCAGATAGGTATGGTAGTGGAAGGTGCGTCAACCTGTCGGATAGTACACAAGATAGCTATGGAAAAAGGTATCGAGATGCCTATTACAAGGGCTTGTTATCAGGTTTTGTATGAAAACCGCGATCCCCGTGAGGCGGTCTTGTATCTCATGCAGCGACAAAAGAAGAATGAGACAGAAGACATAGGCGGACTTGCCACTGATTGGTAATTTGACAATCCGGTAATATTGGTGGGATTAATAGAATAAGCTTCAAAAAGCCGGTATAGCGTGGTAAAAAGTGTGGTAATTATCACACTTTTTTCTTTTCTGGTTATATTACCGATTGTCCTTAAATATATTTATAGTGTTATAGCGACTGCCCATTTGTAAGGCTATCCTGATTCGGAGGGAGGATGCCGAATAAAAGTCTAAACTCAAGGGAGGGAGAAAGAGAAGTGGAAGGAAACAACATTTTAGACGACATCGCTGA
>CAZBSD010000027.1:0-27650 GCA_964494735.1 uncultured Syntrophomonas sp.
CCGTCGGTCTTGCTTAGCAGCTTGTAGTTGCTGTCGTGAACATATGTATTGATATTCCCTTCCCGGTCCGTATACGTCGTTATTACATGCCCGGGTTCAGTTGTTTCATCATAACTAAACGTCCCTTGATTATGTTCGCTCATGGCATCCTGTTGGGCTACTACCCGGCCCATGTCATCATAGGTATCGGTAAACAGGGTAGTTCCCGCAGAATCGACTGCTGACACCACATTACCATAGGAATCGTAACTGTATGTTATGGTGTTGCTGGCAGTATCAGTGATACTAATGAGATTATAGCTGGCATCATAGGCGAACGAAGTCTGGCGCCCTAGGGGGTCCGTTACTGCGCTAATTAGATTTTCGGCGTTGTAATTCAGGGTGAGGCATTGACCTGATGTAGGTTCGGCGATAGTTGTTAATAGGTCCCCGGTGTGGATTAACGTAAGCTTTCTTCCATTGGGATCTCTTAACTCTATCAATTTGCCGCTGCTGTCAAACTCATAGACGCTCTGGTCATTTAGGGTCAGTGTATAGTTCCCGTCTGGGTTCCTGATTAATTTATCACTTCGGATTGCTAATTCATTTGAACTGAAGGTGCCGCTGCCGTCATTAACAAAATTATTATGGCGGTTGGTATTCCAATGGATAACAGCATTTCCGCTTTCCGTGGTCTCAATCCATGCTTCGTATTGGTGGTTCCAGGCCTTTCCTAATGGCCCCTTTTTGTTCAACAGCGAATTGTAGCTTATATCAAAACCTATTTCCCGGGCTCCCTCAGTACTAACCAACGTGTTGGTAAGGCAATGGGCCCCTGTGGCTGAGTCTAGCGGCTCGGCTATGTATGAACTATTGTCCCGTTGTGAGGGATCTACCTTTCCTATATTCTGTAGAGCAGCGTATCCAGATAACGACGCGCCTGTATTACCCATTTGAAATAATGCTTTTACGTCATTGTCTTTTAATGCCCGGTCATAGATTCGGACATCATCAATAACCCCTTTGAAGAATTCCGGTGCTCCAGGATAACTTGAACTAATATATAGAGGTTCATTATTTGAATATAAGGGCGCATCGTAATATAATTCATCAATTTTAGTGCCATTAAGAAAAACACTTACCTGCTTGTTCAAGGAGTCATAAATACTTACAACATGATAAAAGTAATTATCACTGATACGATTTATGTTCCCATAAAACCACGCTTCCGAGCTTCCAAAATTGAGTAAAATACTAATGGAATTGTAACCCACCCACATTGCGTATGGTTCTCCGTTTACTCCTTTGGATACAATAGGATTGTTTTCTCCAAATGCCAAATCCAACTGATTTGGTTTCACCCAAGCTGAGATGCTAATGCTACCAGTGATATCAGGAAAATTATTTACTTGAATGTTTTCTTCCATAGCCCCGTCAAAACTAGCACCCTGCCCTATGGCTCCTGCAGTATATTGGATTCCTCCATTTTCTACACCGTTATGATTGTTTCCAGAACTATCATTAGCGTTGCCTTCAAATTCATAATGGGCAACCAATCCGCTTAAAATATCTACAGGTTGATTTGCTTCGAATATAAAACCTATATTTTCTTTACCAAAGAATTGAGCATCATAAGAGTCAAGACTCCCATCGCTTTTCAAATCATTCCATGAGCCGATGCCACTTGATGCAAGATTTGCGGGGTTAGAAATTCTATATATAAGAAGTGCATTTTCGCTGCCATTATAGTTGTTTGGTTCACCATAAGCCCATTTGGAATAGCTGAATATTTCATTTGTAATCCAACTAAAACTTGCACTACCGGATTTTCTAGCACCCAACCAATAGCAATTCCGAGTCCCATCCAAGACCAATTCTTCAACAATAGCTTGTTCTACTGGAGACGTTATAGTTACCAAATGCCCGCCCATTTGCTCACAATAGGATTCAGCTTCTTCCCATGTCATACCTAGGTCACAATAGGCATATGTATGGCCATCAAACTGTTGCGGATTTACTAGCTCCACTGCAGCCATAGCTTGGCGATCAGCACACGTAACTAGCAGAAAAATCATCAAACACATGCTTGCTAAGGTAATACCTTTTGACGTGAAACCCATTTGGAACCTCTTAAAACAATTATTTCTAAAAAGGCGTACCCCAATCATGATCCCAATCCTCCTAATAAGCTCCCTCGTAATTTCAGATTATGAAAGAGAAGATGTTGTCTAGCGCATCAAAATTAACAATCGTTGGTTGTTGTATTCATTGGTTCAAAAAAATTGCCCAACACATGATCAAAACCAAACACTCTATATAGCGAGCTATTTTCCCTCCACCGGAATTAAAACGGTGGGATTGGCATTCCTCAGATTCTCCCAATACTGAAGAGGATTTTTAGCATGCCTGCTCCCCGAGATCGATATAATTGAAGAGGTCCAATATGTCACTATACGTTTCCATAGACTCTTGTATTCTGTTCATTCTTATTTGTTTTAAACCTTTGTTAATCTTATTTCCCCATTTGTTTAGGTAAATTTGAGCTTTATATTGTGATTTTATGGCGGAAGGAAGTTCTACAATTCCTCTACTGATACCCTTTATCGAGTATGCCATTGCTCCTAAGTTCCATGCTGCATCAGTTTTCTGTTTATAATATTCTCGAGCAACAGAATCATCTTCTGTAAGATTTAATGTTATACGTGATGTAACCTTACCAATATTAGTGGGATCGATCACATTTAGGGCCAATTTACAATTTTGACTTATTCCATTCAACGATTTCCCAGTAAAGGCAAGAACATTTGTACGTAAGCTTGTATCATTACCAACCAATTCATTCATCTGTTGATCATAGGACATAATACCATCTTCGTAATCCTGCAAATATACTCCATAAATATCGTTACCCGCTTGTTTCATTTGAGACCATGCTGATAATCCCCAGGGATCAATCATACTAACCGGCTGCCCGTTGACATACGCATAGCGGTTTAGGGATGGGCTGTTGCTGATGGTGCCTAAGAGAACATCCTGGTTGACGAAACGCTTGATCTCAGAGTTGTAGTATCGCGCCCGCATGTAGTAGAGTCCGATAGAATCGGTCATGACCCCCTCCCTGCCGTTGTAGAGGAAGGGGGTTACTGTCTCTCCGGTCCTACCCACTAGTTCAGCATAGGGTCCGAAAGTGAAGGTATCTGTCGTTTCTCCAGCGATGTTGGTGATGGCTACCGTACTGCCCCGGCGGTCATAGTGGTAGGCCTGGTAGTTCCCGGTCGAGTCTTCTACTCCCAGTAGTCCCAAACCATAGACGAGGTAACTGGTATCGGTTCCCTTGGTGATCTGCAGTACCTGGCTTAGATATGCCTGAGGATTGATTACGTATTGGGTGGTTCCGGATGAATTGGTCTGTCCTACTCTGTTATTCTCGGGATCATAACTGTAGGTGGTATCCCCGGCCCCGATAAGGCGGTTGCGGGAGTCATAACTGAAGTCAGCTAAGACTCCTTGCAAATGTCCATTGGTCATATTGCCGTCGGCATCATAGGTCACTGATTGGCCATTGAATTTATCCAGGCGGTTGCCGGCTCCATAGGTCATGGTGGCATTATCCAGGCTAAAGGTTGCTGGTGTGGTACTTGATACTTCACTGATCACGTTCCCGCTCTCATCATAGGTGAAATCATATTGAGCGATTACCTTGCCGGTGGCATCCTGGTCCACCTGCTGCAGCAGTTGGCCGGCTCCATCGTAGCTGTTGGTCTGGATGCTGCCATCCGGCCGGTTGGTTGTGATGAGCCGCCCCGCATCATCATAGCTGTAGCTGGTGGTCCTGCCTGCCCAGTCATTTACCCCAATCATCCGATTGGCTCGGTCATAGCTGTAACTTACGGTCTTATCGTCCGGGTAGGTTAGTTCAATCAGGTTGCCTACACCATCATACTGGTAGCTGATAGTATTACCGTTGATATCCCGGTAGGAGGTCACCCGGTTCAAGGCATCGTTGCTGCGGCTGATACTTCCGGAGCTGTCACTGACGCCAGTCAGGTTATTGTTGTTGTCATAGCTGTAGGTGGTAGTGCCTTCCGTGGTCTCCATGGTTATTACCCGGCCTGCCCGGTCATAGCTAAAGGTCGCGGTATCTCCCCGGCCGTTGGTGCGGGTGGCTATCTGCCCCAGCTGGTTGTAGGTGTAGGATATGGTGCCGCCGGCTCCGTCGCTCTCACTGACTATCCGGCCGGCATTGTCATAGCTGAATCCCTGGTTATTACCGTTGGGATCAGTCAGGCTCAAGCGGTTGCCGGAACCGTCGAAACTCTGTTGGCTGGTGCCGCTCATGGGATCGGTTACCCGGCTGAGGCGATTAAGCTGGTCGTAGCTGTAGGTGCTGCTTTTGCCCATGGGATCAGTCACCGATGTAATTCGCCCGATGGCATCATAGTCCTTGGTAAGGGTATTACCGAGTGAATCGGTTATGCTTATGGGCAGGTTGAGATTATTGAAGGCGGTAGTTAAGGATGCACCGGTTGGATCAGTTATTCCGGTTATATTGCCAACCCCATCATAGTCCAGGCTGGTGGTATTGCCTTCGCCATCAGTGGTGGATATTGCCCGTCCGGCGGCGTCATAGTTGATATACTGGGTGTTGCCCCGACCATCGGTTATGCTGGTCAGGCGGTCTTCACCATCATATCCATAGGTGGTGGTGGTGCCCAGGGCATCTCTCATGCTGATCATTTTGTTGTTGGCATTGTAGGTGTAGGTGGTGGTGTTGCCATTGCCGTCGATCTCGCTGAGCTTGTTGCCGTGACTGTCATAGCTGTAGCTGACACTGCTGCCCAATGGGCCGGTTATGGTTAAAGGCCTATCCTTGGCATCGTAGCTGATGCTGGTGGTGTTGCCATCTTCATCGGTTATCGCTACGACTCTGCCCGCGGCGTCATAGCTGTAGGTGGTAACCACCCCGGCTGGGTCGGTAGATGTGGTCATCAAGCCATTGGTGTAGCTGAAACGACTGGTCCCCTGGTCAGGCAGGGTTCTACTCGTTATCTGGCTATTGGCATCATAGGTGTACGAGGTCTGGTTACCTTCGGCATCGGTCATGCTCAACAGATTGTTGTTACTGTCATAACTGAAGGTGGTAGTATGTCCCAGGGCATCGGTAACCGACAACAGGTTATTCCTGTCATCATAGGTCATGGTGGTGGCATTGCCGTCGACATCGGTACTGCTTAACATATTCCCGCGCTCGTCATACGTCATGGTGGTAGTGTTGCCATTGGCATCGGCTGAACTGGTGCGGTTACCATTGGCATCATAATCGTAGGTTGTGGCGTTACCATTGCCATCCTGAATACTTTTGAGTTGATATCTGCTGTCATGAGTTACAACCTCAGTGTTGCCCTCTCGGTCGGTAACCGTTGTTATGACTTCTCCGGGCTGACTAGCAGTATCGTATATGAAAGTACTTAACCCTGAGAGAGCGTCCGTCTGCGTTACTACTCTCCCATTGGCATCATAAGTATCTGTGAACAATACTTTACCAGTCGAATACGTCGCGTTTGTAATCCAACCCTTATCATTGTATGAATAAGAGATGGAAACCCCATCAGCATCAGAAATGCCTATCAAATTGTCTTGAGCATCGTACAAGAAGGTTACCGATCTTGCCAGGCTGTCTTCTACCCCATTCAGGAACCCGTCCACGTTATATATCAGAGTATAATATTGGCCGCTAGCCGGCTCGGACACAGTGATTAATTGTCCAGAGCTATTGTAGGTGTACCCGATTTCTTGTCCAAACATGTTGGTTTGTGTCTGCAGTTTACCTTGATTGTCAAATACGTATGTTACCACTCCCGATGGATTATCATAATGCACTAGCGTATGACTACCGTCCACGTTCCTGGTGAGGATAGAATTCTGTATAGCCCTATCTGCCGGAGAATACTGATCCACATTGATTGGATTGAAATAGTTGCCCCGATTGGCGTTCCAGTGAACCATCATCCGCCCATCCAACAATTCTTCAAGCCTGGTCTCATGGTTAAAGCCCCATCCTTTACCGAGTACATCGGTTTGGTTAAGTAAGGAATTATAGTTGATCGTAAAATCAAGGTTTTGAGCGCCATTCAATTTCAGTATGGAGCGGCTTATTTCATGAGCACCAGTGGCAAGATTTATCGGGTCCTGTCTAAGAGACTGGGGATCCGTTTGGGCTGGGTTGTTCTTGGCGATCTGGGCGATACCATTGATTCCGGTAAAATCTCTCAAGATCGGTAGGCCAATCTCGGCAGCAAACTGGGCGAAACCATCACCCATCTCGCCGGCGTTGTTATAATAGTAGAATTTGCCAAAGGTACGGTTGGATATTTTCATCAATAGGGCTTCATTAATACTCGTGCCTAATCCAATCGAGAATATCCTTACCCCCAATAGATTGGCCGACCTGATGGCCGCATCGTACTCTGCCACAGAGGGATAATTATCGTTTCCGTCGGTTAACAACAGAATAATCCGATTGGTTTCCTTGCGGCCAGTTGTTTCAAATTGGGACAATGCGGTCCATATTCCTTCCAATATGTCAGTGTCACCTGAGCTATCCACAACAACTGCTGGAAATAAAATGTTCTTATTTGCGGTAAAGCCCGTTTTAAGGATGGCATCGGTATCAAAGTCCACGACCGCGCCCCTGTCTGCATCCCGGAAATTATTTATCAGAACTTGTGATTCTGAGCCCCTATAATTTGCAGGGTCACTGGTAGCCATGCTCCCTGAACTATCCAACACAAAAGCAAGGTCCATAGAATTATAAAGTTTGAATAGCTTGTCGATCTGAAAATCGATGTTGTCGGTTACCTGCCCAGGCACAACAGTCACGGTGTCTGCAGAGACTGAGTCAGCCTTATTGTTGTACCACCAGCTAATGTACGGATTGCATTGTACTTTATAACTGCCACCAGGCAGTCCGTGAATAATATATCGGCCGTTGGCATCGGTAAAAGCATTTGCTTTGATTTTGGATCCCATATCCCAGACTAGAACATCGATATATGCCAAGGGGATTCCTGTGGCATTGATTACGCGGCCGGCGACCGCACCATTTTGCTGGGAGCCGATGTAACGGGAGGCTATCTCATAACTCTGGTAGAAAGAAACTGGACTACCTGCACTCTGGGGGACAACAAGAGTGGTTCTCCCACCTGCCAGAATCTCGAATGATGAGGCAGTAGAACTGCCATAAACTGTACTTACACTGCCGTCGGCCTTATAGACAGTCCCGTCAATGCCCTGGGAGCCTTTACGAAGCATTACTTGTGTGACTGCACTGCTATTTGTAAATGTATAGCTTTCGTTGGGTTTTATGTTCACCACAAAAAGCGCCGGAACAGTTGAAAGGGTACCGGATATGAACTGCCCATCGCCGCTAAACAATATTTCGGCCGAGTCACTGTTCACAGTAACAACTACTCTGCCACCGGCAGAGATGGTCGTCTGGTTGACATAACTCCTAAAGTCCTTGCTTGCTACTGTCCCATCCGCATTATATATGCAGTAATCATAAGTCTGTCTATTGGTAGAAGTACTGCTGGATAGCAGTTTCAATGACCAGCTATTATTGTTGGAAAATGCATAACTTTGACCCGGGGCAACAACTTGACTGTAATACACCGGCCCGGTGCCATCTTGAACTGTTGTATACAATCTATTACCACAGTATGTGATATCCGTGGAGGTAGCGAGGACGGTAACTAGTATATAGCCACCAGCAGGGATGGAAATGTTACTATCGTAGGTGTTTGGATTCTGGGAATAAGTGCTGCCGTCCGATTTATAGGAAATATAAGAATACCTTTGGCTATTGACTGAATTGCTGCTGGTGTACAGGGTCTGACTCTGTGTAACGTTCTTGTTGGTGAACTTATAGCTGCTGCCCGGAGCAGCTATCTGTTTAATAAAAGCTGTGTCCATCGCTGTTTTCCCTGTTATATACTGAATATTTCCGCTGAATACGATCGCTGAGGATGTATCGAGGACGGTGACAACTATCTTGGCACCAGCCAGTAAACTGATATTGCCATTATAATTGTTGAGGGCCTGGCTGTAAGTGCTCCCATCCTGCTTATACATGACATAATCGTATCTCTGTCCATTGGTGGAGGTGCACGTAGAGTATAAAGACTGGGTGCTGGCACTGCTGTTGGTGAATTCGTGGCTCTCGCCCGGAGCCGCAGTTAATTTGTATAAGGCTTCACCAGTTGTTGGCTTCCCGATTATATACCGGCTGTTACCACTAAAGGTAATGTCCGGGGATGTGCCTAAGACAGTTACTATTACTTTACCGCCAGCTGGTATACCGATGCTGGCATCATAGCTGTTAGGCTCCTGACTATAAAGAGTCCCGTCTTGTTTATAGACCACATAATCGTACCTCTGGCTATTGGTGGATGTACTGCTGCTGTATAAAGTTTGGGTTGTAGTGCCATTATTGTTGTCGAATTCATAACTTTCCCCAGGCAATACGGTCTTCTTATAAAACGCAGGTCCAGAGTCAGACTGTCCAACAATGTACCGACTATCGCCGCTGAACACTACTGCTATAGAACTACTTGTAGTAACAATCGCCTTCCCGCCCGCGGGAATATTGACATAATAGTCATAGCTTGCCAGCTTCTGACTATAGAGAGTTCCATTTTGCTCGTAGACGCAATAATCGTACAGTTGACCGTTAGCAGAGGTACTGCTGCTTAACACCGATTTCGTCATTGCATGGTAATTGGTGAATTCGTAGCTTTCTCCCTGAGGCACAGTCACATAATCGTATGCAGGTAAATTGGATGATTCTGCACTGACATATAGGCTGTTTCCGCTGAATTGAATACCTGTGGATGTGGTGAGAGCAGTCACTACAATGTATCCCACGGCAGGTATGGTAAGGCTGCCAGTATAGCCCCCTTGCCCATACGAATAGGTTTCCGCGTTAGATTTATAGGCAATGTGGTCATAAAACTGCCCGTTACTTGAGGTGCTGCTGGTGTATAGCGTTTGCGACTGGAGGGTATTGCTATTGCGGAATATGTAGCTTTCACCCGAAGCTACAGTCTGTTTTATAAAAGCGGCAGCCTGGGCTGTCTGGCCAGTCACATATTTCCTGTCCCCGCTGAAAATGATATCTGTCGATGCTTCGGAGACGGTTATGATCCCTTTTCCCCCAGCTGGTATGCCAATGCTGCCACTATAAGAGTTTAGTCCTTGGCTATAGGTGCTTCCATCTTGCTGATATACAACATAATCGTACCTTTGCCCATTGGCGGAGGTACTGCTGGCTAATAACGTTTGCGATTGGTTAGTGCTATTGTTAGCATATTCGAAACTGTTCGTGGGACTGACGGATTGTTTATAGAAGGCGGGTCCCTCAGCAGAGACTCCGCTAAAATATTGGCTGTTCCCACTGAAGGTGAGTGTATTTGATGAACCCAACACAGTAGTAACAATGTGTCCGCTGGCAGGGATACTGATACTGCCATCATAACTGTTGAGCTCCAAACTATAATTGTGGCTGTTCTGGTCGTAAACCACATAATCATAACGCAGGCCATTTGCACTTGTACTATTGCTAAATAGAGTCTGAGTACTGGCAGTACCATTAACAAACTTAAAGCTCTCTCCGGAGGGAACCTCCTTCTTATAAAAAGCAGCGTCGATCACCTGCTTGCCACTAACGTAACGATTCACACCACTGAAAACGATCACTGAAGACGTTGCCAACACAGTCACTATAGCCTTGCCGCTGATTGGTATTCCTATTGAGCTGTCGTAGCTGCTCACTTCCTGGCTGGAGAGACTTCCATCTGACTTGTATATTGCATAATCATATCTCTGCCCATTACTAGATGTGCTGCTTGCAAATAAGTTTTGCACCTGGGTGGTGTTGGAATTTGTGAATTCATAGGTAATGCCGGGCTGTACAGTTTGTTTATAGAATGCAGCTCCAGGTGCTGTAGTCCCGGTGAAATGAGTGTTATTTCCACTGAAAACCACCTGACCAGAACTTTCCAGGACAGTTACTACAATACTTGCCCCAGCAGGTATGCTGACGCTGGCATCATAACTATTTAGTTTCTGAGAATACACAGTACTTTCCTTGTAAAAAACCACATAATCAAACCGTTGACCATTACCATACGTGCTACTGGCATAGAATGTTTGCACGTGAGTGGTGCTTGTGTTATTGAACTGAAAGCTTTCACCGGGCAGCATGGTTTTCTTGTAGAACGCTTCTGTGGACCCTGCCATACCGCTTATGTATAAACCATCACCAATGAATAAAATGCTTGTCGAACCCAGGACTGTGACCACTGTTCTGCCACCGGTAGGTATACTGATGCTGGCATCATAGCTATTTAGTTTCTGCGAATATATTGTGTTGTCCAGGTTATAAACAACATAGTCATACCGCTGACCATTACTATAGGTACTACTGGCTGAAAGTGCCTGAGCCACGGTGTTACTATTGTGGAATTCGTAACTGGCACCCGGGCTAACCAACTGTTCATAAATCCCTGATACACTCTCTAACAATTGAACGCCAGTGGTTTGCAATGTTGTCCCGGTAGGTACCAGCACATTTGTTCTTGATTGAACTGGCTCAAGATTTCCTTCTAAGTTTTCTGATATCTGAGTTACATTACTGTTGAATACATCAAGTTCCGGCTCAATCGAAGACGCACTGGGATTAATGCCGATAACCAGCAAAATTACGAGGATAATCGCGAGTGACCGTGAATATCTGCTTTGTTTAAGATTCATACATTCTCTCATCCTTTTCTGCCTGGTGTAGAATGGGTTTTACGCTCATCTAAAGATGTCCAACTATATGTAATATTTCAGCCCTGCCGATGTTCAATCCTATTGATTTTTATCCGCTCCCCTTTACAGACTCATTCCTATAAATTTACAGGCAAATGCAATCCCTTGAAATGCTCTTTAGGTTATTTCACGGTTTTGGTTCATCAAATCCCGCTTTTGCCCCGTCATAATTTTCTGCTCTGAAATAGAGGGTTTTTCCCAAAAATCGCTAATAGATACATTTGGCCGAATAGGCTTGAAAAAAGCAGTGAAATTAAGAGAAGCGAAGGTGTGTTGTGATGCGGCATGAGATTCTGCGGTACCTGTTACTCGTTTTACCCTATGTTTTCTTTACCACTTTGGCGGCCCTGATAATCTGGGGCGAAGATATGAAGAAGTGGTGGCCGCGCCTGACAGCTTACTCGCTGATAGCTTCGCTGACCCAGACCCTCACCTATCAGGTCGACCTATGGCAACTCCAGTTTCCACTGGAGGTAGTCAGTGGTTTCTTGGTGGCCTGGCTGGTGTTTAGACAAAAGGTGAGCTGGATCTTCAAGATCTACGCCTCAACATATGTTATAGGTATAGTCTATGTACTTGCGATAGTTGCCCCCGTTTCGGCGCTTATCTTTCGCGAATCGCTGGGAATTATCGGTGAATCCCCATTTCATTGGCTTACCTACTTCTTGCCTGCCTATGCACTGCTGTTTCCTATGGCATTAGGGATTAAGCAGTTTCCCGGTATATTTGCATCGATCAGATTAACTCTGGGCACGGGTTTGGAGAAACCCTATCCGGTTTTTGTGGCGATATTTATCCAAATGGTATTATTGACGGGCCTGTACACGGAAATAATACGTAGTCCCGGAATGGATGGTAATGACCTTAAAGCACTGGCCACAGCTACGACCAGTATAATCTTGGTATTCATCAGTTTTTATCTGGTGATCTCCTATTATAAGCGGCAAAGCAGAGGCCTGATGGTTTCGTCCCAAGAAACGGTGTCTGAACAGATAATGGACCTGGTCAATACGGTGCGGGGCCAGCGCCATGACCTCCTCAACCAGTTACAGATCCTATATGGATTGGCTTATGAGGACAAAACTACTGAGATTAAGGAATATTTGGATGACTTGATTCCGGAGGTGTCTATGTACAGCGAACTGCTCAAGATGGACAACCCGGTGATCAGCGCCCTGATCAACGCCAAGATATCTCAAGCCAATAGTAAAGGGGTAGAGATAGATGTTGATGTGACCGCCGATCTAAACGGCCTGGGGGGCCGGGTCATGGAAATCTCCCGGATTTTGGCCAATCTTATAGACAATGCGGTAGACTCGGTATTAGAAGAGGACGTCCTTAAGAAGGTAAATATCAGCATCTCCGAACAAGGTAATCTTCTGGTCTGCCAGGTGCGGAACGCCAGTAACAAAGCCATAGACAAGGAAAGTATATTCAAGCCCGGTTTTACTTCCCATGAAGATCATAGCGGCTTGGGTCTATATAATTGCCGCAAGTTGGCGGAAAAATTAGGAGGCAAGGTGGAGGTAGGCCACGAGGATGAGATGGTCACATTTGTACTGATCGTTCCTAAGAAAGGCCTATGGTCATGAGCAGCGTCCATTAGCGAACCTGATTACAGATTCATCAGTATGGCTAACTCTTCAAATTTGTCCCTGCGCATGGCAGCGCAGGGTTGATAATCATGGAATTTCACTTCATAGGCCCGGTCGGCATAGGGTGACACCATTTTGACGTTGTCTATATTAATAAGGAAGCTTTTGTGGCAGCGGAAGAATCCGCTGCCATTCAGTTTTTTCTCTAGGAGCGTCAATGTCTCACTTGTTTCGTAGGTGCCATCACTGGTGTGGATAATGCATTTGTTCCCGCACTTCTCTATGAACAGTATCTTGTGTATATCCACGATGCTCAGCCCATGGCCGTTCTTCAAAGTCAGTTTATGGGGCATCTTACAACTGCCGTTCTTCCCGATCATCCCTTTGAATCGTATTATCTTGGCTATAGTCGTCTCCAGGCGAGTTCGACTAATGGGCTTGACGACGAAATCCACCACATCGAGATTGAAGGCATCAGCGGCAAAATTGGAATGGCCGCTGACAAAAACGACACCTATTTCGGGGTGCTCCCGCTTTAACCGGTGGACCAGACTCAGTCCGTCCATATCCGGCATATTGATATCGGTGAAAACTATGTCCGGCTGGTGTTGAGCTACCAGAGTCATGATCTTACTGCTGTCAATCGTGGAGGCCACTACTTCACAATCTTCAAATTCGTTGATGAGATTGGTGATCAGGTTACAGATCGGGGCCTCGTCATCCGCTACCAGAATTCTTAAAGCCATCAAATGGTATCCTCCGACAAAACATCTTTAATATATTCTTCAATTACCAGAGAATTCCTTCCAGGATTTACATTCTCAAAAGACTTTTTCGTAACTTCGGGCATGGAAATCGTTATTTGGCGCGGAGAACAAAAAACTTAATCGACAAAAACGTCACTCGACTGTCATCTTCCCTTGACATGCTGACTATAATGAATAGAAGTGAACAAACCGGATAACACAAATATTTACAGCCCGGTTTCGTATACATAGATGATAGATACAGGAGGATTTCGATAATGTTGGGAGCAATAGCCGGCGATGTGATAGGTTCGTGTTTCGAACACGCCAATACCAAAAATTATGATTTCACCATGTTCCAGCCGAGGAGCAAATTCACCGATGATACCATCCTGACCGTGGCCACCGCCGATTGTATCCTAAACGGGCTTGACTACGCCAAGACCTACCGGGAGTATGCCCGCAGATATCCTGATGGCGGATACGGTGGCATGTTCCGGCGCTGGGTGAAGTCGGATTCCCTGGAACCATACAATAGTTACGGCAATGGTTCGGCGATGCGGGTCAGCCCGGTCGGATTCGCCTTCGACAACTTTGACTGTATGCTTAAGGAATCCCGCCGCAGCGCGGCCGTAACCCATAACCATCCCGACGGCATAAAAGGAGCCCAAGCCATCGCCAGCGCTATCTACTGGGCGCGGATGGGCCAGGGCAAGCCGTATATCAAGGATGCAATTCAGGGCCGCTTCGGTTACGACCTATCCCCCACCCTGGACCAGATCAGACCCGATTACAGATTTGATGCGACCTGCCCGGGTTCGGTTCCCCAGGCCATCATCGCCTTCCTGGAGTCGGTTGACTACGAGGATTGCATCCATAAGGCCATCTCCCTGGGCGGGGACAGCGATACCATCGCCTGTATGGCGGGGGGCATCGCCGAAGCCTACTACCGCTTCATCCCTGCGTATATCGTGGAAAAGGTCCGGCAGTTATTGGACCCGGACCTGCTGGAGGTTGTTGACCAGTTCCAGCAGCGATTCATGCTGGTTCAAGGCTAAGCGCGAAAAGACCAGAGAAGATATAGCGCTAATCAGAATCGAATACCTTAATCATTACTAGGGACCGGCCCATAAAGCGGTCCCTTTTTGGTCTAGATAATCCACCTACAAGGATGTTGCCCAGCTCGATATTTTAAGCAGCGGCTACATTGACAGTCACGGGGAATAGACCGAAAATAGAATCAGAAGGGAGGGTATTATATGGCTAAACTTACTCAAGAGATGAAGGATATGATCGCATCCCAGCAGAGTTTCGTCGCTACCGTCAGCACGGATGGGACTCCCAACGTCGTCCCCAAAGGCTCCATGCGGGTTATGGATGATGAAACCATCATGTATCAGGAGGGCTTTGGCGGCCAAACCCACAAGAATGTACTCGACGGTTCCAAGGTGGCGATCACCGTGGTGGACCGCAAAACCCCAGATGGATACCGTTTTATGGGAACGCCGCAGGTACACACCGATGGGCCGATCTTCGCGCAGGTGGAAGACGCCGCACAGAAAGCCGGCCGACCCAAGCCCTTGGCGGTGGTAGTGGTCCCCATCGACGAGATCTACAGCGTCAAACCCAACCGCACTGCCGGCAAGCGTATCGACCAATAGGTCTCCAGTTCATCAAAAAAGGGATTTGTCTTTTAAAACAAATCCCTTTGATGTTTAAGCTTCAACGAACCTTTGTCGATTTTCTGTCTGCCAAGTCTGGTGATTCTGTTTCCCATTTCCAACTCTTTTCTTATTACCTTCATCTCTGTGGGTGGGGTTAATTGCTTCTTATCACGGTCCCCTATCGTTTCATTTTTGTTTCCCTTTTGATCTAATTCTTGTGAGCTAATTTTGGGCTTTTTTTTTTGAACTGCTTTGGCTTTTGATTTTGGCCTCTTTTAGCTCTTGATTAGACCTTGAGGGTTGAAATCTTCTACGATCTGGTTACTGTAATAAGTTTCTTTCGCCTCCCCTCTTGAGATATAGTGAATTCCTTCACCGGTAGTTCGAATAGGTTGAATTGTTTTGTTTCCCTCTTCTGACTTGGGTGACTTGCCGTCTTAGGTATTCCTTGAAGCTTACCCATAGTATATGGAGGGGACAAACCTGCTGTCAATAATTGTGAAAGTTAGAATTTTCATTAACAAATCCGCCCGCAAGGGGACGTCCTTTGGGCTTCCTCTTTAGTGGGCATTGCCCATATCGATGCTCTGTCCCGGGAATAAAACATCACAGCTGGTGCCAGCCATAGGGGGCTGGCTGCGGAATACGGTGATGGCCTGCGGGTCCCCCACCCGGGCCAGGGAGGGGGCGAAGCTGCTCTTTGGCCCGTCTATCTGCAGGTTGAAATAGTGGTCGTTGTTGTCATGGCATTTCTCGATGACCATATCCCCCACCAGGCGGGCCTCATCCAGGTAAGCGCTGATGTTGGCATCGTAATCATGCACAGTCAGCCCATCACTCTTCATAAGCTCCAGGGCGATCTCATGGGGGCAGATGTACTTGATCCCAGCGGGCAGGAAGAAATAGCGGAAAAACTGCAAGGGCCGGATCATGCCCTGGGCGGCGCTGCCCGCGTAAACGTTGTTGGCCAGGTAGTGGAGGCTGAAGCCCCGCTGGCTCAATATCTGGTAGAAGGTGCCGGCGCTGGCCTCCAGATACTCTGATATGTAAAGGTTGAACAGGCTTATCTCGTTGGCAGATTTGTAGATGTCGTCGGCGATGATGAAGGCGGCGTAGGTGAGTTGTTCGTCGTTCAGAATAGCGGTGTGCTCGTACATGGCGGTCCGAATCTCCTGCAGGGCCTGTTCTTTCTTTTCCTGCAGGGAGAACCCGATCATCTGCGAGTATTCGAATATGGAGTTCCGGGCTTGGTTGTCCCAGTAATCAGTGATGCGGGGAAACAGCCATTCTCTCATCAGCAAGACCTCTTTCCGCGGTCAGCCGCCCACCAGCTGGGCAGCCAGATCATTCCTGCCCTCATTATATACCTTATCCGCAGAAATGGCGCAGATAGCCATCTCCAAAATGCCTTGGGATGTAACCCTCCCCCTTCCCACCCCTGGATCCCAGCCAAATCAATCCTGCCGGCAGTAGTCCATACCGCCGCATACCCCCTTCTGTGCCCTATCGAGCATGGTTCGAGACAGGTGGTGCAGATTATGATAGAATCGCTTTAAGGCCGCCATCGGCAGCCGGCGGCTCTTGCCGTGATTGGGCACATTCAATGTTGGCAGATGGCTTGTTATGAGGGAGCAAGTATGAAGATAGCTGATATCATGAGCACGCAATTGGTTGTTCTGGCGCCGGAACAGACCATAAGAGAGGTCAGCCAGATCTTCCTGGAGCACAAAATCGATGGATCCCCCGTAGTAGATAAGCACGGCCAGATGATAGGATTGATCACCAAAAGTCACCTCTATCAGGTCCTGGCTCAGGATAGGGATCCCGATACACCGGTGCGGGAGCTGATGAAACAGGCCGTTATAGTGGGGCGTCCGGAGGATAGTGTCCGCGACCTGATCAGAACCAGTGTAGGACGGCTGCCGGTTATTGATGGAAACCAGGTGGTAGGGATGGTCACCCGCACCGACCTGGCCCGAGCCTATTTCAACTCCTTCAATTATGTATCCAAGGAACTCCAGACTATCTTGGATTCCACCCACAATCTGATCATCTCGGTCGACAAGGACGGCCGTATCAACCTGCTTAACCGGGCCGCGGAAGAATTTCTGGACCTGAAAAGCGCCGAAGTGCGGGGCCTGGAGATAATGAAGGTCATACCCAACAGCGGCTTGATGGAGATACTGGAGACTGGACGCAGCCGACCGGTGCAGCAGATAACTCTGAATAACTCGGTGTTTATCTCGAATAGGACTCCCCTAATCGAGAATGGTGAGATAGTCGGAGCAGTGGCCGTTCTGCAGGATATCTCCGAATTGGAGAGCATTTCCCGGGAACTGGAGGATGTCAAGGAGTTAAACCGGGAGATGGATGCCATAATCGAGTCCTCCCATGACGGGCTTTACCTCACCAATGGTGAGGGCATCACCCTGCGCGTCAATGAGGCTTTTGAGCGACTGACCGGAGTTCCCGGCAAAGAGATGCTGGGTAAGAATGTGGAGGACCTGGTCCGGGAACGGGGTATAGTATCGGAATCCGTCAGCGCATTGGTGTTGAGAGAGAGAAGAGCTGTAACCATCATGCAGCGGACTCTGGCAGGGAGGACCGCCCTGACCACCGGCACCCCGGTGTATGACCGCAAGGGCCGGATCTTCAGGGTAGTATCCAACGTGCGCGATATCACCGAGCTGATGCTGCTGAAACAACAGCTGGAGCAGGCCCAGGGCTTGAGTAAACTCTACGAGTCCGAGCTGCGGGCTCTGCAGATGCAATATGACGGCCATCCTAAGATGATCGCCGGTTCCAGGATCATGAAAGAACTCCTCGACGGGCTTATCCGCTTGGCCCAAGTCGATTCCACCGTATTGATAACCGGGGAATCGGGTACCGGCAAGGAACTGATAGCCGAGATTATCCATCGCAGCAGCTCCCGTAAAGACGGACCCTTCATCAAGATAAACTGCGGGGCGATCGCCAAAAACCTGCTGGAGTCGGAGTTGTTCGGTTACGATCCGGGCGCCTTCACCGGAGCCAAGAAGGGTGGCCGGGCCGGCTATTTTGAATTGGCCCATGGCGGCACCATTTTGCTCGATGAGATCAGCGAACTGCCCTTCCATCTGCAGTCCAACCTGCTCAGGGTCATACAAAGCAAGGAAGTCATGCGGGTCGGCGGGGAGAAGACCATCCCGGTAGATGTGCGCATTATCGCTACCACCAACAGGGATATCGGCAAGATGGTGGCCAGCAATGAATTCCGGGAGGACCTGTATTACCGCCTCAACGTGGTCCCGGTAGAGGTACCTCCACTGAGGGTGCGCAAGGAAGAGATACCGCTGTTGGCGATCCATTTTGTCAAACTGTTTAACAAGCGGCATCGGATGCACAAGGAACTGTACCCCGATGTGCTCGACGCCCTGATGGAATACGATTGGCCCGGCAATGTCCGGGAGCTGGAGAACATCATCGAAAGGCTTATCGTCACCATACCCAGAGATGTGGTAATCCATGATGACCTGCCCCTGTTTCTGCAGAAATCCGAACGGGCGGACACGTGTCCCCAGGGTTCGGTGCAGGGGGTGCTGCCCCTCAAGGAAGCGGTCGAACACCTGGAAAAAGAAATCATCCGGCAGGCTTACTCCCGCTACGGCTCCACCCGCAAGGTGGCACAGCATCTTAATATTGATCCCTCCACTGTACTGCGCAAGGCGTCCCGGTATAGACTTGATATCACTGAAATCCCCAAAGAGCCTGACTGAGAAGATGATCGGCGGGACTCATGGCATTTATGCCGTAACCATCGCTGGCCTTAATGCATTTTCGCCTGACTCCTGTCACACCCGACCGTCATATCAACCAGCTACCAATACCCCTATTTTCCAGCAGCAACCCGGCAGTATCACACCATCCAGATACCACTCGCATTGATGACAGGCAAATTCACCTGCTCCCGCTGGTCAGATCACTGCAGAAATGCATTAGCCTCAATCGGGGCCGGTCCAGGGACCCAGGCAGATCGGGCTTTGATAAGAATGGCACAGTCCTTGCTTTTAATAATATCAGGACTTCTCCTGCCAGCCAGGGGCTGACAAATCGGTCATCAGAAAGGATGGATGCACCATGAAGATCGAAGCCAAAACCGCTCTGGTCAGTGGCGGAGCTTCCGGGCTGGGTGAAGCCACGGTCCGGCACCTGGCCGCCAGGGGGGCCCGGGTGGTGATAATGGACCTGGATGGGGAAAGAGGTTCGGCCATTGCGGCAGAAATAGGCCCGGGGGCGGTATTCTGTCTTACCGACATCACCTCTGCCGCCGATGTCACTGCTGCCATCGATTTCGCCCTGCAGAGATTCCAGCGTATCGATATCGTCGTCAATTGCGCCGGTATAGCCCCCGGAGCCAAGCTGGCCAGTAAAAAGGGTCCTCACGATCTGGATCTGTTCAGGAAGACCCTGGAGGTCAACGTGGTCGGTCCTTTCAATGTGATGCGCCTGGCCGCGGTGCAGATGATGGCCAATGAACCGAATGACGAGGATGGCCGCGGGGTTATGATCAACACCGCTTCCATCGCCGCCTTTGACGGTCAGGTCGGCCAGACTGCCTACGCTGCCAGTAAAGCGGCCCTGGTGGGAATGACATTGCCGGCAGCGCGTGAACTGGCTGATGTAGGAATCCGCATTTGCACCATCGCCCCGGGCCTGTATCGAACCCCCATGATGACCGGACTAGCCCCGAATATCCAGGAGGCGCTGGGCAGGATGGTGCCTTTCCCCTCCCGTCTGGGCAAACCGGAGGAGTTTGCCCTGTTGGTACAGCAGATTATAGAAAATCCCATGTTGAATGGTGAAACCATCCGGCTGGACGGGGCACTCCGCCTGGCTCCCAAATAGGTTAGCCTTTATTGATTACACAGAAGGAGGAGTAAATGATGAGAAGAGTGGCGGTCATCGGCACCGGACATTCCAAGTTCTGTTTCAACTCACCTAAAACCTCCCTGGAGATGCTGGCCGAGGTGGCCATCGACGCTATCCATGAAGCCAACATCACTCCCAAGGACGTGCAGGCTATCAATGTCGGCAACGTGTTGGGGCCTTTCGAAGAAGGCCAGGGCATGATCCAATCATTTTTTGCCAACGACATCGGCTGCTTCAATGTGCCCGCCAGCCGTTTCGAGGGCGCCTGCGCTTCCGGCAGTATGGCGGTCCGGGACGCGGTCATGTGGGTCGCCTCGGGATACTATGACATCATGCTGGTGGGCGGAACCGAAAAGTGCACCGCCATGACTACCGGCCTGGCCACCCGTACCTTCTCCATGTACGGCGACTCCCGCTATGAATTCCCGTCCGGCTTCACCTTCCCGGCGGTATTCGCATTACTGGCCCACCTTTACTCAAAGAAGTACGGCATTCCGCTGGCCACCCTCAAGGAACAGATGGCGGCAGTATCGGTACAGTCCCACGAATATGCCATGAAGAACCCCAACGCCCAGATCCAGAAGCTGATCAGTAAAGAAGACGTACTGAAGAGCTTCATGGTATCAAGCCCAATCCAGCTGCAGGACGCCTGCCCCTTTTCCGATGGGGCCGCCGCTCTGGTGATCGCTTCCGAGGAAACAGCCCGCAAGCTGGTCAAAAAGCCCATATTCTTTGCCGGGATGGGGCAGTCATCTTCCGGGAAACTGAGCTCGCAATATAAGTATCTGCCGCAACTCCATGCCCGGGAAGTGGCCTGTCAGGAGTCCTACCGGATGGCCGGCCTCACCCCAAAGGACATGGATTTGTGCGAACTGCACGACTGTTTCAGCATCGCGGCCATGATCGCCGCCGAAGGAATGGGATTCTTTGAATACGGCCAATCCGGGCAGGCTTGGGAAAATGGCGAAACCAGGCTGGGCGGCAAGATACCCATCAATATATCGGGGGGCTTAAAAGCCAAAGGCCACCCCGTCGGAGCCACCGGTGTCTCCCAGGTCTATGAAGTGACCCGGCAATTAAGAGGCGATATGGTGGAACAAGGCCGCCAGGTGGAAGGCGCCAAATACGGCATCGTCGACACGTTGGGCGGGGACGGAGTCCTGCTCAGCCTGATCATGACCAATCAATAAAGGAGGCAAACGGGATGGATTACAAATTGACCTGGCAGGAATATAACAAAGCCCTGAAGAAGGACCGTTTGATGGGTCTGAAATGTGACGATTGCGGCAAATTCACTTGTCCCCCGATGATGGTCTGCGCTGAATGCGTCAGCACCAACCAGCAAGTGGTGCAGATGAGCGGCCGGGGCACCATCGTCAGCTTCACCACCTCCTACATCGCCGGGGAGGGCCGTGAATGCGAGCTGCCCTACACCATCGTACTGGTGGAGTTGGAGGAAGGCCCCTGGATAATGGGCAACCTGGTGGGAGTGGACCCCAAGAAAGTAAGCATGGATGTCATGGGCAAGAGGGTGGCGCTGGGTAACCTGGTCTACCCGGGTGATAAATATTCCCCCGGCGACATGGCCCGCCCGGCTTTCAGCATAACCGATTAAGCCGAAATAGATGAGGCTCTCACTTTGATATCAGTGAGAGCCCTTGGGGTATTCGTATCGGCGCGGTAAACCTGCTGCGTATCTGCCCCCAGATGGTCTGCTTAATATAGCCCACGGGCTTTCATCAGGAATACCATGCGGCCTTCCGGCCATAACCTGCTGGTTGTCTTCAAGTCATTTAACGAGGCATTACCTAACTTGGCGGCAAAAAGCTGGTCCCTGTCTCCATATACTATCCACTTCTCATAAATAACGTGGCGCGTTAATCCTGCGCTTCTTATTTGGGTGCTTGCTCCGATTCCGGTGTAGGCAGTTGTTTCATTTGATTCATTTGTTCGGCCAGATACTCCTCATAATCACGGGCATCTTTTATCACCGGCACAGTGAACGCCTTTCCGTAATCTGATATGGTATATGTTCCCTGCATGGACATGAGCATGTCTATGGTTCCGCGCGGAGTCTGTTGAGTGGCCGGCATATCCATCTTAAACCTCAGTTTACCGGCCAAATCCATGTAATCATTGTAGAAAGTTGCCTTGTCAATCCAGACCGAGTAAACAAAATCCAAATCCATCCCGGCCAGTAACTTCTGGATATCTACATCCTCGTTCAGAGTGGGAATCTGCTGGGTAATTTGCTTGAAATAATCTGTCTTAAACAGATCGCCGCCCATGACTGCATTTAGAACCCAATAATCTTTACCATCCTTCTGCTGATCGTTGGCAAAGGTCAGGGCTATCCCCATCTCCTTAATCTGGGCCATGGCCGCAGTGGGGTCCTGAGTCAGGGATTGTTTCATCATTTCCTCGATGCCCAAACCTTTCATATCCATCTTGAGCCATCCGGCTTCTGGCATTTTCATAAACATCCCGCCCTGATCGAACAGCATCTCCATCGTCACCGTCTGCGGGCCGGGGGTGGGGGCTTCAGGTGCGTTCACAACTGCCGTTTGTTTCAGGTACATAAGCATAGGTTCGATCTGAAGCCATGCTTCTAGGTCGGTATCCATATTCATTTTCATGGTCTGGTCTTCTTCTCCGGTTGCTTTAGCGGTCATATCCATATTCATCTGCATATCAGCATTCATTTTGTACCGCCCCGCCTCTGTCATCATGGCGGAGGATTTGGCCATGATTTCCTCGGCCGTCATGCCACCCCGGGTTTCGTTATAATCAATAGATATAGTACTGGTTTCGCCATCCCATCCAACTGTCGCCCCCATGGCCTCCAACACAAAGCCCAGCGGTATATAGGTAGTGCCATCCACAACCTCAGGTGCCAGGGGCATTGTCTGCGCCTCCCCGTTGACAACCGCGGTTGTGGTGCCCACAGTCATCTTGATGATATTGTCATTCTCCGTAATGGTAATCGTATTTTCTTGCACCGCCAACTCACAACCCAAAATGTTGGCAATAACGTCCGGGGTGACCCTGGTCACTCCGCTCTCAATGTAAAGCGCTTGAACAGGTTGATATGGTTTCCCGTTGAACTGCATATTGGCAGCCAAAGTCGGGGTCGCCATTACCAGCACCATAATGAGAGTAAGTAGAATAGTGGCTTTCCTTTTCACCCATCTCGCTCCTTCCATAGTAGAATCGTAATGCCCCTTACTACATTATACATAAATGGTTTTGGGTTTCCAACCAAGCCCGGTTGGCATTTACTGGCGATCACTGGTGCTGCCCAGACTGGGCCTATGCTTTTGGTGGTCCAGTCCGGGGTAATTCCGCTGATGTCCAGTTCTTATTATTGGAAAGCAAAAAAATATCCCCCTGCATCTGCTTAATATAGCCCCCGGGCTTTCATCAGGAATACCATGCGGCCTTCCTGTACCATCTCGCCCAACTGATTGATGCCGATAATGGTACTGAAAACCGTTCCCCGGGGAGCCCTGGTGGACGGTTTCACCGCGGTTATCTCACATTCGGCGTGGATGGTATCGCCAGGTCTGATAGGCAGGATATATTTCCAACTGGTCTCCAGCAAAGCTATACTGTGGAGCTGCATCAGACCCATACGCACCCATAACCCGAAGAGAATCGATGAACCCAGCATCCCTTGGACAATGCGGCCCCCGAAATCACCCTTCTTGGCAAATTCGTTATCGATAGACTTAATATTTATATCACCCGATAATCCTGCAAACCAGGATATATCAGACTCAGTAACGGTTCTCCCGGCACTTATGTACTTTTGTCCGACCTCAAAATCCTCCAGATAAACACTCTTCATTATTTCGCCTCCCCCTACCATAAGGCTCCATCCAGACGCACCTCTGCGCTCATCTATGTCCGCAGGGCGGGAATTCTATCTAATTAACACTGCCCTCTATTGCAGGCTCTTGACGATGTCTGCAAATACCTGCTCCATGCTCTGATCACCGTTTATGGTCTTGAGCAGACCCCGCTGCTCATAGAAATCCACCAAAGGCCGGGTTTGTTGGATATAATCCACCAGTCTGGCGGCAACCGTCTCTTCCCGGTCATCGCTGCGCTGCTGGACTTCCCCTCCGCATAAGTCACATTGGGGATCCTGCCCGGGGGGATTGAACTGGATATGGTAGGTGGCACCGCATTGGGAGCAAGCCCTCCGTCCGGCTAGACGGGCTACCAGGACCTCCTCCGGCACCGTGATAGCTATCACGGCATCCAACTTCTTGTTCCAACACGCCAAGATCTCATCCAGCGCTTCGGCTTGGGCTACCGTGCGGGGAAATCCATCCAGCAAAAATCCTTTGGCGCAATCTCTTTCCGCCAGGCGTTCCCGCACGATCGCTATGGTCACATCATCGGGCACCAATTGGCCGGCATCCAGGAAGGCCTGAGCTTTCTTGCCCAGCTCGGTTCCGAAGCGGATGGCGGAACGGAACATGTCCCCGGTAGAAATGTGGGGTACCCAATATTTACTCTCAATAAATCCAGCCTGGGTTCCTTTGCCTGCCCCTGGTGCCCCCATAAGAATCAAATTCATCGACTCATCTCCTTTCTTGATTCACCCTGTCTACAACACTCATGTACCGGAAAAAGGCCGCCCGTAAATGCAGGCAGCCTTGGGACCCATATGCAAGGATAATCCTTACTTGCCCAGCTTCTGGATCTGGCTGGACATGTTGATCATCTTCTTGGTCAGGTCTTCCACTTGTTTGGTCAGGCTGGCGATGGCATTGTACTGTTTCTTTTCGTTTTGCAGATAGGTATTGAGTACGGTTTCCTTGATCATGTTGTGGGTCTGATCCTGGTACTGTTTCAGTTGGTCGATTACGAAATCCACCTGCCCGGTAAGGGCGGCAACCATATCCTGATTGGCTTTCTCCGCCTGGGCGTACGTTCTGGCGACAGCTTCCTCCACCATTTGGCGCAGTTGCTCCTGGCTGCGGCTCACCTGCTTCTGCCGCTCGGCTTCCATCTCGACCATCTTGGTGCGGGCGGTCTTATTCTGTTCGAACTGCTGCCTGGTCATGTTTTCGATCTGCTCCTGGACTGACGCGAAACTGGTCAGTCCCATCTTCCACATATCCCAAGCCTTCTCCATGGCTTTCTCCATCATCTCATAACTCTTGGTCAGGTTGTCTTGGCTGTTCATTATCCATTAACTCCCTTCAATAGTGTTCTGGTAGAATTATACCCTAAAATCCCCGGCTGATGCACGTTCTGTCCAACTGAATACCTAGGCTGGCTTCTCTTGAAAGGGCTGTACCTCGGCCTCGCCGTCCAGCACCAATTCACCTCGTTGATTACAGCAGGTGGTGCGCAGCCAAACCCGGTTGCTGGCTTCGTCCTTGTTGGTGACTTCGACCTGGGCGGTGACGGTATCGCCCACATAAACCGGTCTTTTGAAATCACACACCTGGCTTATTAACACCACCCCTGCTCCCGGCAGTTGGGTACCCAATACACCCGATACCAGGCTGACTGATAAAACGCCATGGGCGATCCTCTCCTTAAAAGGAGTGTCCCCAGCATATATGGTATCTATATGGGCGGGATTGAAATCTCCTGTGATTCCAGCCATGGAGTAGACATCATAATCGGTCACGCTCTTGCTCAGAGAAGCTGTATCTCCAATATTTATCTCTTGCACTGTTTTTCCCATCGCCTGCCACTGCCTCCTTTTCGTAGGGGGTTTAAGCCAATTTATACCGCTCCGGCGACAGCACCCTTAACCGCTGCCGGCTTGGGCGGCATCATCAACGCCTCTCCGTCGGCCAGGATCTCCCCATGCTGGTTGGTGGTATAGGTATGCAGCCAGACCCGGTTCTTGGCCTCATCCTTCTTGGTTACCTCCACCGTGGCGGTTACAGTGTCGTCTATGAAAATCGGTCTTAAATACTCGATCTTCTGGCGCACATATATCACCCCGGCGCCGGGCAGTTGAGTCCCCAGCACGTTTGATATGAAACCAAACGATAACACCGAGTGGACGGTTATCTTGCCGCATCCATTCTGACTGGCCCAATGGGCATCGGTGTGGGTTGGATTAAAATCGAGAGAAACCCCGGCGAACGAATAGACATCATACTCAGTAACGGTCTTGGTGAATGATGCACGGTCTCCGACATTCAACTCCTGAACGGTCTTCCCCATAATCGCATCACCTCGCTCTATGTTTGCTGCCTCTTTTATGTATGGATCATTGATCATCGGTCGATTGTGGATTGGTGGAATGAAAAACTGCTCATGCAGGCGGCACTGCCAAGCTCACATCTCGCCTGTAAACTCCAGGCAAACTACACTCTTTTATTCTAACATAATTTTCCATGTGTGTAAACGGCTCTCTCTCAAAAACCGCCCCAGAGGGCGGGAGGGATGCCTACCGCGGTACGCTCTTCGGACCTGCCTATTTCTCAACACATTGGAGATAGCCTTCAAGTTCTTGTTGGTCCTAATAACTAGTAGGTGAAAAACCGGCCGTGGTAAGGTAATATGTTTTTGTACGTATTAATGATGTGTTCATTATCCTTTAGGGGGTTGAGCCTTGTGAGCAAACTGGATGATACCTTCGAACTGCTGGAAGAGGACGTTCCCAAAGCCCCATTGGCAAAGATGCCGATCAAAGCCCTGTTGCTGGTACTGTTGATGCTCGCGGCTGGCGGAGCCGGGGCTTATTATCTATATCCACAAATGCGGCCACATGATACCGCGGCGGTGGTGCCGACCCCGGTGCAGCCGGCTCCGGTGCTCCCATCACCCGACCCTACGCCTACCCCCCCGCCGACGCGGGAAGTGCCGACGCCACGTAATATCGTCATCAACTTCGAGTCCGGCAGCAGTGCAGTCATCCCCGCCCAAATGGCCAAGCTGCAGGAGTTGGCGGTCTTGATCCAGGACAACCCGGGGCAGATGAAACTCAGCGCCTATACCGACGACGTCGGTGACGATGCGGTAGGACAATGGCTGTCGGAACAAAGGGCCACCGAGGTGGTACAGGTATTCAAAAACCTGGGCGTAGATGACAAGATCCAATACGACATCAAGGCTTATGGAGAACAGTACCCCATCGGCGATAACGCCACCGAAGAAGGCCGGGCCAAGAACCGCCGGGTAGAGATCTATTTCGCCCCCACGCCGTAGGAAGCAGGGGGACGGACATGGGCCGAATGTTTTTCAGCTTCGGACAAAAGTTGCCAAAATGATTTCCATAATGCAGAAGGAGACCCACCGGTCTCCTTCAGATTGTTAAAAAGTATGGGCACTTTAATACGGAATCCCCGCTCAATCGACGCACCTCGTGCACGCCTCAATCACGGGTGTCCCTATCGCCTTGCTCTAAGCCCTTTTGGCTCGGTCTAATATAATAATAACCTTCATCGTTTGTGGGCCAATGGCTCCTTACTCCAATCCACCCATGGCCAGGGCGTCCATCTGCGTCTTTATGTCCTCATTGCCGGTCAATTCGTAGGCGATCGACCAGAAGTAAACCGCCGCGTCGAAAGACCCTTCCTGGCAGGCTTCATTCCCGATCGAAACCGCCAGCTGCACCACCAGGGGGTTGGGACCCATTTGGATATGGTTCTGTTCAAACAGCTCGGTCAGCCGCTCCAGATCGGGGGGAATGATCTTGCCCTCGGTGAGCTGGGCCAGGTAGGCCAGCTCGGCCCGAGCCGCCTGATTTTCCGGTTCAAAACCCAGGCTCAGAAAAAACAGGGCGGTGGCCAGTTCATAATCTCCCTGCTCGATATAATAGTAGCCCAGGTTGCGATAACCACGGGTCATTTGTTCTGTCTGGCAAGCCCTCTCCAGCCCCTTCACGGTGATATCGTAGAATTGCTGCCATT
>CAZBSD010000028.1:0-26830 GCA_964494735.1 uncultured Syntrophomonas sp.
ATGGAAAAGCTGAAAAGAATCCTCCTCTAATGGCTGCCATGACACCGCTTCGTTTTGATCACCGCTGGCCTGAATCTCTGCTACAATGATATAGAAAGAAAACCATTGGGCAACGATCATTTTCCTGCCATTAGCGTTATCCGTGGATGCTTTAGAGGAGCGGCCATCGAAATTGTCATACCCGACACCAATCTACACATCGATAAGACAACATATGGCGAATGTGGGTTTACGCCTGCACATGCCTGGTCATGCCGGGCTAATGAGCAACATCAATCCTGATTTAGAGGTCCTGGCACAATTGGATTGGACTGAACTGCCCGGATTGGATGACCTCCACAATCCCCAAGGGATAATTGCTCAGGCCCAGCAGCTGATGGCCCAGGCTTGCGGAGCGGGGGAGAGCTATTTCCTGACGAACGGAGCTACCTCCGGCATCCATGCCCTTTTAATGAGCGGATCAGCCGCCGAGAAAATTATCCTGCCCCGTAATTCGCATCGGTCCTTTTGGGGGGGATTAGTACTCTCGGGCAGCATCCCGGTGTGGGTACCGGGCGAAGTCGAGCCTGATTTGGGTATCGTCTTATCGAGCCGGCCCGAGGCTTTTGCGCAAGCCCTTTCGATTCACCCGGAGGCCAAGGTAGTTTGGCTTACCAGTCCCACCTATTACGGGACTTGCTGTGATGTATCAGTCGTTCATCGCTTGCTTTGCAGGCGTGATACCCTGCTGATGGTAGACGAAGCCCATGGAGCCCACTTTCCGTTTCACCCCCTTTACCCGAGGCCAGCCTTAATGGACGGCGCTGCCGCAGTGGTCAATGGTCTGCACAAATCCTGGCCGGTAATGACCCCCGGTGCCGCTCTGCACTTGAGCCGTGCTTTCCTGGGTGGTTTTGGGAGCGACTCTTCGGAGGTTTCCCAACCGGCACATATAGAACGCGCTCACCGCTTAAAGTCGGCTTACCACCTTCTGACCACCACCAGCCCATCCTATCCGCTGTTGGCTTGCATTGATCTGGCCAGAGCATTCATGGAACAGGAAGGGCACCAGCACTTGGAGCAAGCGCGCTGTCTAGCCGCCGAATATAAAACAAAGCTGAACCACATTAGAGGAATAAGGTGCTATGGGGAGGAATTGACAACTATGCCGGGTGTCCATGCCATTGACCCCCTTAAGGTCCTGATCGGGGTGGAAAGCCTGGCTCTTACTGGCGTGCAAATCGGAGCCATTCTCCGTGATGAATTTGGCATTGAAGTGGAAATAGCCCAACCAGGCTTGATAGTAGCCATGTTTTCCTTGCTGCATACCAGATCCGACTGGGAATGCTTCTTTAGAGCGGTCAAAGACATTGCCATTCGTTACCCCGGTACCGATAAACATAGGGTACCTGCCAAAATCCCGCCCGAGGGGCCAATGGAATTAACCCCCCGCCAGGCCTTTTTAGCCCCTAAAAGAAAGGTCAGGATAGAGGACAGCCGCAACCTGGTTGCGGGTGAAATGGTAGCGCCATATCCGCCCGGGATACCGTGCCTGTTGCCGGGAGAATTGATAACCGCGGACGTTATTGAGTATATTTCCTACATCAAAACCACCAGGGTGCATGTGCAGGGACCAAGTGATCCCAACCTGGAATACATATTGACAATCGATTGAGAAGGATGGGGAAGATGGCTGACAGAGGGTATTTTATAAGCCTGGAGGGGATAGATGGGAGTGGAAAAAGCACTCTCAAGGATGGATTGATGAGAGAATTGGGCCGGAGCCACGCCGTGATCGGGATACGTGAACCGGGTGGCACGGCAGTCTCTGAGAAGATAAGGGACATGCTTTTGGATGTGCGGAATAGTGGTATAATGGGTAGGACCGAGGCTCTGCTGTATGCCGCCGCCCGCAGTCAGGTAGTCGAAGAGGTCATCAAGCCGGCGTTAAGCCAGGGGCAGATAGTGATTGCCGACCGCTATTTGGATTCAACCATTACCTACCAGGGTTATGGGCGGGGGCTGGATCTGAAATTCCTATCCGAGCTGAACCACATCTGCACGGGGGGACTATACCCGGACCTCACTATTTACCTGGATATTGATCCGATAGAAGCATATTACCGACGCAGGAACGAAAGGCCAGACCGTCTCGAACAGGAGGGGGTGGAATTCCAGGCCCGAGTAAGGGCTGGATATCTGGCCTTGTTAGCCTCGGAGCCGCGCATCCGACAACTGGACGCAGGTCTGAGTGCCGAGCAACTCCTGGACGAAGCGATGCAACTGATAAATTCCCGTCTGCTCGATGACAACTGGCACCAGCAAAATACTTTCCAGTATGGGGACCGATAGGATGGATCATTTCTCAACTATCATCGGACATGAAAAACCTTTGGCGGTGTTACGCAAAGCATTGGCTTCTGGGAAAATCAATCATGCCTATCTTTTCATAGGTCCAGGCGGTATCGGAAAGAGAACCATTGCCCAACAATTTGCCCGGGCGGTCATCCTTGCCGGCGACCCGCAGGGTGAAACGTTTTTGAATGAGAATGTTCATCCCGATCTATTAAACATATCCAGGGCGGAAAAGAAAACCCAGATTGGCATTGAGCAAATCAACCGCGACATGGAACCATGGCTGGCGTTGAAGCCCTACCGGGCAGCCTATCGGGTGGTGATCATAAATGAAGCGCATTTGTTGAGCTTGCCAGCCGCCAATGCGTTACTTAAAACCCTGGAAGAACCGCCGGGCCATGCGGTGATAATCCTGGTGGCGGATGAGCAAATGTTGTTGGAGACAATTATTTCCCGATGTCAGATGATAAGGTTTAACACCCTGGCGGAGGATGACTTGCGTGATTATCTCAGGCTAAAGTGGATAGATGATCAAAGGGCGATCTATCTGGCGCGATTGGCCCAGGGGAGCCTTACCGCTGCCGCCACGCTGGCCAGCAGTGAAGAATTGGAGTCTTTATGGCAACTTGCGTGGGAGCTGATAGTCAAGTTAGGCGACGGCGGTGAAATCGAGGTTTTCAATTGCGCCGAAGAGATCGAGAAACAGCCGGAGATCATGACCCTCCTTTTAACCACCCTGTTGCGGGATATATATATCTATCAAAATACTAATCAGGCCGGGCTGCTGGTGGTGGAGCCCAACGCCAGGGTTTACGGAGAAATCAAACCGTTGGATGGGAAAAGGGTGTTGGATTCCATGGCCAGCATTGAGGAACTGAGGGGCAAGTACCGGGGGCCGATTCGCTCCATGTTGCTCAGCATTAATATTTCCTATCATTTAAGGGATGCTTTACAATAAGAACAATTCCAAATTAGGCAAACAGTGATACAAAACATAGGGAGGTCATTTCTGTGGCATTGGTAGTCGGGGTTAGATTTAAACCGGCCGGGAAGATGTACTATTTCGATAATTCCAATCTGGATTTACAAATAGGAGATGCGGTAATAGTTGAGACGGCTCGCGGCATAGAACGCGGTGTGGTGGCCATAAATAAGAGGGACGTCAGTGAGGACCAGCTGGTCTTGCCGCTTAAGAAAGTCATCCGCAAAGCTACCGAGGAAGATGAGGCGGCTTTTCAGCAGAATAAGGCCAAGGAAGCGGAGGCCCTGGAGATATGCAGGGAAAAGGTCAGGACCCATGCCTTGCCCATGCGCCTGATTGACGTCGAATATACCTTTGACATGGGTAAAATAATCTTTTATTTTACCGCTGAGAGTCGGGTGGATTTCCGCGAATTGGTAAAAGACCTGGCCTCCATTTTTCGGACCCGAATCGAACTCAGGCAGATCGGTGTCCGGGACGAAGCCAAGATGCTGGGGGGTATGGGTACCTGCGGACGCGAACTGTGCTGCCATAATTTCCTGGGAGAATTTGCCCCGGTGTCTATCCGAATGGCTAAGGAACAACATCTTTCCCTCAATCCCGCCAAGATATCGGGAATATGTGGGAGGCTTATGTGTTGCCTAAAATATGAGTCGGAGATGTATGATTCCAAGAAGCCGGAGGGGAAAAAACATGGAAAAAACCATGCAAGAATTGAAGAACTTGATCAGGGACTTGATTCTTGAGATAGGCGAACTCAAAGAAAGGGTGTCTCGGTTGGAAAGCGCCCAACTTCCTGTTCATGTCAAGGAGCAATCATCCCCCATCGACAGAATGAGGCTACAGGGAGAGGGTTACGAAAACCTGGGGCGGTTGTATGCAGAAGGCTTTCATATATGTCCGGTGGCATATGGGGAACCCCGGCGAGATGGATGCCTTTTTTGTGTTGCCTTCATGAGTAAGGAATGATGGCAATGTTGAGTTCCCGGACTAACCTGCTGCATGAGGGGGAGTCGCTGGATGACTTGATTCTCAGTGATATGCGGGTGATTCAGCCGGTTAAAGGATACCGCTTTTCTATCGATGCAGTATTGCTGGCTCATTTTGCAGACCTGAAAGGAATCAAACAAGTTGTGGACCTGGGTACCGGATGTGCAGTAATTCCGCTATTGCTCTCCCATCGCGACCCGGGGATCAAAGTATTGGGGATAGAGCTGCAGCCAGCCATGGCAGACAGAGCCCGTAGATGCATACAGATCAACAACCGGACCGATAGAATCGATATTATGGAAGCGGACATCAAGGAAATCACGAGTGTCCTACCAGGGGGGGAGGCCGAGCTAGTCTTGAGCAATCCTCCTTTTTACAAGCAAGGGGAAGGCCATGTCAACCAGAATCGTGAAGTGGCCATAGCTCGTCACGAAATAGAACTGAACTTGGACCAGTTGGTGGCGGCCGCAGTCCATTTGCTGACCGCAGAGGGGAGACTGGCCTTGATCCACCGAACCAACCGGCTGACCGATATCATCAGGGTATTTAGGCACTACCAGCTGGCGGTAAGCCGGATTAGAATGGTTCACCCCCATGCAGATCGCCCTGCCAACCTTGTTCTGGTGGAGGGAAGCAGGAAAATAGTTCACGAACCAGCCCTGGAGCCACCCTTGACGATCTACACGGCTGAAAACCATTATTGCGATGAAATCAGGCATATTTACGGGGAGGCATAGATGAACGGGACGCTATACGTATGCGGTACTCCGATCGGTAATCTTGAGGATGTAACCATACGGCTATTGAAAACCCTGCGTAAGGTCGACTTGATTGCTTGTGAAGACACCCGTCATACTGTCAAGCTGCTTAACCGCTACAAGATTAAGAACAAGCTGGTCAGTTATCATGAATTCAGCCGCCCCGCCAAAACAGAGTACCTATTAGAGCAGTTGCGGCAGGGAAGAAACATAGCCATGGTATCTGATGCCGGTATGCCTGCCATCTCTGATCCAGGGGGCGAATTGGTCCGCGAGGCTATACGAGCGGGCCTAGAGGTGGAGGTGATCCCCGGGCCTTCCGCCTGTACCACAGCTTTGGCGATGGCTGGCCTCGACAGTGTTGCCTTCCTGTTTGAAGGATTTCTACCGCCCAAATCGAGTAAACGGCGAGAGGCACTGGCATGTCTGGCCAACCAGCCCAGGACGGTCATATTGTACGAAGCCCCGCACCGCTTGGTGGCTACGCTAGGTGATATAGAGGTGCTGATGGGGGCAGACCGGCCTATTATCATCGCGCGGGAACTGACAAAAATACACCAGGAGGTCCGACGGGGATCGGTCAGTGAGATAAAGGAACATTATGAGCAAAATCAGCCGCGGGGGGAGATATGCATCCTGCTGCCAGTAGCGGAAGTCAAAAACGATAGTGCGGACATACAAACCGTGATCAAAGAAACACAAGAGCTTATAGACGGCGGAATGGAAAAAAAACAAGCCTTCAAGACGAAGGCCCGGCAGTATAATATACCGAAGTCGACAATTTATGCACAATTCATAAAATCCTTGGATGATGATTGCTGAGAATCTAAACGATCTGTTTGGATAATTCGACCAGACAGCTCTTACAAAGGTTCTTACCCTTGTAATTGGCCACGTCTTCGGCGTTTCCGCAGAAAATGCAGGCCGGCTCATACTTTTTCAAGATGATTTTCTCGCTATCGACATAAATTTCCAGAGCATCTTTTTCTTCTATGCCCATGGTGCGTCTTAATTCGATGGGAATGACGATGCGCCCTAGCTCGTCAACACGCCGCACTACACCGGTGGATTTCATCATAACATTATCCCTCCTTCACAAAGTATTCCAATCCCAATGAAAAGATACCAAAATTGGTAGAAACAGTCAAGCCGTTTTTTCTACAAAATATACAAAAATATTCGACAGTTTAATAAAATTTCCTTTTCCCACAAGACCGTATCGAGTTGAGGGATGATAGGGAGATTATGTGGTAAACTATACAGAATATACCTTGAGATGTGGATGGAGGAACCTAAGTGGAGAATAACAAGAATTTTTACATTACCACCCCGATTTATTATCCCAGCGACAACCTGCATATTGGACACGCCTACACCACAGTCGCGGCTGATTGCATGGCCCGGTTCAAACGTATGCAGGGGTATGACGTATTTTATCTGACTGGGACGGACGAACACGGTCAAAAGATCGAAAGAGCGGCTCGCGAAAAAGGGATGGAGCCAATCGAGTACATCGATGGGATCGTAGCTAATATAAAGAAGCTGTGGCAGACTCTTCTGATTTCAAATACAGATTTCATAAGGACCACCGAACAGCGGCAAAGAGAAGTTGTGCAGAAGATATTCAACCGGGTATACCAGCAGGGCGATATCTTTCTGTCTGAATACGAGGGGTGGTACTGCAGTCCCTGCGAAACGTTTTTTACCGAACGCCAACTGGCAGAAGGCAAATGCCCCGACTGCGGCCGTGACGTGGAAATGCTTAAAGAGGCTAGTTACTTTTTCAACATGTCGAAATATGCCCCGCGGTTACTGGAACATATTGAAGCCAACCCTGACTTCATTCAGCCGGAATCCAGGCGCAATGAGGTGGTCAGTTTCATCAAAAGCGGCCTGGAGGACCTTTGTGTTTCTCGGACCACTTTCCAATGGGGGATTCCGGTGCCCTTCAACCCAAAGCATGTTGTTTACGTTTGGTTTGATGCCCTGATAAACTACCTGACCGGGGTAGGCTATCTGCAGGATGAAGAGTTGTTTGCCAAATACTGGCCGGCTGACGTTCACCTTATGGCCAAGGATATAATCCGTTTTCACGCCATAATATGGCCGATTATGCTAATGGCGTTGGACCTGCCGCTGCCCAAGAAAGTCATGGCTCACGGCTGGATCATGCTCGAAGGTGGGAAAATGTCGAAATCCAAGGGCAACGTCATTGATCCCAGCATCCTGGTGGATAAATACGGCGTAGATGCAGTTCGTTATTACCTTATTAAGGAACTCAGCTTTGGCCAGGATGGGATCTATTCAGAGGAAATTTTGGCGACCCGCATCAATTCCGACCTGGCCAATGATCTCGGTAACCTCATTAGCCGGACAGTGGCTATGATCATTAAATATTTCGGGGGCAGCATTCCCCAACCGCGGGTTACCTTGGAGGTCGATGAGCAGTTGCAAACAGTAGCCCAGCAGGCTTATTCAGACGCCACCGAAAAGCTGGATAAACTGGACTTCTCCAATTACCTGCAGGCTACCTCCAAGCTGGTATCAAGGGCTAACAAGTATATAGATGAAACAGCCCCATGGAATTTGGCCAAAGACCCAGCTCAAGCCGACCGCTTGGGAACAGTGCTATACAATCTGCTGGAGAGCATCCGCATTGCTTTGATCCTGACTGCTCCGGCCATGCCGACCTTAATGCAAAGGGCTAACCAGCAATTGAGTCTATGGGATGATCCAGCCGGTATAACCTGGGGTGAAGCTGGCGTTTGGGGCCGGACTCAGGCTGGAAAAAAGGTGTCCAGAGGAGAAGCGCTTTTCCCGCGGATCGATCTTAAGTCCTTCGGGGAAGAACCGGCGCCCAGCCAGGATCTGGCCAATGCTCAGCTGGCGGAGGTGCCAAAGAGCCAGGAAACTGAGGGCACTGAGGAAGATTTCATCACCATCGACGAGTTTGCCCGTCTGGACCTGCGAGTAGCTGAAGTGGTCGCATGTGAAAAGATGAAGAAAGCGGACAAACTTTTGATTCTGACCGTAAAGGTGGGCGACCAGGAACGCACGGTGGTATCGGGGATAGCCCAACATTACACGCCAGAAGAGATGGTGGGTAAAAAAGTAGTACTGTTGGCCAACCTTAAGCCAACCAAGTTACGGGGGGTAATGTCCCATGGCATGATCTTGGCTGCCTCAGACGACCAGTACGTAGATGTCTTGATGGTCACCAAGGATATCGCTTCCGGGCAGCGAGTAAAGTAGGAGGCACAAGAGAATAATGTTCGACAGTCATGCCCACTTGCAGGATGGTAAGCTAAAAAGGGACTTGGACAATGTGCTTAAACGAGCCAGGGATGCTGGGGTTACAATGATCACCTGTATAGGATATGATCTGGAATCCTCGCAGGAGGCAGTTATCCTAGCCCGGAAATATAAACAGATCTATGCTACGGTGGGGGTACATCCCCACGACGCGCAGACTATGAACCCTGAAGTAAAGGAAAAACTCCGCAGCCTCGCCAAAGACCCCAAGGTGGTAGCCATAGGGGAGATCGGACTGGATTATTATCGGGATCTATCGCCGCGGGAAAAGCAGCGTGAGTCCTTCATAGAGCAAATATTGCTGGCTCGGGAACTAGGCAAACCAATTGTTATTCATGATAGAGAAGCCAACCAGGATGTTATGGAGATAATCAAGAAATACAAAGCCGGCAGTAATGGAGGAATTATGCACTGCTATTCCGGAAATCTGCCATTAGCCCTGGAAGCGGTCAAAAACGGATTTTATATCTCTTTCGCGGGGCCTATCACCTACAAAAACGCCGGCAGATCCCACGAGGTGGTTGTGAAGGTGCCCATGGAGCGTCTCCTGGTGGAGACTGACTGCCCCTATCTGACCCCCGAACCATTGCGAGGGAAAATAAACGAACCTGCCAATGTCCGCTATACGGTCGAAAAGATGGCCGCTCTACGCAACCAACACCCCGACGAGGTGGCATATCTCACGGAGCGAAATGCGTGCAAGGTATACCGGATCAAGAGCTGAGTGCTTAAGGCTGACATAATAATTTGGAAAAATAGGGCTGAAAATGCCCTATTTTTTTTTGGCCGACATTTATTTTTCAACAAATAAATCCGGTGTACAGGAATAGAATTAATGGAGCTGGATAATATTATATTAATTTGTGAAGGTTCGCCGGTCGTGGAAGAATATGCTAGTACTGCCAGTAAACAGGTCATAATTTTGACATCCGGATTTGTTTATGGTTAGAATAGTGGTACTCCACTTTTTTTCTACGAGGGGGATCTGGAGTAAAGGGGGAGTTATATGAGTTTGGTTCGATCAAAAAAGGCGACTTTATTGATCACCAGCCTGCTGACTCTGGGATTGCTTTTAGGAAGTTTGGCTTTCGCCACAGAGAAAAAGGTATCGATCGAAGTTGATGGAAATGTCCTTGAGACTAGAGTACTATTTTCCAGCACCGTCGGGGAGGTCCTCGACCAGTACCAGATAGTCCTCAGTAATGAAGATCTAGTAGAACCCTCTCGAGAAACTGCTATCACTGAAGATATGCAGATCAAGGTTACCCGGTCATTCGCGGTAAAGGTCAGGGCTAACGGAACAACCAAGGAAATCCTTACTACACCGGTCAGTGTGCTAAGGGCGGTAGCTTTGGCGGGATTCAATTGGGATGGAAACGATATCATAAAGGTTACCACTGGAAAATCCAGCAAGGAATTCATTTTGTCGCCCGGCATATTGCCAGCATTGACGGCAGCCGACGACAAGCCCGTCAATCGGGCGGGACCGTTAACCGGGCATTTCCAAGAAGCAGAATTGGCTCCCGCCTTGGGTCCAATCCCAGCTTACATGGAGCCTATCGGTCCGGGAGATATCGTCGAGCTGATCAGGGTAACCCAGCGTGAATTCGCCGTTGACGAACCCTTAGCGTACCAAGTGGAGAGAAAGGTTGATTCAACCATTGAGCTGGGGTTGTCCGAAACGGTACAGCAAGGCAAAAATGGTCTTGCGCGCAACATCTTCTTAATCACATGTCATAATGGCCAGGAAGTGCAACGGGAAAAAATCAAAACCGAAGTCCTGGTCCAGCCTCAAAACCAAGTGATCGCTGCGGGTGAAAGCTATTCCGTATCCCGTGGCGGCCAGCGCTTTAATTTCAGGGAAGCACGCTACATGGAATCCACCGCCTATACTTACACCGGTAATCGTACGGCAACCGGGGTTTATCCTGCTGTCGGTATGGTAGCGGTCGATCCTAGAGTGATCTCCCTGGGAACCAAGATGTATATCGAAGGCTACGGCTACGCCACCGCAACCGACACTGGCGGAGCCATTAAAGGAAACAAGATCGACGTGTTCCTGGAAACATACTCCCAGTGCATGAACTGGGGGCGGCGAAGTGTAAAGGTCTATCTATTACCCTAAATCTTCCTAAAAGCAAACTAGAGCACAGAAATGAGGGTGTACCCATTGGTGTACGCCCTCATTTTATTTCCACTTTTTTCACGTTTGAAAATCCAACAGAATCTGCAAGCTATATCCAACTATATAAAATGGAGGTGGCGTATTCAATGCTGAAAAAATCGGCCCTCTTGGCATGCCTGTTATTAATGGGTTTGCTGATCATCTGCGGGTGTGGTCAGACCGCCAAGAAACCAGTGCCCGATACCAATCCGGAAACCAATGTCCAGCAGACATCGGATGCTGAGAAGAGGACCATGGCCAGCCGCTTTTCTACCTTGGCGATGGAAGTCAACGGTGTCCAGAAGGCAACTGTGGTAGTGGCCTCCACCCCAAACACCACCGGGGTATCGGTAGATCCCATATCCGATCTGCCTAACAATGACACCGATGTAAACCCTGTCGGGCAGACAGCTGATCCGGAACAGGGCAACCTGGTGGCAATGGTTGGTATTAGTCTGAACCAGTCAGCCATGCAAAATGATGATCAGGTAAATAATATCAAGGCCGAGGTGCGAGACAAGATCAAGGCGGATAACAACAAGGTCCGGGAGGTACTGGTGACCACCGATCCCAACCTGATCAACAAGCTTCAGGATGTGGCGGCAGGAATTATCCAGGGTCAACCGGTACACAGTTACACCCAGGATATAAACGAGCTGGATAAGAGTATGAGAAATCGGTAGATTTTTCGCAAGCGCAGCAGATCCTACCCCTTAAAGTATCAGAATCAGCCAGGGAGGCTGGACTGCAAAAGAGCGGAGTCCGTTCGAGAAACCGTGAAAGGAGCGAACGGACTTTGTAATGCCCGGAATTATTGCCAGCCGGAAATTTTATCAGTTGGAATTTTGACCCTATTTCATTTGCCAGCCATGCGGAGGTAATCGGGGAAGGAGGCCTGGCTGCAGGTCTTGACAGACATATTAACTGGGTGGTGTATAATACAAATGACATATCACACTATCAAGCATGTCAAAAAAGGATTTGAATCTGATGGCGGACAGGGTATCACCCCGCGGGGTGCGGCTCTTAATGGAACAATTTGGGGTCTTTCCCAAGAAGAGGATGGGGCAAAATTTCCTGGTAGATCGCAATGTGTTGGTTAAGATAGCCGACTCGTGTAACATCAGCCCGGAGCAGTATCTGGTGGAAATTGGGCCCGGTCTGGGAGGCCTGACCCAAGAGCTGGCCCTGCGCAGTAAGGGTGTACTGGCGATTGAGTTGGATACTAGTTTGGGGCCGCTCTTGGCTGACTTGGCGGGGGAACTAAAGAATCTGAGATTGACGTTCAATGATATCCTGAAAATTGACATTGAAGCTGAGTTGCTCAAGACCTTTGGAGCGGCCAGCCTCGATTCTTACAAGGTGTGCGCCAATATACCATACAATATCACCACCCCGATTACCTTTAAGCTGCTGGAGCAGTGTCCCCGTATGATATCGGCTACTTTGATGATGCAAAAAGAGGTAGGGGCGAGACTGCTGGCGTCGCCGGGAGGTAAAGAGTATGGCCGGCTTACCATTATGGCTGCATATTACGCCGACGTAGTGCACCTGATGGATGTTTCCCGCAATTGTTATTGTCCCCGTCCCGAGGTGGATTCGGTGGTGGTCAGGATCACACCCCGGCACCAACCGATTTCCCCACTCAATGATGAAGCGGCATTCAAAGGATTGATAAGGATTGCTTTCCAGAAGCGCAGAAAAACCATCCTCAATATTACCAGCGAATATTTTGGCTGCAGCAAAGCAGATGCCCAGACCATAATTACCGGGATTGGTCTTGAACCTAACTTGCGACCGGAGGATTTAAGCGTAAGCGATGTGATACGGTTGGTAAATGCCTTTGTCACCCGCTGATAACTAAGTTGGCTCCACCAAGAGCGACAGGGCTTATGAAAAATTATATAATGCATCTATAACAGTATTGTGAATCTACATGATTCTTATCTTTTTTACCTAATAATCGATTGACACCGGGGGGGTTTTTTTATATACTTACATTTTATCTTGACAAAATACCCCCTAAGGTATAGAATTATATAATACTTAGGCAAAGAAGGTGATGGTTTGAGTTCTCCCAGAGCTATCGCAGAAATCAAAAAAGACCTGGAATTCTTCGTAGGCAGCAAGATCAGACTGAAAGCTAACCGAGGAAGGAACCGCATAATAGAAAAGGAAGGCGTATTGGAGTCCATTTACCCTAATCTATTTGTTGTAAGGCTCAATGAACGCAAGGTGGAGAGAAAGGTTTCCTATACCTATGCAGATGTATTAACAGAAACAGTTGAGTTATTCGTATATGATAAACAGGACGCGGAGATTAAGATCGCTTCCGCCAATGCTTAGAAGAAGCCTGCAAAATTAGACACCGTTGGGACTGTATCGAGAGATACAGTCTTTTTTTTGGATCAGACCTGCCAAAACATGGGCAATCATACTTACCTGCCGCCACCCATATAGATTAAAAAAAAGTGGAGTGATCAGAGAATGGCGCAGGACATCTCGTTGTGGTCTCCGGTCGTAATTGACTGCCTTCATCAAGCCCGAACTTTTCAGCGGGAGTGCCGCTGCGATCTGGATGAAAGGTATATAAGAATCGATGATATAAGAGTCAAGATTCGTAATGCCTTGGCAGGCAGGCAGGGAAAACACGTAGAAGCCGCCATTCAACTGGAGGCCATCGTGTTGGTTGAGGATAAAAACCGCCATACTGGCATTGTTAGCCGTACCATCAATTTCCGAGAGCGCGTTGACTGGCCGGAGCGGGACGGGCAAATGGGCCATAACCACCAGGCAAGGTTCATATTGCAGGTTGAGGATCTTGATTGGAACGCTGAGATTGTCGGCCATGAAATTGTAATCAGATACAGTATCAAGTTTGAAGTGTATGCGGTACGTGATCAGGTGGTCAGAATCCCGCTTCAAGCTGGATTTGAACAAGGGGTGCCAGCGGAGGATTACCGCAGTCTGGAAAATGTGGCCGTGGATGGGATTCGTGATGAAAACGAAGCCCTGCACCGCCGCCTTAGGTGCTATCAGAGTGACATGCAGAGTCTGCGGCACGGTATCAAGAAGGCTGAGGAGCGGAATGCCAGGCTGAGACGGGAATTGGACGGTTCCAGGGAAAAGGTGCAGCAGTTGCAGGAAACTCTCATCCGCAAGGAGCCGCTTATTACCCATCATAACCAAAAACCGGCCATTAAAGAATCACTAAAGGCCGATCGGTATTACCAAAAAGAAAGTGAAACACGATGGGGACAGCGAATCAAAAAATTGTTGCTAAACTGCTTATTTATATAACCGCCACCCGACTCCCAGGGTAACGATGGCCCCTCTGCTCTTTTAATTTTCACGTTAATCACACAATGTATCCTTCTTTCATAATATATCTTAGAAATTTGGCAGACGAATTTCTCGACCTGATTGAAAGGTTGCGACGCAGAGATTAGAGAGAAGGAGGGGAAAGAGACATGTTGAAATGTGAATTTCCGGAGGGTTGCAAACTTGATTTGTGGGCAAAAGTAATCAAGGCGAAGTATATCGAAAAGGGAGCCGAGGTCCTTTGTCGTCACATTTGTATCCCGACCGCTGAAGTGGGCGGCTATGTAAGCTTGATCGATGACTTCAAAATCAAAGTCAACTGTGCCACCGAGACGCTCAACTTCAACAGGGTGAAGATCATGATCGATTTCGATCTGATTCTGGTGTTGATCGTTGGCAATCCGCCCGAGACCGAGTACCAAATATTCACCATACCTTGCAACGTCTATGAAGAGACGGTCGAATTGAGCGAATTTGATCCGCCTTTGACGGTCGAAGAATTCAGAAGTGAGATCGACCAATCGGAACTTATCCTGTGCAACTGGGACTTTGATTACGACATCAAGGGGACCTGCGAAGACGAACACAGCCCATGCCGACATCGGCGGGTGTTCGACGCTGACATGACGATAGAAAAAGGACCTTGTGTCCGGGGAACTTGTATCGAAGTCAAAGTGTTTGTCGATATCATCGATAAACTGGGCAAGATGCATGATATCATCGTATATGGGGAACTAGATCCGGAAACCGAATGTTAATTGGATAGGTAAAAATGCTCGATCATATTGTGGTCGGGCATTTTTCATCCCCCCATAAGGGTAACCGCGACAATGGCAGATAACGACTGGATTGGCCCAGTCACTCACCCGCCATGGAGTTGAAAGCCTAAGGGATACGGAGTAACGTTCGGCCCTCTGAAAAGGAAGTGAAAACCAATGTTAAGGTTTGGATTGGCTTTGGGCGGCGGAGGACTGAAAGGTTTGGCCCATATCGGGGTGTTACAGGTGCTGATCGAAAACCAGGTCTATCCCGACTACATAGCTGGAACCAGTGCCGGCAGCATAATTGCCGCACTGTATGCCAGCGGTGTCTCACCTCTCAAGATGGAGCAGATAGTGACTGCCCTCACTCCCCGCGATTACATCGATTATAATATCGCTGGATTGATCAAATACGTGGTCGGCCTGGTTTTGCCCAACTACGATTACACCCTGAATGGGTTAATAGCCGGGGATAAAATCGAGCAACTGATCTACGATTGGACCGGCGGTAAAAGGCTGGGCGAGGTGAACCTGCCGACAGCGATGATAGCCTGCGACATCGACAGCGGTGGCAAAATAGTTTTCACCAACCAGACCCTGGTCAAACCTTACGGGGGGGTGGTGGTAACGGACGCTCTTCTGAGCGAAGCCGTGCGTTCCAGTATCTCAATCCCAGTCACTTTCGTGCCCAAGAAGTTTAGAGGGATGCAGATAGTTGATGGCGGGTTAAAGGATATAGTCCCGGCAATGGTAACCAAATCGATGGGGGCGGAATATGTGCTGGGAATAAACCTGGGTGTGGAGAATTACCGGACCGACGTTGAAGGCATTCCCCAGATCATAGGCCGTACCCTGGATATTCTGATTTATGAGACATCCAATACTGAAGAGGATTTTTTCGCGGACCTATTGCTGCACCCGGAAGTCCCGGACGTCAGTCTGACTGATCTCAAGGAGGCGGGCAAGATCATCCGGGCGGGAAGGAAGGTGATGCGCGATAACATAGCTCTGCTCAAGAAGGAATTAGGCTTCCAACAAGTAACACAACTATCCCCGTCAACATATACTAGCCGTAAAGGAACATAAGCAACCCAGCAATATTCATGGCAGGGGAGGGGTGCCATTTGGCAACTGAACAATTTCAACACGCCACATTCTACCTGACCAAAAACCAGGTAAATGATATAAAGGAATTGGCCAAGGAAAACCAGATATCGCGCAGTGCGCTGGTAAGAATGATAATCCGGGAATATCTCGCCAAACAGGATGATGCCAAGAAATAGAACAAGAACGCCTTCACCGGCGTTCTTGCTTACAATAGACTGGTGGCTAGAAAAGCCTATCCCCAAAATGCCAGCGGATCGACCCGGCAAAATCGCGGAAGGCATGGGTAATTTGACCGGCCGGATGTAAGGATTGAATTCCTAAGCGATCAGATTAAGAACCCCCATCATGGCCAGATAGACCAGTATAATCGCCGTCAATCCGCCTATCCCGGTTTCGATAAATTCCCTTTTGGAAAAGTCTGCGAACATCAATACCACCTCCGCCAAGCGAACATAGGTTCTGCACCCATTTTATTTTACAAACACATGTTCTGTCAACGGATTTTATTCTGATTGTGAATGAACCAGGAACTTTTTCTTTTCATGGTGTCCAGCGGGACCATACAACGCTTCCAATCGAATCGTCAGATGATTGCATCCCGATCCTATGCGGGTGCGGATTTAACTATGGAAGGTGTATCCCCTGTTTAAAAAGATTCCCTCCTGGAAATAATTCAGTTACAGGGAGGGATATTATTTTGCAGCGTACTATATTGGGAATCATTCTCATCTTATTGTTTATTGTAATGGGAGGATGGCTGGTGGACAGCCGCAGTCAAACCCTGGCGGAAAGCGTTTTGAGGCTGCACGTGATCGCCAACAGTGACGCCCCGGTGGACCAGGCATTGAAGCTGGCGGTCAAGGATGACATTGTCAGTATGATGCAAGTGGAATTGAGCGGATTGAACGATGCTGACCAGGCCCGGCAGGTTGCACAAAAGGATCTGCCTCAAATTGAAGCAGTCGCCCGGCAGCGTATAACCGCCAGCGGGTACGATTATCCGGTAGAAGTTGATCTGGGTGAATATGAATTTCCAGTCAAGTCATATGGCAACCTGGTCTTCCCCCCTGGTAGGTACCAGGCGGTGAGGGTAGTGATCGGCGAGGGGCAGGGGAAGAACTGGTGGTGCGTATTATTCCCCCCCTTGTGTCTGGTTTCGGCCTCCGACTCGGGCTTGGATTTGAGCACCCCGCAAAGAGCTCAGGTGTCTTTCAAATGTTTGGAATTGTTGCCCAAGGGAGTAAAGTTGGTAAACAACTAGATTGATCGAAACCACCAATCGGTTCGCCGCTTTTTAATAACAACGGCGGACCTTTTCATTTGGAGCTGCAACGTCTGAACACTGGTCCTTGGCAATTTATTTTTGGCAAACCTATGTGTATAATTAATGAAATGATGAGGAGAATTGCAGGATGAAGCATCAGGTGTGCGTACAGGCACCTGCCAAAATCAATCTCACTTTAAAGGTTATTGGCAAACGGGCGGATGGCTATCATGAATTGGAAACCGTTATGCAGCAGATAGACTTATGCGATTCAGTATCCATTCGTGTTGCTGATAGCGGTATCAAGGTCGAAAGCAACAGCTCCCAAGTGCCGGATGACGATGAGAATCTGGCCTTCAAGGCGGCCCGCGCCATATATGATCGGCTAGGCATCCAAACTGGCTTGCGTATTCACATCGACAAGAGGATACCGGTTGGGGCAGGGTTGGCCGGAGGCAGTACAGATGCTGCGGCGGTGCTGTTGGGGATTAATGAAATGTTGGGGGCACCGTTGGACTTTCGGGCCCTTATGGAAATAGGTCTTCAGGTCGGGTCGGATGTTCCCTTCAGCGTAATGGGTGGCTGTGCGTTGGCGCGGGGGCGGGGCGAAACTCTGGAGCCGGTGGACCCCGGTCCGCGGTTGGAGATGGTGCTGGTAAAACCGCCCGGCCAGTTGTCAACCGCTGAGGTGTATAGGGATTTACGATTGGGGGAGATGCTGGATCCCCCCGACAATGGCGCCTTCCTTGAAGCGTGGTATAGATGTGATATTATGGGATTAGCCGCACAAATGAAAAATGATTTGGAAACCGTAAGCATCACCAAGTACCCGGAAATATCGGCTGTTAAGAATAAGCTGGCTGCGCTGGGCGCAATACATTCAGTTATGTCGGGGAGTGGTCCCAGCGTGATAGGGTTATTCGCCGACCACCAGCAGGCGGTGCGTGGTTGGCGGACGATAAAAGAAGTATATGAAGAGTCTTTCCTGGTGTCAACATATATCAAAGATTGAGGTGGTGTAAATAATGCCTAACAGACGGTTAAATCCAGTCGATTTGGATTCTTACAAACCCTTGCGGGAATTGGTTTTGGATGCCATCCGCAACGCAATCATGAACGGGGCCCTGCAACCACGGGAAAGACTGATGGAGATTCAACTGGCCGAAGAATTAGGGGTATCACGGACGCCGATCCGGGAAGCTTTGCGGAAGCTGGAATTGGAAGGGTTCATCGTCATGGTGCCCCGCAAGGGTGCTTATGTGGCCGACCTGTCCTTCAAGGACATCGCTGATGTATTTGAGATTCGGGCCGCCCTGGAGGGACTGGCGGCAGGACTGGCGGCGGAGAGGATCACCGAAGATGAACTGGAGACGATGGAGAGGCTGCTGGTGGGAAAACAGGAGGCGATAACCAGCGGTGATATTGATAAACTGGTGCAAGTCGACACCAGTTTTCACGAATTATTGTACAAGGCGAGCCGAAACGAACGGCTGGCTACGATTATCAGCAATCTGCGCGAACAGATACAAAGATTCCGCTTAACATCATTGTCCTTTCCGGGCCGCAACAAGGAATCATTAAAGGAACACAAACAGCTGGTGGAGGCCATCCAGGCTCGTGACAGTCAACTAGCCCGACAGCTGGCTCAAGAACACATAGAAAACGCTGAAAATGTTCTTATCGAGTGTATCAAGATGGATGCGCTGAATCAGGCGCTTTGATTCCATAAGGAATTTATGGAGGAATACGGATGCAATGTGACGCCATAATTTTGGCCGGCGGTGAAAACACCAGTGAATTGAAGAAGATTGCGCCCTTTAATAACGAAGCATTGATAATCATTGGCAGTTACCCCATGATATACTACGTCTATAGGGCCTTGAGGGCGACGCCCAGAATCAACAACATAGTGGTCAGCGGACCGGTTGAAGCGCTGCGCAACATCCTCCCCAGGGACGAACGGCTCTTTTTTGTTGAGGGCGGAGAAAACGCGGTTGAGACCTTCGCCCGCGGGGTAGAGTTTCTGAAAGAGCGGATCACTGCCAAAGTCCTGGCGGTTCCAACCGACATACCGTTTATAACCCCCGAAGCCATCAGTGATTTCCTGGCCAGATGTGAGAGTACGGAGGCCGACCTCTACTACCCGGTTACCAGCAAAGAGGTAAATGACCGTAAATACCCTGGAGTCATCCGCACTTATGTGCACCTCAAAGACGGCATTTTTACCGGCGGCAATTTATTTCTGCTGCGCTCGACTGTCCTACCCGACTGTCTTGAATTCGGCAATAAGATAATAAGCCGCCGCAAAGATCCGCTGGCTATTGCCAGGCTTTTTGGGTTTCGATTGGTGCTGACATATCTGCTGGGACAGCTTAGCATAAAAGCCGCCGAAAAAAGGTTGTACAAAGTGGCCGGAATCCGAGGCAAGGGAATTATTTCGCCTTATGCTGAAGTTGGGGTCGACGTGGACAAACCGGATGATCTGCTGTTGGCGCAGCGATATTTGAATGGAATGACATTTGAACGTTAGCTATTAGACTTTTACAGCTAACCGGAGAAAAGGTTATAATACAGTAGGCTAAATAGTCTTAGAGGCGTTCTGGCGCAGACACAGAGCGAGGAGAGGAACCGGTAAAGTGACAATTTCCGCGGTAATATTGGCAGCCGGCAAAGGCGTGCGCATGCGTTCCCAATTTCCGAAAGTGGTTCACCGGGTTGCCGGCAAAGCAATGGTAGAGCATGTATGTGAAGCGGCCCGATCGGGTGGAGTGGACAAGGTAGTAGTGGTGGTCGGGCACGGTCGAAATTTCGTGGAGGAAATTTTTCCAGCCGGCGCTGTGGATTTCGCCTTGCAGGAGGAACAATTGGGGACCGGGCATGCGTTGATGCAGGCCATGGATAAGGTGCAAGGGGATCAGACTATTGTAGTGCTGGCAGGAGACACCCCGTTGCTGCAGGCGGCAACCGTAAAAGCCCTTTTGGATCACCATCGGACCAGTCAAGCCGCCGTGACCGTTTTATCGACCGGGGTAGATAACCCCTATGGATATGGGAGAATAATCCGTAACCAAAAAGGTGCGTTCCAGTCGATAGTTGAAGAAAAGGATGCCGGGGAAGAGGAAAAGAAGGTCAGTGAAATCAATTCCGGTATGTATGCCATGGAAGTAGAAGAGGTCTCCTCGGCCTTGGCTCAGCTCAATACCAACAACCAGCAGGGTGAGTATTACTTGACCGAGGTCTTAACCATCCTGAAGGCCAAAGGAAAGAAAGTCGAGATCCTCCAGGTCGATGCCAGAGAGGATATCTATGGAATAAATGACCGGGTGCAACTGGCAGAAGCCGAAGCTATATTAAGGCAACGCAAAAATATGGCGTTGATGAGGAGTGGTGTGACTATTGTCGATCCCTGCTCCACCTTTATCGACTGGGATGTAAACATAGGGCAGGATACTATAATATACCCGGGAACGATTATCGAAGGGCGCAACAGCATAGGTGAGGGCTGCCTTATCGGACCAGCCACCCATATAACCTCCTCGATCATCGGTGATAAAGTTACCATCGAGCATTCCCGATTGAAAGAGGCTCAGGTTGGTGATGAGTGTACCATCGGCCCTTATGCGTACTTGCGTCCAGGAGCAACACTCCATCGCCAGGTCAAAGTGGGTGACTTCGTCGAGATCAAGAAGTCGACCCTGGGTGAAGGGAGCAAAGCTCCCCACCTCAGCTATATAGGTGACGCTACGGTGGGCAAGGGTGTCAATATCGGGGCCGGGACGATTACCTGCAATTACGATGGCTTGAATAAATGGGAAACGATCCTGGAAGACGGAGTCTTCATAGGCAGCAACACCAATTTGGTAGCCCCGGTGAGAATCGGGGCCAACTCCATAACCGGGGCTGGTTCCACCATAACGAGAGACGTACCGGTCGATACTTTGGCAGTGGAAAGAGCCCAGCAGAAGAATTTAAAAAAGAGATAGATCCCCAGCTGCAAAATCCGATTGGAGGTTAAACTGAGATGAACACATCCAGGTGGAGGATGAAACTATTCACGGGTAATGCTAACCCTTCACTGGCGAAGGAGATCGGGGACTATCTCGGTATGTCTCTGGCCAAAGCTACCGTTTCCCATTTTTCCGACGGCGAAGTTAGTGTAGAGATCGATGAGAGTGTGCGCGGGGTGGATACCTTCGTAGTGCAGCCCACCTGCAGCCCCGGCAATGAGAATCTCATGGAATTGCTGATAATGATCGATGCTTTCCGGCGGGCTTCAGCCGGAAGGATAAACGCGGTCATACCCTATTTTGGTTATGGGCGCCAGGACCGCAAAAACCGAGCCAGGGACCCCATAACAGCCAAACTGGTATCTAACTTGATTGTGGAAGCCGGTGCCCACCGGGTAGTAACCGTAGATCTGCATGCCACCCAGATACAAGGATTCTTCGATATTCCTGTCGATCACCTGCCCGGAGTTGCAACCCTGGCCGACCATATCCATAAAAAGAACCTGGGTGAGAACGCGGTGGTGGTATCTCCCGACGTAGGAGGGGTGACCCGGGCCCGCAACCTGGCCGCCAAGTTGGGGGCTCCCCTGGCGATAATAGATAAAAGGCGCCCATCTCACAACGTGTCGGAGATAATGAACGTAATCGGTGAGGTGGAGGGAAAATCGGTTATCCTCATCGATGATATAATCGACACCGCTGGAACGGTATGTAATGCCGCGAATGTAATGATGGAAAAAGGGGCCCAAGAGGTTTTTGTATGCTGTACCCATCCGGTGTTTTCCGGGCCAGCGCTGGACCGACTGGCAGCGGCCCCCATAAAAGAGATAATCGTGACCAACACCATACCCTTACGGGAACAACTGCCTAACCTCAAGGTTTTATCAATAGCTCCGCTGATAGGGGAAGCGGTACTCCGGATTCATGAGGATTTGTCAGTCAGCAAAATTTTCGAAGACTAGGGCAACGTAATTCCACACTACATAGATAGGTGAGGCCTGCTCTTTAGTGGGTCTTTCCTTTTCAGAAGCTGAAGCCAGGGGAAGGATATAGGGATATGAAGATAGTGGTTGGCTTGGGCAACCCGGGTCCCGATTATAAGGAAACCCGCCATAACGTCGGCTACAAGGTCTTGGAAGAACTGGCTGCCCGTCACCAGGTGGTGCGCCAGGAAAGCAAGTATGATTCTATCATCGGGGAAACAAGAATAAACGGGCATAAGGTCTTATTGGTAAAACCACTTACCTACATGAATCTGAGCGGCAAGGCGGTACAGCCCTTGGTTCATTGGCACAAACTTGATCTGTCTGACTTGATCGTAATCTATGACGACATGGACCTGCCGGTCGGTTCGCTGCGCATACGTGCTGCCGGCGGCAGCGGTGGACACAAGGGGATCAAATCCATCATGGATCGACTAAACACCGATAATTTCCCCCGGGTTCGCATCGGCATAGGCCGTCCCATCGAACGCGATGCTGTCAACTGGGTCTTGGGACGTTTTTCCAGCCTGGAAAAGGAGCAGATGATGATTGCGGTCAATAAAGCCGCCGATGCGGTTGAGAGGTGGGCTGTGGCCGGTCTAACCGAGGCTATGAACGCGTACAATTAAGGAATAGGTATATTCACCGCTCTTCTAAGGGAAAAATGAGAAAAAAGATTAGAAGGAGCGGGCAGTGTGAAGATCTACTATATATGCGAATATTGTGAACGCGTCTTTCAGGAGATCGAGGTGGAGGGAGAACAGGGCGCCATCCCGGTCAGCGGCATATGTGATGAATGTGCCATGGAGATGGGTCTGACCGATAGTGGCTCGCTTAGCCAGCATTATTACAGTTGATTGCTGTGGTCTGGTGTCCATAATCGGGAAAATGGCTGGATTGTATAAAGAGCTGAAACGCCTGGGCCGCAGATGGCCGGTTGGTGTGTTTATCATTTAAAGAAATTTTTGTGGGGGTCGATTCATCGATGTCCACCTTTATTGTTTGGCGATGCCGCTATGGGGGAGAGGAGACCCTTTATGAATAGAGAGTTATTTGATTCCATTCAAGATTGCCTGGAAAACGGAAAGAATGTATTATTGAGCGGACTTGCGGGGACGGCGCGAACCTTTTTAGCAGGCGAGTTATGGAAAGCTGGGACGGGGAGATTGCTGTTTATTGTGGCTTCCGAGGAGCAGGCTTATGATCTGGCTGGTGAGCTTCAGAATCTGATCGGAAAAGATCGGGTCCATCTTTTTTTGGAACGTGATTTCGTGTTTATGAAAGAGAATACCACCCAGGTCGAAGTGGAGCGGATAGCGACTCTGCAAGATCTGCATCTCCACCCCCGGCGCAAATCGGTGATCATCACCTCCATTGGAGGGTTGTTATATCGAATCATATCTCCCCAACAGTTCCAGGAGTTTACCTTGAATTTGGAATTGGGACGGGATTATGCCGTTCGGGAAATCATCCAAAGGCTGAGCCAGTCAGGTTACGAGCGGGTCGATACGGTGACCAGAGCGGGTCAGTTTTCGGTGCGGGGCGGGATATTGGACGTATTCCCCGCTGGCGCTGACCAGCCCTACCGGCTGGAATTCTTCGGGGATACACTGGACACCTTGCACCGTTTTGATATTGATACCCAACGCTCCAGCAAGAGTGAAAACAAGCTCCTGGTCGGGCCGGCCGATGACCTGGGCGGTGGGAATGGATTATGGTCATCACTGCTGGAGTACCTGCCGGTTTCCAGCCATGTTTTTTTTGATGAGCCGCGCGATTGTTTCCAGCTGCTGGAGAGAATGATCCGCCGTTATAATGGTTTTGTCAAAGAAGCCCGCAAAGAAGATGGCACCTACCGTGAGCTGAATCTGATCGACCGTGAGTATTTGAACGCGGCTTTGGCCAGGCACAATATTATCTACCATTCGTTTTTCCCCGGCAACATACCCCAAGTACAAGTAGGGCTTTATGAACATATCTCGCAGCGGGAAATGGAACCGTTCCACCAGCGTTACGAAAATCTCTTCTCAAGATTGCAGGAGTGGCTGGCAGCAGGCTATTCAGTCCAGTTGGCCATCCATAAGGAGAGAATGCGCGAAGATTTACGGGTGGAGATGGCCAATCGCGGTCTAACCAGGATGGAATTCATAGACCGAAGATACGGGCGGGGATTCTTGAGCCAGAGCCTGAAGCTGGCCTTGGTTACCCAGCAGGATATCTGGGGCAAAAGGGCTTTGCCCAAGGCCAGATCGAAGACGGCAGCAGAGCCGCGAATCCTGGTTGAGGACCTGCAGCGAGGGGACTATGTGGTCCATGAGCATTATGGGGTGGGGATATTTCGCGGGGTTACCCAGGTGGAGACAGATGGGGTGACCCGCGAGTACATATTGCTGCAATATGCGGGGACCGACAAACTATATTTGCCGGTGGATAAACTGGACTTATTGTACCGTTATTCGAGCTCGGAAGACCGAGAACCGCGGCTGAGCAAACTGGGCGGCACTGAATGGGAACGCACCCGACACCGGGTGATGCAGTCTATTCAAGAGATGGCGGAGGAACTCCTGCAGCTTTACGCCGTGCGGGCAACCGTGCAAGGTCATGCCTTCAGCCAGGATACGCCATGGCAGGCCCAGTTTGAGGATGAATTCCCGTACCAGGAGACACCGGACCAGCTGAAGGCTATCCGGGATGTCAAGAAAGACATGGAAAGCATGAAACCCATGGACCGTCTGGTATGTGGAGATGTTGGTTATGGAAAGACCGAGGTGGCTCTTCGGGCAGCTTTCAAAGCCATAATGGACAGCAAACAAGTGGCCATCCTGGTCCCGACCACCATCCTGGCTGAACAGCATTATGAGACGTTCACCAAACGTTTTCGGAAATACCCGGCGGGGATAGAGGTGCTGAGCCGTTTTAAATCTCCCAGCGAACAGAAAAAAGTCATAGCCGATCTGGAGAGGGGAGTGGTGGACATAGTTATCGCCACGCACCGCTTACTTTCCAAGGATATCAAGTTCCACAACCTGGGGTTGTTAGTGGTAGATGAGGAGCATCGTTTCGGAGTGGCCCAGAAGGAGAAGATAAAGGCTCTGAAGGAACGGGTCGATGTGCTAAGCCTCTCCGCGACACCCATCCCCCGCAGCCTGCATATGGGGCTGACCGGATTAAGGGATCTGAGTATAATCGAAACCCCGCCGCCGGAGCGCTATCCCATCACTACCTACGTGATGGAGTATAACCTGGAGATCGTCCGTGATGCCGTCCTTACCGAGGTTGGCCGGGGCGGACAGGTTTTCGTGGTCCACAACCGTATCCAGGACATCTACCGATTTCAGGAGGAATTACGGACCCTTCTGCCGGATATAAGAATTGCGGTAGGTCATGGCAAGATGAAGGAGGATGAACTGGCTTCCACCATAACCCGTTTTATAAACCGGGAATTCGATCTCTTCTTATGTACCACCATCATTGAATCTGGACTGGATATGCCTAATGTCAATACCATAATCATCGATATGGCGGACCGGATGGGGCTGGCCCAGCTTTATCAACTGCGCGGGCGGGTAGGAAGGTCCAACCGCTTGGCCTATGCCTACCTCACCTATCATCCCGACAAGGTAATAACCGAAGCTTCCCAAAAAAGATTGACCGCCCTGCGTGAATTCAATGAGCTGGGGGCCGGGATCCGTATCGCCTTGCGGGATTTAGAGATACGGGGGGCAGGCAATATTTTGGGTGTGCAGCAACATGGCTATATCCATGCGGTAGGATTCGACCTCTATTGCCGGTTGTTGGAACAGGAGACGGCCAAGGTAAAAGGGACGGTAGTAAGGGAACAGCTGCAGCCACAGATGGATATCGATGTCGACTATTATATCCCGGACAGCTATATTCCTGATTCGGGGACCAAGATGAGGATCTATCGGCGCATGCTGCTCTCATCAACACAGGGGGATATAGAGGAGATCCGGGAGGAAATGGAAGATCGCTTTGGGCCCTTGCCGCTGCCGGTAGCCAATTTCCTTCAGGTAGCCTCACTTAGGCTCACCGCCCGGGACAAGCAGATAAAGGGCCTGCGCCGCAAGGGCCGGGAGGTGGAGATCCAATTGGCTAATCGCTTGCCAGATGATTATAAGGTCCCAGGGAACCTGAACATCAAGAAAGTCAACCCCTATACCTTGGCCCTGCGTATGGAAGCCGGGGCTTCACTACAGCTGCTGCAGGAAGCCATGGAGATCATCCACTGAGTGGGCCAGGGCAAATTATAGATGCCAATGTTCGGGAGGGATAAGCGGCAGCAGATGGTCGATGGGGTTGTAAAAAGGCCAATCATAAAACTGCACCATGCCCAGGTAGAAACTACCCAGGAAGATAACCGCGAATACAGCGATTTCCTTATACCAACGGTTCTCGATCAAGGTTGGCAGCTCAGCCACCAGGATCAATATGTAGATAACGACCAGTATGAAAAACACCGTCTCACCCCACTATTCGGCGAATTCGAAGGAATGATCCAAGAGGTATGTCCTTCGGACAGAGAAGGTTACATTTATCTCGGATTCCAAGCCCCTGAATAGCAGAGGCCAATCGTTTTCGACCTGATACCATATCTGTGGGTCCTGCTTGTGTAACAGCAGTCCCCATCCGAAGATATCGCTCTCCAGACTCTGGGCCTTGGTAATGGCCGCGGCTGCCCGTCTTTTGATTTCCTCATTGGTGGCTTGTTCCATCAGGGCTATATTGTCGAGGCTGATTATCTGTTCAGCGAAATTCTGATCATAGAAGTTGCCTTCGGCATCGATCTCGATTATTACCTTCTTTACCTTGCCGTCCTCGGTTTTTAA
>CAZBSD010000029.1:0-26621 GCA_964494735.1 uncultured Syntrophomonas sp.
AAGACACCGCCCTTTCACGGCGGTAACGGGGGTTCGAGTCCCCCAGGGGTCACCATTGGGGCGATTAGCTCAGCTGGGAGAGCGCCTGCCTTACAAGCAGGATGTCGGCGGTTCAAGCCCGTCATCGCCCACCAGAAAAATTAGGATTTCCTTAGGGGGATCCTTTTTTTATGCCCATATGAATATACCTTAGTTATGGAAACAGAAACCTGTGTTATATTTAGAAATATATGGTGCAAATTCTTCAAGAAGGAGTGAGGCTGCATGAGACTGACTGAAAACGTGATCTGTATCGGCAACCGGCATTTCAACCATTATATAGTTGGCCAAAAGCAGGCTGCCATAGTTGAATGCGGGGTCAGCGCAAGTACGGTGAGCTTTCGCCAGCAGTGGGCAGCTTTAACGGAGAAACCGCAGATCGAATATCTGCTGGCATCGCATGCCCATTTTGACCATGTATGCGGTATCCCGGCCTTACAGACTATGTTTCCTCAAGCGCAGTTGGTGGCTAGTTCGGAGGCCAAGAGGGTGTTGGCCAAATCCAAAATACTGGAGAACTTCTTTAGCCAGGATGAGAAGATGACTGAGTTGCTACTGCGTCAAGGCATGATCGATGAGCCAATCAAAACCCCCGTTCCCCAGCAGATTATCGTCGACACTGTAGTCAAGGGGGGGGACGTCGTGGACCTGGGTCAGGGATTAAGTTTAGAGGTCATCGAGGCACCCGGGCACAGTCCCTGCAATCTGGCTTTCTATCTGGCCGACGACCAGGTTATGTTCTTATCGGACACAGCTGGATTCCAAACCTCGGACGAATTGATCTTCCCGATATTCTTCCAGGACTTCGAGATGTATATGGAGAGTATTCGCAGACTGATGAGCTATCCTACCAAAGTGGTGGCTATACCCCACGAGCGGATCTGGATAAATGGCGAGGTGCCCCAATTCTATCAGCGGGCCTTGAATATCGCCCAAAATGCCTTCGATATAATCAAGGCCATGCTGGATCAGGGTATGGATGACGGCACCATCCAACGCAACCTGTATGATCTCTATTACCGGGAGCAGCTAAAGATATATGTTCCCGAGAACATAAGCTTGTGCGTAGAACTACTGGTACGCCGGGTTAAACAGAGTTTGCAGGGGAAATAGCATAAACTCTTATTCCGCCTCCAGATGCAGGTCGCTTATTATCCAGCGGTCACTACGTTTGTGAGCCTCGATGGTGTAGCGGTACCGGTCTCCCAACAGGTAACAATCTTCATAATATCGCCGGGCAATAACGGACTCGTTGGACAGGTGTGTGATCCGTAGATGGGGACGGTCAGCGGCGGTAATGACAGGGATGAATTCTCGGGGAATTATCACCACCCGATTAATGTCAGGATTATATGCTAAAAGGTACTGGGTGATATTTTGGGCCAGTTCAGGTTCAAAGCCCTGGGAAAGATGGTCCACGGCGGAATCCAAATCGCCAAACCGGCTGACAGCCGCATACCCCTGATAGGATTCAGTATCGGCCAGCATGGAACCGAGGAAACCAAAATCGGCAATGATCTCATTTATCACCGCCGCAGTATCGGCACTAGAAGGACTGCCTTCCGAAAATGGAGCCTGGATCGGAGAGGTCATCCCCAGCATGATTATGAAAGTAAAGATTAGCAACCGTAATCTAAGCACAATAAATGGTCTCCACGTATTAGTGTGAGACCATTATAACTTTATGGAAAATATTAGGATACAGATAAATTCGGCCACAAAACACCGATTTAATGTTTTTTGCGGCAAGACACCCATTTAATCAACTATCATCGGCAATCATAATCTCCGCTGGAAAGATGGTGATATATATCGAATCAAGATCGACGGCTACAGCTCATAAAAACAAACAGCCAGCAAACCAGGGCCGGTATGTACTCCCAAAGCGGGGCTGATATCAGAAAATATCATTTCCTTAACATTGGGTATCTGGCTCAATTTTTCTGCCACCTTCTCGCCCGCTTCCTTGGCCCCTCCATGCATCACAGCCAGGTTAAACGGGCGGTTTCCCACCGTATCGGTTACTATGTCCATCAACTTCTCTATGGACTTGGCCCTTCCCCTTACTTTGGCGTGAGTATAATAAACGCCCTCCCGGTTGACCCCGATGATTGGTTTCAGATTAAGAAGTTCTCCCAGCATACCCGCTACCTGTCCTATACGGCCGCCCTTACGAAGGTATTCGAGAGTCTCTATGACATAATAAGCGTGAACCTTGGGCCGCAGGTTGTCCAGTTTCTCCATCACCTTGATGAAATCAAGTCCGCTCATAATACTTCTGGCGGCATCCAAGACCATCCATCCTGTCGCCATTGATAAGGTACAGGTGTCGAACACTTTTATGATGATATCGTCGAAATCCCGAGCCGCAAGTTCCATGGCCTGGAAAGTCCCTGATAATTTACTGGAGAGGGTGATGGCTATTATATGGCTGCAACCATCGCGGCGCAGACCATCGAAGACCGCCTTGATCTCGTCCAGGTTAGGCATTGATGTGGTAGGCACTTCACCCGGCATGCGCTGGTATACGTCCTCCGGCTGTATGTCCACTCGGTCGGAATATTGGCCATTCGGATAAATTACCTTCAACGGCAGGATTTTAATGCCATACTGTTTAACCAGCTCTTGGGGCAGATCACAGGCGCTGTCGGCTACCAAGGCTATCTTCTCCATTTGCATTCACTCCCCAGATATTGATAAATTATGGATGTCTTCTCTAGTAATTCTATTGTATTACCAATGTTAAAGCAAAAACAGTTATTAATAAAGCGAGCTGGATACTTGACATCACCGGTACGAACCAATAAAATCAACTAGTAAAGTAAAAAAGCTTTACGTGAAGGAGTGGGCTGCATGCTTGAAAAGATCAGTCATGTTGTATTGCTTAAAGATTTTTACGGCCCATTGCTGACCGCCAAACAACAAGATGTTTTGAATATGCACTATGAAAATGACTGGTCGTTGTCCGAGATCGCCGGCAGCATGAACAGCAGCCGGCAGGCAGTTTATGACTTGGTAAAACGGGCTGAGAGTATATTGCAGGAATATGAAGATAAGCTGGGTCTGGTGGCAAAATTCCAGCGCACCCGCCAGAACCTGTATGAATTGAGAGATATCTTGGAGGAATCTGGAACTGATGATCCCCGAATCATGAAGGCTGTATGCCTGATCGAGGAGATATCCGGACTACTTTAGGCAAAGGAAGAGAGATAGTATGGCTTTTGAAGGTTTGTCCGACAGGCTACAGGAAGTATTCAAAAAGCTACGCGGTAAGGGCAAGATAACCGAAGACGACGTCAAGCTGGCCATGCGCGAAGTGCGCCTGGCTCTCCTTGAGGCTGATGTGAATTATAAGGTAGTTAAGGATTTCGTGACTACGGTGAGCCAGAGGGCTGTGGGTCACGAGGTCCTCCAGAGTGTGACTCCGGGACAGCAGGTCATCAAGATAGTCCATGACGAGATGACCAGGCTTATGGGCGAAGCTGAAAACAAACTGACCATGGCTCCCAAACCCCCGACTGTATTTATGGTAGTCGGACTGCAGGGGGCAGGCAAGACCACCACGGTGGCCAAACTGGCCAAGAGCCTCATAAGACAGGGGCGGAGGCCTCTGCTGGTGGCGTGCGATGTATATCGCCCCGCAGCCATCAAGCAACTGCAGGTACTGGGAGACCAGGTGGGGGTACCGGTATTCGCCATGGGCCAGGACAACCCGGTAGATATTGCTCCAGCATCGTTGGATTATGCCCGCACCAACAACCGTGACGTGGTTATCATCGATACTGCCGGAAGACTGCATATCAACCAGGAGTTGATGGACGAATTAAAGAGCATCAAGGAGAGGGTCAATCCCCAGGAGATTCTGCTGGTGGTAGACGCCATGACCGGGCAGGATGCGGTCAACGTAGCCGAATCTTTCAATAATGATATGAATCTGACGGGAGTTATCCTTACCAAACTGGATGGGGATACCCGTGGCGGTGCCGCTCTGTCGGTCAAGGCGGTAACCGGCTGTCCCATCAAAATGGTTGGTATGGGCGAAAAACTGGATGCCCTGGAGGTATTCCACCCGGACCGGATGGCTTCACGCATACTGGGCATGGGAGATATATTGACCTTGGTTGAAAAAGCCCAGGATAACTTCGACCAGAAGCAGGCCCGGGAGATGGAGAGAAAGATCCGGCAGCAGGAATTCACCTTGGATGATTTTTTACAGCAGATGCAGCAGGTCCGCTCCATGGGCCCATTGGAAGATTTACTGGGAATGATTCCTGGCATGAGCAAACAGATGAAGTCTATGAAGGGCGAGATAGACGAAAAGGAACTGGCCCACGTAGAGGCCATCATCAAATCGATGACCATTGCAGAGCGGCGCAATCCGAATATATTGAATGGCAGTCGTAAGAAAAGGGTGGCTCGAGGCAGCGGAACCAAGGTCCAGGATGTCAACCGGCTGCTTAAGCAATTTGAGGATGCCCGCAAGATGATGAAGCAATTCACCGATATGACCGGTAAAAAAGGTAAACGGCCCGGATTCCCGAATTTGAAACTGCCCTTTTAATAAAACCTGACTTAGATGGCTTGCCGGTACATCCGATTTGGAGGCCGGACAGGTTGGTATAAGTGAACATATTCAAGGAGGTGATAATATGGCAACAAAGATTAGATTAAAGAGGATGGGGGCTAAGAAGAATCCGTTTTACCGTGTGGTAGTGGCCGATTCCCGGACTCCCCGCGATGGCAGATTCATCGAAGAGATAGGGTATTATGACCCAGCTACCAATCCGGCCACTATCAAGATCGATGAAGAGAAAGCCTTGAAATGGCTGGCTACCGGTGCCAAACCGTCTGACACCGCCAAGTCTCTCTTGCAGAAGCAAGGTATCATCAGTAAGTTTGCGGAATCCCGCAAATAGTGAGAGGAAAACCGGGGGGTGTATCCTAGTGAAAGAACTGGTAGAGCTGATTGCCCGGTCATTGGTAGATAAACCGGAAGCAGTCGAAGTGATCGAAACCGAGAACGAAAGGGCAGTAGTCCTTGAGATCCGGGTGGCGCCCGAAGATATGGGCAAGGTTATTGGCAAACAGGGCAAGATCGCCAAATCCATCCGCACTCTTACCAAGGCAGCTGCCGCCAAAGCCGGCAAAAAAGTTGCTGTTGAGATAATGCGCTAGAGACTTTAAGACAGAAGATTAATTGGAGGCCGCACCGAGATGGACCCCAGGGAATTGATTAAGGTAGGGAAGATAGTTGGCACCCATGGATACAAAGGCGCCGTCAAAGTCAAGCCTTTGACTGATTTTCCAGAACGCTTCCAAGCCGGGCAGCAATACCTGACGCAACGGGGCCAAGAGCAGATAGAACTGCTTCTTACCGATTGTTCACCCTATCGGGGACATTTACTGATGAAGTTTAGAGGTGTCGATGACCTGGAAACGGCCGAAAAACTGCGCAACCTATTCCTCAATGTGACGTTGGACCAATTACACCCTCTTCCCGCTGGAACCTACTATCATTTCCAGCTGATAGGGATGCGTGTGGAGGACCTGGACAAGGGATATCTGGGCAGATTAACTGAGGTATTGGAGACTGGAGCCAATGACGTATACGTGGTTAATTCTGACGTCTTTGGCGAGATACTTATCCCCGCCATCAAACAAGTGGTGATGGCGGTAGATGTTCCTAATCAACGGCTTCAGGTCAAACTCCTGGACGGCTTGCTGGATGAATCGCGATGATAATAGATATTCTGACCCTGTTCCCGGCCATGTTCGCTGGACCCTTCGACCACAGCATTATCAGCCGGGCTCAGGCGAGAGGCTTGATGAAGATCAACATTACCAACATCAGGGACTATGCCCTTGATAAACATCAGCAGGTTGACGATTACCCCTACGGTGGGGGAGCTGGTATGGTGATGAAAGCGGATGTCCTATCCCGCGCCATCGGTGAGGTCAAACGACCGGACGCCCATTTGGTTTATTTATCTCCTCAGGGTCACCGGCTGGACCAGGCAGCGGTTGGCTTCCTGGCAGAGAGACCGCACCTAATCCTCTTGTGCGGACACTATGAAGGCATTGATGAGAGGGTGATGGCTGAGGTGGATGAGGAGATTTCAATCGGTGACTATGTGCTCAGTGGCGGTGAACTGGGTGCCATGGTGGTAGTGGATGCGGTAACCCGTCTCATCCCCGGAGTACTTGGTGATGAGAATTCGATCCGGGAAGAGTCGTTTACGGAGGGATTACTGGAATATCCGCACTACACGAGGCCCAGGGTATTCAATGACATGGAAGTCCCTGAGGTATTGTTGTCCGGGCATCATGAGCATATCCGCCGTTGGCGAAGGAAGCTCAGTCTGGCCCGTACCCTTCTGAAGCGTCCTGAGCTGCTGCTGGGACGGCAGTTCGATAAGGAAGAGAGACAACTGCTGGAGGAGATACTCTTTAGTGGGGAGAGCAACAACCGGTGAGGCGTTCCAAGGTGTATGCAGCCCTGCTGCACTATCCGATGTACAACAAGAATATGGACGTAATAACGACATCGGTGACCAATCTCGATATACACGATATATCCCGTGCCGCCAGGACTTATGATGTAAAGGGTTTTTACATCGTGCACCCATCAGCCAGCCAGCAAAATCTGGTCAGGGATATCCTGGCGTATTGGCAGGAGGGATATGGGGGCAAGTACAACAGTGATCGCCAGGAAGCCCTGCGGCTGCTGAAACTGGCCGCTGACTTCCCGGGTATGGTGGAATCCATCCATAAGGAGACCGGTCGGGAGGTCATTACTGTGGCTACCGATGCCCGTCCGCATCCCAACACCATCACTTATCGCCAGCTAAAGCAGGAAATCGAGGAGAAGGATCAGGTATTCTTATTGCTGTTCGGTACAGGATGGGGGATGAGCCAGGATTTGATGGATAAATGCGACCGCATTCTGACACCGATATCTGGAGCCAGCAGCTATAATCATCTATCCGTCCGCAGTGCGGTGGCTATAATAATGGATAGGTTGTTAGGAGCAAACTGGTACAACTAAGAGTATTTTCTTGAGATACCCATCAAGCTATGTTAAAATTAATTTTGTTCTGTATCAAGGGTGGCATCTGGGCGTTGCCGACCCACCTGCAGAAAGGAGGTAAGACATTATGCAAGATATTATCCGCTCTATTGAAGAGGAACACTATAGAAATGACCTGCCCGCATTTGGCCCCGGTGATACGGTTAAGGTACACACCAAGGTCGTCGAGGGGACGCGGGAGAGAATCCAGATGTACGAAGGCGTGGTCATGAAGATCAGGGGAGCCGGTCTATCCAAAAACTTCACGGTTCGCAGAATAACCTACGGAGTTGCGGTAGAAAGGACATTCCTGTTGCATTCACCCAAGATCGCCAAGATCGAAGTAACCAGGCGGGGCAAGGTTCGAAGGGCGCGACTTTTCTATCTCCGGGGTCTCACCGGTAAGAAAGCCCGGGTCAAAGAGAAAGGTCGTTTTTCCAGATAATATAACCAAGAGGAGGAGAATACTTGCGGGTATTCTCTTTTTTCTTCCGTTCATTTGCTCCAGGAAGGAAGGATTGAGCTTGACTATCAATTGGTATCCCGGTCATATGGTTAAAGCCAAACGGGAGATACAGCAAAATATTAAGCTGGTCGACGTGGTAGCCATACTGCTGGATGCCCGGGCGCCCTTCTCCTGCCGCAACCAGGACCTGGAGGAGATTAGCAGCCGGCGCCAGATCTTGTTTGTCCTCAATAAAATGGACTTGGCTGCCCCGGAAGCCACCCAACAATACCTCAACCGGTTGAGTAGGGAGGGATTGAAGGCGGTCGCTATGGATTCGACCAGCGGCGGGGGGCTTAAAGAAGTCCTGCAAGCCCTCAAGTCACTGTTCCAGCCGCAAACGGAGGAGATGGTCCGCAAAGGCCGGCGGGTAAGACCCATGCGGGTCATGGTGGTAGGGGTACCCAATATCGGCAAATCCACTTTTCTTAATTGCCTGGTGGGCAAGAAGATGGCCGTAACCGGTGCCAAGCCTGGTATAACCAGAGGCAAACAGTGGGTAAGAGTGCGGGAAGACATCGAATTGATGGATACCCCCGGTCTTATGTGGCCCAAGGTAGAGAATGATGAACAAGGTCTTAAGTTAGCCTTACTGAGCATTGTTGGCGAAAATGCATACCAGGAGGAGGAGGTAGCCTTATATCTGCTGGCGGTCCTAAAGAGTAAGGCTCCCGAGGTCCTCCTGGATAAATTGAAGATTCATGATGCCACCCGGGAACCAGATCAACTGTTGGCGGATATCGCCCGCCAACGTGGTCACTTGCTTAAGGGCGGAATGCTTGACCTGGGGAAGACCTGTACGGCCTTGCTGCAGGATTATCGCAAGGGCCATTTGGGGGGCATCAGCCTGGACTGAATTGGAAGCGAGGGGGTTATCAACCGCATTGGTAATGGGTGGTCAACCCAGCAGCGGTTGGATATAATAAGAAATGTGTGCCGCAATCTGTCGGGGGGGGTTGGAGAATGGATCCGGGGGGATCGTATCAGAGCAAGTTGGTATCGGCGGCGAAAGCTGCCCAAATGGTAAAGTCAGGGGATTGGCTCGATTATGGTGTGGGTGCTTCTCATCCGGTCGCATTCGACCAGGCTCTGGCTGCTCGGGCTGAGGATTTGCAGGACGTCAAGGTGCGGGGGGCGTTCACCCTTTGGATGCCGGCAATTTTCCGGATCGAGAATCCTGGGGAACACTTTTGCTGGAACTCCTGGCATTTTACCGCAATCGATCGCAAAATCATGGATATGGGGTGTGGGTTTCACTCCCCCATGAGCTTCTTGGAGCTTCCCCGCTACTACCGGGAAAACCTGGAACCGATTTCGGTGGCAGTCTGCCAGGTGGCGCCGATGGACGCGGAAGGCTATTTCAGCTTCGGTACCTCGCCTTCCTACCAGACAGCAGTTTTTGCCAGATCGGCAATCAGTATAGTCGAAGTAAACCACAATATGCCCCGGACTAGAGGGAGCAGCGGTGTCGAAATACATATCTCCCAGGTCGATTTTATCATCGAGGGCCCCAATGTGAATATAGCTGAGGTCGAACCCGGCCAGCCGGATGATATTGATCGTAGGGTGGCAGATCTTATCGTGGAAGAAATACCCGATGGGGCTTGTTTGCAACTGGGTATAGGGCGTATGCCAAACGCGGTGGGAAGCCTGATAGCCGATTCGGATTTGAAGAATTTGGGAGTCCATACCGAAACTTACATAAATGCTTTTATGGATATAGCTGCCCGGGGCAAGATCAGTGGCCGCAATAAATCCATCGATCGTGGCCGCCAGGTGTACTCCTACGTGCTCGGCTCCCGCCAACTTTACGATTTTGTCCATGAAAACCCGGACTTGATGGCGGCCACCATAGATTACAGCAACGATCCCAGAATAATCGCCCAGTTGGATAATTTCATTTCCATCAACAATGCAGTTGAGATCGATCTGTTCGGCCAGGTGAGTGCCGAGTCCAACGGACTCAAGCAAATAAGCGGTACCGGGGGATACCTGGGCTTTGTCATTGGTGCCTATTGGTCCAAGGGGGGCAAGAGCATCGTGTGTCTTGCTTCGACTCATGGTTGCTCCGAACAAAGAAAGTCCAGGGTGGTGGCTACTCTGCCCCAAGGCACCATAACCACCGGTCACAGAACCCTTGCCCATTGGGTGGTGACTGAGTTCGGCAAGACCAACCTGAAGGGGCTGAGTACCTGGCAGCGAGCTGAGGCACTGATTTCGATCGCGCATCCTGATTATCGCGATGATCTGATAAATAAAGCTGCTGATATGGGGATCTGGAACCGGAGTAACAGGTAGATGGGCTTTGATAAAGATAAACTTGCTGAGGAAAAACAGCGAATAAGAAAGCTGAAAAAGTACGAACAGCGGGCCTACCGTGAAGGCTTCCGGCGGATCGCCGGCTTGGATGAAGTCGGCCGCGGACCTATCGCTGGACCAGTGGTGGCGGCGGCGGTGATTCTGCCCCGTAATTTCTTCCTCCCGGGAGTTAACGATTCTAAATTGGTAAGCCGATCACAGCGGTTGGAGATGGCGGTGGAGATAAAGAAACAGGCGCTAGCATGGTCAGTGGCGGCGGTATCGGCACGGCAGATCGACTGCAAGAATATACTGCGCTGTACCCGGGAAGCAATGCGTATTTGCGTGGATGAACTGGTTCCCAGCCCGGATTTGCTGCTGATCGATGCCGTACATCTACCCAACCTTGAGATACGCCAGTACCCGATTATAAAGGGAGACAGCCTGAGCATATCTATCGCGTGCGCTTCGATATTGGCCAAGGTGGAGCGAGATGCGGTCATGGAGTCCTACGACGGTATATTCCCTGGCTATGGATTTGCCCAGCACAAAGGCTATGCGACCCGAGCTCATTGTATCGCCCTTGAACAACTTGGGCCGTGCGCTATCCATCGCGGCAGTTTTGAGCCGGTTAAGACCATTTTGGGGGGACAGGAATGGTTGCAGCCAGGCCTATTCGATTTTTAAGCACTTGACAGCCGCCATTTGGGGGCAATACCCGAGCCAATCGACGGATAGGAGCATAACATGAAAAAGGAACTCGGCCACAGGGGCGAGGATATGGCTGCAACGTATCTGGACCAGAATGGCTATGAGATACTATGCAGGAACTACCGGACCCGCACCGGCGAGATAGACATAATTTGCCGAAGAGCGGGAACCGTAGTATTTGTTGAGGTTAAAACACGCACCAGCACCACCTTTGGTTTTCCGGAAGAGTCCATAACCAGGAATAAACGAGACCATATCAGAAAAGTTGCTCTGGAATATCTAAAGGCTTTTAATCGCCCGTTTAATGAATTACGGTTTGATGTGATCGGTATTATGGTCGAAGATGGGATTCCCAGTATCAACCACCTGGAGGGGGCCTTCTAATTTCGGTATTGCATCAGTGAGTTTTTGGGTGCTGTTATTAATTTCTGTAGCTTAGGAGGATAAGGCCGATGATGATCTATGGCCGGGAGATAAGGGATAAAATGAAGGTGGAATTGCGGGCGGCGGCCGCTCGCGGGGGGATGGTCATGACTATTGTACAGGTGGGAACTGAAGGACCATCTACCGCCTATGTGAATGGGGCTAGACGATTTGCTGAGGATATAGACTGTGATCTGAGAATCATGCAGCTCCCTGATGAGATAGGTGAGGATGAACTGGTTGGTATAATAGAGTCCCTTAACCGGGACTCGGAAGTGACCGGGATTATGATCCAGAAACCTTTGCCGGTCCATATCAACTCGGATCTGGTAGTAGCCGCAATGGATTATCGGAAGGATGTCGAAGGGGTTCATCCTTACAATCTAGGCAGATTATTGACCAAGGAGCCGGGCATACGTCCGACCACACCGAAGGCCGTTATCCGTATGCTTAAGGAACATGATATAAATATCGATGGCCAAAAGGTCACCGTGGTAGGACGCAGCAGTATACTTGGGGGGCCGGTCGCGGTCATGGCTATTGCCGAGAACGGGACCGTAACCGTTTGCCACACCCACACCCGAGATCTGGCCGGAGAGACCAGGGCGGCGGATATAGTAATCGCGGCATTGGGCAAATCCCATTTCATCACCGCCGACATGGTCAAAGATGGCGCGGTGATAATAGACGCCGGTATCAACTTCGACCAAAGCGGCAAGATAAGCGGTGATGTGCATCCGGAAGCCTGTACCAAAGCCAGCTATGCCAGTGCGGTTCCGGGCGGGGTGGGGATGATCACCACGGCTGAATTGTTTGATAACCTCAGGATCCTGGCTGAGCGGAAGAGGACCGCCAAAAACGACTAGTGATTTCGTATTATTAGAAAATAGCGGACATTTTTTATTATCTATGTTTTAGTATATAGGTAATCTCTTGAATAATGGCAAACCCGTCGAAAGGCGGTGACGCAAAGCCACGGATCTAAGGACATGGAGTCTATGACAGCCGGGTTGCCTGGAGCAGATAGAAGGAATCTGAACCTGCCAGCAACCGCTGGGCAGGTTTTATTTTTTGTTTTAAATTAATAGTTTCAGGACGGCGGGGCTAAAAGCCCCTCACCGATAAAGGCAAACCCGTCGAAAGGCGGGGACGCAAAGCCACGGATCTAAGGACATGATGTCTATGACCGCCGGGCCGCCGAAGGAGGATTTAGTACCTGCCTTTTTTCTTACGGGCCGTCCTATATTGGAAGGGGTTAATGCTTGATGGCCAGCAGAAAAAGCCTGGGATTATGTTTCGTACTGATGGTTACGTTATTTACCGGGCCGGTTCCAACCGCAGTAGCCGATTACTATCCCAGCTTGAGAGCGGAGAGAAATCTTTCTTTAAGTGAATCGGGCACTGATTACTATATTTTGGAGAATGACGTGATAATTGAAAACTCAGGTTCCGAAGCGGCCACCAGGGTTCGATTGGAGGTGCCATTGATGGCCGACCTGGATTCTCCTTACCAGGATATCGTGAAGGAGGAGTTTTCTCATCAGCCGACTGAGATCAAACGGCTGGATAATGGCAACCGTATCGGCGTTTTCAGCTTTAATGACCTGCCCCCTGGGACGCAAACGGTGCTGGTGCAGAAATATACAGTCAAGGTCGATGGCACCAACTGGCTTCAGAATGTCAACGAACAGGAATTGAGTGATCCAAGCCAATACCTGGCGGACTGCGCCAAGATTGAGAGTGGTGACCCCCGCATCCAGGCGGTGGCATTAGATATCCGCCAAAGAGGAACCATTGACGGTCTTGATATTGCTGAACAAGCATTCGAATTTACCCGCAGCACCCTCACATATAACCTGGATTCTCCATCAGCCAACCAGGGAGCTTTGGCGGGATTACAGACCGGCAGTGGGTGCTGTGAGGAGTATGCTTCTTTGTTCGTGGCTGTATGTAGGGCTTCAGGTGTTCCGGCGCGGATTGTCAACGGCTATGCCAACGACCAGGATGAGTTGGCTCAGGATGCACAGCCGATGAACATGGCGGGACGCAGACACCAGTGGGCTGAGTTCCATGTGGATGGCAAAGGCTGGATACCGGCCGATCCAACTCTATCCAACGGAACCCGGCAGGTATTCGGTCAACTCCCAACTGGGTGTTATGTAGCCGAGAACTATGGCGATAACAAAGTCACCGGTAAGTATCGGGGCGGCAAACTGGCAGTAAAATTCCAGGACAAGGTAGCCAGAGGATACTAGACTTGCAATTATCACGTTAATATTTTGCGGAGGTGTTTTGGTAGTGAAGAAGAAAATCTTGGTCACATCTATTATCGTATTTCTCAGTATGATGGTGCTCATAAATTTCGAACCGGCAGGAATAACTGCAGAAGAGACCGCGATTAAGCCGGTGTTGGCGAATGCCGCATTGCCTGAAATCCACCCAAATGCAACTCCCGAGCCTCCGATCAAAGGTGAGGCCACAACACTCCAGGGAGATGGCAATCCATTATCGCGAGGCACTACTGTGACCCCAGACCTCAATGCTTCAGATAAGAATAAGAAGGATTCCCCGGACGTACAAGTCCAGACCGAAGCAGTCACCAGTTCTCCCCGGACCAATCCCAATAAAGATCCCCAAAAAACGGCGACGGTTCAGCCACCTGCCCCTGTTGCCCCCTCGGTTAGCGCCCAACAGCTAGAGATGTTGGGACATATCAATGCCGCCCGGGCCCAGGCTAGTCTCGCTCCCCTGGTACTGGACACCAAACTTTGTAACGGAGCCTACCTGAAGTCACAGGATATGGCTGTCAATGGTTACTTCAGTCATACTTCTGCCATATATGGCAGTCCCTTTGAGATGATGAAGAGCCTGGGTATTACCTATCGGTCCGCTGCCGAGAATATCGCCAGGAACAAGAGTGTCCTGGCCGCCCATAACGCCTTTATGAACTCCAGCGGTCATAGGGCCAACATCCTCAACCCGGCCTTCAACAGAATTGGATTGGGATTCTATCAGAGGGGGAGCGATCTATTCGTGACCCAATGGTTTACCAATTGACATCTCTGTTTTGAACTCCATATGAATTCAATTTAGCCTACCTAAAAAAGCAGAGCATCAACTCTGCTCAGACCGTCAAAAAAGGCCTATAGCTGCGTTGATACGGAATCCCCGTTCAATCGACGTACCTCATGTACGCCTTAATCACGGGGCTCCCGAATGCCTTGCTCTAAGCCTTTTTTGCTCGGTCTGCCTGAATGTAACTTGTTTGACACCCTGAGCAGAGCATCAACTCTGCTTTTTCTCATCTATTAAGCAAATCTTGTTGTTGGCACCTTCTCGCTGGTTAACCCGATTCCATATTATTATGATTGGTTTTGGCTTAATCGCTTTGACGAGCCCGCACTATCAGTCTTTGGGTTACATTACCGGGGGGATCACAGGTGGTCAAGGTAAGAGCCTTATAATCGGTGGGGGCGACTACTGACCAATCATTCTCGTCCACAATGAAGACCCTTTCCACCTTATAGTTGAAGGTTTTATCTTGGTAGGTAATGCTTATTTTATCTCCGGGCACTAATCTATTGAGATGTCGGAACCAGGAACCGAAGACGTTGCGGTGACCGGCTATAGCCACATTACTTCCCTCTCCCGGCAGGCTGCTGTCGGGGTACAAACCAGGCCCGACACTAAGATCACGGGGGGCCACCCCTTTAACCACAGCAGTGTTCAGGTTCAGTTTCGGTATGCTGAGAATCAAGACGGCCTTTATCGGTGCTTTGGGCTGTATCACCATAGGTTTTTTTGTCTCGGCTGAAGTTGGTGAGGCGGTTACCGCTTCTGGAAATACTACCTCTGATGGTTGGGATGACTGTTGCAACGCGGTTTCCAGCAACTGCCGCTGCATGTATATGCTGTAGCCGTTTTTCATGAGGGGGCTCAGTGCCAACAACAAACCTCCCACTATTAAAACCCAACTTAGTATTCTGCGCATGCAGCCCACCACCTTTTCTTATAGAAAGAGACCACCCTTACCGGTGGTCTCTTGGGAATAATACTAGCATTCTTTCAATAGAAAATGTGAGGCTATTTGCGTCTCGTCACTAAACCTGCAACCACCATCATCAGACCACCGATCACCGAAGGCAGGTTACTGGCTCCGGTTTGGGGGAGCTGGTCAGTCGCGGGAGCCACCTGAGGTTCATCTTTAACAGCGTCGACCTCATCATCGTCGTCGTCGTCATCATCGTCGTCGTCATCATCGTCGTCATCGTCGCTTTCATTGTAGGCTATATGACTAAGATTTAGATTCGGTATCTGATTGTCTTTTACAGTGATTTGATCGGATAAAATAGCAGTGGCCATAAGCAGAGTTACTCCGGAATCAGTTCCAACGTACCAGTGTTGAGTTCCCCCCGTTGTTCTATCAGGCACAAGTGACTCAAAAGTAGTGCCATCATTAAATTCTACGTTTAAAGTAGCCTCGGGATCGCCGATCGTTAAAACGAAATGCCATACCACTGGATCGGTCAGACCTCCATCATCATCTTCATAGAAATCTTCATCATCCCAGGATGTACCTTCATGGGCAGGATTTAATTCTATCTCGCCAACCGATACCTCTTCCGGTGGTCCACCTTGGCCTTGCGGATTGGGTCCATCTGGAATTTCCGGTTGTGATCCGCCGATATCGGGACCATCCTTGTCAGGCCCATTGCCATTGTCAGGCCCATTGCCATTGTCATGGCCATTGCCGTTGTCATGGCCATTGCCATTGTCATGGCCATTGCCATTCTGATGTTGGCCCGCGACCGGGTTGGGTTTGTCAGCAAAAGCCACCTTGTTGGCCGGCATTCCGATAACATAGACGAAGATGAATATGGCAAATACAAGGCGGACCATATGTTTCATCCAAGTGCGCTCTTTACACATCATTTTTGACTACCCCCTCTTATTAATAAATTATGGCTTACACTTTCATTTCTATTAAACATCTCATTTCGAATCTACCACCACCTTAATAACTTTACTGCCTGAAAAACAAAAACACCTGATAGGGTTTATACCCCAGCAGGTCAGTAAATCCTCTATTTCGGCAACCCGGCTGTCATAGACATGAAGTCCTTAGATCCGTGGCTTTGCGTCACCGCCTTTCAGCGGGTTTGCCATTGTCGGTGAGGGCTTAAAGCCCTGCCGCTGTACAAAATGATAGATAAACAAAGAACCTGTCAGGGTTATGCACCCCGGCAGGTCGATAAATCCTCTATTTCGGCAACCCGGCTGTCATAGACATGATGTCCTTAGATCCGTGGCTTTGCGTCACCGCCTTTCGGCGGGTTTGCCATTGTCGGTGAGGGCTTAAAGCCCTGCCTTGTGGAACCTACCATATAAAGAAAACAAACTCTTATGAATTAATACGTAATTGGAACTCAATTAGCGAGGCTGCCGAAAAAATTCTTGATAAATAAAAATGCTTAGCGGGTAGCCAAGCAATTATACTCTGGCACCTCTCTGCAACCTGGCAGTCATAACCTTCCGGTGTTAGACCCATAGCTTTGCGTCTCCGTTTTTCAACGGTTTTGCTCTTTATGAGTGATGCGATTCAATTGGTCTGATTATATTCTATGCAATGTGTTCTCGAATTACAATATCTTGCCAGCCAGATGATGACGAAATAGAGACGGTGAGTGATAAATGACTCGTGGTTTCAAGTGTTATGGTCAGGAAAATACCGTGGCAAGAAGAGTATCAGTATGGTGAGGTGAGGCGACAAGCATTATTAATGAAGAAGTTCAGGACTAAAATGAATCCGGATCCTTAAAACAGACCCGAACGTAGACGATCTCAGGCCGGTTGCCGATTCGGATGGGAGGCCCCCAGGTGCCATAACCGGAGGAAACGATCAATTGCATGTTGCCTTTGCGCAGGTAGCCCCAATCCTGCTCGTAAATGACATTGGTAATGAAGTTATTGGGAAAAATCTGCCCCAGGTGGGTGTGCCCCGAGAACATCAGATCGACGCCAGCTGACTCAGCCGCCTGAAGATCGGTAGGCTCATGGTCTAGAAGCACTACCGGCAGTCTCTGGTCATCCACCATCTCCATCAACTCAGACATATTCAGTCGGGTTGTACCATTCAATCGATGCCGGGAAACATCATCGCGTCCAACGATGAAGAGCCCGTCCTTGATCTCTGCCACCTGGTCGCGCACTACCGTGACTCCGTTCTGATTAAGGAAACCGATCGTCGTTTCCGCCTGACCGCTGATGTATTCGTGATTACCCATGACTGCGAATGTACCCAACCGCGGCTGCAGGGAGTGCAGCACCCGGGGCATTTCTCTCTCTGCACTCAAATCTACTCCCTCATCCACTATATCCCCAACCAACAATACCAAATCGGGCTCCAAAGTGCTGATCCTTTCGGTCATGTGCTGTAGTCGGTCGATACCGACGATCCAGCCCAGATGGATATCTGAAACGGCCACAATATTAAGCTCCTGCAGGGTGCTGGATTTGCGCTCTGCCCGTATCTCATAATGGGTTACCACTGGATGATGGGCATTCCAGGTACCGTAAACCAACAAGATGGCAACCAAACCGATGACAGTCACTATAAGCAGGGGAAATTTGCCTCTCAACCCCGGGGGTATGAAGTTCAATATCCGGTTTGATATCCGTAACAGGTCGGACAGCAGAAATATAAGTAGGAGGTAGTATAGGGCAGCCATCCAGTAAGAACCGATGAAGACAAATATTCTAGCCACCGAATGGGGCACAAAATGCGAAAGCCATCGACCTAGAGGGTAGGATACCGCCATACTTGCTGCCAGCAGCGCCCAACACCAAGCCCAGCGCGGGGAGGCGATTAGGTAATTCAGGGCTTGCCAGCCCCGCCAGCCAACATAGAAGTTAGCCACGCCGTACACCATCATGAAAGTACTTATAAATAGAATCAATTGCCCATTCATAACGATCCTTTGCTACCCGTATCTTGTATCAACTACACCAGAGAATACTGGACTGCACCTTTACTGAGAGATTGGAATTACGGCTTTTTCACTATCCATTGTAAAGGTTTTGGGGCCAGATGTGAAATGAGCATACGGGTACACCATTGGAACGACTTTGGTTTTTGGGGTGTAAGCAAGCTGAGCAGAGGGATAAAGAAACAACTGGTAAATAGGAGAAACAATGTATTGTCGATTTTTCTCACCATGTTTTATTACAGAGATTATAATAGACATAGCCCACATTACCAGGAAGCAGACAGATCGTTTTTCGGATAGGAGTTGACCTTATGGGTATCCTGAACAGGAAAACCTGGCGCTACATTGCTCGCAACCTGGGCCAATTCCTGGCTGCTGCATCGGTGGTGATGGGGGGGATAGTGGTCTATATCACTATGAGCAGTGCCTATTTTACGCTGGGTCAATCTCGCGATAAGTTTTATGAAGATAACAACTTTGCCGATCACTATTTTCAAGTAGTTAAAGCGCCTGAAAATGTTGTGAAACAGATAGAGATGATTGATGGGGTCAAGCAGGTCACGGGCAGGATACAGCGCGATTTGCCGATTGTGAAAGGGAATGAGGAAAGAGCCACGGCTCGCTTGGTGAGCTACCAGCTGCCCATGGAAGATATATCGAATCGCTTTACCCTGCAACAGGGGCGAATCTTCGAGTCCAGCCCCGCCAACGGGGTTACCGAGGTTATACTGGACCCCAAATATTTGGCCGCTAATCAACTGCGGTGGGGCGACCAGGTTGCAGCGATCGTCGACGGTAAACAGGTGCGCTTCACCGTGGTGGGTGCAGCTATCAGCCCGGAATTCATCTATGCGATGAAGGATAGTGCGGACATCCTGCCTGATCCATCCAGGTTTGGCATTTTCATGGTCGAACATTCCTCCGCCCAGCAGTTGTTGCTGATGCCGGCCGAGATTAACCAGGTTATGATAGAGTTTACCCCAGGAGCCGATCAGAACCGTGTTGTCAGTGAGATCAAGAATATACTGGAGCCGTTTGGTCTTCTGGCTTCCTACCCTCAAGCAGATCAGCTTAGTCATGCGGTCCTCAACGCCGAATTGACCGGGCTGCGCTCCGTAACCACTGTGCTGCCCTTAATATTTCTCGCCATCGCCGCAGCTATCCAATTTGTTATCCTCAGGCGTATGATCAAGGCTCAGAGAGCGCAGATAGGTTTGATGAAGGGGCTTGGCTACCATAACCACCAGATCATGTTTCACTATATCAGTTATGCGCTCGCTATCAGTCTAACCGGCGGTCTGCTGGGAATCATACTGGGGGTCATGCTGTCCAGCCAGATGATTGAGCTGTATGCCACCTATTTCAACCTGCCCACCGGTTTGCAGGGCTTCAATCAGAAAGCCATCGTCAACGGTCTGGTCATGTGCCTGATCATAGGCTTGCTGGCCGGTTGGTCAGCATCTCGCCGGGTGGTAAAGATTAATCCGGCTGCCGGCATGCGACCGGAACCCCCCAAGATCGGTGGGAAGAGCTTGGTAGAGCATCTGCCTTCGCTATGGGAACGCTTGGACTCGGGCTGGAAGATGACACTGCGTAATATCAGCCGTAACCGAGGGCGATTCACGATTACCCTTTGGGGTGTCATATTCTCGGTCAGCCTGCTGCTGATATCCTTTTTCACCTTCGATGCGGTCGACTATATGATGAACACGTATTTCTACCAAGGCCAGAGCTATGATGTCTCCATCCGCTTCAATTCTCTCCTTTCCGAAAATGAACTCCTCGGCATCAGCCGTCTGGATGGTGTGCAAAAAGTTGAGCCGTTCATGGAGATTCCAGTCCGCATCCATTATGGCAATAAAACTGAGGACGAGGTCCTGTTGGCTTATGGACGTGATTTGACTATGAAGAGACTGGAGACCGAGACCGGCCAGTCCATCCGGGTACCGGAAACCGGGATTGTGCTGAATGAAAGGACAGCTCGTAAATTGGGACTTGCCAGCGGTGCCAATGCCGAGGTTGAGACTCTGTTGCCGCTCGGGCCGGTGCATAAAGAGAGAGTAGAAATCGTAGGCCTTTGTCGGCAATTGGTTGGAGCAGGTTCGTATGTTAGCTTAGAGCAGGCCAACCGCCTGTTGAGTGAATCCAAGCTGGTATCGGGAGCGATGTTGAAGATTGAGGCCGGCAAGCTGGAGCAGGTGGAAAAGGAATTGAACCAAATGCTGGGGATTGCATCGGTCCTGAGCAGTCAGAAGGAAATAGACAACTTTAACAAGAATCTGGAGAGCATGAGTTTTTCCCTGCTGCTGATGGTATTTTTCGCAGCCCTGCTGGGATTTGCGATCGTCTATAATTCCTCGGTGATGAATCTGGCGGAGAGACAGAGGGAGATAGGGAGCATGAGGGTAATCGGTTTCGGGGTGGGAGAAATCTCAGCCATGTTGTTTAAGGAAAATGTGGTGCATGCTGTACTGGGGGTGATTCTTGGCCTGCCTTTCGGCCTATATCTGGCTCAGGCGTACGTTCAATCGGTAAGTACCGATTTGTACAGCTTGCCGGTGGTTATATACCCGCAGACCTATGCCATGTCTGCCATCGGTACGGTTGTTTTCATCGTCGCCGCCCATTTGTTTTCGGTAAGGGGCATCAAGAGTATGGATCTGGTTTCTGTGCTGAAAAGCGTAGATTAACAACAGATATTCACATGGTTTCAGCGGAGGGGAGGATTGGATAAGTGGGGAGTCAAGTACTCATGAGACTGGATCGGGTGACCAAAACCTATGATATGGGTGAAATCAAAGTGGAAGCATTGAAGGAAACCACTTTAGAGATCTTCGACGGGGAAATGCTGGTGATTCTTGGACCTAGCGGATCGGGGAAGAGCACCTTATTGAATATCATGGGTGGTATGGACACCCCCACCAGCGGGCAGGTGGTGTTCGGCAGCAAGAATATCACCAGCGGGGGCGAGGATGTATTGACGCATTACCGACGCAACGAGGTGGGATTTGTATTCCAGTTTTATAATCTCATCCCCGACCTGACCGCACGGGAAAATGTCGAGTTGGCAGCTGAACTGGTGAAGAACCCCTTGCCCATCAACGATATACTTAAGGAAGTTGGATTGGACGAGCGGATGGATCATTTTCCTTCCCAGATGAGTGGTGGAGAACAACAGCGCATATCCATAGCACGGGCAGTCATAAAAAATCCCCGTCTGCTGCTGTGCGACGAACCTACCGGAGCCTTGGATTACGAAACCGGCAAATTGATTTTGGCGCTTCTGAAGAAAATCAACCAGGAGAAATGCTGTACGGTTGTTTTGATTACCCATAACATAGCTATCGGGGCAATGGGAGACAGAGTTGCAAGGATGAGAAGCGGACAAATAGTGGAAATTACCGAGAATGCAAATCCCATCTCACCGGAAGGGATAGAATGGTAATGGGTATCCTGCTGCGGAAACTGGGCCATTTTATAAAGCGCAACCTGGGACAATTTCTGGCCGCTACATCGGTGGTCATGGTAGGCATTATGGTCTATATCTCGATGAACACAGCCTATTATAATCTGAGCCAGTCCCAAAGCCAGTTTTATAAGGAAAACAATTTTGCCGATCATTATCTGCAGGTTGTAAAAGCCCCGGCCGAAGTGACCAAACAATTAGAGAATGTGCAGGGCGTTAAACGAGTTACGGGAAGGATCCAGAAAGACTTGGCGCTGATTAAGCCTGACGGGGAGCGGGCGACCGCCCGGGTGGTGAGTTTCACACTGCCCATGGATGACCAACTGAATCGGATCACACTGGAAAGGGGCCGGCTATTCTCTTCTGTCCAGAGCGGCATTCAGGTAGAAGCCGTTGTTGATCCCCAATTTGCCCCCGCCAATCATTTAAATTGGGGCGATAATATATCTGTTATAGTCGACGGTAAAGAACGGTTGCTTACCGTGGTCGGATCTGCCTCCAGTCCTGAATTAATCTATCCTATTAAAGATACCAGCAATATACTGCCCGATCCTGAAAACTTCGGGATTTTTATGGTCGAACAACAGCAAGCCCAACAGATGCTGGGTATGCCCGGAGAGATCAACCAGATTTTATTGGAATTTGCCCCCGGGGTAGATCAGGAAATAGTGGTCATGCAGGTTGAGGATATACTTGAGCCATATGGGGTTGTAGGTTCCTTTGGACGCAAATATCAAATCAGTCATGCAGTTCTGCAGGCCAAACTGGATGGAATTGGATCGGTGGCTTTGTATCTGCCGCTCATGTTTTTAGCTATCGCGGCAGGGGTGCAAATGATAATTCTGCGGCGGATGATAAAAATCCAGCGCACTCAAATCGGGGTAATGAAAGCTATAGGTTATGCCAATGTGCAGATCATTTTCCACTACACCGTCTATGCCTTGGCAGTCAGCTTATTGGGGGCAGCCACTGGAATTATCCTGGGGGTCATCCTTGCTGGAGGGATTTCTGAGCTCTTCGCGCAGTATTTTAACCTGCCCGGAGGGCTAAAGAGTTTTGATTTAAGGACTATATCTCGAGGGCTGTTCCTAAGTCTGGGTATCGGAGCCATAGCTGGGATCGCCGGATCGCAAGGAGTGCTGAGGATCCAGCCAGCTGAGTCCATGCGTCCCGAACCCCCAGCTCTCACCGGTCAGAGTATCTTAGAGAAGTGGTCAGGTTGGTGGAAACGGCTTTCACCTGAATGGAAGATGACCTGGCGCAATATTGGGCGTAATAGGGGCCGATTCATGGTCACCGTCGTCGGTGTGATATTCGCGGTATGTCTCTTGATAATGGCTTTCTTTTACAACGACGTGGTGGACTACATGCTGCAGAAGTTTTTCTTGGAGGGTGAAACCTATGATATCACCGTCCGCTTCGATAGCCTTATATCGGAGGGTGAATTGACTAATCTTAATCGTTTGGATGGGGTGCTTAACACCGAACCATTTATCGAGATGCCAATCAAAATATATTTCGGCGATCGCTTCGCCGACGAAGTGCTGCTGGCATATCCCATCACTATGAACATGAAAAAATTACAGGACGAAAATGGGCATTTGATAAAGGTTCCAGCCGAAGGAATGATAATCAACCAAAGAACTGCTGAAAAAATGGGCATCAAGGTTGGGGATGAAGTGGAAATCGAAACGATGTTGCCGGTAGGCCCCATTCATAAGGATAGGATGCGAATTGTGGGCGATACCCAGCAGCTTTTTGGAGGCGGATCATATGTCAGTCTGGACAGGGCTAATCAACTCCTGCAAGAAAGCCACATAATGAGCGGGGCTATGTTGGATGTTGAACCCGGGTATGAGGCAGCCGTGGAGGAACAACTTAAGGAAATGCTGGCAATTGCCTCCATATCGGACCGCGAAAAAGAGATTGGAAACTTTAACGAGAGTATGGGGGTGGTGACCTCCTTCGTATCAATATTGGTTTTCTTTGCAAGCTTGCTGGGATTTGCCATCGTCTATAACGCGTCGGTGATCAATTTTGCGGAGAGGAGGCGGGAACTGGCTACCCTGCGGGTCATAGGCTTCACTATTGATGAGATTTCCTTGTTGTTGCGCAAAGAGAATCTGGTCTTGCTGGCAGCAGGTATTATTTTAGGGATGCCCTGCGGACACTGGTTGGTAAAAACCTATGTGGAATCGGCCAGCACCGACCAATTCAGCCTGCCAGTGGTCATCTATCCTGCCACCTATATATTTGCTGCGATTGGAGGTATCATCTTTGTAATGATTGCTCACCGTTTTGCGGTCAGGGGGCTCAGGGGTTTGGATATGGTCTCAGCCTTGAAAAATACAGATTAGTTGGGGAGGTTATGGAAATGCGCAAGAATGTTCTCTGGGCGGTATTAGGGGCAGTAGTCTTGGCTGGGATTATTTATTATTATACCTCGGCTGGAACACAGGTGGAGACCGCCAATGTCGTCCGCGGTGATATCGAGCAGCTAGTGGTTGATACCGGCTATGTACAGGCTGTTGATGAAGCCGATCTGTATGCCCAGCAAATGGCCAAGATAAACTCTTTGCCGGTGTTTGTGGGGGATAGAGTGGTTAAAGGTCAGGTTCTGGTCGTCATGGAAAGCCAGGATTTGGCGATGGGTACGGATCAGATCCAGGTTCAATTAAGTCTTGCCCAGGCAACAGCAGCAGCAGCAGAGGCAGCCGTGCAGCGCGGGAAAATGGATGTAGACGATGCCCAGAAAAATTTCGATCGCATTAACGAGCTTTATAAGGCGGGCGCAGTGAGCCAGGTCGATTACGACCAGGCCTTATCCCAGCTGGCCAAATACCAGCAAATATATAAGGAACAAAGTGAAAATCTATCCAGTGCCCGCCAACAGATAGGGAGCTACCAGTCCATGCTGAATAGTTCCAGGCAGAAAGAACAATCATTGCAGGTGAAGAGCACCCGAGACGGAGTTTTAATGCACCTACCGGTCAGAGTCGGCGAGGTTGTCACTCCGGGAATGTTATTGGCCACGGTCGCACAGGCAGAGATGTTGGAGATAAAGGCGGACATATTAAGTGATGACCTGGGCAAAATCCAGATAGGACAGAAGGTGAGGATCGCAGCTCCGGTACTCGCCGGTGAAATCCTGAATGGGGAAATCACCAAGATATATCCCCAGGCAGAGGAGAGACAATCGGCGTTGGGAGTCGTTCAGCGCCGGGTACCGGTGATCATCACCTTGACCAGTATGGGCAACCTAAAGCCCGGATATGAAGTTAGGGTAAGCATCGTCACCGCCGGTCAGGATGGCGTTCTGCTTATCCCCCGCCAGGCCGTAATCAGCGGAACGGGCGGAGAAAAACAGGTTATGAGTGTTGTCGATGGACGGATTCGGTTAAAGACCATAACCACTGGTGCCTATGATTCTCAGAACATTGAGGTCAGCGAGGGATTGAGTCAGGACGATGTTATCGTCAAGGATGCCAGTACTCCTTTGGGCAACAACGCCAGGGTCAAAACGAAATAGTTAACTGGATAAATGGAAACGGATGAAACTAGTGTTAATTCGGAAAAAGGATATAATGAAGCGACAGGGAATGCCTGAATGGGAGCGACCCCATATAGTTGATCGGAGATACCCGGAATTCGCGAATAGAAGCGATGCCCGAGATCGATACGGGATTGGCAGTGCTAAAGACGATAAGAGACAACAAAGGATAGATGAAAATTAGAAAGGTAGGTTAGTTGATGCCGCTGATACGGGATAAGGATAGTCAAAGGTTGCATATCCAAAGCAAACTGATGGGTGAGTCCCTGATAAGCCGGGAATTCATTCATAGTCTTGATCAATCGGTTGAGCAGTTTCGTTCCTTTCCAGACGTAAGTGTACTGAAAATAGGGGGGCAGAGTATAACTGATACAGGTGCCCAGGGTGTCTTGCCGGTTATTAAGGAAATCGCCGCGAACCGCACCCGCCATCGGATGATCATATCCACCGGGGGTGGTACCAGGTCGCGTCATGTATACGCAATAGCCATGGAACTCGGAATGCCCACCGGTATTATTTCCAAGTTAGGTCAGAGCGTTTCCGAGCAGAATGCCCTGATGATTTCAACCTTGTTAAGCCCGAGCGGTGGAATCAAGGTTGGGCATGACGATATCCCCAAATTGGGTGGTTATTTTGCTCAGGGTTGTATTCCGGTGATACACGGGATGCCCCCCTATGGTTATTGGGAGCACTTACCCAAGGAAGGCAGCATCCCGCCCAATCGTACCGATGTGGGAGCCTATCTGCTGGCAGAGGTGATCGGTGCCCGCCAATGTATATTTGTTAAAGACGAAGATGGGTTATTTACCGATAATCCCAAAAAGAATGCCGAGGCCAAGTTTATACCCCGTATCGGTGCGGGGGAACTGATTGACCTGAACCTGGATGACTTGATAGTGGAACGCGCGGTTTTGCAATTGCTCCTTAATGCCCGCAGTGTGACCGAGATTCAAATCGTTAACGGTATGAAACCAGGTTTAATCACACGGGCTTTGGAGGGCGAGCATGTGGGAACGATAATCTATAAAGACCGATGAAATTGGGAATCCTGAAGGTTATTTTCGTGAGAATTTCATCATTTGCCTACCATTTGCCTATGGATTCTTATTTCGTAGGCAAATTTTGATTTACGGCATTTTCAAAAATATCAGCATTTTTTCGTTTGGTTTCTTCATTACCATGAACATAAGTGTCAAGGGTGGTTGATATATTATCATGCCCAAGTCTTTCCTGAACATCTATGGGGTTTGCATTATTTGCAATCAGAACACTTGCGTGAGTATGTCGCAAACCGTGGAAGTTGAAGTTAATCCCCAACTTAAGGTTGATCACCCTGTTAGCATATCTAAATGATTCCCCGGCAATACCCCCCCTTTCTTCGGTTATTCGGCAAAAGGGGGTGTTTTCCTGTATTTGGTACAACTTAAAGGAAAAATGTGCACCGGAAGCAAGCAGGTGCACATTTTTCTTGGGGGAATAGTTTCTGGTGTTGAAGTAATACATATAGGAAAATATTGTTGTTCTGTCCCGCGACACATTAAAATCGGCACAAACGCAAAATTAAAAGAGGGTAAAAA
>CAZBSD010000030.1:0-3674 GCA_964494735.1 uncultured Syntrophomonas sp.
GGTATGCCGCTGGGCGTTGCCGATCTTGTGGATGGTCTTGCCGATGGCATCGAGCAGGGCCGTGCAGCCGCCTACAAAGTAATCGTGTTCGGTGATGGGGCGGATTCCCTTGATGTTTATGCGGTCATGCAGCAGCTCGTAATCGTCGTCGAAAAGAACCGTGGTCACGATGGCCTCGCCCGGCTCCAGCTGCTGCTTTTTCAGCATGGAATTGTAGCCGCCGATGGTGTCGCTCTCCAGGCCGGCCATGGAACCGCTCTTGTCCAGGATGAATACCAGTTCGGTGAGGTTGTTCTTCATTTTTGTTACCCCCTATCATTTGATATCCAGATGATAACAACTCGAAGAACAGGTATGGTCGCTTGGGAGGCGACATTTGATCCTAAGGGGCTGGCCGTTCAGCTATGCGCCCAGCAGTGACTGGTCATAATGGAAAAGAACCTGGTTGATCTCGTTTATGTCGTAGAGGCCTTCGGTGATGAAATATTCAATGATAACATCGAATTTATGGCTGTGCGACAGGGTGTAGCCGGCTTTGCGGAGCAGGTCGATGGTCTGGTCGAGATTCAATTTCAGGGCGATGGCGAGGGCCAGGGCGGTTGGTTTACTGGGATTGTAGCCCTTGCCGGTGCGGATCTTGGAGAATAGTTTGCGGTCGAGGTTGGCGCCCTTGTAGGTCTGCACATCGGTGAGTCCCTTTTCGTCGATTAGCCGGAGCACCATATCCGAAAATGATTCATCCAGTTCATCGATAAGATCACTCAGACTCCGCTGAGCCTTTTTCTTCATCGGTGCTTCGGTGGACAAGGCATCCTGGATTTCGTAAGACTGGAGTTGACGCTCCCGGGCGAAAAGCACATCCATGTTTTCAACGTAATTATCGTCAATGTATTTGTCTATTTCCGCAAAAAGCTTTTCGCTGATGGCCAGGGCCTTTTTGTCAAACACTACCAGGCAGACCATCAGGTCATGATCCAGCAGAAAATCGGTTATGGCTGTAGTGGCAACTTTCAAGGCCTGGTCTTTGGGATATCCATATATACCCGACGAAATCAACGGAAAGGCAATGGAACTACAGTTGTGCTCCAGCGAAAGGGTCATCGAATTGACGTAACATTCATAAAGCAAGCGCGGCTCGTCATGCTTGCCTCCCTGCCAAATCGGCCCGACTGTGTGGATGATATATTTAGCTGGCAAATCATACCCGCCGGTGATTACCGCCTGACCTGTTTTACAGCCGCCGATCCGGTTGCATTCAGCCTGCAGCTGCTCCTTCCCCGCGGCCGTAAAAATGGCCCCGCAAACGCCTCCGCCCATCTTCAGAGCAGGATTAGCAGCGTTGACTATGGCATCTACCTTCATCTTGGTAATATCGTTGCGAACTATTTGAAATGGCATAAGCGTTTGGCCCCCCCTGGATTTATAAGTATTTTTTCACCATTGATCAAGCTCTAAGGCAAGAATGCATTTTCCAATAATGGTTGTTTCTACAATTCTGAACATACTCCTAATCTTCCTGCTGCTTCGATGAAGTAATTCGGGAGGCAGAAAGAAGCCTAGCCCGCGCGTTTTTCCCGTCGAAGTCGTGGTAAGTTTGGCAAGATCCTTAAAGCTGGCCAGCCAGTCAACCCCGGCATAGACACTATCACTCATTCTTATAGGAAGTGCAGTGGGAAGAAAAAAAGAACGTCCCCCTAGCTCTCCCCCAGAGCAGACCCGGAGGGATAAATATTGTATAATTATAGTAAATATAGTAAGAGGGGGGTTCAGATATGATTGTAAGAAAACCAGGTATGCTCCTTGTCATGGTAATGACCCTGGCCCTGTTATTCGGGCCTGCCGTACCCTTGGCCCAGGCTGACACTATTTTCAACCTAAGTGCCCCGACGTCTCTTCACGCGACTTCCACTTTTAGCTCGGTGACCCTGACCTGGAATGACACCTCCACCTTTGAAACCGGGTTCAACATTGAAAGAAAAGGACCTGGTGACAGTAACTTCAAGCAAATAGGAACCACCAGCGGTGAAACGTATACCGATACCGGTTTGACTTCCGGCACCCAGTATTCCTACCGGGTCTATGCCTACAACGATTTTGACAACACCCCCAGTTACTCCAACACGGTCCTGATCAAGACTGATTCGCTGCAGATAGTCATCCCCCCGTTGCTGATTTTTCCGAGCGCACCTTCCGGCTTGACAGCCGAGCCAGCGTTCATCACGGTCAGTCTGGAATGGGAGGACAATTCCGCCAATGAGAGCAGTTTCATTATCGAACGCCGTGATCCCGGCGCCTTATTGTATCACCAGGTGGGCACGGTGGGGGCCAATGTCACTTCCTTTAGCGATGATGGGCTGACGGCCGATACCCAGTATTCCTACCGGGTCAAAGCCCATAATGCGATAGGGGATTCCGGTTACAGTAATGTGGCGGCGGCCAAGACTCTGAAAGTGGAGATAATCTGGCCCATCCTGACAGCTCCAGCCGCACCTTCCAATTTAGCTGCCGACAGTGTGACTCAAGATGGCGTTGCGCTCACCTGGAGCGACAACTCCAACAACGAGAGCGGTTTCCGGATAGAACGGTCGGCGGGGGGCAGCGCCTATTCCGAGATAGATACGGTCAGTGCCAACAGTGAGTCTTTGACCGACTCCGCGGTTACCGAAGGCACCACCTATAATTACCGGGTGAGGGCTTACAACAGTTTTGGCAATTCCGCCTATTCCAACCTGCTGGCGGTCACCATACCGCAGTCTGGAACCACCCCGGGGACCACCCCCGCGACCACCCTGGTCTATAAGATCAATCAAGCCAGCTACACCTGGAACGGCATACCCCAGGCCATGGATGTGGCCCCGATAATCAGGGAGAGCCGCACTCTGCTGCCAATCCGTTATGTGGCTGATCCTTTGGGCGCCCAGACCCTATGGAATGGCGTGGAGAATAAGGTTACAATTATGACCGCCACCAAGACCATCGAATTATGGGTGAATAACAACACCGCCAGGATCAACGGGGCCGCGGTATTTATCGATCCGGCCAATCCCAATGTCATGCCGGTGATCATCCCGCCAGGCCGGACCATGATGCCGCTCTCGTTTATCGCCAACAACCTGGATTGCGACGTGGTATGGAATCCCATCGATTCTTCGGTGACTGTTACTTATCCTAAGTCCTGATTTCAATCCGGGCGTTTGTCGGTTTCATGGGTCTGATGCAGAAATAAGGCCAATATAGCCCAACAACCCTCTCCGGCTAGACTTCAATCAGTACAGTCGGAGAGGGTTTCTGTGTGTCCCGGACCAAGGCGCACGGGGACGGTTCTTTTGCCTTGCTCGTTTTTGTCAATCTGCCTGGCGGCGTGTTATATTAATGAAAATGTGATCGGAGCTGGTATTTTGCAATACGTCGGGATAATATTCGGCATCTATGTATTCGTAACCATTGGCCTTTACCATTATTTGATTGTCTGGCTGGAGAAGTGGTTCGGCACCTGGCCCTGGGTGGCATTCCTGATAATCGGCCTGATCTGTATTTACCTGGCCTTAAACAGCCCAACCGAGGTCGGCTCCATGTGGTGGGGGTACAATTCCTTTATCAACCTGTGGTCGGTCAAGGAAATGTTTGACCAGCACCGCCGGGCAGCCTAAGCAGAAGCAGAGGGACGTTCTTTT
>CAZBSD010000030.1:3774-26450 GCA_964494735.1 uncultured Syntrophomonas sp.
AATGTTTGACCAGCACCGCCGGGCAGCCTAAGCAGAAGCAGAGGGACGTTCTTTTTGCTTCGAGCAGAGACGGCTGCTCTAAAACATGGCCAATTGTTCTGCATCCAGGAACCGCATCCGGTCCTCATCTTCTTCCACCCGCACATCCTTGATTACCACCCGCATCCGTCCATCTTGAAGAATGTCCTGATTCAGCAGATAGTTTACCCCGAACCTCGATGTGATTTCCGGAGTTATCTTGTGGCCGGGGGCAATCAGCTGAATATCATTTTGCTTCAATATCTTAAACATCGGGTCCCACAGGTAGACTGCCGAAGTAGACCCAAAAGGATTGTCGGCAATTATCACCTTCCTGGTCCTGACCGCCGCATTACTGATGGACAGCATTCTGATAAACGATATCAGGCAGGCCGCGAAGATGAAGTAAAGCGAATTATTTTGCCCCTCCGAGCCGATGGCATTCTCCCAGCGGTAGAACCGGGAATTTTCCGGTATGCTTTCTACTTTATACAGCCGAACGGCAGCTTTATCCATATCCGTAATCTGCCCCAACAACTCCTGGCTGGAAAGCTGCGATGCGATCCGCTTGCGATCCACCGTTCCTTCCTCGCTGATTTCCCGTACGATTCCGTCAATATGAGCCTTCATCCGCAGCTGCTTTTCCCGCGGTTCGAATTCCGGTAGTTTCAGTTCGATCATGTTGGTGCGCCGTCCATATACTTCGATGCGGGAAAGGGGTTCCAGCTTTCGCAATTGCCCCAGCAGCAACTCGGCCCGCTGAATACAGCGGCGGGTAAAATCCTGCTGATAAATTTCCAACTGGATAATGTCATAACCTATCTTCTGCATCTGCTCATCAATATTGGCTATATATTCCCCAAAAGCAGCCTGGAGTTGGCGGCACTGTCCGGTACCGGCCGGTTTGCCTATCCTCCCCAATTCCTCCACCGGTTCGCGGATTACAAAAGCCTCTGTTTCCGCCTTAATGGTGTATATTCGCTGGTCCCATTGGTTGAGCTGCCCCTGGATACTATCCTGGCGGCGGCGGAATTCTTTCTCAAACATGCGGAAATCCTTGATTTCTGCTGCGGCTGCGGTGCTGATGGCAACTGCTTCCCGTTCTAAAAACTCCTGGTAATCCTCAGCCTGCCGCTGCAATTGCTGCTCTTCCCGGCTGATTTGATCCAGCTTATCGGTATCTTGGGCCACTTCCTGGTCATAGACCTGGATCAGCTGTTCGACCGCGCTGATCTCCTGGCGGTAACGGTGGCTGCTGTCATAATCGGGCAGATCCTCGATGGCCGGCCGGGGATCTTGGGCCAGGATATCATCTAATTTTTCGTCGGCACTCTGGATTCTCGCTTCGATCTTGATCACTTCTGTTTCCACGGCGCTTAATTCCCGGGCATTTTCCGCTTTATCCCGTTGGGCGGCGGCAATCATGGTTTGATCGGGTATGGAAATCAAGGTTCCGCTCATTTCACTATTTTCAACTGCGGGCAGATCTCCGCCGTAATCCCGCTTAATTCGGGCGCATAATACCTTGATCCGGCTTTCCCAATCCGCCAGTTCGCTTCTGAGCCGGTCTTCCTCCTCGGTCCGGCCGCTGACAATTGCCTGCAGAGCCCGGTAGTGGCTGCGGGCCTCAATCAGCGCGCCGTCAGTTTCAATGCCCGCGAATCCGGACAGCTGTTCCAGTTCCTTGTTGAGATCATGAAGGTCAATGCCCAGTTGGCTGAGCTGGATCTGGTTCTGTTCCCGGTCCTGATCCAGTTGCTCCAATAGCAGATTGAGACGGTGGCTCTCGGCCTCGACCGCAGCCAGCTCTTGGCGCTGGGAGGCCAATTCTGCCCTGGCGGCCGCCAGTTCCTGGCTGGCCTGAATAGTCTCCCGGAGCCGGACCAGTTTCTCCTCACCCTCGGAGATCAATTGCTTCTGCACTTCCAATTTGCCAAGCAGGGCTTCCCGGTCGGTGCCGGCGCGCTCCCTCTGAACCTCGATGTCCGCCCGGACTTCCTGCAGATCTTTTAATGCTCTGGCTGCGTCCGTCTCTTGCCGCTGATACTCTTCAACCCCGACGGGCGGATATATGGCATAGAAGTCATTGACCTCGGCCAATTCCCGGTTCCACTCCGCCGACCGGACAGCTCCGGCCGCCATTCCGGCCTCAATATCGGCCAGCGCTGCGGCTGTCTTTTCCATGTATTTTTCGTACTGACCGCGATCCAGCAGCAGCCCGGAGAAATTGCAGAAGTAATATATGTCCGCATCTGCCCCGACCGGCTTCCCGCGCAGCATCTCCAGATTAACGACGGGCAGGAGATAGTCGGAAGCCATCTCCACTTTCAGGCGGCCCGTTTGCAGGCGGCTAAAAGCGATCTTATCAATTATCACCGCAAAGGGCAGATAAGGCATAGACTGCAAAACATCCTGCCGTTCATCAGGTTCCAGGTCCGCCAGCCAGTCGATGCCGACTTTGACAAATTCGCATTGGCTGTGTAATTGGGCGGCCAGGGATAAAATTTCTTCATTGGGCACATAATAGCCCCGATGCTGGGAAAGCTGTTGTTTTTGCCTTAACCGGCCCGCTTCGATCTCTTTTTCCAGCTGGTGCAGGCCTTCCTGGTGAATCAGCCCTTCCAGCTCTTCCCGGTAGGCAGCAATGGTGCTCTTGTTATATACCTTGGCTTTATTCATTAAACCGGAGCGCTCCTGCCGATACTGTTCGAGCCAGGCCTGGCGCCGTTGTAGGATTTCCGCCTGTTTATCGATTTCCCCATCGGTTTTGACCGCCTCGATTTCCAGGCGCTGAATCAAAGCCATCCCGGAATTGATCTGCTCTTCTATGGCATCCCGAGCGGCCCGATGCTGGTTCAGTTCATTTTCGGCCGGGCCCCAATACTGCTCCGGGGCCAAGGCCGCTTCCATCTCGCCCCGCCCCAGAAAATAACTGTTTAAACCGGTCAGCCGGGTGCTCCAATCCTGTTCCGAATCGGAAAGGCTGGCCACCGCTGCCTCCAGCAGGGCTTTCTTTTTTTCCTCCCCGATCAACTCCTGCTGGGTCTTCTTGCGGTCAGCAGTTAGCTGCTGCCGAACCTCCCCCAGGCTTTGCTGCCAGTCTTGCAGTTCTTGTGACCGCCGGGCCAGCAGGAAACTGAGCCGGCCTCCGGCAGCCCGGTATTCGTCCTTGGTAACATCTTCATCTTGCTCCAGGGCCTGCAGGCACCGGCGGTTTTCACTCAACTGGCCTTTAACAGTCCGGTATTCACCATAACCCTCCAGGGTCCCGAGACGATTGTGGTGTTGTTCATATTCCCGGCCCTTCTCCCGCAAGCGTTCTTGTTCCAGCTCCAGGCCCTGTTTTTGGGTGCTCATCTGCAGCCGGTCAAAATTGACCAGTCCGGCCTGGAGCAGTCTTTTCAACTGCCGCCCCTCCCGACTCCCGTCTGCATTACTGGCCTGGCGCCTGACCGTTTCATTTTTTTGCCGTTCCAGGACCGCCAGGTTATGGCCGATCAGGTTGCAGATCGCCGCCGCTTGCTGTTTATAGCCTTCGAGAACCGTGAATGATTCCAGCAGCTCGTCATTTCGGCGGGCATACTCCTGATAATAGGCCTTGACCTTCTCAAATTCCCCCAGATGCCCCTGCAAACGCAGATACTCATTCAGCCGGCTCCTGATTTGGATCAGGGTATCAGCCAGCAAGAGACTGGCCTCATTGTCTTTGCCCTGGTTATTGAGAACCTCCACATCTTCAACTATTTTCACAAACTGGTTTTCGATCAGTTTGCGGGAGGTAGTGTTCTGGCGAAAATATGATTCAATGCTGTTTTCACCGCTGTTGATACCTCTAATTATCTGCCATTCCGCCGCTATTAAACCGTGGACCGACAGATAATGCTGGTATTTATCAATACCTTCAAACACTTCCGCCGGCAGCCCTTTTTGTTTCATCTGCTGAATATATCGGCGGATATCCTCAAAGCCGGCGTATCTTTTTTCTCCGGCCTCCCCGGCCACCAGCGGCGCCGACTTAATTCCGGTCAGACTATGGTCATTACAAAAAACACACCAGTTCAAATGCTCAATATCGGCCGCTTGCAGGCGCTCATCTTCATCGCCCGACTCAACTCCCTGGATTGCACCGGAACCCTTTCTTCTGCGGGCGCAAAACCCGGTCAGCAAGTATTTGTACTCATGGCTTTCTTCCAGGATCCATTCCACCACCCCATGGGAGGTGCGGTCCCTCCCGCCCTGGAACAAAAGGCTGACCGGCTTTTCCTTTCTAAGATTCGATTTGGGCAAGACCGTCTGCAGGAGCATCAGCAGCAAGAGGGATTTGCCGCCGCCATTCTCCAGATCATAAGTGGTATTGCGGCCGCCCAATTCCATAATAAAATCATCATAGAACTGGGTGGCATTATTAAAATGAACATTGGTCACCCGAATGCTTTTGATGTGGGGCATCAGCCGCTCACCTCCAGGTCATTGACAAATGACAACAGGTCTCTGCGGTTGTCACGATCTTCATAGTAGTTCCAGATGATGGTCTTGAATCGTTCACTGGGATAAATGATGCGCTGGGGGACATCCAGTACGATCAATTTCTCCGCCTGCAGGAATTTACAGATGTTTTCCACAAAGGCCACCTTGTCGTTTTTCCCCCCGCCCACCCCTTCCCGGGCATCGGGCAGCCTCTGCCACACCCTGCATATCTCGACAAAATCGAATTGATTTTCCAAACTGACCGCATCCAGGTGGTCCATATCCTGCAGGACTTCCAGCCTCCGATTAACACTCTCCACCAGGTCGCTCATTTTGACATAGACAACCGGCGTATCCGGATAGGCTTCCCGATAGAACATGGTGATCAGGGTCATGATGACAAAATAGCCCGTAAACAATTCGCTGTTGGTGGAGATATAACTGATCCGGCTGCGCAGTTCCTCGTTGCTCCAGCCAAATAAGCGGCTGCCCGCCTCGGGACAAATAAACAAGCGCTCCTGGCTGGCGTAAACCCTGAGCTCCAGCTGGCCGGCGATATGGAACAGCATGTCCTCGACCTCGGTACTGTGCCGGTATTTATTGAACAGATAGGCATTGCTGCTTTTGCCTACCTCTTCCCCCTGCAAAAGGGCTTTGAGGATAGCCAGGGCATCATCCAGGGTTTCCATGGCGCCTCTATTCATCATCGGCGTTCTCCTATAAACAACATATTGGTTATTTTCAGACCCGGCAACAGCTCCATTTCCTGTTCCGGCAGGCTGGTGACGGTTATCCGGCTGATATTTGACTCCATCCCCAGGGCTGCTTTGATAAAAACATCTTCAATGGTCTTGAGGTTGTCATGGGTTTGAATGCTCCCCTCCGCCAGCCTGATTACCCGGGAGTGCTGCCCCATTTGCTTTTCCCGGTTGACCTCTATAATGAAGCTCAGGAAATCTCCGTTATAAACGCTATCTTCCGAATACCGACCGATCAGACCACGGCAGAATTCGGACAGTTCAATCTGTAGTTCAGCGGTGTCCAGCGCTTCCAACAGCCGCGCCGCATAAAACAAGAAGTTTCTTCTGACCCGTTTACCGGTCATGACGTCCATAGTCTCCCGATCGGCATCGATCTCGCCTGCTTCGGACCGGTTTTCCTCGGTTTTTGGCCGGGTCAGGCGCTGGGGCTCCAGGATTCGCAGGGGATTAAAGCTTTTACTCAGGCGGGGATTGAGCAGGGGTTCAAACAGGTATTTAAGAGCCGGGGGCGGGCCATTGCGAGTGATGAGCTTCTCAAATTCACCTTCAAAACTGAACCTTTCGGTAAAGATGGCTTTTCTCCTGATCCCCAAGGCCCGGTCATACTCCTGGGTAAAACCGGCGGCTTCCTTCAACAGCTCGGTATGCCAGGTCTGAGCCCGGCTGATCTCCTTCTCAATGATTTTCAGCAGCGTAAAGGTCCTTATTTCCCGTTCACTGGCCGTCCCCTGGTTGATTCTCTCCACATACTCACTGAAGGCGCTGCTGACATTCATCACCGCGGTGTTGAACAACTCGGCTTCCTCCTCAAACTGCCTGACGATGCTCTGGTGATAGCTGCCATAAGCCTCCCCCTGGTCCAAAAGCCCATAGGTCAGAGCTTCCAGCAACGCATACTTACGCTCCTTCTTCCTCTGCACCTCCAGGTTCAGCCTACGCACCGTTTCGTAGGCGAAGCCAAAAGCCCCCTTTTCCATCTGCTTTTGAAACAGCAGCAAATTGATGGTGACCTTGGTTTCTTCGGGGAATTCCTTGGTGCGCAGGAAGAAGTCCACCCCCTGCTCGGTAATATAGTAGTGAAGCCGGCCGGCCTCCAGCTGCTTGATATCCAGGAGCTTCACATACCTTTCCCTGAATCCGCCGGCCTTGAAACTGTAGGTGCTGAAAAAGAAATTCCGGCCTCCATTCTGCAGCCCATCCAGTATATCGGCGGTCAACTCCCCGACTGCCTCATCGGCAATATTGCGGGCCAGGATGACGGGCAGCGTTTTAGACAAAAAAGCCACCAGATCCTGAAAGGTGAGGCCTTTATGTTTGAGTTTGCCTTCATATATTAAATAGGAAAGGGTCAGCAGGCACAGCTCCGGAACCAGCTGCGCCAGCTCATCCGGCTTCCTTTTGCGGAAGGTCTCCATAATGGGATAGTAGACTTTGATCTGTTCCAGCCTCATATCGAGTTCATCCAGGAAATCATGGGCCAGGGACAGTTCCGGGTCCTGGCCCCCGGTATTCTCCCGAATTATGGACCGGGCCAGAATATCGTCTTTATCCTCGATTTCAAATCTGCGCATCTGAATTGCCATTGCGGGCCTCCCCAAACCTTTCCTGCATGGCTGAAGCCGACAGGGCTTCCTGCGGTATATAGAAGCCCCCTTCCAGGAGCCGTTTGAACCGAGTGCCCCAGGAAGAATCAAAAGCCTCGATGAACCGCTCGATGTTAGCCGGCTTGATTGCCTGCTTTTTGGGTGTCTTGACCGCGGGTTTATCCAGCCCGATTTCCAGAATGGCCTGATATCCTGCCCGGAAGGGAACAATGTTATAGCCGGGATAGGCGTCCCGCAGCTCACAAAATATATTTATGCCCTCGGCATCCAGATCGCCAAAATAGAAAATCCTGTCCCTCAGCACCTCTATGCCGCATGCGCCGATAAATCCAAAGCTGCTGATGATCTTCCTGCCTTCACCATAAATCAGCATATCGGCCTTAATAATAGAGGGAACATCCATAAGGCACCGCTTGAAGGACCAGAAGGTATCCTTGTTTTCAATAATATATACGTCCCGGGTTGGCCGCGCATAAAAGGTCCTGGTTTGAAAGCTGAAAAATGGTTCAACCGTCACCATGCACCGCAGATGGGCATAGTTAAGTCCCAGTTTTTTCAGGACCGTCTCCCCCCGGCTCCTGCCCTTGCCGCCGCCCTGAAAAAACTTTTCATCACCAAACATCTGATAAGCGCGCTCATTAACAGTTATGACGGTCTGATATTGATCCTCATGAGCGAGAAAATCAATCATAGCAGTGATGATCGTCCGGTCATGCACGAATTCCCCGGGGTGCTTGATATAGAAGTCAAAGGAGGCGGGCGGCTTGATAGTCCTGATGATCTCCATTCGCAACTGATCATCCTGGTCAGCCGGGTTCCGGTTTATGCGGTATTTCTGATGTAGTCCCTGCTGGGTATAAGGTTTCCTGCCCACCGGCACCAGCCTTTGCTCGCTCACCAACTGCTGCACCGCCTGGCTGAAGGCAGCTTTTCCCATGGGGCTCTGCAGAAAAGTGGGCATCTCCGCATCCAGATTGGCAGCGCCGGAATACAGCCTGTCCAGCAGAATATAAGTCCGGGGCCATCTATCGGCTTCATCTTTTAGGGCAGTATATATTCTGGCCCAGTCAGGGCTGAAGATATTCACGCCATGCCTCCCCCTCCCAGTAACCTCAATATTCGTCCATCAGCAGGAATTCCGCCAGATGCTTATGCTTGACTCCCTCCACATTGTCGTTCCAGAATTCGTCCATAGTGACCACGTATTTAGGATAATGATCCTTTATGGCAAGCAACGGGGCAAACTCGCGGTCCAGGGTTTCCTGCGACACCGTGGGCGTATATGACACTTGAATGTAAACCTTCTCGTTTTTCCGCTCGGCAATAAAGTCAACCTCTTTGGCATCAAGTTTGCCGACGCAAACCCGGTATCCGCGCCGTTCAAGCTCCAGCATCACGATATTCTCCAGTACCCCGCTGATCAACCGGTCCTTGTAGCCCATGACCGCATAAGCCAGCGACTGATCCCCGATGTAATACTTCTCATTGGTCTGCAAGATCTCCTTGCCTTTGATGTCGTAGCGGGGAATCTTTTTAACAATGAAGGCACTCTCCAGTGCGCTTAGATAGTTGTACACGGTGTTCAGATCAACCTTGCGCTGCTGGCTCTTGAAATAGTCGGCCACGTTCTTGGCGGAGAAGGCGTTGCCGATATTGTCGAACACGAACTTTACCACCCGCTCCAAAAGTTCGATGTTGCGGATGCTGTACCGCTGTATCGTGTCGCGGAGAAGGGCCGACGAATAAATGTCGTTGACGATGCGGTAGGCCACATCTTCTTCATAGTCACCGATGTGGACAGCCGGAAAGCCCCCCAAGCGGATATAAGAGCGGATTTCCTCCCGCAGGTTAGCTGGCTTTTTTCCGGTGCGCACTTCCTTGAACAGCAGGTATTCCTTAAAGGACAGGGTGCTGATCTTGATTTCCACATAGCGTCCCGCGATGTAGGTGGCCAGCTCGGAGGACAGCAGGCGCGAATTGGAGCCCGTGATATATACGTCGGCGTTAGCGCTTGAGATCAGCGAATTGACTGCCTTTTCCCATTGCTTTACTTCCTGGATTTCGTCCATGAGGATATAATAGCGGCTTTCACCAGTCAAGCGCTCTTGCACGTAGTGGTGCAGCTCTGCCGCCGATTCAAGGTCAGCGAAGTCCATATTTTCAAAATTGATATAAATGATGTTTTCCGATGCGACTCCGCTCTGCTCAAGCTCATCTCTTACCATCATCAGGAGGGAGGATTTCCCACAGCGCCGGATACCCGTAAGCACCTTGACAAAGGGCTTGCCAATGAATGGTCTGATCTGCTGCAAATATAATTCTCTTTGAATCATAACAATCACCACCTTTTGGTATTATACCATGATCCAAAGAGACTATACGCGATGTATTTAGGGTTACACCCCTAAGGACCGTTTTTTGACGGGAATATTATTGCGGTGTATTCCCGCTATGATTATTCATTCTATACGAGCCTCCCCCGGTTAAGACGTTATCGTCTCATCCAATGTCTCAATCAGAAAGCTGACCGGGCGAAAACCATCATTGCAGGAGATCATGGCGGACCGCTTGTTTTTCATCCAGCCGTCATAAAAGTCCTCGCCGCCGTGGGCCAGGGTCATCACAAAAGCGGACATACTTTCCCAGGCACTGTCGCACATACCCTCCGGCTTTTCCCAGCCGTTGGCGATAAATACTTGCCCCACCGTCATATTACAGGCATGGCTGATGGGATTTTCATATTTATCGATCAAATCCTGATAGTGCGCCATTTTCATGACCGTAATTCTAATCTTTTTCACAAATCATTGTCCCCCTGCCACCCGATGAAATCGACAACCTCGGCTTAAGATCATTTGATACGGTTTCACCATGCCCTTCCTGCCTCACGGTCGCTATGAGCATGGCTGGATTTGATGTTCCGTCTATGATTGACTTAGAGGTCATATTCGTGTTTGACCACGAACAACTCCAATGGTTGGTCGCCTCTATTGCCCAATTCAGTATTAGTGCCTTTGGGGATATTGACCAACTGGCCAGCTGTAAAGGTTTTAACCGCATTATCCTCGATGGCTGCGCTTAATTCCCCTCGAATAACCAGTGCATAGACGATGGCATCGGTGGGGTGCTTCGGAAACACTTTGCCGGGCGGAACAACCACGTGATTCATAAGCAGCTTGGGGTCCTTGAAAATATTCTCAAAGATCTCCTGATCCGTTATGGTGTACTGATAAACCTTTTCCATAAAATCGCCTCCTGGTCTTTGTTGCTCAGCATAGTTCTTCGCCTGGAAGCAGAGGGCAAAGCAAAAAGAATGTCCCCTTACTTCGGCGCTTCCAAAACAATTATTAGTGTTGTCCCTGCAAAGCGCGTAATATCTTGATGGCATTTTGCTCCGCGGCGCTGGTTTTTAAATCGGCATAAGCAACTAGTTTCGTCCCGTCGAAAGCAAACAGGTAAGGCGTCCCATTGTTGGTTTGAAAATTGTTAATATTATAGATTATAAATTCAATTTGTTTGCCTGAGTATGGCGCAAATATATCTTTTTGATCCCTTAATTCTTTAATAGGATGATTGGCGGCCAACTCATTCGTAATCGTTACCGGAAAATTTACACCGCTGTTTACAGTGATTTCACAGTCATTACCGATCACTGAATTTATCTGCTTAGCTTGTTCGATACTTTGCTTTTGTTCTTCACTATAGAAATCTTCCATGTTTTTTACGGCGGAAAGATTGTTCAGGTAATTTGTAAAGGAAGCAAGACTGTCCGCAGCCGCCTTAACAGTACCCGACGTAAAATATTCCATCCCGAAACGTTCGCTGAGATTATCCCGATTATAATAAGCTCCGGCAAAATCACCATATTGATCATAAAGCCGGAACGAGATCTCGGATACATTGGGAATCAAGCTGAACATCACGGCCGCGTTTTTGTTCCAGCTGTTTTCAACATCCTCTAAAAATCGGTAATTGGCCCGGCTGTCGACCTGATAATTTACCTTAATTCCATAAGGCTCGCTATCCGTTTGGAGTTCGATGGATTTCAGAGGCAAATGCGTGTAATCGTGCGTCGCCACAATAGCGGCTACCTTTGAGTTATCCCCGGTATAAGTCCCTCTATATTGATACAATTTTTCGGCATAACCTTGTCCCTGGCCTGGGTTGGGCGGTTGAGCGTTGCGGGCAACCATCATGCTGACGATACCTGCCGAGGCCACAACAAGCACAAGCACGATTGCCCCAATCCATTTCCTTTTGTTCATTTTTACAGCCATCCTTTCCCAGAATCGATTGCGGCGGATCATAGGCGCGGTCGCGAAGCTAAATGAAATGCCGCTGCGGTATCGTCTTTATTCAGCAGATGTAAAACATTCTTCTCAACCTGCCTCAGTATTCTCTTCCATCATCCTAGTAAATAGCCTCTTAATACCAGCTTGCCCTTCCTCTTGGAACAACACGTTTTCTTGATCAAAACTCTCCCTCTCAGCAGTTCCATCGCCCACCCACCATTTAATGCTGTTAAAAGGCGTAACCGAGACAATAAAAGACGAAAGCTTAATATCCTCAGCGTCCAATCCGGCTTCAATTTCCTTAATGGTGTGGCAGAATTGTATTTTCGGGTCTTTCAAACCTTCCGAGTGAGAGATGCCTTTCGGGTCAATGAAGGCGATGTACTGCTTCTCAGCAGCGAATAGCCACAGGATAAAATCCGGTTCAAAGAATTGGTTGCCAGTGAAAAACTTTAGTCCACGGCCACCGCTCTGATTCCGCAGCAGGTATATGTCCTTATCGGCAAAGAATCGCTTTTGACTCGTTACATAGTCTTTGAGGTCGAGAACAAACTGCCGTTCACCCTCATTAAGTGGAACCGGTTTGATTTCCAAAGTGGTTTGCCCCTTGGCTTGGCATAGCAGCGGCTCAAACAGGTGGCGGGCAAAACCAACCGGTTCGAAAACGTGATGGGCAAATTTACGAAAGTCTATATTTCCCAATAGCCCGTTACGATTGGCATCTTCCATCACCGCTGCCAATTGCTGCAGTTTCTCCAACAGAGTGGCTTCATTTTCATCCACTGAAACCTGATAGGTATATATGAGGTTGGCATCATCTTTGGAAATATCGGTATATTCCAGGTTGGGTAATTCCCATGACTTTTGCTGGTAGGCGTAAAAACGATCACAGTATTTCTTCAACAAGACTGTCGCTATCTCTTGCCACTTCCGCACCTGACCAAACGAGTTGAATTGCATCTCTTCCCCAGGGATGTATAAGGTGTACCAGCTAGAATCGGCCATGATTTGGGGTAGAATTGGGCGCGGTATATGCAGGTTATAGCGCGTCTTTTCGTTCTTATAGCGTAACATTTCAAAATATATCTCATCCCAGTTTAGGAAGGCCAATTGTTTATCAGTAAACTTGGCCTGATTAAAAACCGATTCCTGTACCGTAAATTCTGCCGCTTTGGTGATTCGGGCCTGTATACGGGGATACCAATTCAGAAATACCTTCTGATGCCGCATGTACTCCGGCGGCAAGCCCAGTACCGGTCGAGGGCCATCCTTCTTGTAGTTCAGATTATCTTTTACCCGCAATACCTTTAATGGCTTGGTGGTAGGCCAGTGGCGCAAGACGGGCAGATTAATGCTGATAGGCTTATCCGGCGGCAGTCCCTCTTCCTCCAGGTATTCCTGGAATTGTTTCATGTATTCAGCTCGTACACCAAAGACGTTCAGCGTCTCCGCCAGAGTAATATGATTCGGGGCAGTGTTAGGACAAATAACCCGGCTGCGCTTGAGACTCATATTGTAGCCCTTGAGCCGAACTCCACGGCCAAAAAGCTGAATGATTTCCGAGCCTTCTTTACGTCCGACATTCAACAATCCCATGGTACTGACCCGCCAAGAGCTCCAGCCTTCGCTAAATTTACGAGCCCCAATGAGAATCGTTATCTTGGAATCCCGCCCATTTATCTGCTGAAAAAGTGAAGTGGAAAACTCCCGTTCATCCGTGGACAATCCTGCTTGGTCACATAACTTTAAGAGCTCCTTGTCCGCCCCCACATTGATCACTCCAAAATAATCAGCCTCACCCAAGCGGATGCCGATCTCACCCTTCACCCCTTTAAGGTTGTCCAAGTGGAGTATACCTCCAGGTGCGGCGCCATTACACAAACGCCCTAAAATTTCCCGGTACAAATCCTCGCTGGTCATTGCCAAACTGGTAAGGTAAGAAAAGGCATTGGCAAAAAGATCCCGCCCACGGGCATCTGACAGGCCGGTATTACCGCTCATAAGCAAATTAAGGTTTAGTTTTGATTCATCCTCATTGCGGGCAAATTGATCCAAAAATTGGAGTATACTGACCACATCGGCCACTTCCTGTTTTCCCTCCTGGGAGGTAGCTGTAACACTTTTTCCCACAAAGATCCATAGTGGCTTCTCCAGCAAAAACGGAGCGAATTCTGCCTGCTTGTCCTGAAAAAGACGGAGCTGCTGGTAATAAGCCAAAAGGCAGGCAGTGAGATACAACTGGCGGTGGTCATCATTGGCCTGACTCTCAGACAGATTCAGTATCCGGTATTCCTTTCCGTATCCGTCCTTATAGAAGAATTTATAGGAATAATCAAAAAGAATACACCGGGCATACTCTTGGACAAGCTCCTCCTTGCCCGCTGCTTTCATAGCTTGGCCAAAGGTGGCGGAGTATTCAAAGGAAAATCCGGTGGTGCACAACCGATCCCGAATCCCCTTCCATACGTCGCCGCTGGAACCCCGGTGCCCTTCATCGACCAACAACAGGTTGTTGCCCTCAAAAGCATCGACTGCCACCGTTTTAACACCCATGTCCTCTTTTAATTTGTTAATATCGATGATCTCGATCTGACCGGAGCCAAACAGACTGCCCTGGTTCTTATCAAAGATCTGGGCTTGAATGCCGGAGAGTTCAAATTCAAGCATGTGCTGGTAGGACAATCCTTCATTAGGAGTGAGCAGTATGACCCGATTCAGTTCTCGTTCCCGGCCATGCTGAGCCAGGTAATGCCTGTATTGCAGAATGTTGACATGCATTATCAAGGTCTTGCCGGAACCGGTGGCCTGCCAGAAAGCCAGCTTGGAAAGATCTTGCGGGGAGAATAAATTTATGTGGTCTCCGTCATTCTGCTGGGCATTGAAACTCAAAACATACTTATTAATGTCCGCCAACAACATATGGGGATCTCGGAAATAGCGGTCCAAATATATTTCCGTAAAGAGAAGGGCCAGGTACTGAAAATACTTCCAGCGGATATCATCATCGCGCCGGCCACGGATAGCGCGGGTATGACGAAAGATGTTCTGATCGTATTGCAGCAGCATATCGGCAGTCAATTCATCGGTGCTAAAAAGACCGGGCGCGGTTAGTTGGTGATAGAAGAAAGATACATTGTCCGCATCATAACCCTCCAAGCGCGGATCTTTCATGCCGGTGGCCAATCTCTCCAGACTATCTACCTCAAACAAGCCCAAAATATATTGAAACAGGACCAGTCGCTGGTCAAACCGCAACGCAGGTTTGGCCGCGGTCGTCTTGGAGTTTCTTTTGCCTTTTGCCGATTTTGCCATGGTTGCCTCCTATAGATCCCGCACGTCGAACATAAGCCGTTTGAATTCCTCTTCGATGAGCAGGACCTTCCAACGCTCCCCTTCGGTGCGGCGGTTTTCTATATGATTGTCACCATTGACATAGATACGGTCAAATTCGTTGTCACGGGGATTATAGCCGGAACGGTCCAGGAATTCCTCCAGATCCTGGTTGGATTTCTCATGGAGATTGCGCCAAATAATAAGGGCCCGTTGGCCGGACGGCAGTTCCCCGCGGACGATCTTAAAGCCCCGCACCATCTCAGTCTGCCGGACGGTCAATCCCAGCAGGCAATTGAAGGTTTCGGGCAGGTCCACCACCACTGGGCAGCTCTCATTGCGGCGGGCGATATTGAGTTTATAGTCAAAGGGGTTGCTGAACTGCTCTAGATTAAGAAGTGAAGTGCTGTCCTGGGTTTCAAATTCCAGCATATATGATAACAGATATTCCTCCCGTATCTTGTCATGGAGGTCCAGTTGCATCTGCTGAGCTTCAGTGCGTTTCAATGCCAGGTTGTTTAAGGTATCTTCATAGGATTCCAGGCGAATATACTTGAACATGTGGCTGGACCCTTCACGGGATACCGGTTTTCCATCCTTCCAATCCTTCGAATATATTACCTTTTGTACACGGGGTTTGGTTACGCTATCAAAATATTCACCCATCTCAACCAGTATATATTTTCGAGAACCGTGATCTTCACGGTTAAGGTTGATTACTGCGTGGGCGGTAGTACCGGAGCCCGCGAAATAATCTAGGACAATCCCATCTGATTCTGTCCAATATTGTAGAATATCCTGCACCAAGTAAATAGATTTCGGGTAGCTAAACTTGTTTTCTTTGAAGTAATCAATTAATAATTTTGTTCCATGAGTTGTTGCAGAATACTTAGAATCAGACCACAGGGTCTTGGGTTTCTTACCTGAAGGCATCCATGTCTTCTTAATAACCTCGATGCGTCCATTTTTGATGGTCAAAGACAACTCATTATTGGATATATCTCTTTGAGCTCCAACTGGGTCTACACGCCAAATACGTTCAATGCCTTTTGGATCTACTGGCCAAATTTCTAATGACTCAGCAAAAGGTTTCAGGCTAATGGTGTTATTTTCTAATTTAACATACAGCGGATACCATTGGTTTGGTCGATCAATTGGGCGAGAATTCCCCCCTCTACGTCTTAAGTTATCCCATAAATAGAATCCATCTCCATCATTTTCCGAATATTGTTCTTTTTCTTGTTCCGTCAAAGGTCTTAATAGCAATCGCATCTGATTAATATTCTTCACATAAATGTGACAATAATCATGGCTTAGTGCCGGTGCATTGGGTTTTAAATTTTGCCCCGCAGGGTTCACTTGAATTGCCAACGAGGCTACCCTATTATCTACCCCATAAAGGTCGTCCAGAATACCTCTTAGTATTGCTGTCTCTGTGTCATCAATGGCAATACAAGATACACCACCATCCGTCAACAGATACTTCCCGAGGTTAATCCGATCGTACATCATAGCAGCCCATGACGAATGTTTATAAGAATTCTTATATTTAAATGCTTCTTCATTTGTGTTATATGGGGGATCAAGATATATTACTCCTATCTCATTATTAAATCGATCGCTAATTAATTTTACGGCGTGGAAATTGTCTGCATTAACAAGTAATCCTCCCATGTTTCCATCAATATCTTCCATGGAAGCCACTAATCGTTCCTTGAATTCAGGGTTGTAGAAGGCAGTATCCAGCACCAGATAAGGATTTGCTCTTAAGAACTCCTCCTTGATTGGTTCTGCATAGTTCTCAACCTCATCAATCGCAAACAGTCGCTTCCATTCGTCTATTTGGGCCTGGTTCGCGATAATTTCCGGGTAGAATTGTTCTGGTACCCGATCCAGGGTGAGGCAGTAATTGGTCTCCACCACGAATTTCTTCTTCAGCCACAACTTCTTCTGGAAATCCTCCAATTGGGCCAGAAACGCGATTATCTTGTTACCAATGCGTTTGATTACTTTGATTTTATTAAGGTAATGGTGGGCGTTGACTTCATTCTCAGTGTCCAGATCGTCCAGGAACATTACCTCATTCTTAATATAGAAATCCAGTTCCCGGCGCAGAAAGCCCCCCAGGTCTTTATGGATAAAATAATCGAAACTGTTCTTGGAGGTATAATCATTCAAGTGTTTTTCCAATAGAGTGCGTTTGGGGTCTTTTTCGGTGGGCATCAGCTGCCGCACTCCGGCGAAGCCAGCAAATTCAGCACTCCCTAGGATTTCCTGCAATATTTTAATGGCTGTCTGATTGAGCTTGTTTTGCTTCTCTTTCATCACCTGATAGGCGAAACGAATCACCAATTCATCGTTTTCCATACCAACGGTATTCTCAGGGGCAAGCATAAAACGGCGCTCCTTGTCCTTTTCGGCCTTGTTGTTATCCTGCTCGGTAGATGCCTCCACGAGCTTGAAATGCACAACTCTGCCGTTTTCCAATCTGAAAACATAATCCCGGAAATATTCGGTGGTTTTTATGTAGTACTGGTCGGCATTGGCCCAGTGGAGCTTGACTTCTTCGCCGTTATAGGGAATTGCGTACACCCCATCTTTATAGCGGGGCAAACTGATAAAATCCCCCTCCTTGTAATAACGGTGGAAGAAGTTGGTGAGATGGGAGAACACATCATCGGCTAGAGCTTGCGATCCGTGTTCGCTAGTTGTCAGACGGCTCCGTAAATCCCGTACTTTAGGAAGATCATTAATAACCTCTGGAGTGGCACCAGCATCTACTAAAGATTTAGTTACATCGGCAAGTTCCTTTTCCAGCAGGGCTTTGTTTTCACCTCCCACCTGGACAAAGGCGGCCTCAACCTGGGGCAGGAGATCAACATCTAGAAATCTGATTATCTCCTGGCGTTTTTGGTTCATGATCCGATAGATGCCGAAATCCAGATCGGCTTGATTCAGTTGAAACATATCCTCTAAAATGGCTCGAAATTGTTGGAGTTTATCTGACATGGCCGCTCCTCCTTATGATACTTCCCAGGATATTTGAAACAGCGTCTGCTCGTTGACTGTTTGTTGCATTCTGGCTTCCAAATCACGGATGAGACCGTCCCGTTTAGCTATGATTTCATCCTCAACATCAAATATGTGCTGGCGCTGGCGCCGCTGCAGGCGCTGCAATTCCAGCAGTTTGCTTTCTATCTCATGTTGTTCGCCCAATGTGGTGGCAGATCGGGCCTGGCGCTGCCATTGCTTGATTCTGGTTTTGGTATCCCGCAGCTCTTTTTCGGCTGCTACTACCAGGTCTTCAGCCCATTTGCCCAACCGATCGCGCTCTTCCCCAAAAAACCTGGTGCTCAGCTCCAGGGCCCCGTTAATGGTTGCTTCGGTATGGCGTTGGGCTTCCGCATTCAATTTTTTCATCGCGTCTGATGATATTTGGCTATCTTCTATACTGGCCCGGCATTGGAACAATTTATCACAGATTTCGGGGTCCAGATATTCTCCCTTTTCGGTGAAGGCACTAAACAAAAGATGTTCATCCCGTTCAAAGGAATCTATGGTTAGCTGGTTCAAAACAAGATAACCCCTTTGCCCCTGCAGGTCTTCCAAAACACTTATTTTTACCGGATGATGGCTGATATCAAATCTCAAATGTGCCGGAAGTGTTGGCTCAGACTTGGCCTTGTCCAACACGTAATCACCCAAGGGATGGGAAAGACGGTAGATAAATGGTCCGTTTTCCATGGGTCTGTCCTTGGTGATCATCTGGTAGTGACCCGCTGCAATTTCTGAGACTGGTGGTTCAGCCAATTCAAAACTCATATTCTGATCGTCAAATTCAGCCTGATTTTCTAAAACCAGCCGGGTAACCCCCCAGAATAATCTACCCCACTGGTTTAATTGATCTCGGGCTTCGCCCAGGCTAACCTTGAGTCGATCATGCACATCCTGGTCGAAGTTCTCCAGCAGCGATCGCCGGGTCTCTGCCAAGCGAGATGTGATGGTGATCTCCATTTCATCCTGTAGAATTATGAACGCCTGCTCTATTTCAGTTTGACTTCGGCACTGCTGATAGATAGCCAGTATACGCCGTTCAAAATCCACCCCGGATTCGATGGACCCCAAGACTTCATCTGACGCTCCAAACACACCGCTAAACAGGTTGAATTTGTCTCGAAGTATCTCAAACACCCTTCGATCGGCGGCATTACGTTCGTTCAGGAAGTTGATCACTACTACATCATGCTGCTGCCCATAACGGTGACAACGCCCAATCCGCTGCTCGATGCGCTGCGGATTCCAGGGCAAGTCATAGTTTACTACCAGTGAACAGAATTGTAGATTGACACCTTCTGCAGCTGCCTCCGTAGCTATCATGATGGAGGCGGTATCTTGAAAGTGTTCTATCAGCGCCAATCGTTTATCGGCTTGCCGCGAACCACTCAAACGCCCAGTCTTTTCATTTATCTTGATCCATTCTTCAAATATGCGGTTTGATTCCTTATCACTATTGCTACCGTTATACAGGACCACCTGCCCCGCAAAGCCGTTGGCTTCCAGAAATGTCTTAAGATAATCTTGAGTACGTCTGGACTCAGTGAAAATTAACGCTTTGCGGTTGGCTCCCATTGCCGCCATATTTTGAAATCCAAGGTCCAGTGCTGTTAACAAGGCATGGCTCTTGGTGTCTGTTTGTATGCCTTCTCCCCATCGTATGTATTGCTCAAGTTCCTCGATTTCTTTTTGAATCTTTTCAAAATCTGATGCCGGCTTCGGGGAATCACCTGAATCTTTATCAACAATATTGGAGTCGGCATCCATGTCCAGTTCAACCATTTCTTCAGCTTCTTCGTCCGATAGCTCTGCTTCCAGGATTAGTTCATCTTCAAGTCTTATTTCCTCATCAGCATCAGCAAGCATGTTTTCCAGACGCCGCTTCATGGTAGTTAGGGTTGCCACTACCGCACTAGACGAAGAGGCCAGCAGCTTTCTTAGGATAAGGGTTGTGAGTGTCTTCTGTTGGGCTGGTATGGAGTATGTATCATCCCTACGCAAGAATTCTGATATGGCTTCATATAAAGCCTGTTCTGCATCACTGGGCTGAAATGGTGTGGTGATCGCCCTGCGTTCGGTGTAGCGGATGTATTCCAGCACTTCCTGACGCAGGGTTCGTTTGCAAAAACCAGTCAACCTTTCCCGTAAATCGGGGAGATCCCCATCCTGACCGCAGTACTGGCTTCGGTAGGATGCCAAATCACCAAAGATGAATTCATCTATGATGGTGGATAGGCCATAGAGCTCCAGCAAAGAATTTTGCAGCGGTGTGGCTGTAAGCAATAGTTTCTTGCGATCCGTCAGGGCCCAGCGGATACCCTGGCCGATACGGTTGCTACTCCGGTAAGCATTCCTCAGTTTATGGGCTTCATCGATCACCACAAGGTCCCAGGGAATGGCCTTTACTTCTTCCTTGCGAGTATTGACATAGTTCATGGATACTATGGTCACGCATCGCTGGCTGAAGGGCTGTTCCATCCCGTCTCGCAAAGCTTCACGATAGCTCTTCGCATCCATGATAAAGGTAGGCAGGTTGAATTTCTCTTCTAGCTCCAGACTCCACTGTTTACGCAAAGAAGCTGGGCAAATAACCAAAAGCCGCCGCTTGCGCTCCGCCCAATACTGGCACAAAACCAATCCAGCCTCGATAGTCTTCCCTAATCCTACTTCGTCGGCCAGCAACACACCTTTTGACAGAGGTGACTGAAACGCAAACAAAGCCGCATCCACCTGATGGGGATTTAAATCTACGGCAGCATCAAATAACGACATGGACAGTTTGTCAAGGCTGTTGTCTGAGGTCTGTTTAGTCAGTTTATAGGCGTGATATTTAGCATGATACCAGGTATTAATGTTTTCTCTCCCCCAAAAAAGAGCAGTACCAGCTACCGAGAATTTCTCGGCAGTTCAATATCGGGCCTCAGATTGGATTCCATCTGGTGTTTATCACTGATAATAATGTCTTACCTTCCAAATTTCTTTGGCCAATTCCATTAACATCTGCTGCCGTTCTTCAATCGATTCAGCATTTCGGTAACATATCTAATCAGTTTTGCAGTTGACTCTCTGTAACTATTTGTATATATTTGCCACCGCTAGTCGAATTCCCTCTTTAGGATTTAGTTTTACTCCTTATATCGTGCCAACCACACCCACCTATACTTTCCACACTCAATTACGCGGTTCGAATCCTTTGGGCAGTTCGTTGATCCATCCCTCTGCCAGTTGGATACTATCTACCATTCGAGGGAGATTTGTGAGGGCTGTTTTAACCAAAGGATCAGTAGAATAATTGGTGTCAAACCAGAAATCATAGTCCGGATCACGCCTTAATATTCGCTTCATCACCCTCCGGCGCAGAATTAGCATTAATCAGGATAAATTTGTGAGATTTTTCGAAAGTATAAATTAATGATACCGGGTGCTTGTATCAGATGAGGCAGCGGAGATGTTGGTATCCCATACCCGCTTTTTGGCACAGGTCAGTGAAACGGCAGCTCTACTTATCTGTAAAATCTTTTTCAAACAACAGATTCATCCAATCCTGCTTGCTATGAAGGACACGAGAGATGAAAAGTTCGCCATTACCTATTCGATAATAAATGAGATACGGCTTGACCACGATACGGCGATATCCTGGCTCGACTAAAGATAGATCATTTGTTGGAAGTACGGTTCCCAAACGCGGATTGTCAGCCAACTTTAGAATGGAATACTCAATTTGCTCCAGCAGGTTGGCGGCTGCCGTTTGCTTATCTTTCGAAATATAATCAAAAATGCTATCCAAGTCATCTACCGCATCTTGCGCATAAAGTATTCTATGCTTCGTCATGAACCCGCTCCCTTAGACGAGCAAAAACCTCGTCATGGTCAACGAGGTTGCCTGCTATAATCTGTTTGTCCGCTGAGGCTAGCTTGGCTTGCAGCCGAATCCATGCATCGCGGCGGCAAAATGCTTCATGGCTCATAACAACCAGATCGTTTTCCCCGTTATTTGTGATAACGATGGGATCGTCTGTTTCGTGACAAAGTTTGGAGAAGCTCTTATAATCTGAACGGATAATAGATGATGGTTTAACGATCATCACACCTGGACTCCGGAATTTGTTAATCATCATGGTAGCCTCCTGTCAAATATATACCAATAATATACTATGCATCTCATCCAAAACAAGCCATTGATAAATCCTGCGCCCAGATAAACTTTTCCTTGTAAATGCCTCCCATATTTTACATAGGTTTTGATGCTGTTTATGGGTCTTTTTATTCTAATATCCTTAAGATTTCATGTATCGGTCATCCTCCCAACCAACCCCCCATCAAATCCTTGATTCTGTTAAAATCGGGGCTTCGTTCTCCAGGGGCTTCATCCGGTAGCGATTTACCTATGATAACGACCTAGTGGCTGGACAGATGTAGGCACAGGGCATACAATTTAAATGTAACTACATTGACCACATACAATGTGAGGTGTCCACTGATGGCCAAGATTATCGTGGGAATACGGGAAGCAAAAATGAATCTGAGCCGTCTCCTGAAAGAGGTGCAAAAGGGGGCGGAGATTACGATCAGCGACCGGGGGATTCATGTAGCCAGGCTGATCCCGGTCGAACCGGAGGCACTCGCTCTGGAACAAAGGATTGAAAACCTGGTGAGGATCGAATCGCTGGAGCCTCCTCTCAAGAATGCCCGCTTGCTTCCGCCGCCTCTGCCCCTGGAGGCAGGATTGGGCCAGAAATTCCTGCAGGAGGAACGGGATAAATGACAGGCAAGCCGGTAATCTATTGGGATACCTCGGCCATTATTTCCGCGCTTTTTAAAGATGACCGTAGCCAGGCAGCCTGGGGTTGGTCGCGGCGGGAAGGCATCCACCTGATGTCCTCGCTGGCCATTGCGGAAACCCATGCGGTTGTCAACCGCATCGACAGAGAGGAAGCCCTACCGGAAATACTTGTCGCGGCTGCCTTGGAAGCCTTTGAACAAGGTCCCTGGCATTTCATCAATATGAGCCCGGACCGGAAGCAGATCAAACGGCTGGGAGGTAAATGGCCTTTGCGGGGCGCTGATCTTTGGCATCTGGCCATGACCTGTACATTGCGGGACAGCCTGCCCGAAATACGTTTGCTTACCTTTGACCAACGTCTATTGGT